>JBGQBO010000024.1:0-79740 GCA_041494885.1 Terriglobia bacterium
ATTACCCTTTTCGAGGCCTGCTCAGCGTTTACTCACGTTACGGCCTGCCTGCTCGCTGGGTCACCCAAAGTGACCTCGTTCCACCGGAGGCTTCAGCCGTTTCATTGCTTCCACGGCTGCTCCGGTTGCTACCGGCTGAAGCGACAGTTGCCGGGTGGGAGTTTCACCCACTGAAGATCGCCGCCTTTTCACGACGCACTGCACGCGCGGGTTAGTGAACCCCGCGGGTCCCGCCAGGATCCGGTGGATCACCTGACTCCTCCTGCTCCTCGTCGTCTTTCAGTCGCGCCTCCAGAACGTGCTCCTTCCCTGGTTCGAAGATCGACTGAACCTGCAAGAGCGCATTGCCGACGCTGCCAGGCGAACCCCTGCGATGCTTATAGTAGATCCAGCCGCGGCTCTCGGCCCATAACGCGAAATAGTGGAGCACCACGACTGCAACACCGAGGAGCACGACCCAGACAACTGATTTCATGGCGATTCTTTCATTGCAAGCAGGCAGGCGGACGATCGATGCGTCTCCCCGCCTCGCGGTATCAGGCTCCTATGGCACCTTCCGAGCTTCGGAGCGAATACGGGCAATCATGGCGTTATCACAAAAAGAATAAACTGTAACCCATCTCCCCGGACTTTTTTTCATCCATCTTCCCGACCGTTCATCCGGACCCAAACATCCTATTTCTCTGGCGTGGGCACACGTTTCCAGCTAATCGTACAATACTTTCCTTGCTCCAACTGTTCTAAATGAAACATAGCGTAAAAGTCGGATTGCCTGTCCTTCACATGCACCACATACATGTGATCGACCTCAGCTCTTGCAAAAATCTTAGTTGATTTCTTCCACGCCTCGTGTGTATCACCGGAAGCGTCTACCGTTATCTGTCGTTTCTCTCCTTCCTTCAACTCAGGAAGAGGTTCAAGCACTGGTACCTTGAAGGGGTCTGACCAACCTAATTTTCCCAAGTCCTCAATCACACTGCGGGCCCCGTCTATCCCTGAGACACTAAACCAATCTTCATTGCCGATTTGGAGAAGGCCATAGCCCAATTCCCAATCAGTCGAGTTAGATCGCTTACTAGTGCCGAGCTTGAAGCTGAAGCAGGCTCTCGTGTAGCCAGAATTAACAGTTGCTTTATCATGAGGAGAATAGAGTGTGACGGTCTGCGGGAGTGATGTGATATCACTTTGCTGAGGGGGTTTGCTCTGACCGGATACGATTGAAGCGGAAAGTATGAGCATTAATAAAACGCAGATGAGTTTAGATTTCATTATGAACTCCGCTCGGCACTGCGTCTTACTACGCATTATGCTGTTAGGAATGAACCTCGGGTTCACCGCAGGGGCGCGGGAGCCGCGGAATGCCTCCGAATCCCTAACCTTGTCCTCAGGGATTCCAGCACGCCTCAAAACCAGTTGTCTATACATGAAAGTTTCCACGGGGGAGGGTGAACCGAGTCTTACAACAGAAGCCTTAAAAACAGAGATTACGCCGGACGGAATCCAGAGTCAATAAGCGGGGGAGATGCATTGGATCCAAATAGAGTGGATGCGGTGGGGGGGGGTCCATTCTGGCTGCCTCGCCTTCGCCCCCAGACCATTCCACATTCTGCATGCTCCTACGAATTGAGCATCCCGACATGTTTTAGCGAAATGCTTCACTCCTTCATTCTTTCACCCCGCAAGCGGGGCTCTGACTATTCTTCTCTTCGCAACCCCACCCTCGCCCCGCAAGGAGCACGGGGCTCAGATGGGGCTAGACTCTTACGCCCTCCGGGCTCGAATCATTCTGTTCTCAGATGTCCGCCAGGCCTTCGCCGTTTTACTTTTTTCACAGCCTGAGACGAGAGCGAACCGTGAAGAGTAGCGGGACAGAGCCGCGTAGACAACAAAAAATCTATGATCATTTCTAAGGGTGCAAGATGTGAAATCTATCTTGATGCTGTGCTCCGGAATGTGATTTCGTGAGTTTGGCTCTTTCGCCCCGCTGGGGCTCCAGCCTTTAGGGGCACACCTGTCCCACGGCTGGCGCCGTGGGCTAAAGGTCCGCAGCCCCTCAAGCGGGGCTCTGGGTCTTCCTCGCTCTCCACTCCAACCTCTTCTCCCGAGCCGCGCTCTTCCTATCCTTCCCAGAATCTCTTTAAGGCGGATTCGAGGTCCGTTGCAATCAACTCCTCCGGCGAGTAGCGGTACCAATGTTCCGGCAGCAAATCAATATAGGGATGCTGTGCGAAGCGGCGGTCCAGCAGGACGATGATCCCGCGGTCGGTGTCACTGCGGATCACTCGACCGGCTGACTGGATGACGCGGTTCATCCCGGGATAAAGATACGCATAGGCAAATCCCCGCGAGCGCTCGCCGCCCTCGGCATCGGCGAATTCCTCATCGTAGTACTGGCGCATGAGTTCCTGTTCAAAGGAGACACGGGGCAGCCCCGGGCCGACAATGATGGCCCCGATCAACGACTCCCCCGGATAGTCAACCCCTTCCGCGAAGATTCCGCCCTGGACGGCGAGAACCAGCATGGATCGAGCTTGCGGGCGGGAAACATCATTGCCCGGCTGCGGTCGGGCCTTGACGTCGATTCCGTCCTCCCTCGAATTTCCATTCTGAGTCACAGGAACATCTACAACCAAAGGGGCCGTCGAAATTCTTAATTCCCTCAGCACCGTCGCCCTGGCCTCTTCGTCCATCACCCGCTGCTGCGTCACCATGCGAAATTCCGGGAGGTCCAAAAACTTCTGCACGGCAACCAGGAAATCGAACGAGGGGAAAAACGCAAAATAATTCCCCGGCCGTACCCGCACGGCTGACTCAATGATGCGGGCAATCTTTTCGTAAAAACGGGACCGCTGGTTGTAGGTGGTCAGGACGTCGGGCACAATCCGGATGAGACGGTTCTCGGGCGGAAAAGGCGACGGCAGGCTGATGGAGAGGGTTCGTGCCTTTTCGAAGCCCAGCACGTCGCGGAAAAACCCCATGGGTTCAAGTGTGGCCGACATCGCCGTGGCGTTGTAGAAACCCCGCGCGCGCTCACCGAGCTGCCGCGAAGGATCCTTGCAGACAATCTTCAATCGCTCGCCATTTTCGCTCGCATCATAAATCGTCGAGAATTCCTTGCCGCCAATCGAGGCCACGCTCAAAAAACGTGAGAATTGAAAATAGAAATCGATGAAGGGGTCGTCGGGCCGGACTTCGCGACGGCGCTTTCGATAGATGAAGTAATCGAGCATCATCGATTCCAGCTCAAACCACCCCTTGGTCAGGAAGTTCAAATCCAGCGAAGCGAAGTACTTGGGCTCGGCGGGGAGGTTGCCTTCAAACGGCTCACGGGCCGAAAAGACCACCCGCTCAAAGTAGTTTTCAAAGGATGTGAAAAAGGTGGCCAAACGGTCGAAGAGCGCGCGGTCATCGACATCGTCCGGCGTGGTAAATTCGAGAGATGCCTGTTTATTAGACCTCAAGGGCGCACGACTGTGCGCCCCTACAGACCCCTCAGCAACATTGGCTATTCCCCTGCGCCGGGAGTCGGCCCATGCTTTGAGTTCCCGAACCGTATTGCGTTCCAGTTCTGGCGAGTAATATTCGCGGCCGCGGGAATAGAGATTGTGCGCTTCGTCGATGATCAGGAGACAGTGATCGAAGGGCTCGCCCGCCGCAAACAGCCGCAACGAAATCCATGGATCAAAGACATAGTTGTAATCACAGATGATGAGATCGGCGCGGTTGACCAGCTCCAGCGAAAGCTCGAAGGGGCAGACCCCCTGGGGACTCCCTTTTGCATAGATCTCATCGGGGAGCATCAGGGCCTGGCTGGAAAAGTATTCCACCAGTTTTGATTCGGCGAGGTTGGTGAAATAGTTCTTGGCGTAATTGCAGAAGTCGGGATGGCAAAAGCAGACGTCATTGGCACACATCTTTTCCTTGGCTCGCAGGACGAGGACATTGAAGCCGGCCGCCGTTTGTGCGGCATCCGCCGTCTGAAGGATTTGCCGCACTGTTTCCACCACCAGTTGCTGCTGGGTCGTCTTGGAAGTCACAAAGAAAATCTTCTTATTCTCCAGGAGGGCAAATCGAAGGACCGGCATCAGGGCGGCGACCGTCTTCCCCACCCCCGTGGGGGCGCACACCATGGCGTCCTTTCGCGCCAGAAGGGCTTCTTCGACGTGTTCCATCATCCGGGATTGATAGGGCCGCATTTCCGAAAAAGGAAACTGTATCTTCCCGGCCAGTTGCCGCTTCAGCGCGGCACGGCGCTGCTCGGCGCGCCACTCCTCGATGACCCGCCGGAGGGCGTCTTGTAAGAGGGCCTCGATGGTTGCCGGATCGAAGTCGATTTGAAAGGAATAGCGGCCATCGTCAACGAGGCTGATAAAGATCAGGACTCCCTGCAGGCTGCGAAGGCCGCCGATCCAGAGAAAATACAAATAGATTTGCAGTTGCAGTTTATATCGTTCAAAACTGGCGGCATCGTACCGGAGCAGTTCCTGCCGCGTGCGCAACGTCGACTTCACTTCTTCGACCACGGTGACGTCCCCCCGGCGGGAGACCCCATCGATGCGACCCCCGATGGAGACCTCGAATTCATCGACGTGGAAGGTGTGACTGACGGCGATTTCTTTTCGGAACGAGGACTCCTCCAGCGCGCGACTGGCCTGGTAGGACTCGTGCGCCAGCCGTCCCAGCGTCATTCGGGCGACGCCGTAGGCCACTTCATCAACGGCCCCGGGACCGGCGACCAGCGCCGCCACATCCTTCACGCTGAGCGAAATGCTCTGCTTTTCGGGATCAATCCGGATCGGCATGGGGACAAAGATAAACTTCGACCTTGGCGGTTGTCGAGTAGTTTGAAGCAGATTTCAGTAGGGGACTGGAACGGGAAGGAATGAATGCGGGAAAGAACCACGCCGTACCTTCAACCTGATGAAACGTTCATCCCAGGTAGGCAGCAATTTCTTTGAGTGTCGAAAACAAACCCGGCGGGCCGCGCTGACCTTTGTCCCCGGCTTCCTTATTCGCCATCAGACCCACGTATTATTGTGAGTCTTCTAACGTCCGCGCTTCCCAATGGCAAGGGGCGTGCCGTCATCCGCAAAAAAGTTCAGCGTCGCGTTCGATCCGCTTCCGGTACTTATCAAAATGAACTGAGTCTGATAGCCGCCACCGTCTGCGATCTGGGGGAAGATGAGCGGGTTTGGAGCGGGCTGGTTGGCGTCGGCAATCGGGAATGTGGTCAAAAGAAAATCATTGCGACTGTTGCTCAGCGAGCGCAAGGTCAGAGCCACGAAGGGTGACGGAGAAGAAATATCCAGCACCCCGGTAAAACCGTCGGGGAGTGCCGGAATAAACTCACTTGCAAACTCCGCATCGTGTCCATTGCCTTGGAGATTGCATCCACCGCTGCCGATCCGAGTCGCCCCATCCTCCTGGTACGCGTCCAGCGTCACGTAGATGGGCGAGGCGTCGGGTGCGGCGATGGCCAACCCGGTATTGTGACCTCGAGAACGGTCCACATAGATACGCGCGTGGTTCGTTGGCGTGGCTGAAGGAATGCCGGTTTCAGTGACGAGGGTACCCGCAACCGAGTAGCTCAGCACAGCTGCACCTACCGGTGCGAAGGTGTCCGGATCGGGGACAATCTGCACCGAACCCGTGTCGACGGTGCTGCCCCCTCCCCCAGAAAGATACACGAAAGAATTCAAGGGCTGAATAGAGTAAGGAATTTCCGAGAGATGACTTCCTGCCGCGTGCACTGGCAGCGGTTGCCCCTGATTGTTTCTTATCCGCAGTTGCCCCTTCTCCACCGCGTCCGAGGTGTTCATGAGCAGGATCATCGTTCTGTATCCGTTCCCATCAGCGAAGTGAGGGAAGTAGAGAGGCGTTTTTACCAGGGGTTGATTCAGATCGGCAATCGGAGTCGTCGTGATAAGGGTTTCACCGCGCTGGTTTGTCGTCAAGCGCAGTCCCAACACTGCTAGAGGCTGGTCGCTGAGGATATCCAGCGTGCCATACCCGTTGAAGGTTGCAGGCAAATTGAAATCGAAGGCCATCTGGTTGAGTTCATTAACAAAGAGGGCGCGATGTTGATTCTGGGGCAGGGTGCTGTTGCCCTGTGCCACGATTCCCCCGGAGTCCCGTAATTCGAATTTGATATTCGCTGTTGCATTCCCCTGATTCACAATAGCAAAACCTGTGTTGATGCTAATCTCTCCTGCATTCCGGTGACCCGTTTTTGCGGGGACATTGGGCCGAAAATCAACGAAAATGCGTGCACGGGTAGTAGGAGATGAAGCTGGAACCCCGGCCTCGCTTACGATGACGCCATTTTGAGTCACGCTGAATATCGCTGTCCCATACGGGGCGCTTGAGGAATCAAGTTCAGAACCCTTGTTGGAACTGGTGGTGCCGGTGGCAAAGCCGGCCCTAACCGACTTCCCCGCTCCGGTGGTTGCGGTGCTGCCCGCACCCCCTCCCAGAAGAGAAAGATCCTTACTAAAGAGAGGCCCCGAGGGAAGGCCCAGCCCGACTAAATAATTGCCACTTGCGCCTGACGCTGCCGAGGTTACCTCAATAGTGTACGTTCCTGCTTCCGACAGGGTGAGAAAGCCGGTGGTCGGAGGGATGCGTGAATCCGTGCCTCCACCTCCATTGTCATTTGATGCGATCACCACTCCACCTTTTAATAAATAGACATAGGTGTCAATTTCTGAAGAGGTCACTGAAATCGAAACGGACGTGCCTGCAAAAACAGTGAAGAAATAGCGGTCTGCATACCACGACGCCCCCTTCGTGACGGAGCGGCAGGAACTGGGGCTCAGCCTTCCATTCCAAGCGTTCCCAAGGTCAATAAACTTTTCCGGACAGTCGATCGGGGGTGTAGTGAACACAATATCCCTACCAGGAACCGAACCCATGCTGTTCGTCGCTACCAACTGATAGTGGTAGGTCGTGCCCGGCGAGAGCCCGGTCAGGTCTTCTGTCACTTCAACAGGAATTTGTCCGCTCCCAATCAAGTGCGGGGTCGTTGTATTTCCATAAGCAGTGCTGGTTCCCCAGCGAAAATAAATCGTGGTCTCCAATGAATTGGGATTCACAAAATCAATGACTGTTGCGGAATTCGGCGTAATGTCGCTCGGTAGATAACCATTGGTGATCGTTGGAGTGGAAAAATACGATAACGTTTCAAAATATACATTGGCTCCAGACACCGTTCCCAAGGTGTTGGTGGCCACGACTCGATAATGGTAGGCCGTATTGGGCTCCATCCCCAGCATCGAGAATGGAACATAGACATTGTGTAACCCGTCTCCAACAGGCCGGGGCGCAGTTTGAAATTCATTTGAAGCAGTTCCCCAAACGAAAAAAACCGTAGTCGCCGACCCGTTAGGATTGACGAAGGCATTGAACTTCGCCGAATGCGCTGTGATGTCAGTCGGCAAGCTGGTGGTCACAATCGGGTGTGCGCCCCCCGGAGCCAGTGTGGAAAATACCCTGTCGTTACTGGCATAAGTCGTTCCCACGATATTGCTCGCCACGACCTCGTAGTGGTAGGTGGTGTTGGAAAGAAGTCCGGCGAGTTCGACGGATACGGTCAGGACACTCGTCCCGTAGCCGAGAGACTCTGGCGCCGTTGTGTTGCCATAGGCGGTGCTGGTTCCCCAGCGAAAATAAGCGGTCGTGCCAAGCCCGTTGGGATTGACCGCGCCATAGAGTGTCGCGGAATTCGATGTGACATTCGACGGGTCAAGGCTGAGTGCGGTTGGAGCCACTCCTCCGGAGAGTGTCACAAAGGTCGCATCGCTCCCCATTGCCGTACCGTTACTCGTCGCTACCACTGCTCGATAATGGTAGAGGGTGTTCGGAATAAGGCCATCCAGATTAAAATCCACATGCAAGTTTGTGTTGACCAGCGGAGTGGGAATGTCCAGCGTCTCGTTTCCATAGGTCGGGCCGGTCCCCCACTGGAAGAAGACCCTGGCGTCGAACCCTATGGGATTGACCGTTGCATTGAGATCAGCGGAGGAAAATGTGATGTAGGTTGCGGGTTCTGTGATGGCTAGAGGAAGCGGCGCGGTCTTGAACAGTGTTGCTTCAGAAAAGGTTGTGCCCAGACTGTTACTCGCGACCACCTGATAGTAGTATGGTGTGTCCGGCAACAGACCCTGGATGTCCGATGACACCTGTACGTAATTGATCCCACTTCCGATGGATTGTGTTGACGTCACATTCCCGTATTCGGTCGTTGTCCCCCAACGAAAGTAGACTGTTGTGTCCAAACCCGTTGAATGAACAGCTCCTGTCAAAGTGGCTGAACTGGAGGTGACGCTCGTTGGAGAACCCGTTTGTGCCAGCGGCCGCGAAAACCCGGGGAGCGTCGTGAATATCATATCGCCGCCGTGAATGACCAGTCCGCCGGCACTCGCGCTGTACATGAAATGATAAGTCATGTAGGGCAGAAGCCCGGTGATGTTACAGGACAGGCTGATATCACTGGTCCCACTCCCGAGAGGAATGGACCATAAACCTACCCCTTGACCGTCTTCGCCTATAAAGTAGTAGGTGAAATTCGTAGACACCCCATTGGGATTCACTATGCCGTTCAACGTGGCAGAATTGGAGGTGATGTTGCTGGCTTCTTGGGTGATCACCAAGGGCGCATGAGCCGGTAAGGGGAGCGTCGTAAATACTGCATCATTGCCATACGAGGTTCCTGCGCTGTTCGTGGCGACGATGCGAAAATGATAAACGGTGCCGGCCCTAAGCCAACCATTGATTACAGATTGTTGTGGAAAAAGACCTTGCTCGAACCCAAGGCCTACGTGCTCCGTCGAGCGTCCGTACGACACCGCGGTCCCCCACTCGAAATAGTAAGTCGTATAAAGCCCGTTGGGCTTGATCGAACCCCCCAGCGAGGCAGAATCATAGGTGATATTGAAGGCTGCAAATGTTTCGACCGTCGGGGCAGCTCCCCCCACAAGATGGATCGGATGAGCCAAACACAAGAATACGAACACCACCATCGAAACAACCGCTCTTTGAAGGGAGCTATGACTCCGATACGCGCTCATATTGAATCCTCACATGCATAAGAAAACGCATGGTGACCGTCTCGAATACCCATCACAAGACACTGTATCGCTTTACATGAACACTCCTTGCGAAGATGATTGAATGATAGGGGGTGAAGAAAGGAGCTTTTGCCTGGCTGTCAGCCAGGTTTTTCGTTCGGAGAGTCGATCATGGGGGGATCGACCTAATTTCATTCTATAACTATGACTCTCTGGAATCAAGCAAACATTACGAAGGGAACTTGTATGGCATCAACTTGAGTTATTGCTAAGGAGGCTAAACCCCGGACAGTATCAACACTCCGACCCCCACAGTCAGAATTGTCAGTGGCACACCCACCTTGAGGTATTCCACGAATGAAATCCTGACGTCGCGGCGGGCTCGCTCAACGACAATGAGATTCGCAATCGAGCCCAGCAACGTGAGATTGCCCGCCAGGGTGGACGACATGGCCAGTGTAAGCCATGCCTGCGGTGCATTGGCCAATCGAGCGATGAAAGGTTTGAAGACCAGCACGGCCGGCACGTTACTCACCACGTTGGAGAGGATTGCGCTGAGGACGCTCAACACGGCCACGCGGTCGAGACGGAAGTGAGAAGCAATTCCGCCGAGGTCCTGACTTAACAACGTCTTCTCGACCCCGGCAATGACCACGAACAATCCCCCAAACAACACCAGCAGGGACCAATCAATTTCGCGATACACCTTTTCCGGTTTCACGCGCCGGGTGATCAAGAGCATCGCGCCGGTCACCACCGCCACTTTGGCCACGGGCCATCCCGCAAAGAACAAGACGATCATGGCTCCCGCGGCAATCACGGATTTCCATAAAAGCACTCGATTGACCCGGACGCGGGGTTTCGGAATGTCGACGGGACGGGCACGGGTGAATTCCTTTCGATAAACGAGAGCGATCAACAACACCGTCAATACCAACCCGATCGCGGCGACTGGCGCAAGCGTGGCCGCAAATACGCGATAAGGGATATGAGAAAAGGTCCCGATCATCATGTTTTGCGGATTGCCAGTGATGGTCGCCACGCTTCCAATGTTCGAGGCCATCGCCACCGCAAGCAGGTAAGGGAGGGGCCGGCGGTGCAGTTGAGTGACGATTTCGAGCACCAGGGGCGTGAGCACCAGGCACATCGTATCGTTCACGAAGAAGGCTGAAAAGACTCCCGAGACAAGGACGATTCCACTGAGCAGCGCCAGGGGATGATGAGCGTGCTCCACCACCCAGGCGCTGACCACCGCGAAAAATCCGGAGAGCCGGAGATTGGCCACCACGATCATCATCCCGAACAGCAGGATGATAGTCTCATAGTTGATGGCTTTGAAGGCTTCATCCAGGGAGAGGACTCGAAACGCAATCATCAGGCTGGCGCCGATGATCGCCGCGCCGGTGCGATCGACGCGAAATCCGGGGAGACGCCCGACGGCGAGAACAAGATAGGTACCCAGGAAAATGAAGAGCGCGGGGAGCATGTGATGCGATGACCAGATCAGTGGCAAGAAATCAGAAACAGTGCCGGTTCTTTGTGGCGTTGTGCATCCCAACTGACCAAATCCGGATGATCCGAAACCTGAACTCTAATCCATTAGGAAACCAGGGAAAGGGGGCCTTGAGTTGTCCCGCTGAGCCGGATGGCTCGTCGGCATAGCCATTCACCAGGACTGCCCTCCCTCTTCGGTTCATTTCCCCATCACGATCAGCCCTCGAAAGCAGTGCATCCACCAGTCATTGTATCTTGAATCTTCTATTCTCTTGGGCAATTCGTTGCGGGCTATCACCTACAGTCCGAATGCGGCACAAAAGGGACCGAGGGTAATCCCTCAGGGGGGGATGCCCTCGATCCCATACTTGGGTTTTCACTGCACGCAAACTCTCCATCATGTGACGCTACTTCCCTCGATCAATTCCCCTGCTGTCATGCACCGACTTTCCGGCGGACATCGGAGTGCCATCATCCCCGAAATAACTGATCAAGGCGTGGGTGTCGTTCCCTTTACCCAACAGGATGCACTGAGTCTGATACCCTCCCCCGCTTGCAATCTGCGGAAAGACCAGGGGAGTGGGAGTGGTCTGATTCAAGTCCACGACTGGAAATGTTGTCATCAAGAAATCACCTCGCGTGTTGGTAAGCGCGCGCAGGGTGAGGGCAACAAAAGGTGAGGGCGATGAAAGATCCAACACTCCGGTGAATCCCTCAGGAAGCGCCGGAATGAATTCGTTGGCAAACCTCGCGTCATGGCCGTGGCCCGCAAGATCCAAAATTCCTCTCCCTGCAGGGGTGGTTCCATCAACTTGGAAAGCCTTGAGCGTGACTTGAACGCCTGTGGCCGAGGGAGCAGACATCGCCACGCCCGTGTTATGTCCGCCGGACCGGTCAACATAGAGGCGCGCATGAGTGGTCGGCACAGCGGATGGAATTCCCGTCTCGGAGCGCAAAATGCCCTTCGTGGTGTAACTCAACAGACCCATTCCCACTGGCGTCGATGAGCCCGCGTCAGGATTCACTTCTGCCCAGCCTGCAACGACCGTCGCTTGAGACCCAGCGGTCTGAAAAACATAGAATCCGTGGGGTGGAATGGTGTACGCAAAGGCCGAAGCGGATGCCGCGGGCCCCCCGTCCTGCCGGACCGTCAGGGGTGACCCTTGATTGTCGAACACCCGCAGGGTTCCTGCCTCAGCCGCATTCGAGTTATTCAAGAGAACAATCGAGGTTTGATACCCACCCCCTTCCACAAGCTGGGGAAAAAACAGTGGGCCGGAGTTGACGATACCTGTCAACTCCGAAATCGCGGTCGTCGTTAACAAAGTCTCTCCAAGCTGGTTGGTGGTCAACCTCAAACCCAGAATAGAAAGTGGCTGATCACTGCCGATTTCGAGAGTCCCCCATCCCGTGGCCGTTGAAAAGTCGGATGGGAAGGTGAAGTCGGGGGCGATTTCGTTCAACTCATGGATAAACAGTGCTCGATGCGCGCCTTGAGGGAGGGTACCCTGTCCAGTCGCCAAAATCTTACCGGAGGAATCCCGAAGCCAGTAGGAGAGATGGGCTTCGCTGAGGCCCCGATTGACTGCGGCAAGTCCGGTGCTGACCTGGTTTGACCCTGCGTTTTCGCGATCGCCGTTGATCCCGACATGAGAACGATAGTCGATGAAGAGTCGCGCTGATCTGGTGGGAGGGGAGGCAGGGACCCCTGCTTCGCTGACCACATTCCCGTTCTGGACCAAGCTGAGCACGGCTGTTCCCTCAGGACCGCTTTCCGGATCCGAATTGAACGGGTCCTCTGCTTTTTTGCGAAGATCCACCGTGACCGTGGCATATCCTGCCTGGACGACTTTTCCCTCAATTTGTGTCGTCGTTGTGCTCACTCCACCCGCAGAGAGTTCAAGGCTGACCTGCGCCGTTCCAACACCCTTGGCTTCCTGGGATACCGTAAAGATTCGCCCGGCGACCCTTATCGATCCCTGTCGTGAACTCGGGCCCTCGTTCGCCGCTACCGAGTAACTCACTTTTCCGTTGCCCGTGCCACTGCTTCCCGAGGTGATCGTGATCCATGGGTCGTCACTCACCGCAGTCCAACCACAATCGCCTGAGCGGATGACGTCCACCTCTCCCTGCCCGCCATCGGCTCCGAAAGACTGTCCCAGGGGAGAGATCGTGGTCGGATCGACGACCGTAACCGTCGAAGTGCTGGCATTGTTCCCCGGGTTCAAGTCTTCCTCGGAAGCGGTAATGCTTGCAGAACTGGTGAGCACACTTCCAGTCTCCAGCGAACAATTGACTTTAAAGGTGAGAAGGAAAGTCTCATTACTGAGTGTACCCAACGACCCCTTGGTGCATCTCACATCTCCACTACTCCCCACAGGGGGCGCGGTGCAGACCCAACCCGTGGCCTGAGTCAAGGATTGGAAGGTTGTGTTCGCTGACAGCGTATCAGTTAATACGACAGATGAGCCTGAATTGGGACCGTTGTTTGTCACGGCAATCAGGTACCCGAAGGCAGTTCCGGGATGGACGGGCTCTGAAGAATATTGTTTAACAACAGAAAGGTCGGCCCCTGACGGAAAACTAAAATAGGCGACCGGCATGTCATGATCGGAAATGCGTTCCGGCCGGCTCGGATCGTTGCGGAAGGATTCTGGAAAATCCGCATTGCACCGCGCAAAAGAGAGACCGTCGAACCGCGGGAGCAGGTTCCCGGTGACCAGAATGTGATCGAGCGCCTGGGCATTTCCATCGAGGCTGAATGAGTACCGTTGTTCCGCAGGTGCGAGTTCCACCAGGTTCGTAAGGTCAGGATTAACAAGGTCGTTACTGGCCAGCACCACTTGATCGAAAGGGGCCGGCTTTCCTAAAACTGTTCCAATCACATCCACGTAGCCATCGCTAAACTCGAATCCGTTGTAATCGCCAATGGAAATAATCGCCTCATGGGGATCAGCGGATTGACGTGATTGGATCAGGTGGGCGAGAAATTCGGCTTGCGCCGCGCGCTTGGCGCGGATGCGGGCACCCTCCGCGGCATCGTTGATACCGGACAAGGAACGGAGGTGATTGACAATGACCGTCACCGGATAAGCCGAGGCGCCGTTCATCAGGATATTCGCACGCAAAATCAAAGGGGGCCGATCATTGAGAAGTTCCTGGTGGCCCGAGGCAGGATCGAGGTAGGTATCCGTCTTTCCAACTTGAGTCACATCGGTGACCTGGACACGCGAACTCTTCACCAGGAAACCCACATTGATGCTGCCGGGATCGTTCCCCGGGATGAGATAGGCCTGATAGTTCGGGTTGAGATCTCCTGTTGCCACAGCATCGCTATTGATCTTGTCGGCCAGCGTCTGCAATGTCGCGAGGTTCTCCACCTCTTCGACGCCAATGATGTCGGTCAGGCGCATCACATTCCGGATGGCCAGCGACGCTTTATTGAGCCGGTTATTGATCGCCGCGAGCGTCAATACTGGCTCCGCCACTGCAGGATCGTCCGTGGAATCATAAAACCGTTCCATGTTAAAGGAGCCGACGGTGAACTGCTTCGAAACTGCCGGGGGAACTGGAATCGCGCTGACGTTCCCCGAAACGCCGGGAGGGGTCGACGGATCGGGAAGGATCGAATAGCTTCGGTAGGCATAGTCCAGTGGGCCCGTGATATCGGTCACGCGAGCTCCCGTGGTGACTTCCAAAGGATTCGCACCCACCTGACCATCGCTGTCCACTCGCAGGCGTTCGGGGTTGGCGTCAAATCGCGGGACACAACAGGGCGCCCCCGGGGGGAGTGGATCAGGCAGCTCAATTCCCGGCTCCCAGAAAGGCCGGGGGACTCCGGTCAACACCGCATAGAAAACCCCGTTCGACGTTGACGTGGCGTTCGTTTCATCAACAACTCCCTGGGTCGGCGCTACGACCGTCAGTGAACCAACGTGAACGCGCATTCCCTCAAACCTCTCCAGCTGATCGATCGGCCCCGAGGGAGTTAGATCAGCGACCGTGAGGGTGATCGGGGCCGGCAAAGGGTTCCCCGTGGAAACGAGCGTGACGGTCACTGGTTCGCTGAGTTGAGTCAGGGTTGGACTGTTGGGGTCGGACGCCGGTGCATATTCCTGTACGGTGCCAGTGACCGTAACAAAATTACCCACGGCGGCCGCCGCGGGCGGCACACTCGATGTGAAGACGATGATCCCTTCCGAAGTGGCGAGATCGCTGTCAATTTCAGCGTCGCGGGCTTGCAGGAAGAAGGCATTGTCTTTGACCCCAGTGACAATGCCGGTGGCGGTCACTAACTCCCCGTTGTGCGGCGAAATCAAGCCTTTCCCCTGAATGTCGTGGATGGCAATAAGGGAGGACGACTGGACAGTCACGGTAATACTCGTGGATGCATTCCGGGATTGGGCGTCGGAGATGCTTATGGGGAGGGTCTTCACGCCGTTCGATGTGCCTGTCCCCACACTGGCCTGAAAAGAAAACGTGTGGTCGGCGGCGGTGCCATCGCCATGAGTCCCGTCGTCGTAGAACTGTTCTCTGGCCGCGCCTCCGATTGGACTCAGATCACCGTTGACCGTGATGCCGGTGCTGGCTGGGTTCGACCCTGGAGTCACCACGACGGTCAGAAGCGTTGAAGTCCCTGCCATGACCGATCCCGGGTTGGCGTTCCCCACACCGCTTGGGTTTACTGTTCCTCCGCATGAGTTTCTCGAAGTAGCGGAATTCCGTGGAATAGGGATTCCCGCACTAAAATCCGAGGAGTTATTGTCGCTGTCCTTACAGCCATTCTCCATTCTCAGGATGGCATGGGGGGCGCTTGGAGCAGGACTCGGGCCGGTCCCTTCGAAACAATTTGCATTGGAACCAAAGCCAACGAGGTCGATGACACTGGCGCCCGACGGGCAAGCCGTTCCACTTGCAATCAGCGTATTGTTGTTGGCGAGGGCGATTTTCCCTGCGGTAGCGCTCAGCGCAAGCGTTCCGATCAAATCCGGAGTGGGCAAACTAGCCGTCCCCCCAGAACCTTGCGCCTCCTGCACCAAAAAATACTGGCCTGAGGCAAGGGTCCCTGACAGGTCGGTCTTCTGCCATGTGGTTCCGGACGCGGAGGTGTATTGGACTGACCAGCCCGTCACATCAACGGCGGCATTGCCCCGATTGAACAGCTCAATAAAATCATTCTTCAGTGTCGACCCGGAATTACCGCCTCCACCGTAAATCTGGCTGATGACGACCGTATTCGACACGGCTTGTACCGTAGAACGTTGCGCAGCACGGTGGACCACAGAGATGACGATCAAAAGCATGAGTGCCGAGATCCACAATGAGCGTGACAGGCATACTGCTGCTTTGAAGAATCCGGAGATCCTCATTTTCTTTCTCCTCTTCTCTCTTTAAATCCCATTCGGTTGTGAAATCAGAAAGGACCCGCAGCAAGAATCACTTCAATTGAAGAGCATCCGGATGGAACACAGAGAGGCCGGTAATGCGAGCGTTTCAACAGAAAGGCCAGACCGGGTGATCCTTTGCTGAATCCATTTCCGACAGGATCAGAGGGGGGTAGGTTTTTTCCCTGAGGGGAGATCTAAACACGACGACAAAGGGGTAAATTAGGGGGGAGAAAACAATTGAATACTAAAACTTTCCCAGTGTTTATTCAAGGAAGTAATTCAAGAACTCCATAATTATATTGCTGCCCAATGCAGCGTTCAACTGAATCCCGAAATTAAGAGCCCGGAGGCATTCTCTAAAGGATTGAGGGAGAGATCGACGGACCCTTTCTAAATCTTGGGAAGAGAGGTCCAAAATCGCACGTCCATAGCTGGCGGGGAGTATTTCTAACCGACCCGGGCGGGTGGGGGAAGGTCATGGTACGGCCCGATCGCAGCGCGGGCACAAACCTTTACTGGATGACCTGCAAAATCTGAAATTTCAAATTTGAGATCGGAGACTGCCTCGCGACGGGGCTGAAGACTTTCGCTGAGAGGGTTTCCAGGGCGGCTCCAAGGCCTTAAATTCGAGCCGGGGATCGCACGCGCATCAAAAGGGGGAAGAAATCTTGAAGTTCTTTCCAGCTCCGACCCGCCCCGCCAGGAACTTTCCAGGCCACAGGTCGAGGGTTGTTACCAGAAAAGAGACTTCAACTTCGGAATCCGGGTTCACCGACCGATTCGTTGGTATCCCGGTAATCCGGGGAAAGTGAACGTTCCTCAAACTCGGAGGAGGGAGGCAAGTTTCCTGAAATCGCCTTATGCCTGTTTGGGCAGGTACACTTCTTCATAGAAGGCAAGGAGTCGAATCAAGAGGGCGAGGACCAGGGGGCCGATGACCAGTCCGATGAATCCAAAAAGCTTCAACCCGCCCAAGACACCGACCATCACGACGACGGGGTGAATTTTGGACTTGCCGCTGATGAGGCGGGGCTTCAGGACATTGTCCACATTGGCAACAATGAGGGCGGAGTAGATGAGCAAGCCGATGCCACGCCACGTGTGTCCATCAACGATCAGAAAAATTCCCGCCGGCAGCCAGATGACGGGAGTCCCCACGAGGGGAATGAATGACAGGATCGTCATCATCACGGCCCAGAAAATGGCGTTGGGAATCCCAAAAATGAACAAACCCATTCCTCCCAAAGCGCCCTGGACCAACGAGGTAATCACCTGGCCGTACAAGACGCCTTCCAGGACCCCCCGCATCTCTCCGAGCATCTTTTCTTTGAGCTCCGCCTCCAGTGGGATCATGCTCGTCAGCTTGTAGGCTAAATCACTGGACTGTTGCAAGGCATAGTACATCACAAAAAACATGACGAACAAGCCAAGCAGGAGAGACGTCACTGACCCCAGGAAATCAGGGGCCGCCCCCAGGAGGAAGTCCCGCACATTCTCAAGCAGGCTCAGCAGGATCTTTTGGACCTGAACTTCATGGCCGGTTTTCAGTTGAATGAAGCCTCCCAACCGATCCAGGAGGCGCGCATCCTTGAAGTTGTTGTAAGCCCCGGTCACCTGGGTGACCAGGTGGGTGGTGAGGAAAAACGAAGGAACCACGACCAGCAGGATGACAAGAAGGATCAGGATCGCCGCACAGACCGCCTCGCTGTGTATATACCTTAAGAGGACCCTCTTCAGGGGCCGAAGAAAATAAGTCAGAATGGCGGCAAGCACCAGGTAGGTGGCAAAAGGTCTTAACAGGAAGAAAGTAAGGAGCAGGGCAGCAAAGATCGTGAGGGCAAAAAAGTATTTTTCAATACGCATAGGGTCGAAGCCGCATCCTTAATCCTGGCGGAGGAAAGGTTTTTCGCCGTTCTTCCCCCGCAGGGAGAGAAGGGCGATCAACAGCCGCATCGGGGGCCGGTCTCAGATCTCACGATTCTCCAACGCCACGTATTGTCGCACGACCCGCATGAGCTCACCAAAATCTTCCGGCAACAAGGACTGGGGGCCATCGGAAAACGCCTCTTCCGGGTTGGGATGGACCTCAATGAGCAGTCCGTCGGCGCCCGCCGCCACCGACGCTTTCGCCATGGGGATCACCAGGGAGCGTTTTCCCGTGGCGTGAGAGGGGTCGATGACCACGGGAAGGTGCGAGAGTTCGTTCAGCAGGGGGACGGCCGAGAGGTCCAGGGTATTGCGAGTGTAAGACTCGAAGGTGCGGATGCCTCGCTCGCACAGAATCACGTTGGGATTCCCCTGCGAGAGGATATATTCCGCGGAAAGCAGGAACTCTTTAATGGTGGAACTCATGCCGCGTTTGAGCAGCACCGGCTTGTCGCATTTTCCAAGCTTCTTGAGCAATGCAAAGTTCTGCATATTGCGGGCCCCCACCTGCAGGATGTCGGCGTATTCGGCCACTAGGGAAACGTTCGCATCGGATAAAACCTCGGTCACCACCTTGAGTCCGGTCGCCTCCCGGGCTTCCGCCAGGATTTTCAGCCCCTCTTCCTCCAATCCTTGAAAGTCATAGGGGGAGGTCCGGGGTTTATAGGCGCCCCCCCGGAGGATCCTCGCGCCGGAGGCCTTCACCGCATGGGCGGTGGTCAGAAGCTGTTCGCGGGATTCCACTGAGCAGGGTCCGGCCATGACAACAAAATGGGAGCTGTCGATCGTCACGTCATCACTGACGCGTACGCACGTCCTCTCTTTCTTCAATTCGCGACCCACCAGTTTGAAGGGCTTGAGAATGGGAACCACTGAGTCCACGCCGGGGGCCGATTCCAGGGATTGGATGTGGTCCCGGAAGCGGCCATCCCCGATCGCGCCTATGACCACGCGCTCATCCCCGAAAATGGGATGCGCCTTGTACCCGTAACTTTCGATTTTCTCAATCACGTGGTTGATCTGTTCCTTGCTCGCTCCCGCCTTCATGCTGATGATCATTGTGAATTAGACTCCTTCTGGAAGAAAGGTGCCGGGTGCCGGGTGTCAGGTGTCAGAAGAAAAACCCTGAAGTCGGAAGTCGGAGGTCAGAGAAGCAGTTGCCAATTCTCAGTTGTCAGTTCTCTGTTCTCAGATCCCATCAAAGTAATCCCCAACGTCGATTCTGATGGTCATGTTATGGTATCTGACTTCCGACTTCTGACTTCCAATGACTGTCTTCTGGCCACCGGACTCCGGCTTGTAGCCATTTCCCCTGTCTACCGGCAACTGAGAACTGGCAACTGCTTCTCCGACCTCCGGCTTCTTGCTTCCGGACTCTGGCTTCTGACCTCTGGCTTCCGACTTCTCTTTCCTGACACCTGACACCCGGCACCTGAAACCTCTTCCCTCACCCCCGCGGATAGCACCCCAGGACCCGCAAAAAATCAGTGACTTCCCCCAGATGACGCAAGGCGTTCTGACATCGTTCCTCGGCAACGTTTCCGAGGAAATCAACGTAGAACAAGTACTCAAAAGGGCGTCCGATGACCGGCCGCGACTCGATCTTGGTCAAATCAATATCACGCAGCGCGAATACGCTGAGACACTTGAAGAGCGCACCTGGAAGGTTCCTGGTGGAGAAGACGATGGAAGTTTTGTTCCCCTCCTTTTTCGCCCAGGGCCACCGAGGTGACGGCCGCCGCTTTGGAGATGCCTTGTGGAGGAGCCAGAACCGCGTGTAGTTCTCGTGATGATCCTCGATGTTCTTCTGTAGGATCCCGCATCGATACCATTGCGCCGCCCAGACCCCGGCAATCGCCGCCGTGTTGCGCCACTCTTGTTCAACAATCATCTTCACGCTTCCCGCCGTGTCGTATGCTACCTCGCTCTCGATCTGGGAATGCTGTTGCAGGAATTTCTGGCACTGTTCCAGGGCCACCGGATGAGAGATGATCCGTTTAATGTCACGCAAGGCCGTGCCTCGAAGTGCAATGAGGTGATGTTCAATCCGGACGTTGGTTTCTCCCACGATATTGAAGCGATGCTTCAACAAAAGATCGAGATTCTTGTGAATTGAGCCGGCCAAGGTGTTTTCAATCGGCACGATGCAGGCATGGGCCTGGCCGCGCGCCACGCAGCCAAAGGTTTTTTCGAAGGTCTTACAGGGAACGAGGTCGAAGGGGGCGCTCATCAACTGACGGGCCGCTTGCTCGCTGAATGCACCGCGTTCACCCTGAAATGCAACACGTATCTTCATGCCTTCTTCACAGCCTCAGCCTGGATGGATCCACGGGAAAGCTCAACCTCCAAGATTGCTCCGGCCCGGGTGTGATTCCTGTCTCCTTCCACCTCTAAAACTAAAAAGCCCGCCAATCCTGCTTGGGTGGGATCGGCGGGCCGGTTGTCCTTTACAAAAAAAGCGGCCTACCCCACCTCCCCGGCCACAGGCAAAAAGTTAAAAAGAAATGCGAAAGGACGGCTCAACCGATGCATGAAAGATGATCTCCGCGTAGAATATCGCCGATTCTAATCCAAAGAAGGAAAAAGTCAATCCTGGAATATCCCTGGGGTAATTCGGGGGGACCGCATCCCTGGTAAGAGAATTTAAAGCAGCCAGTTCGGGAGGACTTTCTCTTTAAGGAGGATTGGCTCTCTTTGACCAGAACTCCCTGGCGAAATGGGTTCCGCCGACTCCAGTTCCCTCGATGCCGGGTCTTCTTTCATCCGGGGCGAAGGAGCAAGGATTCGACCTGTCGATCCAACCTGCCAATGACATCCTCGGTGGCCTTCACCTGTTCCTCCCTCATCCGAGTTGACCCCGGCCATTCGTTCAGCGGCCAATTCTGATCCGAACCAACGAGAAAAGCACCCCTCATTTCACCGGTGAAAAATGATTCCGCGTCCACAGGTCATTTTCCCAATTTGGGCTTGACATGGGAAAAAAATTCCATTAAGAGTTGACAGCCCGTAAATGAATTCACTCAAGTTCGCAGGTTTCCTTGAGATTCCGCAGGGAAAGGGATGCGTTCCCCGCAGTTCACCTGCGATCGAGGAGGAGCAAGTCGTGTACGGTTCATGCCCTGAATGCGATGCTGAGATTGAAGTCTCTGAAGAGATTGAAAAAGGCGAAATCGTAACCTGCCCTGATTGCGGTATCAAGCTGGAGGTCGTGGGACTCGATCCCGTGGAATTTGAGCTCGCTCCGGAAGAGGAGGAGGAGGGGTGGGAGGAGTAGAAGGCTCCTCGCGTCATTATAGGACAACACCCGCATTGAGGGCCGCTTCGACGATTCAGAGGGGATGAGGAGCAGTTTTTTCTCTCCCCTCTTTAGTTTTTGGCGACGGCCATGCTGTTTCGAGCAACTCAAACAAGGTTCGAGAATCGAGGTGGGGAATGATTTTCAATCTCTCGCCGACACTCATCAGAGGGGTTGACCCAATTGGGGTCTCTTGTGGGCACCGCTTGAAACACGCCTGCGCAATGCTCCCCTTTTTCACCCCCAGACGAATCACCTGATACGGTCGAGTTTCAGGCCGCGCCGGATGAGGGGTCTGCGGTATAATGCCCCAGCATCCTGATTTCAAAATTGCACCGTCGTATGAGAAAACCAGACCGTCGTTTCCTTCATGTTGTGGTAGGCTTCTCCCTTTGTGTAACATTGGCCGCCACCCTTTTTGCGGCGCCCCCCAGCATGGGCACCAAGGAGAAGGAGCCCAAGAAGGGGAAAGATACGAAGTCAGCGGACTACGCGCTCATCAAGGGCAGCGTTTTTCGAGATGACGGCATTTCATTGCGGGGAGCCCGTGTCAGTTGCCGGCGCGCCAGTGATTCCAAGGCGAAATGGGACACCTTCTCGGGGGACGGGGGAGAATTTGCTTTTCGCGTTCCGGTCGGCAAGATGCAATACATCATTACGGCGGAATTGAGCGGGTTTCAACCTGCCTCGAAAACCGTCGAAATCGCCAACGATGAACGCCAGGATATCTCCATTGTCTTAAGTGCAAAGAAACCATGAGTCTCTTGTTGCCTCGTTCAAAGAAATTGTTCGCCACTGGGGTGATTCTTGCCCTGAGCCTCTCGGTTCTTTCCGCGCAAAGCTCAAAGAAAGCCAAGCCCTCCAAGCTGGTCCTTGGAGTGGTTGTGGACCAGGATGACCATCCCATTCCCACTGCCGTCGTCAACCTGACGAATCGACAGTCAAAGAAAATTTCACAGGATATCACTGATGAAAAGGGTGAATTCCGCTTTGCAGGGCTCAATCCCGACACGGACTATGATTTGCAGGCCCTTTTTCATGACCATTCCGGAAAGAAGGAAGGTATTTCCACGTATGACACTCGCCTGAAGCGCGAATTCTACATCAAACTCCCTGTCAGGCTTGCCGAGGCATCCCTAGAGATCAATATCGGCTTTCTAGTGACTGATGAGCAGGGGCGTGGAATCCCGGGCGCTTCTCTAAAGATAACCGCTACCCAGAAGATCGAAACGCTCTCCGTCACGGCGGATTCGGACGGCCGGTGCCAGCTCTGGCTTTCGACCACTGACCGCTACTCCATCGTAGTGGAAGCGAAGGGCTATGAGACGCAAGTACGCGAAGCCTTCACACCCTCGAAAGAAATCGTGGCCTTACAGATCCCGATGAAGGCTGCCAAGTAAGTTCACCATGCTCGTATACCTCCTTAGCCTCTTCAGTCCGACCGTAACAGAACGGTTGCGGGACACCTTTGCCATCACTCCGGGCGACGCCTTGGACCTCATCCTGCGGGTGTTCATCGTTTATCTCGTTCTGCTTCTGGGGATCCGTCTCACTGGGAAGCGCGAGGTGGGCCAGATGACCCCGTTCGATCTTGTACTCCTGCTCTTGATATCCAATGCCGTGCAGAATGCCATGATCGGGCCGTACAACGCGCTCACCGCCGGGCTCGTGGCAGCGCTTACGCTGCTGGTCATCAACCGGGGAATGTCCCGCTTGGTTTTGAAGAACCGCAAGTGGCGCCGGCGGATCGAAGGGTCGCCGACGCTGCTGGTTTATGACGGGGAGATCAACTGGCAGGCCATGGGCCGCGAGGGCATCTCAGAGACCGACCTGCGCGCCGCCCTGCGTGAACACGGGGTCGAACAGTCCAGCCAGGTCCATATGGCGGTGCTGGAAATCGATGGAAATATCAGCGTCATTCAGAAAGATGAAATGCCCTCGACCGCCCGCCCCCATCATCATTTCAAGTTCTTGAACAAGAATGCTTAAGAACTGTTCTAGGGAGTGTGTTTCCACAGCCTCCCCCTCCGTTTAAACTCTTCAACCCCCCTGTGAAAAGCTCTTAAGGATGCGCAGCGAATACACGGTCATTGGGGCATTCGTCTTCGAAGATTCCCATTGTGATCCCTGTGTTTCATAGTGACTAAAAAGACCTGCGGAAAAAGATAAAGGCGCTCCCGCCCACCGCGTATGCAGTGAACATGGAGCGCCTTTATGTCTGAAATGCCGAGGACTACTTGTTCTTGCGCGGCAACCGGGAAATCTCGTCAAAGTACTTCGCGAACATCTTGATGCCACCGGAGGCCTGTTCCCAATCAAAATTCTCATTGGGGGCATGGTATCCGTGCTCCGGCAGGCTGAGGCCGAGGAACAGGATGGGCGCCTTCATGTATTTTTCCATCGTGACCACGGCACCAATCGAGCCGCCTTCCCGGGTAAACGCGGGGTCCTTGCCAAACGCAAACTTCATGGCGACCCGGCCGGCATCGGCGAGCGGTCCGCTGAAGGGTCCCAGATACGGTTCCAGCGAATTCTCCTTCTTAACGATGACATCCTTGTTTTTCGACTTAATGAACTTCGAAACCAGTTGGAAGATCTTGCCCGCGCGCTGTTTAGGCACCAACCGCATTGTGATTTTCAACTCTCCGCGTGGGGGAATGATGGTTTTTACGCCCGGCCCGGTATAGCCGCCCACCAGCCCATGCACCTCGAAGGTCGGCATGGCAAATATCCGGCGCAGCACATCGGGGGCATTTTCCGTTCTCATCTTCTTCAACCCCAGCGCTTGTTTGAAATGTTTGACTGTGAAGCCCGACTTCAAGAAGCTGTCGATTTCCTTTTTGGTGGGAGGAACGACGTCTTTATAAAAGCCGGGGATTTTCACCTTGCCGGTCTTCGCATCGAAGCACTCGTACACGATGAGCGCCAATTCGGCGAGGGGGTTTCGAGCGGCTCCCCCGGCTGTGCCCGAATGAACGTCGGTGGCCGCTGTCTCAAGGTGCACGGTCAGGCCTTGAACACCTCGCAAACCGTATGGAATCGCCGGACAACCGCGTGCGATCCATTCCGTATCGCTCACGATGATTGAGTCGGATTGCAGTTTGTACGCATTTTGCTTCAAAAACTTATCAAAGCTCGGGCTTCCAATCTCTTCTTCCATTTCCCACAGGAAGTTGATGTTGATGGGGATGCCGTTCTCGATGGCATAGCGGGCCCCATACAAAGCCGTCATGGCGGGTCCTTTGTCGTCAGTAGTCCCCCGGCCAAAATAGCGACCATCCTTGCGGTCGAATTTAAACGGCTCCCTGGTCCATTCCGGTTCCTGCGCCGGTTGGACATCCATGTGGTTGTAGATGGTAACTGTAGGGTTGTTCGGATTGGTAATGAATTTTCCGATGATGACAGGAAACCCCTGAGTGGACACTACTTCGGCGCTTTCCGCTCCGGCGGCCTTCAAATACTCCGCCGCCAAGGCCGCTCCGCGTGGCATGTCGGCCTGATGATCGGGATCCATGGAGATGGTTGGAATTTCGACAATTCCAGCCAGCTTGTCCTCATACTCATTACGTATGCCGGTAATAAAGCTGTCGATCTTCTCAAGTACATTGGGACCTGGTGCGGTCATTAATTTCCTCCTTAGGGGATACGAGATCTTCCTTCTGTATTTTTCACACTTAATCCATCAGTTTTAGTAGGGCGCTTAGTCAGAGGTGACTCTGCCTTGTATAAAATTGTGAAATTATTTTAGTACAATCCGGCCGGGAACGCACCAGGATTCTTTCCGTCCAAGTCCAGCCTCTGCATGCAGGTCTTGCGGACAGAGGGCTTTTTCGCTTGACACTCAAGCGCGCGCGATGATAGTTTGCCGAAGTTCGAAGTCGCGGCAAGTGCCTGATTTTATTGAACAGTCCTTAGTCGGCCCCGGCGATTTCCGGACATCCACTCTCACGACTCTTTCGGGTTCTTCACTCGTCTCGAATCATCGAGTTGGCCTTTTCATGCATCTTCCATCGACCGGGTTCCTTCCTCTGCCATCGTTCTACGAATCCGAAGAAACTTTTGTTTCACACCGGGGAGACCGAACTTTGAATTATCCTGAATCATCTCATTACTGCTTCTGGAGGACTCATGACCACCGTTGAATTCAAACCGTATGTTCCCGCCCAGACTGATCTCAGGGAATTTACGCTGAGGGCGCTGCTTATCGGGCTGGTGATGTGTGTGATTCTGGGTGCGGCCAATGCATACCTCGGTTTGAAAGCCGGCATGACGATTGCAGCCACTTATCCGGCGGCTGTTATTGGCATGGCGCTGTTAAAGCTCATGAAAGGGACCATTCTCGAAGAGAACATCGCGCGGACCGTGGGATCCATTGGCGAGTCCGTGGCCGCCGGTGCGATCTTTACGATTCCCGCGTTTCTGATCTCCGGGGTGTGGGACAGGTTTGACACACCCCTGCGGTATTTTGAAGCCACGGCGATCATGATTGTGGGTGGAATCATCGGCATCATGTTCGTGACGCTCTTGCGTCGCGTCATGGTGGAAGATGTGGACTTGCCGTTTCCAGAATCGGTGGCGGCCTCTGAAATTCATAAAGCCGGGCGGGCGGGTGGAACGGGGGCAATCTACCTTTTCGGCGCCATGATATTGGGTTCGGCCATACAGGCGCTGGGTACGCTCTCCGCGTTTGCCGCCGCCTGGGTGAAATTCGTAGGCTTTGCCAAATCGACTATCCGATTAAAAGGTGGGGCGTCAATTTCGGGAAGCGGCGGCGCCGTGATTTCCACGCCCGCCGTGAGCCCCGCGTACATTGGTGTAGGGTACATCATAGGACCCAAACTTGCCGGGTGGAACTTTGCGGGCGGACTTCTTGCCTGGGGACTGTTTGTACCGCTGTTGCTCTATTTCCTCGGCCCCCAGTTTGAGCCTGCGATGTCTTCGAGCGGGATGAGTTCGAGCGATTACTGGATCGCGATCTCAACAGCGATCTGGCAGAGCATTGTGAGACCGATTGCCATCGGCGGAATGCTCGTGAGCGCGGGATTTACCTTGTACCGTATGCGAAAAAGCCTGATCACCGGTCTCTCACGCTCGGTCGCCGATGCCAAAAGGGCTGCCACAGCCAAGGCGTCTGAAAACCGGCTGGAGAAGGACATCAGTCTTAATTGGGTAGGGTTAATCGTCCTGATTGCCGCGGTCTTGACCTTCTTCATCTATCGGCATTTCAGTCAAAACAGCATGGCGGCTCTCGTGGCCACGATCGTCATGGTGATTGCAGGTTTCTTTTTTGCCGCCGTGTCCGGTTATCTGGTTGGCCTGATTGGATCCAGCAACAATCCCATCAGCGGGCTGACGCTGTGCACCTTGCTGGTGGCGGCCTTGCTCATGGTCGCCCTGGGGATGAAGGGTGAGATGGGAGTGGCGGCCGTGCTTGGCGTTGCCGGCGTGGTCTGCGTTTCCGCGGCGGTTGCGGGGGAGATGTTGCAGGACTTGAAGGTAGGCCATATTCTGGGTGGCACCCCCTGGAAAATGCAGGTCGGCGACTTGATCGGAGTGGTGATGGCTGGAGCGGTGATGTACTACCCGTTGCTCATCCTTCACGTGGGCGATATCAATCGGGGAGGAACCGGTTTTGGAGGAAGCGCGCTGCCGGCCCCGCAGGCCAGTTTGATGGCATTGCTCTCGCGCGGGATTGTCGGAGGGAACATGGCCTGGCCCCTGATTATCGTCGGCATGTTGATGGCGGTCTGCTTCATCCTGGTACAGGTGCGCAGTCCCATGCTGGTGTGCGTGGGAATGTATTTGCCGCTCGGAACGACGTTTGCGATCTTTGTGGGCGGCGTCATCCGCGGTATTGTGGAATTGATTGCCAAGCGCCGCGGCTTCAATGAGGCGCAGAACGCGCGAACTTCAAATAACGGCGTCCTCATTGCTTCAGGGTTGATCGCCGGGGAAGCTCTGATCGGCCTGGTTTTTGCATGGATGGCATTCAAGAATATCGCCACCTGGGTGATCTTTAAGAACCCCAGCTTCGTCACCAGCCTTCTTGTGTTTGCGATCATCGCGATTGCCCTGATCCTCTTCCCGATCAAGAATGCGGGGAGTCCCGATGAACCGGCGCCTCCGAGCGCGATGATGTAAAGGGTCCGGGAGCAGAACGGGGTTGTCCCGCGGGTTCGAATACCGAAATCCGGGTATCCGAACCCGCTTAACTTTTGAGCTTGCGGCGAATGAAACCCAAAGAGCCCAGAAATCTTTATGAACTGAAGCCACGCCGCCTGGTGGAATGGGAATTGGCCGAGGATAGCCGGGTCACCCTCCTCATCCCCAAATTCCGCAAGGGACTGCTGGCGCGAACGCTCCAGCCACGCCTTCGCCGCCCCCTTTTTCGGATCAACCTTGACGAATTTGGTAGTTTCGTATGGCTCTCATGCGATGGAAAGGCGGATGTACGGTCTATCGGCGAGGAGATGATGAGCAAGTTTGGCCCGTCGGCAGAGCCCGTCTACGACCGCATCGGGCAGTTCCTTCGCCAGTTGGAAAGCTCGAAATTCATCGATTTTCCGGAGTTCTCTAATAAACCACACAAAAATCTCCCCTAAAACCAACCTCCTCCTTGACAAATTTTAAATAAAGCTTAATATATTAGCGCTCACTCCAATAGAGTGCTAAACCTTGGCAGCAAGCATTTCATTTACAATGACTTACTTTGCATGGGTTTGGCTGTCACCAGAGAACAAATCTAAACTATGGATAGAAATCACTTGAGGAAAGGAGTTGCGTCACATGAAATTTCGACCATTGCATGACCGCATCCTTATTAGGCGCTTTGAAGAGGGTGAAGTGGTTAAGGGCGGAATCATCATTCCGGACACAGCGAAAGAAAAGCCACAGCAGGGGGAAGTTATTGCTGTAGGCAACGGCAAAGTTATGGAAAATGGCACCAAGGTTCCGCTGGACGTCAAGGCGGGCGACCGGATCCTCTTCGGCAAATACTCCGGCAATGAAATCAAAATCGAAGATGAAGAATTCCTTATTCTACGCGAGGACGAAGTTCTGGGCGTAGTCGAGGGCGCCGCGAAGTCGGCAAAGAGCCCCAGGTAACATCCCGGCTCGAATGGTTCCCGGGGGCTGATACTCCCTTTGATGGGGCTGCCTACGGGTCAAGATCAGCATAACGAAACTTATTGGAGGAAAACGAAAATGGCAAAACAGATTGTTCACGGAGAAGATTCCCGTCAGGCGATGTTGCGCGGCGTGAATCAACTTGCGGATGTGGTCAAGATTACGCTGGGCCCCAAGGGCCGCAATGTCGTTCTTGACAAGAGGTTTGGATCCCCCGTGATCACCAAGGACGGCGTCACGGTCGCAAAAGAGATCGAGTTGAAGGACACGTTGGAGAACATGGGTGCGCAGATGGTCCGCGAAGTCGCCTCGAAAACCAGCGACGTCGCAGGCAACGGCACCACCACCGCGACGGTATTGGCCCAGGCGATCTTCCGCGAGGGCGTGAAGACCGTGGCCGCCGGGGCGAATCCCATGGCGCTCAAGCGCGGCATCGAAAAGGCCGTAAAATTGGCCGTGGAGGAGATCAAGAGAATTTCCAAACCGGTGAAGGGCGAGATGATCGCGCAGGTCGGAACCGTTTCCGCCAACAACGATTCGACCATCGGCAACATGATTGCCGAAGCGATGAAGAAGGTGGGCAAGGACGGGGTCATCACGGTGGAAGAAGCGAAGACGATTGAAAGCATGCTGGAAGTCGTGGAAGGGATGCAGTTTGATCGCGGTTATCTCTCTCCTTACTTCGTCACCGATCCGGAGCGCATGGAAGTCACGCTGGAGAATGCCTACATCCTGTTACAGGAGAAGAAGATCAGCTCCATGAAGGACCTCCTGCCGATCCTGGAGCAGATTGCCAAGATGGGCAAACCGCTTTTGATTATTGCGGAAGAAGTGGAAGGTGAAGCCCTGGCGACGCTGGTGGTCAACAAATTGCGTGGCACCTTGCAGGTGGCCGCCGTCAAGGCCCCCGGGTTCGGCGATCGACGCAAGGCCATGCTGGAAGACATCGCCGTTCTTACGGGCGGCAAGGTCATCAGTGAAGATCTCGGAATCAAATTGGAAAACGTGAAGATTGAGGATATGGGCCGGGCGAAGAAAGTCACCATCGACAAGGACAACACCACGATCGTCGAGGGCGCTGG
This sequence comes from Terriglobia bacterium, assembly GCA_041494885.1. Taxonomy (GTDB): domain Bacteria; phylum Acidobacteriota; class Terriglobia; order JAIQFV01; family JAIQFV01; genus JAIQFV01. Next base: position 29,375 of record JBGQBO010000024.1, read on the forward strand.
AAAACACTCTGAGATTGAGGGCCGCGTGAAGCAGTTGCGAGCTCAGGTTGAAGAGTCCACTTCCGACTACGACCGCGAGAAGCTGCAGGAACGCCTTGCTAAGCTGGTCGGAGGGGTGGCAATTATCAAAGTGGGAGCAGCCACCGAGACCGAGATGAAGGAGAAAAAGGCACGCGTGGAAGATGCCATGCACGCCACACGCGCGGCGGTGGAAGAAGGCATTGTCCCGGGTGGGGGGGTCGCCCTCATTCGCGCCCTCCCGGCCCTGGAAAAGCTGAAGCTGGACGACGAGGAACAGGTCGGCGTCAACATCGTGCGCCGCGCCCTTGAAGAACCGTTTCGCCAGATTGTCCACAACTCGGGACACGAAGGCGCCGTCGTGTTGGAGAAGGTCAGGAACAACTCGAACGAAAACTTCGGCTTCAATGCCGAGACCGGAGAATTCGAAGACCTCGTCAAGTCCGGCGTGCTGGATCCCGCCAAGGTCACCCGCACCGCGCTTGAGAACGCCTCTTCCATCGCCTCCCTCATGTTGACGACGGAAGCGTTGGTTTCGGAAATCCCGGAAAAGGACAAGGGCGCTCCAACTCCCCCGGGCGGCATGGGCGGCATGTATTGATTTAGGACCCTACGGTCAGATTCCAAAGCCTCCTCCTGTTCGCCCTGGCGGACGGGAGGGGGCTTTTTTTATTTCTTGATGAACGGCCCGCCTCGAACGGGAGTCACCCCGGGGGGTCCGCGGACGACCACAATTTTCGCAGAATCCAATCCAGTGACAGAGTGAGCCATGCTTGACGTATCAGCGCTTGCCGGACGAATGGCGGGATTCTTTTCACTTGCCGCTTTCGTGCCTTACATCCTGAGTATGGTGCGAGGAAGGACAAAGCCGAACCGGGCGACCTGGTGGATCTGGACCGTGGTCGGGTTCTTGTTGGCCGTCAGTTACTATGCCTCCGGGGCTCGCCACACCATGTGGGTGCCGGTCAGCTATGTCCTCGGCCCCTTGATCATCGCGGTGCTTTCCTTGAAGTTTGGAGTGGGCGGGTGGACTTGGTTTGACCGGGGATGCCTGCTCGGCGCTGGAATCACCACTCTTCTCTGGGGGATCTTCCGCTCCCCGCTGATCGCTCTCCTCCTCAATCTTTGCATTGATTTTCTGGGGGCACTTCCCACCATTCGAAAGGCCTATTCTGATCCCGGAGGAGAAGATCCAGTCGCCTGGTCTCTGTTTCTTTTCGGGAATACCCTGAATTTATTGGCCATCGAAAAATGGCGCTTCTCAATTTCAGTCTACCCCGCTTACCTGTTCCTGTTGAGCGGATTAATTCTGGTGCTCTTGATTTTCCAGTCCAAGGTGGGGCAAAATCCATCCGACCATTCAATGAAATGAAGAATGTAGTCACAAGACCCAAGGGGGAGCCTCTGGGTTTGAGCGCTCCCCGATTGGCCGAGCGTCGGCCTGAAAGAAGGAAGAAGAGGTGCTTCTCATGAAGAAGCGACTACCCATTTTTCTGGCTTCCCTTTTCACCGTGCTGTTTTCGATGGTGCCCCGCACGATGGAGTTTGCAGCAGCAGCCTCCCCGCAGGCGTCCGAAGAGCAGAATAAGGAAAAATCACCCCAATTACAGAAGGCCCCCAGCCCTCATCAGCGCTCTGAGCGTTCGCAGGTTCTCCTGGCGGACGAGGTGCGGCACCAGCTCGTGATGCTCCCTTACTATGGTGTGTTTGACTGGCTCGAAGGAGAGGTCCTGCCCGACGGGAAAGTCGTATTGCATGGAGCGGTGGTAAAGCCGACCACAAAATCAGACGCGGAAGCGAGGACCAAGAAGATCGAGGGTGTCAGGACAGTGATCGACAGAATTGAAGTCCTGCCGCTCTCGACAAATGATGAGAAGCTCCGGCTCGCTCTATACCGCGCCATTTTTGACTACAACTCACCCCTTTTCTCGCAATATGCCATCCAGGCCGTGCCGCCGATCCACATCATCGTCAAGAGCGGCCGAGTGACGCTGAAGGGGGTCGTTGGCCGGGAGATGGACGGTCAACTGGCTTATACCGCGTCACGCGGCGTACCCGGCGTTTTTGAGGTGACCAACGAATTGCGAGTGGAGGAATCCCCTATCAAGGAGAAGGCGAAGTAAAACTGAACTTCCCGGGAGGGATGGACCCGGCTGCCATCGAGGAGGCGGACGTACACGATTGTTCTCGGCTCAAGGGGCGGATGATCAACCCGGGTGAGACGGGGAGTCCAGAGGGAATTAGAGAAGACGCAGTTCGCTCATTACGAACACGACTGAAAAAAGGGAGACCGGCTCATTTCGACCCGCCCCCTTGCGCAATGAAAAGGTTTTCTTGCAATCCCGAGTTGTACTTCACTTCACTGACAAAGGTCTCTGAGATCCGTTCCCCGTTCCGGATTCGCTCGCGGTGGAAGGGTGTCATGACCCCCTGGACGGAGCGGAAGTTGGTGTACCAGGCCTCCATCTTATCGACGCCTTTCGTTTTAGGGTCCACCAGTCGATACCGAAGCGCAACCGGCAGGTGGGTCGATGCATTGAGCAACAGGCTCATTTTTTCACGGTTGGAATCTTCCAGAATGATGACGTCGTATTTTGTCGCCTCCGCATACTCGGTCCCCTCGTAATAGGCGCGGTATTTTTTTGCCTTCAAATCCAGCCGCAGGATCCGGTCAATGAGGTATTTCTGGGTGAGGAGATAGCTTTCCATCTGGTCGGCGACCATAGGATGGGCGCCACGAAAGTCGATCTCCCAACCCCGGTCGCCGTTATAGATCAGGATGCTCTCCTTCTTCTTCCCCAGCTCCAGTCGCTCCTTGTCGGGATACTTGATGTAATCGACCAATACGGCTGCTCCAGTAGTCGAACCATTGAAGATTCGATAACCTCGTCCACTCAAGGTGATATCCTGCACAGAAAGATAAGCATTGCCTCCCAGTGCGGCAATCGCCTCGTCGATCTTCTTCAGCCCCTGGTTTTCGGGTTCTGCAATCGGCAGGGCCGGCGACTGGCCCCATTCAATCTTCCCGCCCCCAAGCACGGCAAGCAGACCGAGGAGTAGCAAAGAGTGGATTCTTCTGATGATCGGTTTGTTCATGGATTTCCTTCGGACCGTGACCTGCCTGGAAAGCTGTCGAGCTTCTCCTCTTCTTTCACCTTGAGACCTGACGTGTGAGGACGGCCCGGGTGGGAAGGGTTCCGATTCAAGCCCCGGGAGGCAAGCCCGTCAGCCGGAAACACAAGGTCAGTTCCCCAAGGATTAGACAACCTTCCCTACAACTTGATCAAATTGAGGCCCGTGAGCTCATCGGGGCCACGCGAGATTTCGTTGGGGGTCACCGTGACAAAGATTTCAGCCGTCGCTGAGATCGTGGCCTTCATCAGATGCCCTGAGTAGGCCACAAAATCGAGGCCTGATATCACGATGTGGCAGTGGACAAAAGGCTTTCCGTTCAGGTAGGCATAGTTTCCCTGAAGAGAGACCAGTTCCATCCGATCAGGAAATTCCCGGGGAAGGTATTTCTTCTGGTCCAGATCATAGTAAGCGAGCGTGCTCTTCTCCACTGCTCCTATCCCGGTGATCGAGCCGGAACGAATAAGCTGTTGTTCAGCGAACCGGGTGAGCGATGTGATCACTTCTTCACCCGGGACGAGAATGACAATGTAGCCATACTGCGTCGGTTGATATTTCATGCGCTCCGCCTGATTGGAAAGGTGTCGGGTGTCAGGTGTCAGGTGTCAGAAAAGACAAACCCGAAGCCGGAGGCCAGAAGTCAGACCAAGAGCACTGGTGATTTGAGGGCTGCTGATTTGAGCAGTGAACCTCCGGCATTGGGCTTTTGACCTTGGATTCCTGCTCTCTTCCCAGGAACCTGACACCTTTGCTCATTATCCTTTCTTACCCACGATCTGACTTCCGACTTCTGACATTTGATTTCTTTTTCCCGACACCTGACACCCGGCCCCTGACACCTGTCCTCAACTCCCCTTTTCCCTTTCCAGTTTTTCTATCTGTTTTTTCGCGTCGGGAGCATCACTCCCCTTGGGCAGGATCTCCAAGTATTTCTTATACGCCTCGATGGCACCTTTGGTGTCGTGTTTTTTTTCGCGGGCTTTGGCAATTCTTAGATAAGGGATGGCATAACCCGGTTTGTGACGGGCCGCGTCCTCGTACCGTGCAATCGCCGCGTCGTAGCGCCCTTTTTTGAAATAATAGTCTCCGATCTTCATGTCGTTATAAGCCCGAACGGGGTCGAAGGAATCGTCCTGCACCTCCGGTTCCTCCTTGGATGGCTCCTGGGCCTGAACCACTTCGGAACCAAGGAAAAACCCCACCACGGTCAGGGCCAGGAATACGAGGAGCGGACCCTGAGGGGAATGCATTTTTCTTAAAATAAGAGAACGCATACTTCTTAGATGCAAGTATTCTGCGATTCGATTGCAGAACTTGAAGCAACAGGCTGCTTGAAGAATCCTGATTCAAACGTCGTAAAGCAAGGATGGGATCCTAAGGACTGAACATCAAGACCCGCATTAAACCACTCCTTGTTTGCCTCGTGCGGGCTTTCTTTGCGCCCTTTGCGGTTAGATTTGAAGATAAGGGACACGACCCCTTGATTCTTAGTTCCTTGCGATGGTCTTAAGAAATTGTTTGACCGGCAGGGTGTTGACCACATGGCGAGGCTCCAGCCAGCCGCGCCGGGCAGTCAGGATTCCATACTTCAAATAATCCAGGTGAGAGGTGTGGTGTGAATCCGTCGAGATGACGATGGGCACACCCTTGTCCCGGGCCATTCGCAAATGCACATCATTGAGATCCAGCCGCTCCGGCTGGGAGTTCAACTCAAGGCAGACTTTATGTTTTCTGGCGAGGGCGAACAGTTTTTCCATATCGATGGCATAGGCAGGGCGGTGAAAAAGCATGCGCCCGGTTGGATGTGCAAAGATCTTCACATGACGATTGGAAAAAGCCCGCTCCAGCCGGTCCATCATTTCCTGTGAGGTTTGATTGAAATGGGAGTGAATGGACACAACCACGAGGTCGAGTTGTTCGAGGAGGGTATCGGAAAGGTCGAGGGTGCCGTCGGCCAGGATGTCACACTCCGTCCCTTTGAGAAGGGTGAAACCTTTCATGTTGCGCTTCAGCTTCTCGATCGATTGAATCTGTTTTTCAAGCCGTTTTTCATCCATCCCGTTCGCGACACGGGTCGACTGGGTATGGTCAGTGATCGCAATATATTCCAAACCGCGGGCTTGCGCCGCCTCCACCATCTCTCGAAGGGTCGCATGACCATCCGTTTCGGTCGTATGCATATGGAGGTCGCCCCGGATATTCTTCTGTTCAATCAGTGACGGCAGTTCGTGCTTTTCGGCCGCTTCGATCTCCCCCCGGTTTTCCCGGAGTTCCGGCGGGATGAACTGTAATTTGAGCCGCTCATAAATTTCCTCTTCCGTATGCCCGGCCACCCAATCTTCCTTCTCTCCCTTTTTGTCGACCCTGTATAAACCGTACTCGTTGATGGTATATCCCATTTTCTGAGCACGAGAACGGAGCGAGACACTGTGTTCCTTGGACCCTGTAAAATACTGGAGGGCCGCGCCAAAGGACTTCTCCTCCACAACGCGCAAATCGATCTGCAATCCGTTCTTCAGTTGGATCGAACCCTTGGTGTCACCATGAGCCAGCACGGATTCGACTTCCGGAAATTGCGTAAACCGATCGATGACAGTCCCACAGTTCTTTCCAGTGACCAGGATGTCCACATCGCCGATGGTTTCCCTCCCGCGACGGAGAGAGCCCGCCGGAACGGCCAGGAATGAAGCTGTCTTCGGGCGGCCCGTTCTTGCTCGGACCGACTTTTCAGGCACCAAGGCCCGCAAATAATCGAGAATCTGATGGGCAGCCTGTTCTGCGTCCCCCAACAGATGCCGGCCCGACACCTTCTTGCGGTTTTGAATGGACTGCAGGATCTTCTGTTCGCTCTTCTCACCCAGGCCCGGGAGGCCTTGCAGTTTTCCTCCAGCCGCCAGCTGTTCCACTTCCTCCACCGTGGTCACGCCCTTCTTCTTCCACAGCATCGCCGTGGTCTTGGGACCGATTCCCTGAAGCTGCATGATCTCCAGCAGGGTTGAAGGAATTTCCTTCAACAAATCGCGGTGGGCCTTACAGTCGCCCGTCTCGACAATTTCTTTGATCTTTCCGCTGATGGCCTCTCCGATCCCGGAGATGGACTGCAAATCCATGCTTCCTTCCCGAACCAGCTTCTCGAAGCTCTCCCCAAAAGTCTCAATGATCGTCGCGGCGTTGCGGTAGGAACGGATCCGGAACGGGTTATCCCCCTTGATTTCGAGGAGATCGCCAATCTCAAAGAAGATCTTCGCAATAGACTTGTTGTCGATCATGGTCTCTTCAAACTTTATCAAATCTTACATTCGACTGCAAATTGCCTTTCTCGCCGACCTCCGATAGAATCCAGTGGCTCCATTGGCCCCGCGCGCCACTTCGTCCTTGCCCATGTTCAAGAAGACCTATAATGCGCTCAGCTACGTCCGCTCTCTGATCATCACTATTCCGCTCATCTATCTGAACACCATTCTCATGGGAACGCTGTCGCTGTTCTCGTCCTTGCTGGATCGTTCCGGCCGACTGCAGCACGGGTGTGCCCGGATCTGGGCCCAATTTCTCCTGTGGTCCGTGCTGGCCCGTGTTCGTGTTCGAGGCCTTGAAAAGATCGACCGGTCGAAAACCTACCTCTATGTGGCCAATCACCAGAGCTACATTGATATTCCAACGCTGTTTGCAAACCTGCCGGTGAATTTTCGTATTATGGCGAAGATGTCCTTGTTCTCAGTCCCCTTTCTGGGCTGGCACTTGAAACGATCCGGACACATCCCGATTGACCGTTCCAGTTCGAAGTCGGGGCTCAAGAGTCTCTACGAGGCTGCCGAGCGCGTCAAGTCGGGAACCTCATTGATTGTTTTTCCCGAAGGAACCCGCTCCATCGATGGGGACATCCATGAATTCAAGGGCGGGAGCTTTCTCCTGGCCACCCGCTCCGGCGTTCCCATCGTTCCCATCACCCTCAACGGGACGCGGGCCGTCCTGAGGAAGGACTCCTGGCATTTGCACCCCGGCCGCGTGGAGATGATCATTCATGATCCCATTGACGTGTCGCCTTACACGGCCAAGAACATTGAAGAGTTGGCCCGGCTGACCCGTGAGGTCATCGTGCAAGACTTCGTCAAGCCAAAAGGGTGATTTATAAGAGTTCCGAAATCCTGGGTACTTCGGAAGGTGCCTCCGAGAGAGGGCTTGATGGTTGCAGGTTCGGGGGATTATTCTCAAGGGGGAGTGAAAACGTATGAATCGAGTGGAATCGTCCCAATGAATAAATCAAAGAGACTTCCAAAGGAGCGTCCTCTCGTCGGCATTTCGATGCGCCTGGAGCCGGCCCAACAAAAGTTCTATCTGCAGACGAACTACAGCGAGGCGATTGAAGCGGCGGGTGGCGCCCCGGCGCTGGTGCCACTGATCCCGGAAAAAAGCTTCATCCGCAGTTTAGTGGACACCTTCGACGCCCTCGTCTTATCGGGGAGCGGAAGCGACGTCGATCCCCGCCGGTACGGAGCGCCCAAACACTCTCAATGCGACGAGATTCACTCAGTTCGGGATGAAACCGATTTCCTCCTTCTTGAAGAGGCCTTCCGACGGCGCATCCCAATTCTGGCCATTTGCTTTGGAATCCAGTCTCTTAATGTATTTCTAGGCGGGACCCTCGTCCAGGACATTCCCAGCCAGTGGCCCCATCCCATTGATCATTCGCTCTCGAAGGCGAAGCCGACGAAGAACAACCCTGAAAATTTCTGTGCCCACCCCATCTCCGTGGAGCACAATTCGCTCTTGTTCGAATTGGCTGAAAATAAGAAAAACGTCCGGGTGAACAGCTCGCACCATCAGGCCATTGATAAACTGGCGCGCGATCTGACGATCACAGCACGGGCTCCGGACGGAATTATAGAAGGGGTGGAACTCAATTCGGATCGACACTTCGTCCTGGGCACGCAATGGCACCCCGAAAAAGGCTTTGAGCGGGATCCCCTCTCCCAGGCGATCTTCAAGAGATTTGTGGGCGAAGCCAAAAGAAGGTAAGGCGGGTAAAGCAGGCACCCAGCCAGGATACCTCTCCCTGATTTGTGTCTAGCCCCTCGGATCAGGCAAGACCCATAGCGAGAGGCTGGATGGGTCTCTTTCATCCACTGCATCCGCGTCCAGAATCTGATGGAAGCTCAAACCGGCCGGGATCCGGAAGCGCCCACCCCGAAATGGACCGCCTCGTGTTTCGCCATTTCCTCATCTCTCCCAAAAAACCGGTCCACGCGTTCCAGAATTTCCCGGGTGGTTTGGGAATAATGAATGGCTTCCCGCAATTCCTTCCCATGCGGAATCGAGGTCGTGATGTGACAGGCAAATTGTTTCATCTTGCCGATCGCGCCATGCGGCCGCTCTTCAACCAGCAGCTGAAAATAATCCTTAATCAACTGATGCCGATCGGCCATGGTCACTTCTGATATGGGGCGGCCCGCATCGAATTCCGCGATCTGGCGAAACAGCCACGGGTTTGACATGACACCCCGTCCGATCATGACCGCGTCACATCCAGTGTGCTGCTTAAGCCTCACGGCATCCTCGACGACGCGAACGTCCCCATTGCCGATGACCGGAATCCTCACGGCCTGTTTCACGTCGCGAATAATGTCCCAATTGGCGCTCCCGCTGTAACCCTGCAGACGGGTCCGGGGATGGACCACAATCGCTTCGACTCCATTCGCTTCCGCCATGCGTGCAACGTCGCAAGCGACGATCTCCTTCTCGTCCCATCCGGCGCGGATCTTAATGGTGAACGGCTTCTTTGTTGCGGCTCGCATCCGCTTCAGGATGGTCTCGAGCAATGGCAGGTCGCGCAGCAGTCCGGAACCGCCGCACTTGATGACCTTCTTGGCAGGGCAGCCCAGATTGAGATCCACGACATCGTAGCCGAGCTCATCGACAATCTCAGTGGCTTCGGCGAGGCGGTCAGGATTCGCTCCAAAAATCTGACCGACAATCGGATGTTCCTCGTGACTAAACTCCAGTTGTCCCAAAGACCGGTGCGCCTGACGTGAAAGCCCTTCGCTGGAAGTGAATTCCGAGACGACCATTCCGCAACCTCCCACCCGCCGGATGAGCCGACGGAAAACGGTGTCGGTCACCCCGGACATTGGGGCCAGGTAGAGCGCGGGCTGGATAACGAGATCCCGGATGGTGATGGATTCGAACATAAGTGAAGCTGCTATTCTAGCATAGGTGTCGGGTGCCGGGTGTCGGGTGTCAGGAAAGAAGTTCTCAGTTGCCAGTTTTCAGTTGACAGAGGAAATAACCAGAGGCCCGATGCAAGAATCCGGAAGTCAGAAGTCGGGATGCAGATCTCAGAAGCAAGAGGCCAGATGCCATAACTCAATCATCATAATCGACTACAGGGACTCTTATGGCAGACTCTGACAACGGGCAATTGAGAACTGACAACTTTCATCGGCTCCCTGACACCCGACACCTGGCACCCGGCACCTACTTCTCCGGCTTCGGCCGAACCCGGGGCGGAGGAGGAACCCAGAACGAATCCAGGGCCTGGTCGAATTGCTTCAGGTTTTTCATTTTGATCTGCTCATACCAAGCGAGGATGTCAAATTCAGGCCCGACGGCAATCTCCCGCCAGTATCGGCCATTCAGTTTTTTCCCGGCGACTTCCTTGAATTCGTTGGTGGACTTGACATAGGTCCGCTCCCCCAGGACTCTGGAATCATTCTGGGTTGCAAGATGCGGCTCCGCAATTCCTTTTGCAATGATCACGCGAATATAGGGAATATCGAACCGCTCTCCCTGCTTGCGCTTTGAAAATACCCACCAGGCATAGTTCACCCCATAGCCGCGGATGACGTGCCATCGCCTGGGATAGCAGATCTTGAAGAAGGGAGAGTCATACAGCTTCAGGCTCGAGCCGCAAGACGCAGGGGAGGGTGGATCCAACGGAGGGAGAGTGCCGGGAGGTAACGATTGCGCCCCACTGAGGGGCGTGACACCCGCTGCCAGGAGGAGGGATGCAAGCACCAGGACCCCGGCACCATATGACAAGGCCCGGACTGGCTTGCCTGGTGGGTCAACGTCGAAAACCGTGGAAATCAGTTTCATGTCCGGGAGTTGTCTGCCGCAGCTGCGGAGAGATCGGTGAGCGCCACCCGCATGATCCCTTCTGCAACATGCTCCTCACCGATCCATGCTTGCCCGCTCAGAAGGCCAAATATACCACGCATTTTTTCGATCGTTCCGACGACGCGAACGGTTTCACCCACACGGATGCGGCGATGAAACCTCATCCCTTCGACCGACATAAAGTAAGGAATTTTGTCACTGTAGGCCGGATCTTTCAGAATTAACAGAGCACCCACTTGGGCAGCCGTTTCAATCAACAGGGTTTCCGGCACAAACCCGGACCCTGTCTGCAGGAAAAAATCGTCGGTTGAAAACCTCTTTCGCCCGATAATACGAACCCCCAGCTCGTAGTCCTCGATTTCATCGACGAAAAGGAAAGGAGACCGGTGCGGGAGTAACTGCTGAATTTCGGCGAGTGTCAGACGAGGCATGATGAACCTGTGGTTCTCCCTAATGAATTCAACAGCTTCTTAAATCGGTTGAGCAGGCAAGAAAAACCTCAAGGGACACAAAAAAGACCAGTCTGTTTACAAAGAATTGGAACTCGGAGCGGCCACCATCCAATTTCCTGGTTTCAAACAAACAAATTATGGAACTCATGGTCGGGCACGAGTCCGACCGGGTCGTGGCCACAAGCTGTCTTATGTTCTTTGGGTCCTCTTTGGGTCCCTTGCGGTCAGTGGTTGTGCCCGCACAGGAAACTTACATGTTCTTGCAGCGGTCGATCAACTGGTCGAACAGCGCCAAGGCGAGAGGGATCTCCTCATCCGACATGGTGAAACTCGGGGCGATCGTGAAAACGTTTTTGTAATAGCCGCCCACGTCCAACACCAGACCATACTTCCTGCCCTGGTGTTCCAGATGACCCTGAAGCCCCTCCGCAAAAATCTTGTCACACAGGGCACGGTCGGGAGTCATGCCGTCGGGTCGGGTGATTTCCATGCGCAGCGCCATACCCATACCGTTGACTTCACCGATAACGTCCCGGTGCCTGCGCTGGATGGCCCGCAGACCTTCGAGGAGGCGGGCGCCCTTCTCCAGGGTCAGCTTTTCGTAGTCCGTTTCCTCCATCATCTTCAGTGCCTCAAGCGCCACCGCAGTCCCCAGGGGGTTGGATGAAAAGGTGGAGTGAGTCGAACCGGGAGGAAACAGGTCAGGCGAAATCAATTCCTCCCGTGCCCAGATGCCCGAGAGCGGATTCAAACCGTTGGTCAGTGCCTTTCCGAAGACGATGATGTCGGGCGTGATTCCCAGGTTTTCAATTGCCCAGAACTTGCCGGTTCGATAGAAACCCATCTGGATCTCGTCGTCCACAATGAGGATCTTCCGTTCTCGACAGACCCGCTCGAGCTGCTGGAAGTACTCTTTCGGAGGAACGGCATAGCCGCCGGTCCCCTGCAGGGCCTCAATGTAGAACGCCCCGTACTCGCATTCCTTCGCCTTCGGATCCCAGACGCCGTAGTACTCGGTCTCGAACAGTTTTTCAAACTGGTTGAAGCAGTACAGTTCACAGCTCTCCCGCTTCAATCCGTAGAAGCAACGGTAGCAATAGGGAAAGGGGATAAACTGCGCCCGCTCCGAGAAATGCCCGTATCGACGGCGGTAGCGGTAACTGGAGGTCAGGGCGGTCGCGCCCAGCGTGCGTCCGTGGTAGCCGCCCATGAAGGCGAACATCAAATTCTTCTTTGTGGCATTGCGAACAATCTTGAGAGAGTCTTCGATGGCCTGGGATCCCCCGACGTTGAATTGGACACGGCCCTTGACCCCAAAGGCCTGCTCGCACTTCATGGCAATTTTGGCGGCCAGTTCCACTTTCTCCTCATGCAGATACTGACAAGCCAACTGAGGGAGTTGATCCAGCTGCCGTTTGAGGGCTGCGTTCAGACGCGGGTTTCCGTACCCGAAACTCGCAGCGGAATACCACATCTGCAAATCCATGTAGGGGGTGCCTTCGGCATCGTAGAGGAAACAGCCGTCGCTGCGCACAAATACCTTGGGAGGCTCCAGATAATGGACGGTATCCCCGAAGGAGCAGTATTGGCGTTCGAGGTCCAAAAGTTCCTGCTCATGCGCCTGCCGATTCTGGGGGAGAGATTCTGTCGTCACAGGTTAGGACTCCGTTTCATAAGAGAGAATGAGCGGCTTGGAGGCGACGCTTTCTTCAGCTTCCAGCGCCAAAAGTTTTTGCCATAACTCCTGTTGAATGGTCTTAAAATCCTCATACGGAACATGGGGAATTTTTCGATCTGAACAAAACCGGCACAGCGATTTTGACTTTCGGGCGAATACTATATCGGCACAAGACACCGCGTGATGATCCGAGGTCCCATCGCCAATAAAGATGACCGGCGAATGGTCGCGGACTTCGTTCCGGATGATTTGCGGTTTGCAGGTGGCACAGCCATGGGTGCAGTGGACGGATCCGTGCGGGAAGGTGGTAATCATGAAGCGCTCACGAATGTCGAGCCGGCTGGCAGCGATTCGAAAACTCCGGATGATTCCGTTCCCGTTCATTTCAGGACGTGCCAAGGTCCGGCGAATGACCCAATCGAATCCGTCACTGAGGATGTGAAACGGGAATCCGCGGTTGACACATTCTCCGGCAAATTCGAGAAAATAGGGGTCCACGGGAACGGCGTCCACCAGTCGTCCGAGTTCCTCCTCGCTGGCGCGGACCAGCGACATCTGCTCCCGGAGACACTCGCGGGAACCGATTTCCCCCCCCAGCCATCGCTCCTCCACTTGTTTCCAGGCAGGATCCGCAAACGATTGCAGAATCAGGTCCGTTGTATCTTCGAGGGTGATCGTTCCATCAAAATCACAAAAGACAATAGGTTTCATCGGGATGATTACTCCGTTTCAAATGACTCCACCAACATCGGGTCCTTCTCCGGTTGTCCGGCGTCCCGGCCTGCGCGTTGAGCCTCAAACACATTTCCTTCCGTATCGTGAGGCGGAAAGGTATCCTGCAGGGCACTCAGGGCGATCTGTTCCGCGGCGTCGCGCCTTAACCATTCCGGAATGGGCCGACTCATTCCTGGCTTGCCGGCATTGATGATCTCCGCCACTTTCGCAGCGACTTCCTCTATGCTGCGGGCCAGGACCCCCAGTTTTTCCCGCTCGATCAGCCGGCAGTGTATTTGCTCCGGGCCGGGAAGGGGATTCACACAAACCATGGGCACACCCGCCGAGGACGCTTCCGTCAGGGTGATCCCGCCGGGTTTCGTGACCAGCACATCCGCAGCCCCCATCCATTCCTCCACATTCTCAACCCATCCACAGACGGTGAGCGGCTTGTCGGGAGGCATCTGGAGTCTCAATCGTTCCAACCGCTTTTGCAATCCAGCGTTGAGCCCTGTGACGGCCACAAGGGACAGGGCCAGAGGCAATGTCGAAAGCTGGCTGACGATCTGATCCATTCGCAGAGGCCCCATGCCTCCCCCCATGATGAGCACGAGGGGCCGATCCGCATGAAAACCTAATTTCATCTTGGTGGCACGGGATGGCGGTCGGCTAAAAAACTTGGGGTGCACCGGAATTCCACTCACGGAGATCTTTTGTCGATCAGCGCCCCACCTGTGCAGCTGCTCGGCGACTCGAGGGGTCGGGACAAAATAGTGATCGACTTCCTTTTTTAACCAGACAGGCTCGGATTCATGGTCTGTGGCCACGGCGAGGAGCCGTGCGGACACTGAATGGGCGCGCTTGGCCAGCGAAGCGATTTCACAAGCCCCCACCTCGGTTGCCACAAGGACATCGGGTCGCCACTCCCTGATTTCGCGGAAGACCCGCCGGCAAGCCAGGCGGAAGAACCAGTCCGGCGCTGTTTGCCGATGCCTTTGAGTTTGCCTGGCTTTAAACAAGCGGGCCCACAGGGAAGGTACAAACCGAATCATCATCCAGTACGACCAGACGTAAGTGGCCCGGAACCACCAGGAGCCGAGCTGAATGCAGTCGATCGTCCGGACTTCGGCAGTTCGATCGATTTTCTGGATCGCTTGAGAAATGGTCGCCGAAGCCACCACGTGGCCGGTGCCAAACGAGAGGGTCAGGATGAGGATTCGCTTGTGTGCCATTTCTCTTTCACTCAATTCAGCCATCATGGGCGGGGATAGGATTGCTTTGCCCCTGCATTGGGATCCAAGCGACTTAATTCGTTACTGCCGGACACCGGATCCGGACCTCTTCCCAGGCTGGAACCTTTGGGGTCGAGGGATTCCAGTTCCTTCCTCACCTGGATGGCCAGGTCGCCTAACCCCGGTGTTTCGCGATGCGCGGCCACCTTCTTGAAATTCTCCCGTGCCGAGTCATACTGGTGTTGCATCTTCTGGGCATGCCCTAGCGCAAATCGAAAAATTGGATTGTTGGGATATTTCTCCGTGAGATCATGAAGCATCTTTTCCGCCTCGGCATATCGCTTCTGGGTATCCCGCAGATAAATGGACACCAGAAAGAACTTGGCTTCAGTGGAGACAAAGCCGTCGAGTTGGGAGGCCTCCTGGAGCTGCTGAATTCCCTGTTGTCGGTCGCCTGACGGGAGACGAATCAGAAACCGTAATGGCTTGTAGATACCGCCATACTCTTCCACGTAATAGTTGTAGGCTCCCAGTCCCAGATAGGCGTCCTTGAACTTCGGGTCCAGCTGCATGCAGCGGTCAAGATACTCGCGGGATTTCTTTACATACTTGACCACCGCGAAGGTGTGATCACGTCCCGCCTCCAAGCGGGAGCGCAAGGCATTTGACATTCCCACATGAAAATAGGCCTCGGCATCCTGGGGATGGTTTTTGAGATATTCATCGGCCTTGGCGAAGGCCTTCTCCATGGTGTTGATAAACTTGTCATCGAAGTCCGACCGTTTTGTTTTCAGGGCATCGATGTAGTCCAGGTTGTAAAAATCGCCCGTGGAATTGAAAATCCTCCACCAGTAAAATTCCGATTCAAAGATCTCCCCTAGCGGGGTGTCGGGCTTCAACTGTTTGACTTTCTGAAAATCATCCCACGCTTTCGCATAATCGAGGTTGAAGAGAGCATCCATGCCGCTTTTCAGCAGCTGCTGAACCGCAGGCTCTTGAATCGCGGCGGGTGCGGCGAAGGTTTCCACACAAAAAGAAAAAAGGCACACGAGGGCGATCACCGCCCCCCATCGCAATCGTTGGTTTAAGCTCATTGAAGGAACTCAACTTTTCCATTGAACTCTGGGTTCAATCCTCCGGAACCGAGGCAGAGGTTCATCGTGAATCCACCAGCCCGTGCCGCAAGTCCATGAGGCGCAGCAACTTTCGACCTTGACGCAATGATCCGGCCTTTCCAAACTTGAAATCGAGCTCATACAGGCCCATCTCGTAGTTCTTCCAGAAATCAGAAAATTGCGCCCTGAGATTCTGGCGAATGGATTCTGTCACTTCCGCCGGATTCTCCCCATTGGTCAGTTCGAGCTGAAACTCGATATGGTCCTTGTGGCCGGGCCGAGTCACGCGAATCTGCCAATCGGGACTGATGCCATTCACCCCCCGGAGTGTTGTCTCAAAGATCCACGGCGAGATGTTTCCCATCCCACAGACAATCATTTCATCCTTGCGTGAGCGGATCCTGGCCAGTCGACGCATCGGCAACCCGCAGGGGCACGGCTGATCCATCAGCCGGGTCATATCGGCAGCGCGGTATCGGATCAGGGGCATCACCTTGCGCGTCAGGGTCGTGTAGACCAGTTCCCCATACCCGTCGTCGTCGGGTTGGTCAATTTCAAACATAAAATTCAGTTCGTTCAAGTGGTAGCCGTTCTTCAGGCGGCACTCAATGCCGATGGCGCCGAACGATTCGGTCTGCCCGTATTCCATGATCATATCCGCCTGCCAGACGTCCTCGATGTAGCGCCGCGTTTGCTCGGTCATATTCTCGCCACCTACGAGCATGAACTTCATCGGCCAGGTGCCGCGGGTCTTCGCAATTTCACTCAAGCGCAGCAACCAGGAAGGCTCCGCAATGATGACGTTGAACCGGTAATCGGCTGCCCGCTCGTAGAATTCGACGGGCTCGATCTTACCCGCCTCGACGTGAAGACACCCGATCACCCGGGTAATCTCGCGGGCCAGGGGGCCGGAGACCCAGAAGGAATGATCGAACGCACTCACCACGCGGTCCGAGGAGGTCAATCCAAGGTGCATCAACGCGATCGCCCCGTAGCGGGCCATGGATTCCATTTCCTGCAATCCAAAGAAGACCCGCTTGTTGCGCCCGGATGTCGTTCCCGTCGTTTCGAAGGCAATCTGCGGCGCCCCGCAAAGAAATCCCTCGACCGGATGCGTATGAAGGTCCTCGGGTGTGGTAAAGAAACCCTTCAGGTCGGAAGGGGTTTTGACCCGATAGGGATCGATTCCGAGCTCCCGGAATTCGCGACGATAAAAAGCAGATTTCTCGGCAGCATATCGGACGATGGACTGAAAACGGGAAGACTTCACTTGGTCGACAAACCATGTGGGCAGATGAATCCCAATCTGCAGAGCCACTGAAGGCCGGCGGTTCACAATGCGCTGTTCAACAAACTCACTGATCGCGGCCAACATGGCCATCGGTTCCTCTCACTTTCGCACTATCCAACCGGCCAGCATCAACAACAATGAATCCAGAAAGGCCGGAGGGCAAAAAGCGTTTTCCACACTCTATTCCCCACTCCTCCGGGATTCCTCATCTTTCACCACTCCCAACGTGAACCTGGAGTCATGCCCGGGAACAATCATCCCCTCAAACTCAAGAAGCTTCTTTTTAGTT
Organism: Terriglobia bacterium; assembly: GCA_041494885.1. Classification (GTDB taxonomy): domain Bacteria; phylum Acidobacteriota; class Terriglobia; order JAIQFV01; family JAIQFV01; genus JAIQFV01. The sequence goes on from JBGQBO010000024.1 coordinate 46,409, forward strand.
TCTTCGTACTCGGTGCGGCGGGTCGGCGGAAAGGTCATCGCATTCTGGTCCGCGGCGCCTCGTGTGACTATCGCGTCTCCGGCCACGAGCATGGCTCCCTCCCGCGTTTCAAAGGAAAAGGAGTAATGAAACGGCACATGGCCCGGCGTGTGGATCGCTTTCATTCCTTCGGGAAGGGCACATTCTTCAAGCCAGAGGAATTGCTCCCGGCGTCCCAGGCGTTCTACCGACCAAAAGCGTTGCACCATCTTCACCATCGCCCAGACCACTTTGGGGTCCTCTTCAAAGGGCTTCAGCTCCGGATAATATTTATAAAGCTGTTCCAGGGTCAACGAATCGCTGGTCAGATGTTGACAGAGGTCCGTCATCCACTCAAACTCTCGCCGCGAACACACAATCCTCGCCCGGGGAAAAAGGCAGTTGTTGTGGGAATGGTCAAAGTGCAAATGCGTATTGACCACGTGGGTCACGGACCGGGCCGAAAGCCCGCTTTGGGCCAGCGCGTCGAGCAGTTGCTTTTCCTGTCGTGGATACCCGCTATCGACGAGCATGATCTCCTCGGTGTTTCGTGCCAGCGTGACACTCGCCTGGAGGGCACCCCCTTCAATCAAAGGCTCAACGGTCCAAGGATGATTTGGCATAATTCAAGCAGCACGTTTCGCGCCTGCTCCTCCGCACACGGGATGAACCGGCGAACTGAATCAAGGACCTTCCGGCGGGAGAACTGCGACCAAACAGGCAAGATCCTTCTCCGGGGAGAGCGAACCCTGATTAGGGCCGCTGGCGAATACACGGTGTGAAACCGTCACGAATCCCGACCAGCGGCAAATTCAAGCTTTTTCGCAAGCAGGACGGCATTCAGTCCGCCGAAAGCGAATGAATTTGAGATGGCTGCGTTCACAGTCCTCTCGCGAGCCTGATTGGGAGCATAATCGAGATCACAATCCGGATCCGGAACTGAATAGTTCGCCGTCGGTGGAATCCGGCCCCTTTGAATGGCCAGCAGGGAGACGATCATTTCAAGTGCGCCGGTCGCCCCCATGGCATGACCATGCATGGATTTCGTCGAGGTCACCACAAGGTTCGGCTTGTTCCCAAACACGGCTTTGATCGCCCGGGTTTCATTGACATCGTTGGTCGGGGTCGCCGTGCCATGCGCATTGATATAATCGATCTCTTCCGGATTCAGCCGGGCTTCCTCGAGCGCCAACTGCATTGCGCGGGACGGGCCTTCGCAGGTCGGATGAGTGAGATGATCTGCATCCGAGGTCATCCCGTAACCACAAATCTCTGCGTAGATCTTGGCCCCGCGAGCTTTCGCATGCCCGTATTCCTCCAGCAACAGGATTCCCGCACCCTCGCCCAGGACCAGTCCTTCCCGGTCGCGGCTGAACGGCCTGCAGGCCCTCTTTGGATCTCCGTTGCCTATCGCCATCACGCGCATCGCTTCCCAGGCACGAAGGATCCCGTAGGCGATGGGGGCCTCCGAACCGCCCGCAAGAATGGCATCCGCCTGCCCATACTTGATTAAACGGAAGGCTTCACCGATGGCATTGGCAGCCGAAGAGCATGCCGTGGTAAAGCTCAACGAGGGCCCCTTGCAACCAAACTCCATCGAGATGTGGCTGGCAGCCGCGTTGTGCATGAGCTTGGGGATCGTGAACGGATGCATTCGCTGGGCATTCTTCTGGTAGAGTTGTCTAAACCCGGCGTCCAGCGTTTCGGCCCCCCCCATGCCTGTTCCGACGCATACTCCAAAACGCAGTTTTTCCTCCTCACTCGGAGTGAAGCCCGAATCCTTCAGCGCCTGCGATGCCGCAACGATGGCAAATTGCGCAAAGCGATCGAGGTAATCCTGACGCTTGGGTGAAAAATATTGGTTGGGGTCGAATTGCTTGACTTCAGCTGCAATTTTGACGGTCAGGGGCGCGTTGTCAATCTGGGTGATGTATCCGATCCCGGATTCCGCGGCAACAAGGTTCTGAAAAAACTCCTCCACGGTGTTGCCGACGGCCGAGATGACTCCCAGCCCCGTCACGACAACCTTTCTCACTGAACGCCTCCTGCGGGCTTCTCGGGGATCGTTCCCACCGGCATCGTGCCACTGACCAGTTCGGCCTTGAAAGCTTCCGGGTCCGCCATGAATCGTGTCAGGTCGTCGACGACCTGCCGCACCCCCTTCATCTGGCGTGCAATGGAGTCAGGAATGGAAATGCTGAATTCCTCCTCCAAGGCAAACATGATGTTCACCCCGTCGAGCGAATCGATGCCCAACTCCTGAAAGGTCGAATCCATCGTGCACTTTCCGGCATCGAGGTGCTGTTCTCTCGTGATCACATTGATCACTCTTTCTTCGATCGTCATTGGTTTTTCCTCCTGCCATCTGGATTGGCTTCGTGGTGCTTGTCAGGACATCTCAGTACTCCATCAAAGAAACCCTCATGCATTTCAAGGCGGTGGAAGAGGATTGGTATTGACCGATGTTGGCTGCGGGCGGGTCGCGACCAACCCTTCGACACAGTCAAGCAGTTGCTGGACGTTCACGGGTTTCTCGAAAACCTGTTCAATACCAATGGCTTCGGCCTGCGCACGCAATTCGTTGTCGATATAAGTGGTGATCAGCACACATCGCACTTGAGGATGGGTTTTCCTCACGCCCTGAATCAGCTGGAGACCGCTCACATGGGGCATGCGCAGATCGGCCAACAGAACATGGCATGGACTTTCCCGCTCCAACCATTCCGCGGCTTGGCGACCGTCGCTCGCCGTAAAAACCACGTAGCGCTGCTCCTCAAATACTTCGCGCAATAAATCACGTGTGGTACTATCGTCATCCGCAATCAAGATTGTCTTGGGATTATTGACATCCATTGCTCTGCTCCTGACCACCCTTTAGCATTTTCCCAAAGCACTTCAATATTCGATGAACTTGGGCTGTTTGCTGTTGTAAACCGGGCCTGCCCCTAATCGGGCAGTGACCCTCGCCGTGCTGGGAACAACACGCTCACTCAGCTTTTAGAATCAAGAAACGGTACAAGGCATGCATCAACTCTTAAATTCCACACGATAAAGAAAGCACCTACTATTCCAAAGACAAAAATGACCTCCACTAATAATTTAAGTTATTTATTTACAACAATATATATAAACAATTAAAATAAATTATCAACATCCATGCTAAAATACATGGTCAAAAATGGACACCACTGGACAAAATGGGACATTTATTTCTATTAGATACCTCTGAGCTACCATAACCTATTGAAACTCAAAAAGATGACATAGACGTAATATTTTGAGACAAAAACTTCTTGGGTAGGTTCATTTCTGAGGGGGGGGAATTGAATATATCTTTGGAGCGATCACGGAAAACCTCGTAATCTTTGCTCAAAAAAAAGGAAGCTCATCCCATGAGCTTCCTTAATCTTCGGATCACAAGGTTTCGTTCGGTCAATCCTGCATTCCTACTTCCCAAGCGCCTGGAACGCGATCAACAGGACGTAAAGGACGAGCGACTCGATAAACGCGAGTCCGAGAATCAAGAACAACTGAATGGTCTTGGCTGCACCGGGATTGCGAGCCACCCCTTCACAGGCTGAAGTTACCGCCTTCCCCTGTGCCAGTCCGCAAGCCGCGGCAGCGATGGCCAATGCGAACCCGCCCGTAATCACGCCCCCATATTCCCCGAAGGTAGTTTTTAGTTTCGCCGGTTCCTCGGCGAACATTACGGTAGTGCCCAGGAACAACAAAAATGCGATCAGAATAGCTTTTTTCATTCGTGGACTCTCCTTTGTCTATGCGGGTAATCCCGTTCCGCGGGAGCACCCTGATTAGGATCTTTTACCAGTGGGTGGTTGCGGAACACCCCTCTTGCAGTCCGCCTCACGCTGGTAAAACTTGGACTTCAAAAACTTTTAATAAGGAAACCAAGAAGCTGATCTTACGCCCGGCTCATTCTTCCCCTCAGGTATTCCCAAATCGCCTTAGTTCTTACCGCTCATGGTTTCCTGGCTTCCTCATGGATTCCGCTAAGATGGTTAATGCTCATGCTCCTCGCTCTCGACCGCGCCGGCCAGGTACATGGTCGTGAGAAGAACGAACACGAGGGTTTGAACTATTGCGGTCACGATTTGCAGCGCCATGATGGGGAGAGGAACAAGCAAGGGCGCCAAGGCGAAGAAGACCAGCACAATCATATCCTCGCCGAAGATATTGCCGAACAGTCGGACACTGAGCGAGAGCGGCCGCGCGAGATGACTGACAATCTCGACGGGAAACATCAACGGCGCCAGCCACCATACCGGACCGCAAAAGTGTTTCAAGTAACTCAAGACGCCATGTTCCCTCAAGCCCTGGTAGTTGTAATAAAGGAAGACGATCAGCGCGCAGGCCACAGTGACGTTCAAGTTGGAAGTCGGCGATTTCAAGCCGGGGATCAAACCAGCCATATTACTGGTGAAGATGAACAGTGCGAGCGTGACGATGAGCGGAAGAAATTTCACCCCTTTATGACCGATGTTCTCTTCGAGCAGCGTCTTCAGGTATTCATACAACATCTCGAAAACCTGCTGCACCTTTCCCGGGACCATGGTGTAACGGCGTCGCGCCACTGCGATCAACAAGATGATGAACACCACAATGAGCACGCTCATCACCACGTGATCCGGGATAATCGGGCCGTGTCCCGTGTGGTGAATCCCCAGCAGGGCCAGCAGACGGGCCACAGCGGGTCCCAGCATCTTGTTGACCCACATCGTAATGAGGAGCGGTTTTTCTTCCATGATCAAAACTCAATAGGCGGGAAGCCGGATTCAGGCCGACTTCACTCGCTCAACGGAAAATGCCATCCGAATTCCCTGAACCATAATCGCAAGGATGGGCAACGACAAACCGATGGCGAACACCATTAGATTCACCGAATGATTTCGAACGGCAAGGTACGCGACTCCACCCACCACCCCATATCGCCCGACAAACTCCAACAAGGCCCGACGGACAATGCGCCCGGTCTCGAACGCGGGCGCGGCTGAGAGATCCGGGCGCAACAGCTTCGGAATGCTATGGCTCAGCAGCCAGAAGTTTGCCGCCGAGACGGCAGCACCGATCAACAGGCTCCACACGGCGGGGCCGCTCTGCCTCATGGCCAGAACACCCACGGAGGCCACCAGCAAGACCACGAAGTTCTGTGATACTTGCATGAAGAATTCCGGATCAGGCAGAGAGACCTGATCATTCTTTCCCGGATTCATGAGGTTCCTTGTCAGTGGTTTCGTCTTTGCGGTCCGGGTCGTTGGCCCGGTTATAGCGGCTTACTTCCTTAAAAAGATTCAGGAACGAGGCAATCACCCCGAAGATGACAAACAGCATCATCATCTTGGTGCCGGTATGAAACCATCCGTCGAGGGTCTTCCCGATGTAGTAGCCGATGGCAATCGAGATGGGGAACATCAACCCGACCGACGAGAGTGAGAGAAGCTGATTGCGCGGCTTACGGTCGTCCCCTCCCATGGAACACGCCCTGTCTCGCGGGTTTTCACTCAAAGTAAACGAAAAATCATACCCGAACTTCCTCCCTCCGACAAGCGGATTTCAAGATCGCCAAGAATCGGAAAACCCCTCGTTTATTCGAGGGCTTCAAAGCCCGCGGTGAAGCAATTCGCGCTCATGGGGTCATCCTCGCGGAGGCGTCGGCCTTTACAGGACATGTCGTCGTCAGGCGCGCGAAGTTTCATTTGACACTCCTCCATCATTTACGCTAACTTTTTGAGTTTGACCGGTAGACTGGATTTCCATCGTGGCTGCGGAGCGAGGGAAACAGGGCTGCTTCCCGATGTTGTTACCGAATAGAAGCGGTGGAGCGATGGGTGTCGCTTGTTCTTATCTGAAAAATCTTATGGGAAAGCGAGGGCAGCAGCGATGGCAACATTTGTGAGGGTGGCATCGACCAGTGAGATCGGCGAGGGCACTGGAAAAACCGTGGAGGCGGAGGGGAGGACTATTGCACTCTTCAACGTTCACGGGAAATACTACGCCATTGACAATACTTGTAAGCACCGCGGCGGTCCCCTGGGAGAAGGGATGCTGGACGACAACATTGTCACCTGTCCATGGCATGGCTGGCAATACGACGTTGCGACCGGGAAGTCCCTGTTTAATCCCAGCGTCATGGTGAATACGTACCCCGTGGAGGTCGAGGGCTCCGACATAAAGGTGGCGCTCGCGTGACGCTCTGGTAGAATCATTCCCCGTTCCAGATGGAGAGGGGCGAGAAAACCCGGGGTAAGGCCAAAGGATGGATTGGACTGTTGGAAATTATAGGAAGCGTTCGGGCGCACCTTGTGATCTCCCCATGTGGAGAGGCGGCCCCGCCCCTTTCGAGCCGCTCCTCTGAGCGGGCGCCTCAAGCGCAAATCAAACGATCTGAGTGACACACTTCCTGGGAGCCTTCATGGACGTACGAAAAGTATTCATTCTGGGATCAGGTCCTGCGGGACTCACCGCTGCGGTTTATGCGGCGCGGGGGAATCTCAATCCCCTGGTGGTGGAAGGTCATGAAGCCGGCGGGCAATTGATGCTCACCACGATGGTCGAGAACTTCCCCGGATTTCGCGATGGAATCATGGGACCGCAATTGATGGATGACATGCGGGAGCAGGCCAAGCGGTTCGGCGCGGAAATCATCCAGGGGGCGGTCACCAAGGTCGATCTCTCCCACCGGCCGTTCACCCTCCACATGGATGAAAACCGCGTGGTTCAGACGGAAACGCTCATCATTGCCACGGGTGCCTCGGCGCGGCTTCTCGGATTGGAATCCGAGCGCAAGTTGATGGGGCACGGGGTGTCTACCTGCGCCACCTGTGACGGCTTCTTTTATCGCGGGAAAGAAGTCGTGGTGGTGGGCGGCGGCGATTCCGCCCTTGAAGAGGGTATGTTTCTCACGAAGTACGCCACCCGGGTCACGCTGGTGCACCGTCGGGACTCCTTGCGTGCCTCCAAGGTCATGCAGGATCGTGCCTTCAAAAATGAGAAGATCAAATTCATCTGGAATTCCACCGTCTCCGAAGTGCTCGATGTCCAGGATGGCGAAGTCAAGGCGGTCCGGCTGAAGAATCTGAAGACGGGCGAAGAATCGGTTTTGAATTGCCACGGTTTATTTATCGCCATTGGTCACGATCCGAACACCGGGCTTTTTCAAGGACAATTGGAAATGGACCCGGCCGGCTATCTCATTACCCGCAACGGCGGAACCCGGAGCAGCGTGGAAGGGGTGTTTGCGGCCGGAGATGTGCAGGACCATGTGTACCGGCAGGCCATTACCGCAGCCGGCTCTGGCTGTATGGCCGCCATCGATGCCGAGCATTTTTTGAGCTCGCACGGCGGCTCGTGAGGAATGCGATTCAGTCGATGGAGCTTGACGCGCTCAGAAATCTGAAGTCGGAGGTCGGAAGTCAGAAAAAAGGTATCAGGTGCCGGGTGTCGGGTGTCAGAAAAAATAAACCTGAGACTGGGGGCGAGAAGTCAGACCATCCGCCCTGGTGATTTGAGGACTGCGGTTTTGAAGTTTGAACTTCGGGCATTGGGCCTTTAACTTTGGATTTCGGTTCACTTCCCTGGCACCCGGAACCCGACACCCGGCACCTTTTCTCTGCCCTCCAACTTCTGACTTCATTCACGGTACTATAAGAATCGAGGGACTGCTAAACGATTCCTACAATCCAAATCGCAAGAGGTCTCTACAAGATGCCCGCACTCACTCCAGGAAAGACCGCACCCGCTTTTACGCTCGAGGGAATTGATGGAAAGGACTACTCCCTTGAGAAAGAGCGAAAATCGAAACTCATCGTGGCAGCTTTTTACAAGAAGAGCTGTCCGGTGTGCCAGATGACGTTCCCGTTTTTGGAACGTATCTGGAAGGTCTATGCCGGATCTCCCATTGAAGTTCTGGGGATTGCTCAGGACGAGCCCCATGAAGCGGAACAGTTCGCCGAAGAATTCCAGCTCTCTTTTCCAATCCTCATCGACGAAGAACCGTACAAGGTCTCCAGCGCTTACGGGATTACCAATGTCCCGTCAATCTTTCTGATCGACCACGATGGAAAAATTCTTCAGACCCAGGTGGGTTTCGATAAATCCGCATTGATTGAGACTTCAAAGTCCATTGCCAGGAAGCTCCATCAGCAGGCAGCGCCCGTGTTTACCAAGGCCGACAATGTTCCCGATTTCAAACCCGGCTGAGGATCCAAGAACGCCTGAACGCGCCGGCGGCGCGTTTCTGAATTGCGGATTTCGGATTGCGGAGTTTCATATTGCGGATTTTGGAATAACGATTGCTGAATCACTGACTTCTGAGATTTGAAATTTCAGGGTTACATTGAAAATCACGCATCAAAAGTTAGTGGCGAAAGGTTCCAAGCCAACTCTCCCCATAGGCAATCTGCAATGAGAACGCCCTCAATCCAAAATCCGAAATGGATTGGTTCGAATTCCGCAATCCGCATTCCGCAATCCGAAATTGAATATTCCGAAATCGCAAATCCAAAATTGCCATGACTTCTTCCACTCCCGTTCTTGAAGCCGTCGAAGCGTTGGTCTCCTCCCACGCCAGCGACGATCGCGTCCTGGATGAAACCGTCCGATTGTTGAAGGAAAATTTTGCCCACTATACCTGGGTCGGGATCTACTGGGTGGATGGAAACGACCTCGCCCTGAAGACCTACCTGGGCAGGCCCTCCCCCCACACACGCATCCCAATCGGCAAAGGCATCTGTGGAGCTGCTGTGGCCGAGAAAAGAACGGTCAACGTGCCTGATGTGAACGCTGACCCGCGCTATCTCGCCTGCTCGCTGGAAACCCGGTCCGAGATTGTCGTCCCCATCCAGCGTGATGGAAAGATTTTCGGAGAAATCGATATCGACAGCGATGCACCGAACGCCTTTCGAGGCTCCGACCAGCAGTTCCTTGAAGCTGTGGCCAGCTTGCTCGCCTCCAGATTCTGAAGCTCTCTTTAAAAATCACACGCGGATCGGAAGAGGATTCGCCCTGCCGTCAGACCCGGGTGTGACCCGACCCTCCCGCTGAAGCTCGCCGGGAAGGCAGCCCTCCGGTTGCCGCGAACCGGGTGCGCCGACGTCTTATAGCCGATCGAGGATGAGAAAAAGCAATCACTCGAACGGATGTCGAATGGGGAGCATCCTTCCCAGGGAAGATCCCCCAGGGAAGTTTCAACAAATTGGAAGACTACTGGAAAAGCGCGAGGGAATTCTGTGCGAGGCGGATGAAAGGGTCAGGATAGATGCCAATGAAGAGTGTGAAGGCCAGGGTCACGGCCAGGGTCGTCAGCACGCCCGGAGAAAGCACCATCTTCTCCTCATCCACCTTATCGTTCATGAACATGACAACGACCACACGGAAATAGTAATAGAGGGACACGGCCGCGTTGAGAACGGCGATGATGGCCAGCCCGTAATGTTTGGTTTGAATGACGGAGGCGAACAGATAATACTTTCCGATGAAGCCCGCGGTCGGCGGGATCCCTGCGAGTGAGAGCATGAAGATCAGCATCAGGACGGCCGCCACCGGGTTCTTCTGAAACATCCCCGACATATCCTGAATCTGGTCGCCGATCAGATCCTTGCGCCGCATGGCCACCACCAGCGTCCACGCCCCAATGTTCATGAACATGTACACGAGGAAGTAGATGGCAATCCCGGTAATCCCGTAATCATTGCCCGCGATTATGCCCAGCATCAGGTACCCGGCGTGGGCGATGGAGGAGTAGGCAAGCAGCCGCTTGATGTTCGACTGCGAAATCGCGGTGATGTTCCCCACCGTCATCGTTAAAACACAGATGACGGAGAGCATGGGAATCCAGTTGGCTTGGAGCGGCTTGAGGGCGATGAAGAGAAAGCGAAGCGTGAGCGCAAACGCGGCGGCCTTGGGCGCGACGGAAATGAAGGCCGTGATGGGGGACGGAGCCCCTTCGTAAGCGTCAGGCAGCCACTGGTGGAAAGGGACACCCGCCACTTTGAAAAGCAGTCCCGCGGACAGGGTGACCAACGCGACCAGTGAAACAGGGTCGTTCAGGGGACGTTCGGCGAGTTTCTGACCGATAACCCGCAAGTCGGTCGACCCGCTGATTCCATACAGCAAAGAGATGCCGTAAAGCAGGATGCCCGAAGAAAAGGCACCCAGCAGGAAAAACTTCAGGGAGGCTTCGTTCGACTGGCGATTCGTCCGCAGGTATCCCACCAGGATGTACTCCGAAATGGCCATCAGCTCCAGCGCGATGTACAGGGTAATGATGTCCATCCCCATCACCATGAAATTCATGCCGATGAGAGAGAAGAGGATCAGCGCATAGTAATCGCCGCGGTGCTCGCCCTCGAGGTTGAGATAGCGCGCCGAAATAAAAATTACCAGGGCCGTGGTGATCAAAAAGACAAACTGGAAGTAGACCGCAAAGGAGTCGTTCACAATGGCGCCGTTGTAGGCGCTCACATTGAACCGCCGGATCTGAAACAAGGCATAAGTGGCATAGGCGATGCCCAGGAGCGCCGTGAAGGCGTTCAGGACCTTCCACGCGCGGTCGAGGAAGAGATCCACGATCAGAACGCCCAGCCCAAACAGGGCGAGCAGCAACTGCGGATAAATCGCGACGATGTCACTGACTTGAAAGAATTGGTTAAACATGAGAAGTTTTTAAGTGAACATCACAATCAGATTCGGAGTTCAAACCATCCCGGGTCTTATCCGGTCTGCGGCTTCGCCGCTTCCTCTCGTCGGAATCCCAGAAAACGTCAAAATCATCTTTCATCCTCAATGGCCCGGGCAGAGGATCGATCGGCCCTCCTTACTTCTTCTCCACCCCAGGGGTCACCGACTTTGTCGTTGGGACGTCGTGCTGGGTAGCTGCTGTTTCTTCGGTTGGCGCAGGCACGGAGGTCGGTAAGGGGTCGGCCTTGGCCTTCTCCGGAACAATCAAATTCCCCATCGAGTCGACGGCAAACTTGTCGGGTTGGACCGTGGCCACCACCTTGTTGACGGGGCGTTCCAGGATTTCAAAAAACGGTTTCGGGTAGATCCCGATCCACAGGGCCAGCACCACGAGCGGGAATAGCGTGGCCACTTCCCGGAAGTTCAAATCCTTGAGGGTTTTGTTCTTCTCGTTGGTGATTTCGCCGAACATCGTGCGCTGATAGAGCCACAGCAAATACGCCGCGCCCAGAATAATGCCCAACACGGCAAAGGCGGCCCAGGTGTGACTGACCTGAAACGCCCCCTGGAGGATGGTGAATTCTCCGATGAATCCGTTGAGCAGCGGCAGGCCCAGCGATGAAAGCATGATGATCATGAAATAGGTGGCATACACGGGCATCACATGAGAGAGGCCGCTGTACTCACTGATCATGCGCGTGTGGCGGCGCTCGTAGACCAGTCCCACAATCAAGAAAAGCCCTCCCGTGGAAATCCCATGGTTGATCATCTGCAGCACGCTGCCGTTCACGCCGTTGGGGTTGAAGCAGAACATCCCCAGCATTACAAAACCCAGGTGGCTGACCGAGGAGTAGGCCACGAGCCGCTTCCAGTCCTTTTGCATCATCGCGACCAGCGCCCCGTACACGATGCCGATGATGGCCAGCACGGCCATCATCCCTTTGAAATACTGGGACTCGTTCGGGAGCAGTGGTAACGAGAAGCGGATGAAACCGTATGTCCCCATCTTCAGCAGAACGCCGGCCAGAATGACAGAACCCGCCGTGGGGGCATCCGTATGCGCATCAGGCAACCACGTGTGGAACGGGAACATGGGGACCTTGATGGCAAATCCGAGGAAGAATGCCAGCCACACAAAACGCGCGACGTTGGACGCCAGCGGACTCGCATGCAGGTAATTCATGATCTGAATATAGTCAAAAGTCCGTTGTCCTTCCGGCATGTGGAAGTAAAGCACCAGGATGCCTAACAACATCACGACCGAACCCACCAACGTATACAGGAAGAACTTAATCGCCGAGTACAGTCGCCGATCACTGCCCCAGACGCCGATCAGGAAGTACATCGGCACCAGCATCACTTCCCAGAAAACATAAAAAAGGAAGAAATCGAGGGAACAAAAAACTCCGATCATCCCCACCTGAAGCAAGAGCAGAAAAATGTAGTATTCCTTCACGCGGAGCTCGATGGCGGTCCAGGAGGACAGGATCGCAATCGCGCCGAGCGCGGTGGTGAGCAGGATCAGGAGCAGGGAAATGCCATCCACCCCCAGGCTGTAATTGGCGCCAATGGTCTTGATCCATTCGTGCCGCTCAATAAACTGAAACCCCCCATCGGCTCGGTTGTACCAGAACCACAACGGCAAGGAGACCATCAGGCCGAGAAATCCGAAAAGGTTGGCGATCCAACGGATCGCATTCTTGTTCTCCTTGCCGACAAAGAGCAGAAGGAAGGCTCCCACAAGCGGTGTGAATGTCGTAATCGAGAGAATGTGCTGGCGAAAGAAATCCATGTTGGAATGACTCCTAAGAAAAGCGCATCAGAGCACGGGCTTGTTTACAGCGGGTCCTTTGAAACCGACCCGGCTGTCTTGCAAGGCGATCTCCGCCACGGCGGCTCGCCCGATCCCTCCCTATTTCAAAACATACAGCCAAATAAACGCGATAATCCCCAGCACCATGAGGAAGGCATAGGACTGCACAAAGCCGGTCTGAAGAATCCGCAGGGGGTAGCTCAGGATCTTGACCGTGAAGCCCACGACATTGACCAAGCCGTCGATAATCCACTTGTCCCACCAACAGGACACATTTGCCGTGAACCGCGTGAACCATCCGCTGCCGTTCACCCCGCCGTCGATGACTCCCCGGTCGAAGGCCCACAATGCGTTGCCCAGATCCTTCGAGCGGTTCACAAACAGGGCATCATAAATTTGATCCATGTAATACTTGTTGAGCAGGGTCTTGTAAATCGGCTTCGCCGACGCCATGACCTGGTCCGGGGCGGGCGACGGCCGATAATAGAATCGATAAGCCAGATAGATACCGGCCAGGGCCACCACCACGGAAACCATCGCCAGCCCGGCCTCGGCGCCCAGGGAAGCGTGCTCGACGGCCGCGGCACCGGCTTCCCTCGCGGGATGCTTGAACACCGGCTCGAGCCAGCGCTCAAAACCATCGAAGCCGCCGAAGAGAAACTTTGGAATCTGGACGAAGCCCCCGATCACCGATAACACCGCAAGAATTTGCAGGGGAACGATCATGTTCGACGGCGATTCGTGGATGTGATGCTCCACTTCCGGATCGACACGCGATTCATTGTAGAACGTCAGGAAAATCAGCCGGAACATGTAGAAAGCGGTCATGAGCGCGGCCGTCACACCGATCAGCCACAACCACCAGCGGCCATACTCGCTGGAAAAGGCCTGCCACAGGATCTCGTCCTTGCTGAAAAATCCCGCAAAGGGTGGAATCCCCGCGATGGCCAGGGTGGCTGCGAACATGGTCAGATAGGTTTTAGGGATCTTGTTTTTGAGCGCTCCCATCCGCCGCAAGTCTTGTTCGCCACTCAGGGCATGAATCACGGAGCCGGCGCCCAGGAAGAGCAGGGCCTTGAAGAACGCGTGTGTCATGAGATGAAAGATGCCGACAACGTAGGCGCCAACTCCGCACGCGAGAAACATGTAACCCAGCTGGCTGACCGTGGAGTAAGCCAGCACGCGCTTGATGTCGTTCTGGACCAGACCGATCGAAGCAGCAAAAATTGCGGTCAGCCCTCCCACGACCGCCACCACCATCATGGCCGTGGGGGCTTGATGGTAAATCGCGCTGCTGCGAGACACCATGTACACCCCCGCCGTCACCATCGTCGCCGCGTGGATGAGGGCGCTCACCGGGGTGGGGCCTTCCATGGCATCGGGCAACCACGTGTACAAGGGGAGCTGGGCCGATTTGCCGGTGGCCCCGAGGAACAACAGGATCCCAATGGCAGTCATCACTCCGACCGTCCCGAAGGCTTCGGGCGGGGCTTCGGCGGCCTTCGCCATGACCGTGCCGAAATCCAGTGAACCAAAGGTCTGGAAGATTAGAAACATGCCGAGCATGAATCCGGCGTCCCCGATCCGGTTGACGATGAACGCCTTCTTGCCGGCATCTCCCGCGCTCTTCTTGTAGAAGTAAAAACCGATGAGCAGGTACGAGCACAACCCCACCCCTTCCCACCCCACAAACATCAAAGCAAAGTTGTTCGCCAGGACCAGCGTCAACATGGAGAACATGAACAGGTTGAGGTAGGAGAAGAAGCGGTAATAGCCCCCATGACGGGGGCCGTGCTCGTGGGCCATGTATCCGGTGGAATAGACGTGGATGAGAAATCCCACACCGGTCACCACCAGGATCATCACGGCTGAAAGCGGATCGAGGCGATATCCCCATTGAATCGAAAACTTCGACAGCCCATGCGAGGTGAGCGCGACGCCTGCTGGAATCCATTCAAAAAGATTGAGGTTAAACACACGTTCTTCCGGTGAGAGCCGGGACAATTGCCACACTCCGCCCACCGACCATAGGAACGAGAGAAGGGTCGAACCCAGCGCAAACAAGTTGACCGTCGCCTTGGAAAAACGCTTTCCGAACACTCCATTGAAAAAGGAGCCCACCAGCGGAAGGAGGGGAATCAGCCAGAGGTACTTAAGAAAATTCATAAGGACTCAAAAGTGCCGGACAAGTGCAAAAACGAACTCACCGCAGAGAACGCAAAGAACACAGGGTCTTAGTGCCCATTTAAGGAACTCGATTCTCTTTCCTAACTCCGCGATCTCTGCGAACTCGGCGGTTAGGTCTCCTTTTTCACCATTTCAACAAATCAATCTCGTCGGCATTCACCGTCTCCTTGTTCCGGAACAAAGCGATGATGATGCCCAGCCCGACGGCAGCTTCAGCGGCGGCGACCGTGATCACAAAGATGGCGTAAATCTGCCCCGTCAGCTGCTGCCAATAGGCCGAAAAGGCCACCAGGTTGATGTTCACCGCGTTCAGGATCAATTCAATCGACATGAAAATGATAATGATGTTGCGGCGCGTCAGCACCCCGATGACGCCGATCGTGAACAGCGCCGCTGCCAGAATCAAGTAATTTGTTGTCGGCACCATGGGTCCGTTTCCTTACTTCAATCTCACCGAATCTCAGTTCGGGTTGCCACGAGAATCGCTTCTCTCGTCGCGGCGTCTTAATATCCTGGAGCGAAGATCCCACGATGACCCAAAGGACAAGTCATCGTGGCGACCCGGGATTTTCATTCATTTGTCTGACGCGACCCACCTTTTCGCCAGGATCACCGCGCCGATGATCGCCACCAGCAGGAGCAGGGAGGCGATTTCAAACGGGAGCATATAGTTCTGGTACAGCATCAGGCCGATCTGTTCGGAGTTCTTCCGGGTCAGGTCCTGACCCGGTCCCGTCACGGGCGGAAGAAGGGATGTTTTCCCCCGCAGAATCACATATCCAAATTCAACCAATAGCACCGCGCTGGCGATCAAGGCAATGACCCACTGTTTGTTAAAGCGCCGCTCGGTGGTCACGACTTCAAGATTGACCAGCATGATGACGAACAGGAACAGCACCATGATCCCGCCCACGTAGACGATCACCTGCACGGCGGCCAGAAACTCCGCATGCAACTGGAGATAGATCCCCGCCACGCAGAAGAGCGTGGTGATCAGAAACATGGCGCTGTGAACGGGGTTGCGGCGGGTGATGACCATGAGGGCGGAGGCAATGGCGATGGCCGATAAACAGTAAAACAGGATTTGGTCAAAAGTCATTGGTTACCCCGGACGTCCTCGTGAGCCGCTGCCTGCCGCACGAAACACCGCCTCGACTCTGGGAAATTGCAAGCTATAGCGAACGCTGGTACGGGAAACGAATTACTGCAGGAAAGAAAATCTACCCTGGGATTAAAATCGATGGATTTCAATCACGGGCTTCATTCATCGGCCCCTCATTGGCCAGGGGTGCTCCCGGTTCCTCCGATGAATGGCGGTGCTGAGTGCTCCACATCGCATTCCATGCCCGGGCGCTACCTCTTATACTTCACGATGACGGGCCCGTCTTCAAGCCGTTTTCGGTCCCAGATAAAATCCCGCTGATAGGTGGCCAGTTCAAAATCCTGGGTGAGTTCAAGGGCCGGTGTGGGACAAGCATCCTCGCACAGCCCGCAGTACATGCAATGGCCGATATCATAAGTGAACGTCGTCAGAATGTTCTTTTTGTCGATCTTCTCCGAACCCACCTCGATGCAGTCGATGGGACAGGCCAACTGGCAGAGCTTGCAGGCGATGCACAACGTCTCGCCGTTTTCGGGATCCTTGTTCAGCCGCGGTGCGCCACGAAACCGCTCCGCCACGCTGGGGCGCTCCTTGGGATACTGTTCCGTGATGTTTTCACTGGGCCTTTGATAATAAAAGGTGACCGCCAAGCCCTTGAGAAAGTCGAGCAGGAAAATCGATTTGAAAAACTCTGCAAAAAAACCTTTAGGTTTAAACGTTGTTAAGCGATACATAGCAGAAAATCTACCAGCCTTCCAGGCCCTTTAAGGGCATCCGTCTTGGTGGACTGTGCGCCCCTCAGACGAAGAACTAAGTCGCAAAGTATAACCTAAGAACAGCCGTCAGGATGACATTTCCGATCGAAATCGGGATCAGGTATTTCCAACCCACCCGCATCAACTGGTCGTAGCGAAACCGCGGCAGGGTGGCCCGCAGCCAGATATACAGATAGATGAAGAAATAAACCTTCAGGAAGAACCAGACCACCCCCGGCACCACCTGTAAAAACGAGAGCGCCTTGATGTTCGGGAAGGGCGAAAGCCAGCCCCCCCAGAACAAGGTCACGGCGATTGAAGAAATCAAAATCATATTGGCGTATTCCGCCAGGAAGTAGATGGCGAACCGGAACCCGCTGTATTCCGTATGAAACCCCGCCACCAGCTCCGATTCTGCTTCGGGCAGATCAAAGGGAGCGCGGTTGGTCTCGGCAACCCCGCAGATCAGATAAAGAAAAAATCCGATGGGTTGAATGATTGCGAACCACCAGCCCATGTCCTTCTGGGCATTCACGATGTCGACCATGGAGAGCGAGCGCGAGTAAATCAGGACGCTGATGATGGCAAAACCCATGGCCACTTCATAACTCACCATCTGGGCGGCGGAACGCAGGGAGCCGAGCAATGGATACTTGGAGTTCGACGCCCATCCACCCAGGATGATCCCGAAGACCCCAATCGAGGACAAGGCGAGAACGAACAGGATTCCGACGTTGACATCCGTGATGTAAAGGTGAACCGGATAGCCGAACACCGTGGTATGGCTGTCACTGAAGGGGATCACGGAGAAGACGGCAAAGGCCGGAATCATCGTGATCACCGGGGCAAACATGAAGATCCATCTGTCAGCCCCGGCCGGAATAATATCCTCCTTGAACATCAGCTTCACGGCATCGGCGATGGGCTGCAACAGCCCGTATGGTCCCACGCGCATCGGACCGAGCCGAACCTGCATGAACGCCACCACCTTCCGCTCGAGATAGGTGGTGTAAGCAACAAATAGAACGAGAACCAGGAAGATGATGATGATTTGCGCGGCAGGAATCAGGAAATATTCAACCATGAGATTATCAGTTACAGCCCGGCGAGTGGATGCATCAGGATAGGCAAGCGTTGAATCTTTGACCTCAGCTTAAGATCGTTCGTTCGGATGGGGAGCCGCCATTCCATCACCGGTCAATCTCCCCCAACACGATGTCGATCGTGCCGATAATGGCCACCACATCGGCCACCAGTTGCCCCCGCACCATGGACGGCAATGCCTGGAGGTTCACAAACGAGGGTGGCCTTATGCGCGTGCGATAGGGCGTGGTCGTCCCGTCACTCACAACGAAGAAACCCAACTCTCCCTTAGGCGCCTCAATGGCGTGATAGACCTCTCCTGCGGGAGGGCGAATGACCTTGGTGACCTTTCCCATGATGGGGCCGTCCGGAAGCTTTTCGATGGCCTGCATCACGATGCGCCGCGACTGCCTCATTTCCTCGTTACGGACCAGGTACCGGTCATAGGTATCGCCCATCTCCCCGATCGGAACGTCGAAATCCAGGTCGGCATAACACTCGTAAGGGAAAGCCTTCCGAATATCGAACTTCACTCCGGAGGCGCGCAGCAAAGGTCCCGTCACTCCGAGCGCAATCGCATCCTCCGCCTTCAGGATACCAATGCCCCGGGTCCGGCCGATCCAGATACGGTTCTCACTGAGGATCTGCTCATATTCGGCAATGCGCCGGGGAAAATCGTTGCAGAAATCGAGGCATTCGGCCTCGAACCCTTCGTAGGTGTCAAACTGCAGTCCCCCGATACGAAAGGAATTCGTGGTGAGGCGCGCCCCGAAGTATTTTTCAAAAATATTGAGGATTTTTTCGCGCTCGCGGAAGCAATACAGGAAAATGGTCATCGCCCCGATGTCCATGGCGTGCGTACCCAGCCACACCAGGTGACTGGCAATCCGCTGAAGTTCCGTCAGGATCACCCGGAGGTACTGGGCCCGCGGCGGGATCTGGACGCCGAGCAGTTTTTCCACCGCTTCGCAATAGCCGAGGTTGTTGGACACGGAGGCGACATAGTCCATGCGGTCGAGGATGGGCCCGTAGTGGCGATAGTCGCCGTGCTCGCCGAGTTTTTCAACGCCGCGATGCAAGTAACCGATGTAGGACTCCGCCCCCAGGACCTTTTCGCCATCCAAGTGGAGGCGCACGCGATAAACCCCGTGCGTGGCCGGATGCTGCGGGCCCATGTTGATGATCAGTTCGCTGGAATCCAGGAACGTATCATGGTCGTGCAGCGCGGTGATGACTTTTTCTTCAACGTCTGGCATAACTCTGCGTTTCTCATATCAGGGACAGACACCTTACGCTCATTAACCTCGAAACTGCTTTAAAGTCGGTGTCTGTCCCTTCTTTATCTTCTGCGTTCTCAGTGCCTCTGCGGTATTTTTTCTACTGCCCGGTCTCGATTTTCAAATTCGCTTTCACCCACTCGTCATCCATCTGCTGAATATGATAGTCCTTGCGCAGGGGATGTCCTTTCCAACCTTCCGGCAGGAGAATCCGCTTCAGGTCGGGATGACCGGAGAAATTGATCCCGAACATATCGAAGACCTCCCGTTCCAGCCAGTTGGCGGTGGGCCAGATGGCGGTCACGCTGGGAATGGTTTCGTCGGCGGCGACATAGATCTTCAACCGCACGCGCTCATTCGTTTTAAACGAGTGTAGGACATAGACCACATCGAAGCGTTTCTCGCGCGATGGATAATCCACTGCCGTGACGTCCACCAGGTAATCGCAGGGCATAATCTCGTTTTCGCGCATGAACTGGCACACGTCGATGAGCGGAGGAGTTTCCAGGATCATGACGTTCTGACCGACCATGGTGTGCGATTCGATGACGGCGCCTGCAAAGCGCTTTTGAATCTCCTCCACAAGCGGCGAGGTCCAGGGCGTCGAGGCAGCCGCTGCCGCCTTGGTGGCCATTTTCTTCTCGCTGACTGAAGGATGTCCCGGCGTTTGCCCTGCCGGCGGCGGAGCGGCCGCGGGTTTGGCGGAATCCGGCGCGGGTGGTTTTGATTCCGGTGGATCTTTCTTGATATCGTCAGGCATGGTCACTCACATACTGCGGTGTTCTGAGGTGTGTTCCAGCGGCAGGTCAGCCCGTCATCAAACAAAGGCGCGATGATAATATAGCGGCATACAAATGTCAATTTGAGTGGAGCGAATTGTAGTGGGTCAGTTACCGGTTTGCCAACTTAGCAGGCACTGGCGCGAAGGCGGTCAGTCCGTGCGCAAGAGCTCGCGACCTTACCAGTACCATGCGGATCAGTAAATCTCGAGATCGTGCCCCGCTACAACCTTGCCTTTGTAGCCTTGTCGGATCTCTCTCAGCAGTTGCTCTTCACTTCCTGCCTCCCGACACTCTTCTGTGCGCGCTTGATCGCAGCCTGCATTCCCTCGATGGTAAAGGATCAGCAACCCCGGCTTCGCTTTGGTGGCAATCTCGGCAAGCTCCTTCGATGATGTGTGGAAGGCCAACCTGTATTGCTTCCATTCTGGAGAGACTTTGTCGAACGACGCTTGTGTATAAACTTCATGAATCAGCACGTCGCATCCGTGACAGTTATCCAAGATCGCGGAGTCTGGACTGGCATCGCCGGAGATCACAATGCTGCGATCCGGGGTCTCAAACCGATAGCCGTAAGCCTGAGGCCACTGTCCGTGATGTACGGCAAAGGCCTTTACAGTCACGTTCTGGTCCCGGTAGACGATGCCGGGCTTAATCTCATGCACATTCACTTTGTATCCGGTGTTGTTGGAGTGCTCGAGGCCCTCAGTTCTGATCTTAATGTCGGCCTCGTACGCCTTCAGGATGTGCTCCACCATGTCCTGGGTTCCTGGGGGACCGTAAACCTCAAAGGGCTCCTTTCTCCCCATAACCCACGGCGTCAAGATAATGTCCGGGAAACCGAGCGTGTGATCAGAATGCAGATGCGTGACGAAACCGATTTTGAGGTTTACCGGATCCAACCCCTTCACGCCCTTCCGGCGAGCGGCCGCGGCCTGCCGCACCAGTCCCGTGCCAAAATCGACGAGATACGGAGTACCGTTCACCACGATGGCTGTGCAAGGTCCGGAGCGGTCCGGATCAGGCCGGGGAGTTCCCGTTCCGAGGAGAACAATTTGGGTTCTTGGGCTTGCTTCGCTTTGCGCCTGTGAGATGCCATTCCAGATGAAGAATACCAGAAGCGTTAGTCCCAGGGCGCGACTTTTTTCTCGTTTTAAGGTCATTTTCGTCCCTCGGCTCCGAAGCCGTGGCCCCCACAAACAAAACACGGATGGCTGCGGTCACTATTGCAATCTTTTCGTTGGAATGCGTGAGTCAACGGGGAGTCTAGGATGTTCGGACAAGTAAGTCAACACGAGGGCAAGCCGAGGTGACGTCAAGCGGGCTGAGTAAAGTACTTTTCATTTTTGGTTAATACAAATTGGTTTGTGATAAGCGACTTAACACAACCCGTTCGCCAGTCGAAGCCTTTGAGCTCACCTGGCGTCTCTCTTGAAGTCGTAAATCACATCCAAGAAAGACGACGGATACGACAAAAGAATCAGGGCACATCAAAGAAAAATCGCGATCTTCATCTATCATCGGTCCCCTCCTTGCATTTTTTTGCATTCTTTGCTCGGCGTTTGCGCTATTATAAATGTTTAGCCATTTTCCTTAAGCACGGACCCGTCGTGATGTGGAGTCCGGAGAGGAAATCCGGTTTCCCCCGAGGGCCCGGCGCTATCTCCCGACCTCGAAAGATCGCAAGTCTCATGACGAAAATACTTTCCAACTCAAATCAGCCTTCAAACCCTAACCCTGAAAGTGCTTTAACGACGAAGGAGCACTCCATGCCCGAAGAAAAAGTGACTCAATCCAAGTCCGGTGATTTTTCGATCACGCGGCGCGAATTTGTCACGACGGTCGGCACGGCAGCCGCGACCACGGCGGTGCTGTCGACAGTGGATCTTGGCGTCATCGATACTCCCTTGATGGGGGCCGAAACGCCACAGGTCGACAAGTTCCACTCGATGATCATGCTGAAGGTTAACGGGGAAAACCATCGGGTGGTCGTGGACAACCGGGCCACGCTGGCGGACGTGCTGCGAAACGAGTTGGGCCTCACCGGCACCAAGATCGGCTGCTCGCGCGGCGAGTGCGGGGCTTGCACCGTCATCATGGATGGCCGGGCGCATTATTCCTGCTCGATACTGGCGGTCGACGCCCAGCATTCCGAGATCGAAACCATCGAGGGGATGGCGAAGGGTGACCAGTTGCATCCCCTCCAGGAGGCCTTCATCAAGCATGATGCCATGCAGTGCGGTTTTTGCATTCCCGGTCAGTTGATGGCACTGAAGGCCGCCATCGGGCGCAATCCGAGCATGTCGCGGGAGGAAATTCGTTACGCCGTCTCCGGCAATGTCTGCCGCTGCGGCTGCTACTCCAACATCCTCGACGCCGCCGAAGAAGCACAGCGGATGATGAAAAAGGTTTGAGGGCATCTCACAAAGGCCCGGGATGGACTGAAAGAGCGAATCCATCCCGGCTACCAAAACTTTATAAAGAGATGATCTGAAAATTGAGATCGAAGATTTTGAACGAACCATCAGAAAGGCCATCATCATGATTGACGACGAAAAAGTTCAGCCACCGGTTCTGCCGGGGCAGGATCAGGAATACGAAGAAAGTGAAGTCAACATCGAAGGCCGGCGGGTCATGGTGCGGACACGCAAGGTTCCGCCCCTGCCCGACTGGTCCAAGACGGAGATCGTGGGCCAGCCGATCGCCCGCGTGGATGGGATCGACAAGGTGACCGGCCGCGCCAAATATACCTCCGACATCCTGTTGCCGCATATGCTTTACGCTGTGGCCATCCGAAGCGAGTTTCCCCACGCCCGCGTGAAAAGCATCTCAACAGAGAAAGCACTCGCCCATCCCGGGGTCCATGACGTCCTGCTCCCGAAAGATGTGGAGCGATATGCCATGGGTAATCCTTTCGCGGGGACACTTCCCTTGCTGACCCTGGAGCCGAAATATACCGGCGAGGAAATCGCCGTGGTGGCCGCCGAGACCGAGCTCCAGGCCGATGACGCCGCGCACCTGATCCAGGTCGATTACGAACCCCTGCCCTTTGTGCTCGATCCGGAAGTCTCCATGAGCGATCAATCTCCGGTCAAATTTTTCCCCGAAGGCAATTTTACGGGAGGCGGATTTGGGCAGCGAAAAATCGGCCAGCCTTCGGTGCATACGCGTGGGGATCTCGAGGCTGGTTTCAAAGAAGCCGACCATATCTTCGAAGAGACGTTTCGCACCGAACCCCAACAACATGCCTGCATGGAAGTCCACGGCACCGTCGCCTCCTGGGATGGAGATCATTTGAGGGTATGGGAGTCGACGCAAGGTGTGTTTGGAGTGCAGGAGGAAATCTCGCGTGTTTTCAAGCTTCCCATGAACGATGTCCGGGTCATCGGCACGCACATGGGGGGCGGATTTGGCAGCAAAGGGGGCGCCGGCAAGCAGACCATGCTGGCCGTGCTCATGGCCCGACGCACCGGCCGTCCGGTCAAGATGGTGCTCTCCCGGCACGAGGATTTCATGGGAGTGTACCGGCCCGCCTCCATCCAGCATTATAAAGTGGGGGTGAAGAACGACGGCCGCCTCACCGCCATCGAAATGAAATCCATCAATGCGGTGGGGGCTTATACCAGCGGTTCCATGTGGGGCAATTCGAGTCCCATGACACAACAGATGTATGCTTGCGCGAACGTCCGGACTGAAGACAACGCCGTGTTCACCAACACCCCTCCTCCGGGGGCGATGCGTGGACCCAGCAACGTCCAGAATTCCTGGGGGCTGGAGCAGTTAATGGACCTGATCGCGTACAAACTCAACATGGATCCCGTTGAGCTGCGAATGCGGAACGACGTCAAGGTCGACCAGGTCACTCATCAGCCTTACCACAGCAAAGGCCTGGCGGAATGTTTCAAACTGGGCGCTGAAAAATTTCATTGGGATGAAAAACGCCGGCGCAAAAATGATTCCGCCGGAATTAAGAAGCATGGCGTCGGCATGGCATCCCAAATCTGGGGCGGAGGCGGGGGGCCTCCGGCGACCGCGATTGTTAAGATCAACCAGGACGGCTCGATTAACCTGCTGACGGGAGCCGCCGACATCGGGACCGGCACGCGCACCGTCATGTCTCAAATCTGCGCTGAAGAGTTGGGCGTCCCGGTGGACCGGATTCATGTGACCAATGCCGATACGGAAACCACGCCTTACACGCTGCCGAGCTACGGCTCCATCACTCTCGCTTCCAGTGGACCGGCGGTCCGCTCAGCCGCGAACGATGCCAAGCGGCAATTGTTCGATCTGGCGGCGGGCTCATTGGGGGTGAAACCGGATGAGTTGAGCTCCAAAGACGGATTTATTTTCGTCACGGCCCAACCCGACAAACGGATGAAATTTGACGTGGCGGCTGCGGCGATGCCCGAACGCACGCTGGTGGGACGAGGCTATCGGGGCCCCAATCCCAAGGGTCAATCGCTGAACGCTTTCGGGGCGCAGTTCTGCGAAGTGGAAGTGGACACGCAAAGCGGCGAAGTGAAGGTGCTGAAGTTTGTCGCGGCCCATGATTCGGGGCGCGTGATCAATCCAAACACTTTCGCAAGCCAGGTCAAAGGGGGTATTACCATGGGGACAGGATACGCCCTCTCGGAGCGGCGTTTGATCGACAAGAACACCGGCGTTCCGGTCACCGCCTCACTGCTGGAGTACCGGCCTCCGACCTCGCTGGACGCTCCCGTCGACATCGAGGTGTACAGCGTGGACGTTCCCTATACGGCGAACAATATTGGCGCCAAGGGCGTCGGGGAGCCCCCGCTGATCGCCACGGCTCCCGCCATCGCCAATGCCGTGTTCCATGCCACCGGGGTGCGCGTGAAGTCAAATCCCATCACGCCGGAAAAAATCATTGATGGGTTGAAGAGTCTGGGAAGTAGGACATAGGTATCGCGCTGAATTTCACGGCGAACCGCTGTTAGATCCGCCGTGTGTGTTTGAAATGCATCCGGAAATGTATGATACCTGGAACAAACAGCCCCCGGCGAGAAAGACGCTCGCCGGGGCTACCAAAGCGAATCATCTGAATTATCACGGAGTCCATCATGAGAGCTTTTGAATATTTCGCGCCGCAACAACTCGCGGATGTTATCCGCACCTTGAGCACGGCCGGAGGGAATGCCCAGGTTTGCGCCGGCGGGACCGACATCCTCGGACGACTGAAGGATGGCGTGGATTCAACGGACAAGCTGGTGTGCCTGAAGACACTGCCCGAAATGCGTTATGTCCGCGAATCGAACGACGGGGTCCGGATCGGAGCTCTCGCCTCGCTCTCTACAATCGAAGAGCACCCCATCATCCGGAAGTCGTTTCCGTTGCTCGTCGAGGCCCTCTTTGTCACTGCCGCGCCGCAGATCCGGAACCAGGCCACGCTGGGCGGTTCGATCTGCCAGCGGCCTCGATGCTGGTACCTGCGCGGACCCTTCGATTGCCTGAGAAAGGGAGGGGCGAAGTGTTTTGCGGTGGACGGAGAGAATAAGTATCACGCCATCCTGGGCGGACATCTGTGTTACATCGTACACCCTTCCGATACCGCGACGGCGCTGCTGGCTTTGAACGCTTCGGCGAAGATCCAGGGCTCCAAGGGGGAGAAGACGGTGCCCCTGGACAAGTTCTTCGTCGGTCCCGAAGTCAACATCCTGAAGGAGAACATCCTGGAAGATGACGAGATCCTCACCGAGGTCTTTATCCCGATGCCACCGGCGGGCTCCCGTGGCGCATTCAGCAAATCCCGCGAGCGGCAGTCGTATGACTTCGCCCTGGCTTCGGCGGCGGTTCAGTGCACGATGAAGAATGGCGTGTGTGCTGATGTGCGCGTCGTGCTGGGCGGAGTCGCTCCCATCCCCTGGCGCTCTCTCGAAGCCGAAGGGGAATTGCGAGGCAAGAAGCTCGATCAAAAAACAATCGAGCGCGCGGCCGCTGCGGCTGTGCGGAAGGCCAAGCCCATGGCCCAAAACGCTTACAAGGTCGATCTCACGAGGCAGCTCCTCTCGAAATCGCTTTCTCAAATCCTGGCCTAGAACCTGTGGAAAGCGGAACTTCAGTTCCGCTTTCTCAGGATTCTCTCTCTATTCACAGCTCCGTTATACCTTCTGCCTTCCGTAGAGCGGTGCTCGAAGCGCCGCACTCCCAAAGGCTCGAAATGTTCTTCCCCTCGTTGCCTATGATCTCCGAACGTGGCATTATCTTTTAGCTCAGACCTTTCCGGGGTGTTGCTCAAACGACTTCTTGAAGAACCGGCGTGCTGCAAGCCGGTTCAGTTGACAGTCCGCAGGGGCGGCGCGATACTCGGCATCGGGTTGTACACGGCCTTCGGCAAATGAGTTTCTGCGGTGAAGGCCTCTTCCAAGCGAAATCTCTAATCTCATCGGAACAACTTGATCGTGTACGTGGGGGATGTCACGGAACTCATGCACTTCGAAACGTTGTTGCTACCCGACAGGACAAGGAGGCCTCATGAAGAAATATCTGGCAGAGTTCATCGGAACGTTCACGCTTGTTTTTTTTGGATGTGGGACCGCGGTGATAGCGGGTAAAAATGTTGGTTTTCTGGGGATCGCGTTTGCATTCGGCTTCGCCCTGATCGCCATGGCCTATGGAATCGGGCCCATCTCCGGGTGCCACATCAACCCGGCCGTCAGCCTGGGTGTATTTACCGCCGGCCGCATGGACGGCAAAGACCTGATCGGATACATCGCCGGCCAGATTCTCGGCGCTCTCGCGGCGGCGGGAGTGCTGGCGACGATCGCGAGTGGTCTTCTCACCGGATACAGCATCACCGGGAGCGGCCTGGGGCAGAACGGCTGGGGCGAAGGGTATCTGGGAGGGTACGGGTTGACCGCGGCGATTGTTTTTGAGTTTGTCGCCACCCTGCTCTTTCTCATTGTGATTCTGGGTTCAACCCAGACGGGGGCGCCTTCCCAAATGGCAGGTCTTGCCATCGGCATCACGCTGGTGGTGATCCATATCCTCGGAATCAACATTACCGGTGTATCCGTGAATCCCGCCCGGAGCCTGGGGCCCGCCGTGTGGGTAGGTGGACGGGCACTTTCGCAGGTGTGGATGTTCCTAGTGGTTCCCAGCCTGGCAGGCATCCTCGGAGGAGTGCTCTACCGGTCTGGAGTCCTGGCAGCTTTTCCCGCAGGCAATGAATCAAAATGACTCGTTTGAATTCGCAGCAGCAGTAAATGGAAACGGTCGACGAATAGAATTGTCACCCTAAGGAGGAATTCACTATGCATATCTTATGGTGGATTATCGTGGGCTTAATCGCCGGATGGGCAACAGGCAAGATCATGAAGGGTTCTGGATACGGGGCTCTGATGGACATCGTCATCGGCATCGTAGGAGCCATCATCGGGGGCTTCCTCATGCGCTCCCTGGGATTCGCCGGTCAGGGTGGGTTGATTTATACCATCCTGATCGCCATCCTCGGCGCCGTGATCCTGACGGCGGTCATTCGGGCCCTTAAGAAAAACTCTTGAGATAGTTCAGACTTTGACAAGGAGGAGACAAGAAAATTCAATGAGATTTGTCCCCGTTGCTGGGAGGATTGGCCTTTGATTCTTCCCTTCCGGTGAGCCGATGGGTTGTTTCACTCCCGCATGAGCGTGATTTCCGAAGGGACAGCCCGTTCCCTTTATTTCTTCAACGTCAACACCTTGAATCGTGTCCCCATCATTTCCGGCAGGGTGAGATTCAGAATCTGCCGCCGTGCATTGCGGGCTTCTTCGGATGACAGATGAAGGGCCCGCTCACGATCTTCGACGACTTTCAGTATCTCATTTTCGAGCAAGAATTCGGCTTGCGTGGCGAACTCCGGATCTTCAAAGCCATGCTCGAGGGCCGCCTTAAGGAGCAAGGAAAAATTCACATCAGCCGTGAGGTCCTGCTCGCCGACGTGCTCGTAATATCGATCGCTGAGCTGGTGTTGAAAAAAGGCCCGCACCGTTCCCTGTGACGGATGGTTTCTATATAACTTCCCGGCCTTATCTCCATAATCGATAATGATCACTCGTCCTCGTTCCATCCTTTCCGACAGAGAACCAATCCAGTCCACAGCGTCGACGGAAACTTCCGCCTGTTGAGCCACCGGCCAAGGGCTATCCCAACTTTCTTCATATTCTACTTCCACCTCGTGAATCAAGGCGTCGACGCGCGCAGAAGAGATCATTCCTAACTTCTCAACGAAGCCTCCTTCGTTCAAATCGACGAAAATCTCTTTGAAGCCGTCTTCAGTTAGGACCACGCGGTGGAAGGGCAATGCGTCGATGAACTCGTTGGCCAAGACCACGCCTGAGAACGGTTCCAGTTCATCGGCAGCACACCAGCGGACGCGCTTTTGAAGATCAGCGTACTGATTGAAGAGCCGGGTCTGAGCGCGACGCAGTGCCGGGCTTTGCTCCACGATGACATATTGGACTCGCTCAAAGAGCGATGGGTTCTGATGCTGGAGATATTCGAGAACATCTTTCGCCAGGAACCCCTCGCCCGCGCCGAATTCGATGATTGGAACGGAGCGCCGGGAACGCTTCGACCTGCTTTCCCCCTCAGCGGCAAAATCTTCTTCCGCTGCGAGAACCTTTTCAATCGCCCGGCCGATGGTCCAACCGAAGATCGGGCCAACGTGGGAGCTGGTATAAAAGTCACCCGACTTGCCGAGCCGGGAGGGAGAACGATTGTAATAGCCCAATTCGGGGTGATACAGCGCCAGCTCCATGAACTCCCTAAAGGTGACAGGGCCGGCTTCCTGGATTTGCTCAGTAATCAGGCGGGAAAGAGGCGTGTCGAGGGATTTTTCAGGAGGGGAGGAGTTTGGGGACATGGGAAAGGTGTCGGGTGTCAGGTGCCGGGTGTCAGGGACAGAGAACAGAGGTCAAAATTCGGAGATCAGAAGTCCGAAAAAAAACAAGCAAAGGTCTGAAATTGAAATGAGGATGAGCCACAAGGAAAAAAGCCGAATAGAAATTATAATCTTATCCGACTTCTGATCTCCGACCTCTGACCTCGCTTCCCTGACACCCGGCCCCTGATACCTGACACCTATCCCTTCGGCGCGTAATAACCGGGGCGGTACCGCAACTCGACCTTCAGAGTCTTGCCGTGTTGATCCACGACCTTGAGAGGTCCCCCGTCGGGAGCCACCAGGTCCACTTTGACCTTGTGGAACTTTCCATCGCGGGTCGGATTCGACGGAGCATATCCGATGGAATACTGGCTGCGCAGGTTCGCCATAATATCCTGCAGGATCCCCGGCCATTCCCCTTCAAAACGGGGAAAATAGGCCTTTCCGCCGGTATCCCTTGCAAAGGTATTGAGTTCATTGTCGGCCTGAAGGAAGTTGAGCCGGTTGACGGCGCCCATCCTGTCGTCGTTCATGATGCGTTGCGACGCGCCGAAACTGACGGAATAGATGCTGACATCGGTGTTTTGGACCTTCTTCAGGATCTTGTCAAAGGTCAATTTACTGAAGGTGTCCAATCCGGTTGTAAACAGGACGACGGATTTCTTGCCGTCGACTTCTTCCAGCCGGTTGAGCGTGTCGTCGAGGGCGTCGAACATATTCGCCTCACTCCAGGCAGGAACCTGCATGCGGCGCAAGGCTTCGTAGAGGTTTTTCTTCTCCTGCGTAAAGTCGGCCAGGATTTCGGGCTTGATATCGTAAGCCACCACGGCCAACCAGTCTTCGGCGCGGAGTCCCTGGAAGAGCATGTTCGCCAGTTGCCGGGCATCCGAGCTGAGCGTGTAGTAGCCCATACTGCACATGTTGTACATCAGTGGACAGGTCGCCCGGCTGAACTCCATCATCAACACCGTGGTCAGTGGGGCCTCCGTGGGCTGAAAGTTATCAATCTTCTGCTCCACCTTATCTTCGTACACACGAAAGTTTTTTTCCGTCAAACCGGGGATGGGCGTTCCGTGTCCATCGGTCACGACGATATCCAGCCGGACCGCGGTCACGTTCACCGTAATCCGTGCCACATCACCGGGCTTTTGGCTGATCTTATCCTTGGGCTTCTCCTCCTCCACCTTCTTCTTCTTTTTAGGTCCCTTGATCGGTGCTTCGCCCGGCGGCTGCTGTGGTCCCTCGGGGCGTTCCCCTTCAGGTTTGGGTTTTTCCTGTCCCTGGGGATCGGACGAAGGCGGGTTAGAGGGTGGGGGATTCTGCGGAGGGGCCGCCAGACCGGAGCTGGAGACCGATGGGCCGGACGAGTATTCCACGCCCAGCGCGAGGCATAGCGCGAAGATCCCCAATATAGAAATCCAAATTCTCTTCGAGTTGCGCGTCATTTGATTCTTCTGTCCTTGGTCTTAAACCATTCAATTATTAGACCCCAACGAAGCGATTTTCGTTGTATCGGTTTTGGATGAACTTTTCAAAGTCGATTGTAGGAGGTCAGGGGGTTGAAGTCAAACGAACATTGCGCCTCCCATGTTGTGCCCTCAAAGGGAAGCTTTGGCCGCGGTATGGGCCGGAAGCACCGCCGCGAGGCAGGACGGTTCGGAGGAAGACGACGCTGGGAAGGCATCGAAAATGGAGAGGGTGCTCCGAAGGGTCGATCGACAACAGCCGTGTTCAGAATCGAGTTCGATGCAGCCCGGCGCTTTCTCCGAGGAGGAAGGATCGCGCCGGGCCGTCTCTCACCTGGATTCGACAGGGCAGGAGAGAACTGACACTCGGTGAGCGCATGTTGCGCTTCAAATAATCGTCCAAATTTAAGCCTGAACTCCAGGATTTCAACAGAGAGGCTTCGTTGGTCGTGCGGAAACAACCCTGGCCATCCTATAAATTTTCCACGAACCTCTCCAGCCGGGCTTCTGAAATCTCATGTTCAAATCTCGAAAATCAGGTTCAGGCAAGCTCGAACGGCCGAGAAAACATTGAGGCTGCTGTGCCTGGACCAATGCACTGCCGTAACAGCCTAATTATGAAGATTTATGAGTTCGAGGGGATCCACCAGGGTGAGCGGGACCCCCTCTACCCCCAGGATAGGTTAACCGGACGACCCCCCCATTAGTCGACGAGTCACCCACCCCAAGCTCTGACACGCTCGAGCCAATCCCATGGTATTGCCTTTTCTTCAATCTGAGATTCGGGGGAATATCCGTCATCTTTCGCGACCATGCACGAAAGCGGGCGGATCAAAATACCTGTAAAATCGATGGACAAATCGCCCGATTCCAATTAGAATTCAATCAGGATCGGGCAGTCCCCAAAGAACATTTGACCCTTGTCATGAACTACACCAAAGAGCACGCCAAGTCGGGAATTGATGTCAAGCTGCCGAAGATCGAAGTGTGGCCCAATCAATTTCCCCGCTACGAGATCACGATTGTGAATACCGAATTCACCTCCGTATGTCCCAAGACCGGCCTGCCTGATTTTGGAACGATTACGATCCACTATGTGCCGAACAAGCAATGCGTCGAACTGAAATCCTTGCGACAGTACTTCCTGGCGTATCGAAATCTCGGAATCTTTTACGAGAACGCCGTCAACAAGATCCTGAGGGATTTTGTCGTGGCGTGCCGGCCGCGTTGGGCCCGTGTGAAGGGCGAATTTACCAGTCGCGGCGGCATGCACAGCATTGTTGAAGCCCGCTTCCCCCGTCACTGATTGTCAAAACAGAACGGTGAGATCGGTCTGCCGGAGACTTTACCCGGGAGCATCCAGGATCTTCATCGTCGACATGGTCGTTCACCCTTGGTCACCGGGTTTCTCTCGGGGTGTCCTTCCACGGTATTGCGTGATCGACCTTGGACATTGTTTTTCGAGTCCCTTGAGTATCTGATTGGATCTGAAAATTTGCGTTAGCCAATCTTCCTTTGGGGGTCACACGTTAATACTGTCGTCATCATGCCATGAAATAGGTGGAGCGGCCGAATGGTTCTCATTTTGTCAAGATCTTGACAAAGCTGAGGAGCACTCGCCGGGGGAAGGAACTGATGCGCTCTGATGATGCCGGCTTCCGTCTCAAAAATATGCGGGAGAAACTGGGGTTGACCCAGGAAGCCATCCAGACCGCGAGTCTCGAAATCGCCCGAATCGAGGGAAATCCACAATATGCCATCCGGCACAGTCATCTCTCCGTGATCGAGAATGCCCATTCCATTCCCAACATCTACAAGCTCTTTTCCCTGTGCGCCATCTACCGTTTGGATATCGCGGACGTGCTGACGTGGTACGGGCTGCCGCGGGAGCGGGTGTCGAAGTATCACAACCTTGTGCGGGTGGAGAGGACGCATCCGGTGACGATGAGCTTCCATTCGCCTCCAGACGGAAAAACCCTTCCTCTTCCGGCTTTGTTGGATCCCTCCTTCGATCCCCGATCGACGGGTTTCTTAAGTCGTCTGGTGAAGACCTGGAAAGAAGTGCCTGTCGGGCTCCTCGCCCAGTTGGATTTGAAAAATCATGCCTACTTTTCGATCGGGCTGGACGACTTCATGATGTTCCCGATGATCAAGCCGGGAAGCCTGGTCCAGGTCGATGTCAAGCGGTGTTCGATTTCGCGGGAAGGTTGGAAGAGTGAGTTTGACCGGCCCATTTACCTGCTGGAACTTCGCGATCGCTATGCCTGCTGTTGGTGCAGCCTCGTGAAGGACCGCCTGCACCTCGTACCTCACCCGCTCTCTCCCTGCAAACCGGAAACCGTGGCCTATCCCCAGGGCGTCGATGTGGTGGGCCAGGTGGTTGGGGTCACCATGCGCTGGGTGTCGAATCACCGCAAGAAGCGAAGCTCTTAGATTCCATCTATTCCTTTGCCGTAAAGCAAACCGCAAAGCCCGCAAAGAAGGCGCCGAGGGCGTCAAGACACCCAGGGCTCGGGGGCCTTGTCCTAAACTCTGCGCTCTCAGCGTCTCGGCGGTTTACTTCGCCCTTCTTGCTCTACCCCGGAGGCCACATCATGGGGCGTCCGCCCAGCAGATGCAGGTGCACGTGGAAGACCGACTGGCCGGCGTTGCGGCCGGTGTTGATGACGACCCGGTAGCCCGTTTGATCAAGCCCACGCTGGTGTGCCAGCGCCGCCGCGATCGAATGCAAATGCCCAATCACGGGTTCGTCCTCAGCTCCCATGGCGTTGAGCGATTCAAGGTGTTTGCGCGGGATGACCACGAGATGTGTGGGCGCACGGGGCCGGATGTCCTCAAACGCCACCGCCGATTCATCTTCGTGGACATACTTGGCCGGCGCCTCGCGCCGCGCAATTTTGCAAAAAAGGCAGTTCATCGTGGCATCAGTCATGAATTGATTCTACACGAGAGCCCTTCTTCGAGGCTACCCGCATCGCTCGTTCCTATTGCTCACACAAAGACCACCAGGGCCCAAAACGTATGGTTTATTCACGTTTTACACGAAGGGAAATCCCCCCTGTGGCAGCCGGGGGATGATTCATTTTTCCTTACGATTTACACGAAGGAAAATCCTCTCAGCTGAAGCTGGGAGAAGCTACATTTTTCTCCAACCTTAGGAACTCTCCTCAAGAAGTGTCCCACCGATCCCGCGTACGGGATCGGTGGGACACTTCGTGGTGTAAATGACGTCTCTCTGGTGGAGGTTGGAATTGAGGGATCCCCCCGCGTCCGCTG
>JBGQBO010000025.1:0-76219 GCA_041494885.1 Terriglobia bacterium
CCCGTTGATCAATCCCAATTCCAGCGGAAGGAAATCAAAAAACAGGGTCCGCTCCGTGTCGGTGGCGAGCGAAACCATCCGCCCTTTGTTGGCAGGGTGAATTTTTTGATAAATATAATTCAGATTGGTGGTCTTCCCCCCCAGGCCGGGACCGTAATACACAATCTTGCAGTTGATTTCTCGCGAGGCGTAATTAATAAAGGTCAACTAGGAATCCCTCGGATGGATTATTCGCTGAAGAGGTGATCGATATCATCATCCGTGATTTCAGGAAATGGATAGTCACTGACAACGCCAGTGGGTTGCAATTCCTTCTGAAACCTTGCCGCAATGCGCTGAAATACATCTTCGAATTGAGCGCTGGCCTTTCGGACGCGCAGACGAACCAAGCCGACGGGCGTGCTGTGGTCGAAGATCACCACCAGAATGGCGCGATGGGCCACAATCGAGAAGTGAATGTTGTCGCGTTCCCCCTCGTGAAACAAAACCGAGAACTCCCGCTCGCCCAGCAACTTGGCCAGGCCCTCCGTGGCGGCCACATTCCCCGCCGCCAGCGAAGATAGAGAGGTCGTATCCACGGTCACACTATCCCCATGCGATGCGATAGGTTGACCGTTTCGGTCCACCAGGAAAACCAGCTTAGCACGCGCTTCCATAGCCAGTTGGGCCAGAATGACGTGTATTTCAGCAAATTCCCCCGGGTAAATGACTAGATCCCCTGATTCCACTTAAAGCCCCTCTTGATTCCCCTCACACTTACCGGTAAGACCGCCTATCATACCCGATATTCCTTTTTAATTCAAAAACCCCCAGCCACCCCCGCTATCAAGACGTTCTCCCGGGAGTTCGTGACCTCTGCCCGTCCTGTCCGTGAACTTCACTCGTCAGCCTGAAAACTCGATCGGCAGCTGCATGGTCTCGATCACATGGTACTGCGCGATGCGGTTACGTCCTGTGCGCTTCGCCACATAAAGTGCCCGATCCGCATTTTCGATGAGTTGTTCCTTGGAGGTGGCGTCACGGGGATAAGTCGCGATTCCTCCGCTGATCGAGAGGTGTGCGGAGTTTCCCTCGTGGGTAAACACGGTGCGGCTCACCTCGGCTCGGAACCGTTCCGCCGTTTGTCGCGCCCCTTCGCGGCCCGTATCCGGCAGGATCACCGCAAACTCCTCTCCCCCGTAGCGCGCGGCAAAGTCTTCCCTTCTCAGGCAATGCTCAAGGATGCTAGCCAGTTGTCCCAACACCGCATCACCAAAGGGGTGGCCATGGGTATCGTTCATTTTCTTGAACTCATCGAGATCCACCATCAAAAGGGAGAGCGGCTTCTTGTTCCGGCGGGAGCGAGAGACCTCTTCCTCAATGCGCTCCTGGAAATGCCGATGGTTGGGCAGATGGGTCAATTCATCCGTGGCCGCCAAGGTCTCCATCTGGCGATGATTAATGGCGTTTTCCACAATGACAGCCACATGCTGGCAAAGGAGCCGAAGCAACTGCTGGACATCGTTGCCGAACTGTCCGGCCTGACTGTGTGTGAGAACAAAGGCCCCGAGGCGTTGCGAAGGGGGACCCAGCGGGATGGCCAGGAGTGAACCCACGGCGAGGGGAGGTTCGTTGGGCATGTAAATAGGCATCTGGCCCGTTCTTCGCTCGAAATCGGAAAGCAGCAGGGCGTCTTCCGCAGAGGTAATGGACCACCGGGTCCAAGTCTTCACCTCGCCGGGGATTCGCAGGTCCCGGTCGAACTCGATCCCTTCAGCTGAAACTAACGAATAGGAATTACGATCCTCAGACAGCAGAGCGACCGCAGCGGTGTCATAATTCAGCAGGGCCTTTGATTCCTTCAACAGGAGCGCGGACACCTCGTCCACATTCAGCGTCGAACTCATCTTGGAAATGATGCGGAAAAACGTGGTCAGCAGTTCATTGGACTGGCGATGTGCTCGAGCCGTTTGATTTCTCTTCCACTCCATTTCGAGGATGGCGACAGCGGATTTCATCATCTGCTGTTCATCCAGCGTGAACTCAGGAACCGGGGGCGCTTCGGGATCCGGGCGTTCCACGCGGTCGGCAATGAGCACTCCCACCACTCGGTCCGACTGCACGATGGGTTCCGCCAGGTACGCTCGAATCAAATCCCCTCCCGACTTCAAGTAGACAAAATCAAGGCGCCCCGAGCGGGCCGAAGCGCCCGGACCCCGCCTTCCAATAAGGGAGGTTTTGTTCTTGGCGCAGTACCCGAGCAAGCCTTGACCCTCAATAAAGAACGCGTCTTCCTTGAACTCCAGGTTCTCCCCGGACATCCAACCCAACCGGAAGCCTCCCGTGTTGTCACGGACAAAAAAGCAAACATGATGGGCTTTGAGCGCCACTTTCAGGTGTTCCAAAAATGCGGCCTCAAAGTCCCCGGCCTGATCCTGCGTCTCCCCGTCCGCACTGCGGGATTCGGCTTCCTGGGATGCGATCGTCTGGGCGAACACCGGGAGAAACTTTTTCCTCTCGCTGGCCTCTTCCTCGGCACGGATTGCCGCGGTTTCCAGTTCCTTCTCCGCCTGCGAGAGGCGACGCTTCAGAATCACCAGCGAGGCCTCTCCCACAATCGCCACCAAGACCAGCATTAACAGCCACAAAAGATACCGCTCCGATTCAAAATGCTGATCGGTGCGAAGTGCCGTCGCCAAGGCATTGAACCCCTCCAAGACGGCAATACGGACCACCGTGAGTAACGAGACCCTCAGGGAGTAGTTGATGCCGACGGCAATCATCAACAACAGGTACAACCCAAACCAGAAGGAATGCAGTCCTCCCGTCAGTTGAACCAGAAAATTGATGGCCAGGATGAGGGCGCCGACTACTTCCACATACTGAAAGTCTCCCCCCAAACGCAGAATGTAACGGTAAAACGCCGCTACTGAATAGACGGTGATGGCGATCACGCCGACAAAATGAACCGCAGTGAACCGGATGGGCGGTGAGTACACGCCGAATGAAGAAATCACAAACAGCACGAACAGCGGGAGCAAGAGATAGTTCTCGCGGAGGAGTTCCTTGATGCCCTTTCGACGGATGAGATCTAGGATCTTTGATTTCATGATGGGATCAATTCGTCTCGTCGCCCCTCGGTGCCGCCACTTGGCTCCGCGATCCGCAGCGGATTTCGCCGAAGCTAAACATCAATTCTTTCGATTCACTCGAACCTGCCGCGCCACGGGTTTGGAGGGAAATCCTGAAACTCGCAATCACGTAAAGCTCCCCAAAGGAATCAGTTTCCGGAATGGCGTCCGCGGGAATCAGGAGCTGCCATTGGGCATCGTGCATCAACTGACTCAACTGAAACGGTGAAGCCAAACGGATTCCGGGATTCGAGGGGGTCTCCTGGTTTTCATCTTATCGTCGCCTGGGTCAGGATCCGTTGCACTTCATCAACCCCAAGCCCGTGAACATAAATCGTCTTCCGCTTGTGATGCTCGCCCAATATGATTTCCACGCTGGATTTCGGAAGTTGAAGAAGTTTCGAAAGATACCGCACACAGGCCTCGTTGGCTGCCCCATCGACCGGGGGAGCCATCGTCTTCAGCCTTAGGGCTCCCCCCATCACGCCCGAGATTTCGTTCCGGCCGGCACGCGGGACAACGACAACTTGAAAGGTGCAGCCAGTGGACCGCGGGTGAATTTCAATCCCGTCCATTTCACTTCCAGCCTTGCTCCTCACGGGTTCAGATCTGTCCTCGGGCCTGCGTAGAAAGGCGAGCCCCAACCCCGGGTCGCCACTCGGAACGAGATGCCAAGAGCCGGGATCTGATGCGTCCAGAACGAATCCAATCAGTCGAATCATTCAAAACCGGGGCGTTCTCTCGGCCGATGCCCGCTTCTCTTTTGGAAATCCAAGAAGCCAAGAATGAGTCCAAGGAAGTCCCAAGGATAACCCGGATCAAATTCTCTTTCCAAAAATCGCCGTTCCCACGCGGATCAGGGTGGCTCCCTCCTCGATGGCCACTTCAAAATCGTGGCTCATTCCCATGGAGAGCTCGTGCATGGAAACGTTTTCGATTCGCGGCTTTGCAATTTCCTGGGCAAGCTTTCGCATCGAGCGAAAATCCGCTCGAGCATCTTCACCGCGCTCCCGAAACGGAGGGATGGCCATTAAACCGCGCACGCGCAACGATTTCAGCATTGAAACCCGGGTCACCAACTCCAGCACGCCGAACGGTTCAACGCCGGATTTGGTTTCTTCATTGCCAAGGTTCACTTGAATCAGAACGGGTAACAAGCGATTGAGCTGTTCACAGCAGCGGGAAAGTTTCTGGGCTACATCGAAGCGGTCTACCGTTTGTATCATATCAAAGATTTCGGCCGCCCGCTTTGCTTTGTTGCTTTGCAGATGACCGATCAGATGGAGCTTGAACCGTTCCCCCGCGGATCTTTCAGCTGGGCGAAGATCGCGGGAATCTAGAAACGACGCGAGGGCCTTGAATTTTTCTTCAGCCTCCTGCACCCGATTTTCCCCAAAGACGGTCAGGCCCGCATGAAATGCCGACGATACCCCCTCTACCGGAATTGTTTTCGACACGGCGATGAGCTGGACTTCACGCCGGTCGCGGCCGGCGCGTTCACAGGCCCGCTGGATTCGTTCTTCCAGGCGGTCAATATTATTCCGGATCTCTTGAGTATCCATGCAAGATGAAGGTTACCACGGAAAGAGGGGGATCCGTCATGGGGTCCTGACAAGTTAGACGGCCACTCGACGGTCCAGGCCAGGATCCTGGAGCTTGCCCTCAGGGGAAGCTCCCAGCAGTCGACTAAGGTTTTGCATCCGAAGAAGGTTTGCTCCGTTCGCCGTTGTTCAAATTCTGAAATTCAGGTTACACTGGCTCACTATGCCGAGAGGGCGTTTTATCAGTTTCGAAGGGATCGATGGTTGCGGCAAGACAACTCAGCTGAACTTGATGGCAGAACGATTGCGAGCCCGCCAGTTCGAAGTCGTTGCCACCCGTGAACCCGGCAGCACGCCCATCGGCCAGGAGATCCGCAAAATCCTCCTGGATTCCAAGACCACCGGTCTCACGTCCATCGCCGAAGTGCTTCTCTATTACGCCTCGCGAATCCAGAACGTCGAACAGGTCATCAAACCTGCGCTGGCCGCCGGGAAACTGGTGTTGTGCGACCGGTTCAACGACGCCAGTTGGGCCTACCAGGGCTTTGGCCGACAACTGGGAGTGGAATTTCTCCGCACCCTCGACGATCTCGTGCTGGATGGATTTCGCCCCGACCACACGCTCGTCATCGACATCGACTCAGAAACCAGCCTCAAACGTGCCCAACGCCGCAATACGGCCCAAACCTATGATGAAAACCGATTTGAGACCGAAGCCCGAGAGTTCTTTGAGCGCGTGCGGGAAGGTTACGTCTGGCTCGAACGACGTGAGCCGTCCCGTTTCCGTGTCATCGACGGCAATCGCTCCATCGAAGCCGTTCATGCCAATATTGCTGCGCTGTTTGATGAGTGGTTGAAGTGAGAGGGGCAGCTATCAGCGGTCAGCTTTCAGCAATCAGCTTTCAGCAATTAGCATTCAGGCATCAGCGGTCAGCTATCAGCGTTCGAGATTTCAGAAATGGCTCCGTGCGCATGGTTTCAGTTCATAGCTAGGCCCGAACCTGAGACACAGACAACTGTCCCCCCTATGAAAGGTCCCGGTGAAATGTGAGAGACTTCAAGAATCTCAATGTCTGGCGGAAGGCACATGAACTCGCATTGGCCGTATACGCAGCGACAAAAAAGTTTCCAAAGGAAGAGCAGTATGGCCTGACATCTCAGATTCGTCGCTCTGGTGTTTCTATTCCGGCGAACATTGCAGAAGGCTGTGGTCGCGAAAGCAGTGCAGAGTTCAGTCGGTTTCTCCAGATTGCGTTCGGATCGGCTAGTGAGCTCGAATATCATATCCTCTTGGCTAATGATCTCAACTTTCTAAACACCGGAGAGTACGATTCGTTGACGAACGATGTGGCCGAGGTCAAGAAGATGTTGACATCACTTATCCGAAAGTTGAAGGCCGATCACTGAACGCTGAAAGCTGACCGCTGATGCCTGATTCCTGATTGCTGACAGCTGAAAGCTGATCGCTGACCGCTGATGGCTGATTGCTGACAGCTGATTGCTGACCGCTGATGGCTGACGGCTGAAAGCTGCTCTCTAGTCGATTCTATAATGACACCCGCGCGACTCCCGGCATTCCATGGCCGCAAGCAGAATGGCCAGGGCGGTTTGAATGCCGTTGCGCAATCCAATCAGGGAATCGCTAATAGCCGCCTTGTCATAAAACCGTTCGATCTCCAGATGGAGTTCCCGCAGGATTTCATGGGCACGGTCGAGCCGCTTGGTGGTGCGGACCAGGCCCACGTAATTCCACATCGTTTGTTGGATGGTCAGCCAATCCTGGGCAATGAGCGCGGGATCCACCGATTCCCGCTCGTAGACCCACGGGGCAATCTCGGGAAAGTAAAGATCTCCAGATCTAGTTGCTCTCTCAGCGGCGTCCGACCCGGCCCGTGTCCCCCATACGAGCCCCTCGAGCAATGAGGTGGAGGCCAGGCGGTTGGCCCCATGAACGCCGGTGCAGGCGACTTCTCCCACCGCGCGCAACCGGGCCACATTGGAACGGCCGAGTGGGTCCACCGAAACACCGCCGCAACTATAGTGTGCTGCAGGAACCACCGGGATCGGTTCCTGCGTGATGTCGATGCCCAGCGACTTGCACTTCTCATAGATTCCCGGAAACCGGCTCCGGAGCCAGTCGGCGCTCTTATGTGAAATATCAAGGAGCGCATAGGGCTCTCCTGATTCGATCATCCATTGGTGGATCCCGCGTGCCACAACATCTCGGGGGGCCAGCGAGCCGCTCGGATGGAACCTCTTCATGAACTCCTCGCCCCGCGAACTCCTCAACCGCGCCCCTTCGCCCCGCAAGGACTCGGAGATGAGGAACCGTCCCGAGGGATGAAACAGGGTGGTGGGGTGAAACTGGACATACTGCATGTTGACGCAACGGGCTCCGGCGCGATAGGCCATCGCAATCCCGTCTCCACGAGATCCGGACGGGTTCGTGGTGTGCAGGAAGACTCGTCCCAGTCCCCCCGTCGCCAGAATCGTTTCTTTGGCAAAGATGGTATCCACCACTCCCGTGTCATTCATCAGAACATACGCGCCGATGCAGGTGGGCGGCTGATAGATGTCCAAGGGGTTGAGCGAATGATGCGACAAGGTCAGCAAGTCGATGGCGGTGGCATTCGCGAGAATGCGGATGCGTGGATTCTTCGTGAGGGCCTGCAGAAAAGCGGTCTCAATCGCTCGTCCCGTGACATCCTTGTAATGCAAAATTCGGCGGACGGAATGTGCGGCTTCGGCGGTCAGGTCAAACTCATCGGTGGATTCGTCCACGACATCAAAGGGAACCTGGAGCTCGTCGATGAGGACTTCCTGGACATAGCGGGGACCCTCTTCGCTTAATACCCGGACAGCCGGCTCATAACAGAGCCCGGCGCCCGCCACGAGAATGTCGGCAGCCAGTTTTTCGGGCGCATCATTGTCCCCGCGAAAGATGATCCCACCCTGGGCATAAAAAGTGTTGCTCTCCTCGGGGCTGGTGTCTTTCGTCATCAACAGGACGTCGGCCCCCTCCTTGGCAGCGGCGTGCGCGGCCGCACAACCGGCAATGCCACTTCCGATGACAAGGATGTCTGTCTTGGTCATGTAAGTCCCTTCCCCTTAAGACCTGCAGGGATTGACTGGGGGGAGTGGAGAAAGCCATTCCCGATCCTGGACGCCAACCCAGCAGATCCAATCTCTACCATTCCGGAAGACCCAAAACCAAAACCCAAACTGATCAGGGCGCTGCGAAATGAAGAAGCCGATATAGATTCCGTCACTTCCCCGGGAGGAACAATGCGTCGAAAGCCAAGTGTTTTCATTCCCTGGGTTCCTGGGCTCCCTGATATTTTTCCCAATTCCAGCACGATCCCGGCGGGTGAGCGACTAACGACCTCGACGGGCCCCTTGAGAGGTTCGCCCGGAACTTCCCAGCTCGATCTCGAAACTAATGTCAACCGCCGGCGCGGAATGGGTCAGCGCGCCGACGGAAATCCAGTCAGCACCAGCCCGGGCAAAGGATTTCACACTCTGAAGGGTGATCCCGCCGGAACATTCTACAATCACCCGTCGCCCTCCGGCCCGCTGGCGAATCAAGTCAACACAATGTCGAGCCTGGCGAGGAGTCATATTGTCGAGCAAAATGTGCCTGACCTGCAAGTCAAGGGCCTCCTGGAGTTGGTCAGGCGATGAAACCTCCACTTCCAAAGCCCTATTACGGGGGGATGCTCTCCGGGCGCGCTCCACTGCCCGCTGCACCCCGCCGGCGACGGCGAGGTGATTATCCTTAATTAGAATTGCATCAAAGAGGCCACGGCGATGATTGTGCCCGCCTCCACAACGTACGGCATATTTTTCGAG
Source organism: Terriglobia bacterium (assembly GCA_041494885.1). Taxonomy (GTDB): domain Bacteria; phylum Acidobacteriota; class Terriglobia; order JAIQFV01; family JAIQFV01; genus JAIQFV01. The sequence goes on from JBGQBO010000025.1 coordinate 8,501, forward strand.
TGTCCGCCAACCCGGGGTCGTCTTGCGTGTGTCATAGATTCCGGCCCCGGTGTTTTCCACTGCCTCGACATACTTCTGCGTCAACGACGCAATTCCCGAAAGATGCTGAAGGATGTTCAACGCCACCCGCTCTCCCGTCAAGAGAGCGCGTGCCCGACCGCTTACGGATGCGATGATCTGACCTTCTCCAACCCTCTGGCCGTCCCGGAATCTGTACTCCCAGCGGGTGAAGGGATCAAGAATCCTGAACACATGAGGCAGGATCTCCAGACCTGCAAGGACGCACCCTTGCCGTGTGATGAAGCATCCGCACGCCCGGGCTGTGGCCGGGACAATGAAGTTGGTTGTGAGATCACCTGAGCCGACATCTTCGCGCAAAAACCCGGTTACGAGTCTGCGGAGCGCATCAGATTTCAAGGGGATGGACATGGAGAACCAGCAATCAGCTTTCAGCCGTCAGCCATCAGCCGTCAGCTTTCAGCCGTCAGCAATCAGCTTTTCAGCTTCCGGATGAGCGATGTCAACATCTTTTTGACCTCGACCACGTCTTTTGTCAACGAATCGTAGCCTCCGGTGTTTAGAAAGTTGAGATCATTCGCCAAGAGGATATGATATTCGAGCACACTGGCCGATCCGAACGCAATCTGGAGAAACCGACTGAACTCTGCACTGCTTTCGCGACCACAGCCTTCTGCAATGTTCGCCGGAATAGAAACACCAGAGCGACGAATCTGAGATGTCAGCCCATACTGCTCTTCCTTTGGAAACTTTTTTGTCGCTGCGTTTACGGCCAGTGCGAGTTCATGGCCCTTTCGCCAGACATTGAGATTCTTGAAGTCTCTCACATTTCACCGAGACCTTTCATTCGGGGAACATTTGTCAGAGTCTTAGGTCCGCGCCTATTCATGAACTGGAACCATGCGCACGAACCCATTTCTGAAATCTCGAACGCTGATAGCTGATAGCTGATTGCTGACCGCTGAGGGCTGAAAGCTGATGGCTGACGGCTGAAAGCTGATCGCTGACACCCGCACTCCTCAACTCATCTCCAACATGCGCTGGATCGGCCGCAAGGCCCCGAGCCTTAAAGGCTCGTCCATCAGGATTTCGGGGGAGCGGGTTTTCATGGAGAGATAAACCTTTTCCAGCGTATTCAACCGCATGTGGGGGCATTCATTGCAGGCGCAATTGCTGTCTGGAGGGGCGGGAATAAACACCTTATCCGGGGCCTTCTTCGACATCGCATGGATGATCCCCGGCTCCGTGGCGATGATAAATTCATGGGCAGGGCTCTCGATCGCATAATTGAGGATGGACGTCGTGGAGCCGATATGATCGGCAAGCCGGAGGACGGATTCCTCGCACTCCGGGTGCGCCAACACCAGCGCCCCGGGATGAAGGACTTTCAACTGGATGATCTTCTTCTCTGAAAAAATCGCATGCACCATGCAGGAGCCGGGCCATAACACCATGTCGCGACCGGTCTTGCGAATCAGGTAGCGGCCCAAATTCTGGTCTGGAGCAAAGATGATCTTCTGCCCCGGCGGGATCTGGCGGATGATCTTCTCCGCGTTGGAGGAGGTGCAAATAATATCGCTCAGGGCCTTCACCGCCGCCGAACAGTTGATATAGGTGATGACAAGATGATCCGGATGGCGCGCCTTGAACGGCTTAAATACCTCAGCCGGGCAGCCTTCCGCGAGCGAGCAGCCCGCTTTCAAATCCGGGAGGAGCACGGTCTTTCGCGGGTTGATGATCTTGGCTACTTCAGCCATGAAATGAACGCCGGCAAAGACAATGACGTTCGCCTGCGTCCCAGCCGCTTGCTGAGCGAGCTGAAGACTATCGCCGGTGAAATCGGCGATGTCCTGTATTTCCGGATCCTGATAATAGTGTGCCAGGATGACCGCGTTCAATTCCCTCTTGAGGGATTCGATCTCCCGGGCAAAATCGATCTCAACGTCGAGCCCAGCACTCATGACATGCTTCCTTGAATCAACATGAATCTATTTTAACACAGGCAGGAGAAAAACCTCTCGGAATGCGGGTCCGCAAGACATTCACCCGAGGGCTGAGGAGGCATCAGGGAACGGCTTCAAAAAACCAAGGGTCTCGTAGGGTAATATTTGTAGGGACACGTCACCGGCAGCCTATCAATGGGGAGAAACAGCCTATTTCCGTCGGGCGGAATCCACTAGATGCCTAACCAGCGGCTTCAGCGGATCGGGGAGGGAGGCTTCATCCACTTCCACCGCTTTGGTCTTCCCACCCTCTTCGATCTGGATCCGATAAACGAAACGATCCGGCATGGGTCGGGCAGATTTGATGGAGTCCGGTAATTCGAAAAAAGTGGCGCCCTCTACCATCTTCCTGACTTGCCCCGCTTCATCCGGACTCAGCTCCTCGGTATCCACGGAGGATGACAGCTTGATCCCCGCAAAACCTCCTGATCTTTCAAGTCGAATACGCATGGGTGATCCTTGCCCTGGGTCGTAGCCCACAGTTCCTTGTTGTTCTGCCACGAATCGTGCGGCGCTCCGGGCCGAGCCTAGTGTTGATGGCGTCGGGGTCCCACCGCGATAAACAAGCGCAGACCCGCCCGATTCTGGCCGGCGGACCCGCGATCCCATTCCGAAATCCGCAATACGAAATCGGGATGAGCGCCGCATGAGATGGTGAGAGTCGTTCTCACAGATTCCAACCGCGGGGATCTAGAGTCCCACGGCCTTCCATCCTGCCTGGACGGCCCTGACCTCATCCGACGCCTTGCCAAACAGGTCTGAGGCGACGGCGGCGGTCATGAGCGCAGCCGCCGCGAAGTCGGAGTCTGGGCGCAACTTGTCGCGCAACGCGACGTACCAGATCTTGCCCGCCTTCGTCCACGCGTTTCCTCCCATCTGAACGGCAGTTTCGTAGAAGGCCCGGTTGGGGATCCCGGAATTCAAATGGACCCCTCCGTTGTCCTCGTTCGTTTGAACATAGTCTTTCATGTGCCCCGGCTGAGGGTCCTTTCCGAGAACAGGATCGTCATACGCCGTGCCCGGAGCTTTCATTGACCGCAGGGCCACCCCTTTCACTCCAGGGGCCAGCAGTCCCTGTCCGATCAACCAGTCTGCCTGCTTGGCGGTCTGCCCCAGTTTGTATTGTTTGACCAGCGAACCGAACACGTCCGAGAATGATTCATTTAATGCACCGGGCTGATCCTGATACGACAGTTCGGCCTCATTCGCCGTCACGCCATGAGTCAGTTCATGGCCAATCACGTCAATCGCAATGGTGAAACGGTTGAACAATTTTCCATCGCCGTCCCCGTACACCATCTGCTGGCCGTTCCAAAAGGCGTTGTCGTAGCTTCTCTCATAATGGACGGACGAATCGAGTCGCATGCCCTTGTCATCGATGGAATTTCGATTGTACACTTGAGAATAAAAATCATAAGTCGCACCCGAGCCGTCGTAGGCCTCATTTGCGGCCTTGTCCTTGCTTTTCGGATCTCCCTCTCCACGCACCAATTTGCCCGGAAGGCTGGAGCCGTGCCTGGCATCGTAAATGGTGCGTCGTTTTGTCCCCGTGGCGGTGGACCCCGTTGTGGCCAGCAGCGACATCACCTTCCGCTGACCGCGCAGTTGTTCTGACAATGTCAGGGTGTGCCACGCCCACTGCTTCTGCTTTTGACTCCCTCGATGCGCTACTTCTTTCAGGATGTGCGGAGGGAGAATGCAGAATATCTTACAGATGCCAGAGCCTCCCTCAGAACTCGTGGTAGCCTTTTCGCTTTCCCTTGGAATCTCAGACCCGTGAATTCCCCTGAACTCCTTCTCGGTCATTGTCGTTCTCCTTTTTCAAAGATGACCCCGGTTCCCCGGGACGATTGAAGGCAGCGAGACTCTGCCATCCGGTTGTGAAATGAAAGTGCGAGATCATATCATCAAGGGGAGGGGGGGGAACAACGAAAAAGAAGGGCTGGACTCTCGGTAAAATAAGACTGGGTCACACCATTCGAGCAAGGAGAGGGGGGATTGAACCTCCCCTCCCCGGTCAGCGCGGCCTGGTCGGACTCTCGGGCGCCTTTAGTGGACGCCCGAAAAATGATCTTCCCAGACACTCGACCAATATCAAGACAACTCCGACTACTGTTCCCCCTCGGGGCTCAAGCCCAGGAAAACTGTTGCTCCGTTGCGATTGATCAGAAGCAACGCCGTATCATTCTTCCCAATCTTCGAAGCGATACGGTTGTAGTCATCGACATTTCTGACTTCCTGGCGGTTCACCTCCTGGATGACATCGCCGCGCTGCAGCCCGGCGTCCTGGGCGACAGTGCCGGATGCAATAGATGAAATGACCACCCCGGTCGTGTCACTCGGCAGGTTTAATCTCTGCGCCAGCTGCGGGGTAAGATTCTGAACGGAGATCCCATTCATCACATTGGTGAACTCCGTGGCGGGCGTTTCACCTGAGGACCCGGCTTGGGCCAACGATTTCGGCATCTCGCCCAACAAGACATCCAAGGTTATCTCCTTGTTGTTGCGCCAGATTTTCGCTTTGACGGTGTTGCCCACCGGGGTCAATCCCACCTGGTATGCGAGTTGGCTCCTGTTTTGAACCTCAGTGCCATTGAATTCGAGGATGATGTCCCCCACCTTAATACCGGCCTTCGCAGCGGGACTGCCTGTAGTGACTTCAGATACGATGGCGCCACGGATTTCCTTCAAACCAGAGGCGCGGCCGATCGCCGGGGAGACATCTCCAATGCTCACGCCCAGCCAAGCCCGTACCACTTTCCCTGTTTTGATCAGGCTTTCAGCCACCTGCCGGGCCATGTTGCTGGGGATTGCAAAACCCACTCCGCTGGATCCCCCGTTGGGTGTCTCAATGGCGGTGTTGATGCCGATCAATTCGGCCCGGATGTTCACCAGCGCACCGCCCGAATTTCCGGGATTGATGGCGGCATCCGTCTGGATGAAATCTTCATAATCTTCAATGCCCACATTCGAACGACCGACCGCACTGACAATGCCTCGGGTCACGGTTTGATTCAACCCAAAGGGATTGCCGAAGGCCATGACGTTCTCTCCCACTCTCAGCCCTTTGGAATCGCCCCAAGGGATGGCACGTAGACCGTCCGCCTCAATCTTTACCACGGCGATGTCGGTCTTGGGATCCGCGCCAATTAATTTCCCTTTAAATTCCCTCCGGTCACCAAGCTGGACACGGATTTCGGTGGCCTTATCAATGACGTGATTGTTGGTGATGATGTAGCCGTTGGGGCTGATAATCACGCCAGAACCCAGGGCATGCTCCCGCTGCTCACGTGGAACGCCCTGGAAATCGGGTCCGAAGAACTGTTGAAAGAAGGGATCATTAGAGAAGGGAAACTGACCCGGCCGGGCCTTTATGACCTGAGTGGTCGAGATGTTGACGATTCCGGGAAGGATGGCTTTGGCGATGGATTCAAAGGCTCGATTCTGCTGTTCTAAGACACTGACCTCCTGGGCGTTGACCAAGGGATCCTTCACGGGTGCATATCCTTGAGAGTAACTGACTTGCAACTGGTGCACGGTCAGCCACAAGATGGCCACCACACCCGCGATCCCTGCGGCCCAGAAGGTGAGTCTTCCGCGTCGATGGTGGCGAGTCGCGTGTGGCCGTGCGATGGAGCTTTCCATTTGATTTTCCATAGGCTTACTACCCCTTTTTCGATTTTTTCGTCCCCTGTTTAGACGTTCAATGAGAATATTTGGCCTTCCCTAATCCACATCGTTATACGATTGTGATTCAGCTCCAGAGGTTGTTTCAAGGGCAAGAGGAGAAAGAGGAATGGGTTGCCAAAAGGCGAGTCCAAGCAAGCAGAACCTTAACTCTACGATGGGCTGCGGATTGGCCGTATCGACAAGGCGCACTGACCGCCCTTTGGTTGACAGGGAGTCTGTATTTCCTCGATTGCGCTTACCTCATGTGAAAACTAAACACCGTTCAATCCAAGGCTTCACTTCCGCTCTGCGACGATCAGGGTGATGTCATCGTGCTGCAGGACGCCGGAGGTGAACTCGGTCAGGCGCTCCATGATTTTGACCTTCATCTCTTCCGCCGAGAGGCTGCGATGAGTCATGATGAGTTCCAACAGACGTTCATCCCCGAATTCTTCCATGGTTTTGGACTGGGCTTCTGTCACGCCGTCGGTGAAAAAGACCAGCCGATCCCCGGAGTTCCAGGCGACCATCCCTTGTTCGTAGGGAACGGCGTCGAATATCCCCATCACCATTCCGCCTTCGCGCAGAGGGCGCACCTCCCCGGCGGCTGTCACCAGCAGGGGCGGGTTATGTCCCGCATTGCAGTACCGAAACTCGCCTCCGTCGGTGAGAACCCCATAAAAGGCAGTGACAAATTTTCCGCTGGGGTTCTTTTGCGCCAAATGGTGGTTCACTCGGGCGATGGTTTCCGCCGCCGACTTCTCGGGGCAGGCCTCGGACAAGAACATCCCCTGAGTCATGGACGTGAGGAGCGCGGCAGAACAGCCCTTCCCCGCGACATCGGCGATGACGATGCCAACCTGGTTCTCCCCGAATGGAATGAAATCGTAATAGTCCCCCCCAATGGCCCGACACTGGATGTTGACCCCGGAAAACCGTGTGTACGTAAACTCCGGAGGTGATTTGGGCAAAAGGGTTTGTTGAATCTCCCGGGCGATCTTGAACTCCTCTTCCAGTTGCCGCTTTTCCAGCTCCCCCTGGTGCAACCTCGCGTTCTCGATTGCAACCGCCGCATGTCCCGCGAGGGTCTCAAACAGCTCCAGATCCTGGTCCGAGAAAACCTGCGTCACGGTTTGTTTATCGACATAAAGCAACCCGATGGTCGAGACCGCGGGCGCATCCTCCGCGCCATTGTCCTGAAAGGTGGAGCGGTAGATCCGCAGGGGCACGCACATGATCGTCTTCAGGTTCAGCGCAATCACGCTCTTCTGGTCCCGCAGCGCATGGTCCCGCTCCGCATCGCACACAATCACCGACTGATCGGTTTGGATCACGCGTTGGACGACGGTCCGGCTCAGGCGATGTTGCTTGTCCTCAAGGGCTTCGCGGGTCATATTTCGCGACATGGCGATCTGAAGTTCGCCCTGCGCATCCTTCAACATCAAAAAGCCGCGATCGGCACCCGCCAGCTCCATGATGGCATCCATCACGCGGTGCAGAACATCATCCAGGATCAAAGAAGAGCTCAACGCCTTCGAAACTTCAAGAAGCATGCGCAAGTGGTGGGCACTGACTTTGCTCGCCGCCGAATCATTGGTCGAACTGATGGAAGCCAGCACGGAGTCTTTCACTTCCTCCAAGGCAAACAGCAAGGCCTGGGCCGGATTGGATCCCAGCTGGATGCGATCGCCATGCGCGAGCTTTCGCTCCGTCACCCGCTCGCCGTTCACGATGGTCCCGTTCTTGCTGCCGACGTCCACCACGTAGAAACTTCCATTCTGGGGCCGGATTTCAGCATGGAACCGGGAAATCGACGGATCGTTGAGGATCACGTGGTTCTCGGAATTACGGCCGATCTTCAAGACGGATTGCGAGATGGGAACCACCAGTTTTCCGCCTGAGAAATCGGTGTAGTAAACGCGAGGTCCGGTCATAAAGCCCTCCTTCCCGCCATGGAGTTCCTCCAAATCAATTGCCTGGAATGGCGATATTATAACGGGAGTGGCCTCCTGAGGGAAGGGTAAATACAAGATCCCCTCTGACCGGGCATCCGGGAGCACCCTGCGGACCCCTTTCCCAGCCCTCCCCGCGTCTCCGGGTCATGCGGGAACGAAGCGTCCGATCAGACCCTTCATGTAGTTCAGCCTGGAAGAGGGACCAGGGAAAGAAGGAATCCCCGCGAAAATCCCGAGGAGAGGAAAACGCCAGGCAAGAGACGTTCGACCCTCTCCCGAGCCCATGAAAGGGCCCGCAGCGGGAGAGAACGGGCGAGGAGACCCAGGACCGCTTTTTTTGACCGCTTTTTGCCCTTGACATCCCTCGTGCCGTTCCCTAGAATACCGACCGGTCGGTAGCTCACCGCCGACCCCCCAAGGCCCGAAACCCATGGGACCGGTTCCACGGTGACTCAAAGCCGGTCCATATTCCCTGTCGCAAGGAGTCCGTCGGCGCCCATGCCCTCAACGCGCGGAAAAGCCCGCCTGCACAATCCGATCTACGACATCGCAGCGAAAGTCATTCACCTGCGGGGGTACGATTCCACATCCATGAGCGACGTCGCCCAGGCGGCGGGTTTGACCAAGGCGGGGCTTTATCATCATGTTGCCAGCAAAGAACAACTGCTCTACACCATCCTCGATTACGGAATGGACCTGACGGACGAGGTTGTCATCAAGCCGGTTCAAAGCCTGCGCGATCCCCGGGAACGGTTGCAGCAGATGATCGAGCGCCACCTCCGGCTGATTTTGCAGGAGCGAAATCACGAAGTCACCGTGATTCTCCATGAGGACAAATCCCTGAAGGGCGCGATGCGGCGGAAGATCACGGAGAGGAAGAAAGCGTACATCCGGTTCGTGGAAGGGCTGGTCCGGGATGTTCTGAAGCAGCAGGGCCGGAAGGAGATGAACCCGCGGCTCGCCGCCTTCGCCCTTCTGGGGATGATGAACTGGTGCTATCAGTGGTATCGGCCGGGCGGGCCCATTTCAATTTCACAGTTGGTCCGGGGAATGACCCGGATTTTTTTCAACGGGATCCTCCGGTAAGAGGGGGGATCCGAAGGAGGGTTTGATATGGACCGTGTCATCATTTTTGATACGACTTTGCGGGATGGCGAACAGTCGCCGGGGTTCAGTATGAACATCGAGGAAAAATTAAAGATGGCCCGACAACTGGAACGTCTCAACGTGGATGTCATCGAAGCCGGCTTTCCTATCGCAAGTGAAGGTGACTTCGAGGCCGTCCGCCGCATCGCTCAGGAGGTGCGCACGCCCGTGATCGCGGGCCTGGCTCGGGCCCATCCGGGGGATATCGCCCGATGCTGGGAAGCCGTCCAGTACGCGGCCCGTCCTCGCATCCATACCTTCATTGCGACGTCCGACATCCACTTGCGGCACAAGCTTCGACGCTCCCGGGAAGAGGTGCTGCGGCAGGCGGTCGAGGCTGTCCGGTACGCCAAGTCCCTCACCGAAGACGTCGAGTTCTCGGCGGAGGATGCGGGGCGCAGCGATATTGAGTACCTCTGCCAGATCATCGAAGCCGTTGTGGAAGCCGGGGCTACCGTCGTGAACATTCCCGATACTGTGGGCTATTGCATCCCCACGGAATTCGGGGCGTTGATTCGCACCCTCCGGGAGCGGATCCCCAGTTTGGCACGCGCCACCCTGAGCGTCCATTGCCACAATGACCTGGGGCTGGCGGTGTCCAATTCGCTCGCTTCCATCCAGAACGGGGCCCGCCAGGTGGAATGTACCATCAATGGCATCGGGGAACGGGCGGGCAATGCCTCGCTGGAGGAAATTGTCATGGCCCTCAGGGTGCGGCCGGCGTATTTGAACTGTGACACTCAAATCCGGAGCGAGGAAATTTACCGCAGCTCGCACCTGCTCTCAAATCTCACGGGAATGCCGGTCCAGGCCAATAAGGCCATCGTGGGGAAGAACGCCTTCGCTCACGAGGCCGGAATTCACCAGGACGGCGTCCTCAAAGAAGCCCTGACCTACGAAATCATGACCCCGCAATCCGTCGGAATCCCGGAAAATAAGCTCGTCCTGGGAAAACATTCGGGGCGGCACGCCCTCTTGAAGCGTTACGAAACGCTGGGTTACACCCTCACCAAGGAAGAACTCGAGCGCGCCTATTTGCTGTTTACAAAACTGGCCGACAAGAAGAAGGCCATCTTTGATGAAGAATTGATTGTCATCCTTGATGACGGGTTAAAGCACGTGCCCGAATCCTATTCGTTGAAGTACCTTCAGACCATCGGCGGCAATGAGGGATTTGGATCGGCGACCCTCAAGCTGGCCCATGGGGATGAGGTCCTGGCGGATTCAGCCGTGGGAGACGGTCCGGTCGATGCCACGTACAACGCCATCGACCGCATTACCGGCATGCCGGGCAAGTTGCTCGATTATTCTCTGAAGTCGGTCACGCGCGGAAAAGATGCGGTGGCGGAAGCCTTCGTCCATGTCCAGTTCGGCACCCACAACTTTACGGGAAAAGCAGCGTCCACCGATGTCACCGAAGCGAGTGCCCGGGCTTATCTAAACGCTATTAATAAGGCACTCTTGGAACGCAGGCGACACGAAAAGGCATTGGAGGTGGATAGCGGGAACGTCGGTGTTTTCGAGTCACCCCAACCCGGTGAGGATCACGCCGCCGATTGGGCCGTGTGAGTGCAGTTGGCAGTTCTCAGTTGGCAGTATGGCGCGGTTGGTCAGTGGCTCCTGGACAGATGAGATAAATTAGTGGATTAATCATCTCTTCCGCGTCAGAATTTGCGTCTCATAACTCAAACTCTGATTTCTGGCCTCTGACTTCGATTGCGGACTCGCATCGTGAACAAGGAACTTATGGCGCAAACCATTACGGAAAAAATCCTGGCAAAACACTCAGGACGGGACGTGGTCTCGCCGGGCGAACTGGTGAACGGTCGCATTGACCTCATCATGTGTCACGAGGTGACGACTCCGCCTGCCATTTCCATGCTGAAATCCATCGGGGTGGAGAAGATTTTTGATCCCTCTAAAATCGTCGTCACCCCAGACCATTTCGTTCCCAACAAAGATATTCAATCGGCCCTCCTGGCAAAAATCCTCCGCCAGTGGGTCGAACAGCAAGGGATCGAGCATTACTATGAGATCGGGAGACATGGGATCTGTCATGCGCTCCTGCCAGAGATGGGGCACATTTTGCCCGGCACGACCGTGATTGGGGCGGATTCACACTCCTGCACTTATGGCGCGTTTGGATGCTTCTCCACCGGGATCGGCTCAACCGACCTGGCAGCCGCGCTCGCCACCGGCGAACTGTGGTTCAAGATCCCGGCCTCCATGAAGATCGTGGTCGAGGGAGAGATTCCTTCCGGCGTTTATTCCAAAGACATCATCCTTGAGGTGATCCGTCAGATCGGCGTGGACGGGGCCCGCTACATGGCGATGGAGTGGGTGGGCTCCACCATTGATGGACTCTCGATGGAATCGCGCATGACTTTGACCAACATGGCGGTTGAAGCGGGGGCGAAGTCGGGGGTGATTGCCCCCGACGCGGTGACTTTCGAATATCTTCGACAGAAACCGCATTCCAAGGACAAGGCCTTCGAGCCGGCCTATTCCGATGCGGACGCCACCTATGCGCGAACCCTCCAAATTCAAGTCAACGAGATGGAACCCATGGTGGCCCTCCCCCACCTTCCTTCCAACGGAGTGGGCGTGAGCCGCGTGACGAAAGACAACATCGCCCTCGATCAAGCTTACATCGGGTCCTGCACCAACGCCCGCATTGAGGACTTGCGCATTGCCGCCCAGGTGCTGCGAGGGCGGCACGTGGCGCGCAGTTGCCGAACGATGGTGGTCCCCGCCACCACATCCATTTACAACCAGGCCCTGCGGGAAGGTCTCTTCGAGATTTTCACAGACGCCGGCTGTGCCATCTCTACCCCGACGTGCGGCGCTTGTCTGGGGGGCTACATGGGGGTTCTGGCCGAAGGGGAACGCTGCATCTCCACAACGAATAGAAACTTTGTCGGGCGGATGGGTCATCCCAAGAGTGAAGTCTTCCTCGCCTCGCCGGCCACCGTCGCCGCTTCGGCAATCGAAGGAAAGATCGCCGATCCAAGGAAGTATCTGTGAAACAGCTTTCAGCTTTCAGCTATCAGCAGTCAGCAATCAGACTGACAGATGTATCTCGAACTGGATAAATTGTAAGCAGTCAATATAGATTCCTTTGTCTGGTGGATCGTGGTGGATTCTAGCTGAAAGCTGATGGCTGAAAGCTGATGACTGAAAGCTGATGACTGAAAGCTGATAGCTGATTGCTGACAGCTGACCGCTGATCGCTGACCGCTCTTAACAAGAACCAAAGAGGGGCGTACCGATTCCATGACTGGACGAGCTCACGTTTATTCGCGGCCACACATCAATACGGACGAAATCATTCCCGCCCGCTACCTCAATGTGCACGAAGAGGCGGAACTCGCAAAGCATGCCATGGAGGACATCGACCCCGATTTTGTCAAGAAGGTGAAGCCCGGGGATTTCCTTGTGGTGGCAGAGGACTTTGGATGCGGCTCTTCGCGCGAGCATGCCGTCTGGGCGCTGCGTGGCGCCCAGATTGCCGGAGTCATTGCCACCAGTTTCGCTCGAATCTTCTATCGCAATGCCATCAACAATGGGTTCCTTGCGATCGAATGTGAAGGGTTTTGCGGAGAAACTTCCATGGGGGACGAAGTGGAGGTGAACATCGCGACGGGGACCATAACGAATCTGAGTAAGCGCAAGGCCTATTTGTTCACCCCGATCCCCGATTTTGCGCGCGAAATGATGCAAGCGGGCGGACTGCTGGAGTACGTGAGACGGAAGATCGAGCGCGAGAAAAAGAAATCTCATAGTGCTTGAGTGAGAGGGGGAATCTGCTTGCTGGCAACGGATTGAGGATAGCCATTGCGGGGCTTCACTTCCCTCCCAATTTTATGTTATGTATCACGGCGGTCAGAAGACCGCCGTTTCTTTTGAAAGAGGACGAATGAAACTCAAACTGACGATCCTTCCGGGAGATGGAATAGGCCAGGAAGTCACCGCGGAAGCCTTGAAGGTAGTCCGGGCTATCGGCCAGCGATTCGACCACGCGGTGGAGACGCAGTCCGCCCTGATTGGGGGGGCAGCCCTTGATGCCACGGGGGTTCCTCTGCCCGATGAGACCATCAAGGCCTGCGAGGAGTCCGACGCTGTCTTGCTCGGAGCCATTGGCGGCCCCAAGTGGGACACCAATCCTACAGCGCTGAAACCTGAGAGGGGTCTCTTGGGAATCAGGAAGGCATTGGGAAACTATGCCAACCTTCGACCCGCTCGCATCTTCGCCGCTCTCAAGGATGCCTCCACCTTGAAACCCGAAGTCATCGAGGGCGTCGATTTACTGATTGTGCGTGAGTTGACCGGCGGAATTTATTTTGGAAATCCGCGGGGGTTTGCGGCCCTCGTTGCACCAGACGGGATTCGCTACGACGCCTCCCACAGGGTGACGGAGGTCAAAGACGCAGTCGTGGCCTTTAATACCGAGATTTACTCGGTTGTGGAAGTCGAGCGAATCATCAAAATGGCTGTCGAATTGGCCCGCTCCCGCCGCCGCAGGATTTGCTCCGTCGACAAAGCCAATGTCATGGAAAGCTCACAGTTATGGCGCCGCATCGCTTCGGAGATGGCAGTCGCTTCCCCCGATGTGCAGTTCAGCTTCATGTATGTGGACAACTGTGCCATGCAATTGGTGGCCAATCCCTCCCAGTTTGACGTGATCGTGACGAGCAACTTGTTTGGCGATATCCTGAGCGATGAAGCAGCGATGTTGACGGGATCGATTGGCATGCTGCCGTCGGCCTCAGTGGGCGGACGGGTCCCTCTCTATGAACCGGTGCACGGATCGGCACCTGACATTGCGGGTCGAAACCTGGCCAACCCGTTGGCGGCCATTCTTTCGGTCGCGATGATGTTCCAGTACACCTTCCATCTCTCCGTTGAGGCCCGAACAATCGAGAATGCCGTCGAATCAGTCTTATTGAAAGGGTTTCGAACGCGGGATCTCTCCAGCTCGCACACCCCCAATATGAGCCTGCTTTCATGCAGCGACATGGGTGATCGAGTGGTGAGCGGAATATTGCACCGGTGAAACCTTCGCTTCACTCCGCTTCCATCGAAACAAGTTCTCTATGCTTCTTCCCTCCTCCAAGATGAATCTTCCGGACGGCCAGCCGGCATAAGAAGGAAACCTCGTTCCATCATTTGTCAACGGTCTCTTCTTGAGATCGGCACCCGGCATCCCCCTCCTTAAACGTGCGGGTCCTGCCAATCGTCTATTTCGGGGGAAATTCTTTTTCGTTCAGCCAGTTCAGGAACATCTTTTGTTGTTCTCCGCCCGCTTCCTTCTCCGCTCCAATCGAGTAGGTGATCTTTTCCTCCCTGCCGATCTGGACGGGGACCGTCAAAAGGCGATCTCCACGAAAAAGGGTGAACCTGAGGGTATCGCCAATTTTCATCTCTTTGATTCGATCGTTGAATAGACCCGGGTCGATCTTCTCATCATTCCAGGCCAGTAGAACATCATTGACATCCAAACCCGCATCCCAGGCGGGCGTTCCGGTTCGCACACTGGAAACGCGGAGCTGATTCTCCTCGGTGCGGGTGCCAAATCCCAGGTAAGGGGCCGGCTTGTCCTTCTTTTCCTCCAGCGTGAGACCGGCATAATGCAGAAAACGAATCCAGGGAATCTCCGCGACTCCTCGCATATACTGGTCGAAGAATGGATTGAAGCTTGGATCCGTCGCACCGCCCTCTTTGGCAACCAGTTCGACAGCATCCTGAAATCCCCGCGTATCCTCGAACCCGGGTTGCGGGAGCCCGTACGTTTTCAACAGGTATCGGAACACGTCATCGAGCGTCCGCCGATTCCCGGTGCGGGCTCTCAACTCCAAATCCAGCACCAGCCCCAGCAATTCGCCCTTGTTGTAATAATCAATGGCCGTGTTGGAGGAGTTATCACTGCTGTACCAGGTTTGCCAACTCGCCGTTTCAGCACTCATCAGGTGCCGGCCGGGATTGTTCTGAAGCGTTGTAATCTGGGTGGCCAGATACTCCAGGTAATCCTTCGGGGACCACAGGCCGGAGCGCTTCAAGAGCAGCGCACCAAAGTAGCTGGTCATTCCTTCGGAGACATAAAGATCACGAGTATATTGTTCTTTCGAGTAATCAAACGGGCCAAGCACTTTGGGCCGGATGCGCTTCACATTCCAGAGGTGAAAAAACTCGTGTTCACAGACGAAAAGGAATCTCCGGTATTCGACAGGATTTGTGAAGAGGTATTTTCCGGCAGAGATGGAAGTCGAGTTCAGATGCTCCAATCCCCCGCTCCCCTTCGCGCCCGGGCGCAGATGAAAGAAAAATGTGTAATCGGAGTAGGGCGCTCCTCCGAACAGATCAACTGCCGAGGCCACGACCCGCTTGAGGTCCTCGACGAGCTTGTTTGGATCGTAATTGCCATTTCCGTGGACCACGGCGTGATAGGGAACCTTCTGGTACTCAAAATCATACTCCTTCGCCTCCGCAGTGATCTCGGCGGGCGCATCCACAAATGCATCATAGCTTTCCGCCATGAAGACGTTGGTTTGCAGAGTCTTCGGCAGGGCGATGTAGATTCGCCACCCCGGGGGCGCATCGATAGTAAGCTTGACGGGACCCTCGACCGGATAGGGATTCTTACCGATGACGTACATGAACAGGCTTGTTCCCGTAAAGCTCGCGTGAAACGTATCGAGCTGGGCCATGCTGAAGCCCATCCCGCCGGACGGAGAGCCCGAAGGTCCTGCATAGTACTTGTAGTGCACGCTGACTGACCGATCCATTCCCCGATAGATCCGCCACGTTTGTTTGTCCAGTTTTTCGAACCTCAACACCGAGCCGTGACTGTCGTTGGGAGAGAACTCCTGCACGTTCTTGCCAAAATTGCCCACGAAGTATGCGCCCGGCGACCATGCCGGCATAGCGACGTCGACAAAAGGCGCCTCGACCCCTTCGAGCTGGACAGTCACCTCGTAGAGATGGCTCGAGGGCTTGGGCATGGCCAGGAAGTACGACACCTGAGGAGCACCGGCCGCAGGGGAGGATAAGCAAAGGATGGCCGGCAGGAGGACGATCAGAAAAGCCTGCGCTCTACGGATTTTCACGGAGTATCTCCTTAAAAATTTGTTGGACTCGATGTGTGAAAAACAACGATCTTGTTGTAAGCTATCTTCGCTCAAATAAGCCAGTTGTTCTTGTGAAGTGTCCCGGGTCGCTGTGATATTTCTCTCGCCGGGCTGTTTTGTCAAGGAGTTCGCACACCCGAGCCCGAGAACGAGTTCGCCCTGAAGAAACACATAGGCTCGCAAATACAGCGATTGTGCCGGAAGGTTGCGACGTGCCCCATGATTGGATCAAAAAAATTCCAAGGAGATTACCCGGATGAAAAGATTTCTTGTGTGGTTCCTATTGATGTTGGGTCTGGTCATAGCCACTGGCAATGAAGCGGCACTCTTCGCTTCGCAATATTTCGAGATCGAGAAGGTCGCCGAAGGGGTCTACGCCGCCATTGGCAAGCCCGGTGTTTTTTGCAACGGTGCGTTCATCGTCACGGAGGACGGAGTCGTCGTGGTCGACACTCACCTTCGCCCCTCCTGGGCCCGCGATTTGATTTCGGAAATCAAGAAGACGACGGACCAGCCGATCCGCTATGTGATCAATACGCACTGGCACAACGATCACACCCAGGGGAATCAGGCCTATGTGGAATCGTTCCCGAAGAACGTCGAATTCATCTCCCAACACAGCACGCGGGATGACATCCTCCACCTCGCGATCCCATCGGTCAAACAGTCTCTCGAAAAGGATGTCCCGGAGGCGATTCAACGGCTTCAGGAAACCCTCAACTCTGGCAAATCGCCGGACGGCTCCGCGCTGACGGAGGAACGCCGGACGCAGGTTCAGGATCAACTGGACTCCCAGAAGGGCTACCTCGAAGAGCTCAAGACCATGACCATCGTTGTACCCAACATGACCTTCGAGCGGAGTTTGATCTTGCATAAACATGACAAGGAGGTTCGAATCCTCTATCTTGGGTTGGGTCATACGCGAGGGGATATTGTGGTCTACCTGCCAAAGGAAAAAGTTTTGATCTCCGGAGATCTGTTAACGGGTGGACCGCCGTTCATGCGTGATGCCTATCCCTCAAAGTGGGCCCCCACATTGGAGCAGGTCGGAAAACTGGATTTTACAAGCGTCATTCCGGGCCATGGACCGGTTCAGAAGGGGAAGGATCACTTGCAGATGGAGGTGCGGTACATCAGCGACTTGGTGACCGCGGTGTCCAATCAAATCAAGAAAGGGTCCTCGTTGGAGGAGACAAAGAAGGCCGTCACTGAGCTTCTGGTCCCCAAGTACGCGAAGGAGTATGGAACAACTCTGAAGAATGCTGTCACAGGCAACATTGAACGGACATATCTCGAGGCGAAAGGTGAATTGAAGGAGTAGCCATGGAGCAACATGGCTGTGGAGATGGAAAGCAGTCGGAAAAATCCAACGGGAGGGATCGTTCCGGGGTTTCAGCGGCGAGGGTCCGGCAATCAGGGATTCGCTCAACAACAGTTCTTGTCGAGGGACGTCTCTGCGACTTACCACCCGATTCCAAAGACCGAAGCTGATGGCTGCTAGCCACAAAAAAGAAGAGGATTGCAAAGCCTGCTCACCGAAGCCATTGGCCCTGCAATCCTCTCGAAAGGATTTACCGATGAATCGAACTACTTCTTCTTGGGAGGAACCACCGCGTCCTTGGCCGCCTTGGCCACGCGGAACTTCACCACGGTCTTTGCGGGGATCTTGATCGCTTCGCCCGTAGCGGGATTGCGCCCCATCCGAGCCTTCCGATTGACCTTGACCAGTTTTCCAAGACCCGGAATCACAAATTGCCCGGCTTTCTTGGTTTCATTCACTGCCAATGCTGCCAGTTCCTCGACTCCTAAGGCCGCTTGTTTCTTGGTTACACCCAGCTTCCCTGCCAGGTGCGCCACCGTCTGCGACTTCGTCATCACTTTCGCCATACTTCTCCTCCTTTAACAATTGGGTTTGGTTTAGACCAGCAAATGACCTAGTGCAATTTCGCTTCGTATTAATCGAGTTAAAATCAATACTGCGCTTTCTGTCAAGTGGAATTTTAGGGAATACGAACTATTTCATCGGCCCCGGATGCCTGCCGAACCCATGAATGGGGAGGGTCAGGAAGCGACGAATTTACTTGACTTCTCCCCGCGGAGAAGATCGTCGTAAGTTTCACGCTGGCGAACGATCCGAGCCTCCTTCCCCCGAACCAGAACTTCTGGGCAGCGAGGGTGCGAATTATAATGGGACGCCAGCGCAAATCCATAGGCGCCCACGTCCCGGATCACAAGCAGATCCCCTGCGGCGACCTTGTCCATGCGGCGATGGCGCGCGAAGAAATCTCCTGTCTCACAGATGGGCCCCACCACGTCGACCGGCGCTTTCCCGGGCCGGGGGTTCCGGCGGGCGGGCAGAATCTGGTGATGGGCATGGTAAAGCGTTGGCCGGATCAGGTCATTCATCCCTGCATCCACGATGACAAATCGCTTGCGTCCGTTGCGCTTGGTGAAGAGAACGCGCGTGAGCAAGACGCCTGCGCGTCCGACCAGCCAGCGTCCGGGCTCAAAGATCAATTCGCATCCGAGGGGGACCAGAACCGGCAGCATTCCGCGCGCCAAATCTTCGGGGGAGGGCCCTGTCTCCTCTTGATAGGAGATTCCCAACCCGCCTCCAAGATCAAGCGTGGAAATTTCAAATCCAGCGTGACGCAAGGACCTGACGTGCCGGGCCAGGATTCTCGCGACCTCGACAAAAGGTTCCGCTGCCAGGATTTGAGAGCCAATATGACAACCCAAGCCTTTTAGGCGCACCTTTTTGAGCGATCGGGAAAAACGGAAAATTCCTGGAACGAGGCGGGTATCAATTCCGAACTTATGGTCCCGCAAGCCGGTCGCAATATAGGGGTGAGTTTTAGGATCAACGTTGGGATTGACTCGAAGCGAGACACGGGGGGAACGGTTCAGGACGCGAGCACGAGCTTCAAGCAATCTCAATTCCTCCACCGATTCTGCATTGAACTGCCCGACCCGGCAACCCAAGGCATAATCGATTTCCTCGACGGTCTTGCCCACCCCCGAAAAGACGATCGCCTCCGGGGCGGCTCCGGCCTTGATCACCCGGAATAATTCTCCACCTGAAACAATGTCAAAGCCGCTCTTGAGGCGGCGAAACAGCTTCAAGACCTCAAGATTCGAATTGGCCTTAATCGCGTAACACACCTTGTGGGGAACCGTGGAGAAGGCGCCATCAAACATCTTGAAACGGGCGACCATGTCCTCAGCGCTGTACACGTAACAGGGGGTGCCAACCTTCCTGGCGAGGGGCGCGAGTGGCATCCCGCTGAGGTGGAGTTGGCCCCGAATGTACTGGAGAGGGTGAGGTGAATGAACGGGTTTAGCGTTTGACAATTTTGGGTGCAGAGGGATATATTAAAATGTTTTGATTCTTAGCAGTTTAGAGCGGAGCAACAGGCCCGCCCGGGTGGAATGAAATCTTCCAATCTCCAAGCCCTAGAGTATGAAGGCTTGCTGGCAATCGTGAGTCGCTATCTGACTTCCACCCTGGCACGCGAGCGCCATCCCCTCCTTGAGCCCCAATCCGATCGGGAACTTCTCCAACGGGAGATCCGGCTGACGTCGGAGCTGAAGCAGTTTCTTTCGGAGGGAAACCGTTTCGATTTCAGCGAACTGAACCAGATCTCGGAGATCCTTGCCCAGTTATCAATCATAGCCTCCGTGCTGGAATCCCTACAGATCGTCGAACTCGAGAAGTTGATTGTCGCTGCCAACCGGACCCGGGCCACGCTCTCACGCGCGAAGGAGCTTTTCCCATCGATGGGCCAACTGGGCGAGACGCTGGCCGACCTGCGCTCGCTCGAGAAGCTGCTTAAGGGGAAGATCCTCCCTAACGGTGAACTGGCGGATGATGCGAGTCCAGCGCTCGATTCTATACGGAAATCGATTCAAAAAGTAAACGAAAAAATTCAGCACACACTCTCCAAGCTCGTCGAGAAGGAGTCAAGGCACGCCTCGATACAGGACGAGGTGATTACGATCCGAAATGAGCGGTTTGTCATCCCGGTCCGCATTGAGCAACGGAAACAGGTTCCCGGTGTTTTTCACGGGACCAGTTCCAGCGGGGCAACGGTATACATTGAACCGTTTGCCGTGGTCGACCTGAATAATGACCTGGCGGCTCTGCGCGAAGCCGAATTTCGCGAGGTGCAACGAATTCTCGCCGCCCTCTCCGATCAGCTGCGAGGGTCGCTGGGGGAGTTGCAGAAATCGGCTTCGACCATCGCCAAACTGGATACGAGCCAGGCGAAGGCAAGATTCTCAATTGAATTCGACTGTTGCGAGCCCGAATTGAACACGGAGGGAAAATTGACACTGGAGGGGGTGCGCCATCCCCTTCTGGAGGACACGCTTCGCCGTCAGGACAAGCCGGTTGTCCCCATTTCAATCCATCTGAACCGGGGCAGGAATCTCCTGGTGATTAGCGGCCCCAACACGGGTGGAAAGACGATCGCCCTGAAAACCATTGGGGTGGCGGCATTGATGGCGCAGTCGGGGATGCATGTGGCAGCTGATCGGGCGGCGCTTCCCGTGTTTCATGCCGTCCTGGCTGACATCGGAGATCGCCAGTCCATCCAGGACAGCTTGAGCACTTTTGCCTCACACATCACGAATATCCGTTCCATGGCAGGAGCGGTCAAGGCGACAGACCTGGTGTTGATCGACGAAATCGGGACAGGCACCGACCCCGTCGAAGGAGAGGCCCTCGCCACCGCCATGGCCGAGTTTTTCAGAAAATCCGGCGCCTTTGCGATTATTACCACACATTTTTCCGGGTTGAAGATCTACGCGAGCCAGGCGGAAGGCGCAGTAAACGCCTCGGTGGAATTTGACGAAGCGACGTTGCGCCCCACCTACCGCTTGATTGGGGGGGTGGCCGGGGCCTCCAGCGGAATCGAGATCGCGGCCCGACTGGGCCTGCAACAGGAAATTGTCTCAGAGGCGCGCAGTCATCTTTCCGAAGCCCAGACATCGATGATTGAGTTTTTGAACCAATTGAAGAAGGAAAAGGAACATTACGAGATCGAGCAGGGACGGCTGCGTGTGGAAGTCGAAGGCATGCAGCGGGAGCGCGAGAAGCAAAAAGAAGACATGGCCCGGCAATGGAATGCAAAAGCGGCTGGCATGGATCGCCGTTTTGCAGCTTTTTTGTCGCAGCTGGAAGCCCGTACTCAAAAATCGCTGGACGCCATTCACGAGTCGGCAGCGCGGATGCGCGCGAAGCGGGAATTGGAACAGGATTTCAAACGCCTCAAGGACCGGGCAACCGCTCAATTGAATGCGGTGCTCACCGAAGAGGGTCCCGTTCCGACAGAGCTGGTCGCCGAGGAGGTCGATTTATCCTCGCATGTGTTCCGGGTCGGCGAGACGGTGAAAGTGCGCAGATTTAATAAAGAGGCCTTGATTCACCGGATCGACCCCGATGGCGCGGCAGAGGTGCTAGTGGGAAGCTTCAAGATGAAGGTGTCCCTGAGCGACTGCCGGCCGGTCGGTCTCCAATCCGACCTACCGAAGGTGAATCCCCTGACTGAGCTGGCCAGCGGTGATCCGAAATTGAAAATTGAGGCACAGCCCGCGGCCACTTCGGAACTTAACGTGATTGGGTGCTCCGTCGAGGAAGCCCTGAATTGTGCGGACAAGTTCCTGGACCAGGCTTTTCTGGCGGAGGCAGCTCGAGTGCGGATCATTCACGGCACGGGAATGGGGGTCTTGCGTCGATCGCTTGCAGAAATGTTTTCAAAACATCCTCAAGTCGATCGATTCTATCCGGCCCCCCGTGAACAAGGTGGAAACGGTGTGACCATCGTTGAATTGAAGGTGTGAAGGGGGCACTTTCAGCGGTCAGCTATCAGCCATCAGCTTTCAGCCGTCAGTTCTCAGCGATTAGCTCCCAGTGTTCCTTTGGGATCAGGAGTTTTCGGACTGGCTCATGAAGCATCATTACCATGGCATAGTTCCAACTCATCGAAACGCAGCTGAACCTCGCACGCGGCTAGGTGAAAGCTGATGGCTGATTGCTGAAAGCTGACCGCTGAAAGCTGATGGCTGATTGCTGAAAGCTGATTTCCCATGCGACTTAAGGCAGACTTTGCGGACAACTTAAAAATCAACGTCGACATCGTCCGTATTGTCTCGGATTACGTCAAACTCAAGAAGAGCGGGGTAAATTATAAGGGGCTGTGCCCATTTCACAATGAAAAGACGCCCTCGTTCCATGTTCATAGTACGCGTCAGATGTTTCATTGCTTTGGTTGCGGTGTGGGAGGGGACGTCTTCAAGTTTGTGATGCTGATCGACCGTCTGTCTTTTCCAGAAGCGGTGAAGTTGGTGGCCGAAAAGGCAGGGGTCCCGATCCAGGAAGAACGCAGCCTGGCGAGGGAGGATGACGCCACCTCGAGGCAGCGCAAGGAGCTGTATCGCCTGAACGAATTTGCCATGGAATTTTTTTGCACTCAACTTCGGACGGGGTCGGAAGGAGTTGCCGCCCAGGAGTACTTGTCAGGCCGGGCAGTTTCTCCTGAAGCGATTGAGAAATTTAAGATCGGATATGCACCACAGTCAGGCGAAGCCTTGTATGGAAAGCTCCAGGCCGCCTTCGGTAATTCAGAAGTTCTTGAAGCCAGCGGCCTGATTATCAAGCGCGATGATGGCAACGGATTTTTTGATCGCTTTCGCCGCCGGGTGATTTTTCCGATTTTTCGAGAGAATGGGAGTGTGGTCGCCTTTGGAGGCCGGATCCTGGGTGAGGGCCAACCCAAATACCTGAACTCGCCCGAATCGCCGGTGTATTCCAAGAGCCAAATACTGTATGGATTGAATTTCGCCAAAGAGGCGATCAAGAAACAAGATTATTCCATTTTGGTCGAGGGATACCTCGACGCCATCGGATTGAGCCAGGCGGGAGTCCACAATGGGGTTGCTTCCTGCGGTACGAGCCTTACTGAAAGCCAGGTCCGACTCATGGCCCGGTACTCGCAGAACATCATGGTAAATTTCGATCCGGATTCTGCCGGGGTTTCGGCAGTTGAACGATCTTTGAATTTGTTGCTTGAGGACGGGTTTCAGATCAGGGTATTGACCTTACCCAAGGGCAATGACCCCGATCTCTTTATTCGTAATTTTGGCGTGGAGGAATATCGTCGCCAGCTGAAACAGGCACCCTTTTATCTCGATTATCTGATCGAAAAGGCCCGCGAAAAGGTTCATCCCGGGTCGAGTCGCAGCAAGGCCGAGGCGCTAAACTGGTTGCTGCCTTACGTTTCCCGTGTCAGCAATTCCATTGAACGCATGGAAATGGCACAAAAAGTGGCCGAAAAACTTGAGATCGATGATCCCCTTGTGAGCTCGGAACTCAAGCGCGCCGTCCGGGTGCGCCAGTCCCAACTCCAGAAGAATGTTGTTGATCGGGAGACTCGATTGAAGCCCGTCGAAATCCAGATTTTGCAGTCCGTCATGGGTGATGAAAATTTGGCTAAAGAGCTGCTTTCCTTCTGCCAATCAGCATCCTATTATTGTGGTTTGGCGTCAGAACGCATTTTTGAGGCAGTCCTGGTCGCCCTGAAGGAGGACGAGCCCCTTGACACTGATCGAGTCCTCTCCCGCTTAACTTCGGAAGAGGACCGCGAGCTGTTTATGCGGATTCTCTATGAAAATGTCGAGCCCCTCTCGCATGATCACTTTGTGAATTGCGTGGAGGCGCTAAAACGTCATTATTTGGAGAGAGAAAAGATCGCCCTGCAACATCAGATTAGGGATGCGGAGTCGCGTCGCGATATGGTACAACTCAAGGAATTATTGCAAAACCAGCAGAAATTGACACGTGAACTGGCCGATCTCTCCCATTAACGCGGGAGAGATACTAAAGTGAAAGGAGTTCTTTGACGAAAAGGAAGGGGTGACTTGAATCGATAATTTTTGGCGCCGCCACCGGGGCGGCATTTTTGCCGAATAGGAATCGGCCTAAGTGGGAAGTGCTCGATTTAACAAGGAGCAAAAACATTGGGTATTGAAGATAAGTACGATCAAATTAATAAATTGCTGAACCTGGGAAAGGAGAAGGGCTACCTCCTCTACGACGAGGTCAACGATATGCTCCCCGACCAGGTTAATTCGCCTGAAGATATCGAAGACATCTTTAACGTATTTGGAAATGCTGGAATCGAGGTTCTTGAAGGAGAACCCAAGTCTCCCCTTCCTGAAAAGATCGAGTTCGAAAAGAAATTTGAAGAGCCTTCTGAAGAGGTGGAACTCGACCTGACGCCGGGGGCCCTGGATAAGACCAATGACCCGGTTCGAATGTACCTCCGCGAGATGGGGGTCGTGCCTCTGCTGACCCGTGAAGGGGAGGTGGAAATTGCCAAGCGCATCGAGCGAGGACAGATGGCTGTCATGAAGGCGCTCTCTCGGACACCGCTGGTCGTAAAGTCCATCATTGACCTGGGAGGAGATCTAAAGAAGGGCATCCGTTCAGTCAAGGAGATCACTGCGTTCAACGACGACGAGATGACTGACGAGAAGGTTGAGGAAAAACTCCGGGAGATCGTCAAGGCCATCGATCAGATTAACAAGAAATTCAACGAATCCGTGGCGCTCAGGGCCAAGCTCGACAAGGTGGTCCGCGCGCGCAAATCCCGCCGCCTGATTCGAAAGTATCGATGGGAGCTCGGCCGTTCAGTCGTCAAAATCTCGATGGCCATTCGGGCCATTGAATTCAGCCATTTGGAAAAGAAGCGGCTGATTGAGAAGAAAATCAAGAACACGCTCGACGTGATGAGGCATCCGTACCGCGAGATCCAGAAGCTGGAGAAGAAACTCAAGCTCTCTAGAAAAGCGGCGGTGCGGGCAAAGATCATCAAGGAGATGCGGGAACTCAAGGAGAAGCTGGGGCAGATTGAAGTTGAGGCCCAGGCGTCCTACGAAGAACTCAACCGGACCCTGCATTCCATCAACCGCAGCGAGCGTTTGGCGGAACTGGCAAAGCGCGAACTGGTTGAGGCCAATCTCCGGCTCGTCGTCTCCATCGCCAAGAAATATACGAACCGGGGCCTGCAGTTCCTGGATCTGATCCAGGAAGGCAATATCGGTTTGATGAAAGCGGTCGATAAATTCGAGTACAAGCGCGGGTACAAGTTTTCGACTTATGCGACCTGGTGGATTCGGCAGGCCATCACGCGCGCCATAGCGGACCAGGCCCGCACCATTCGTATCCCTGTGCATATGATCGAGACCATCAACAAGTTGATCCGGACCTCGCGTCAACTGGTGCAGGAATACGGGCGCGAGCCGACTTCCGATGAGATCGCGAAGCGGATGGATCTGCCGGTACAAAAGGTGCGCAAGGTCCTGAAAATTGCCCAGGAACCTATTTCTCTGGAAACCCCGATTGGAGAAGAAGAAGATTCCCATTTGGGCGATTTTATCGAAGACCGGGGCATCGTTTCTCCGGCCGAAGCGGTCATCAACCTCAATCTGAAGGAGCAGACGGAAAATGTTCTCCAGACGCTCACTCCACGCGAGGAGAAAGTGATCAAGATGCGCTTCGGGCTGGAAGACGGCAGCGAACACACCCTGGAAGAGGTCGGTCACTCCTTTGCCGTCACTCGCGAACGCATCCGGCAGATTGAAGCGAAGGCCCTTCGCAAGCTGCGACATCCTTCGCGCAGCAAAAAACTTCGCTCCTTCCTCGATAGTGACTGGAGAGAGTGAATCGGCTCCAACTCCGATTGACCTTCAAACCCTTCCGAGAATCCCTCCGGAAGGGTTTTTTGTTGTTGACGGATTGATTGGGGGAGGAAGGTTTCAGGTGCCGATTGTTGGGCGCCGGGAGAAAGTCGCGGTCGGAAATCAGATGCGGATCATGGCTGGCAAGGGAGAACAGTTCAGGCGGATTCCCTCCACTCTGACGACCATCCCCCGGTACCCGACACTTGGCGCCTCTCTTCCATCTCTTGAGGGCGAATCCGAATTTCCTCCTAAAAGGAGAACTGTGATATAAAAACTCTTTAAAGATCGGAGGAACGCAATGGCGAGCGTTGGAGAACGCGTCGCGCGGCCAGATTCATGGGACAAGGTCACAGGGAGCGCGCGTTATATCGACGATCTCTCGTTTGGCGGAATGCTTTTCGCAGCGGTGGTCCGAGCTCCGCATGCTCACGCGAGGATTCGAACACTCTCCCTCTCAAAGGCCCGCCGTATGGCGGGGGTCCATGCCGTCCTCACGGCCCACGATATCCGGGGCGCCAACCTGATCCCGTTGATTCAGCAGGATCAACCCATGTTGGCCAGCGACGAAGTTCGGCACATCGGGGAGGCGGTCGCTCTCGTCGCGGCCGAGACTCGTCAGCAGGCCCAGGAGGCGGCTGAAGCCATCCGCGTGGAATACGAATTGCTTCCCTCTACCCTCACCATTGAAGACGGGTTCAGAAAGGGCGAGGTCGTTCAACACTGGAAGATTCGGCGGGGCACCCCGCAGGAAATCTTCACGCGAAGCGATGTTGTCATCGTTGAAGAAACCTATCGAACCCCCTATCAGGAACATGCCTATATCGAGACCAACGGCATGATTGCCGTGCCGGAAACGGACGGAGGCATCACCGTTTACGGATCATTGCAGTGCCCGTTTTATGTGCAGAAGGCGGTTGCCAGCATCACTGGACTAATGATGAACGCTTGCCGCGTCATTCAGGCCGTCACCGGCGGTGGCTTTGGCGGAAAAGAAGATGCTCCAAGTCTCCCGGCGGCGATGGTGGCCGCGCTGGCCCAGGCAACGGGCCGTCCCGTCAAATACATCCTGTCTCGCGAGGAGGACATGCAGGTGATGTCCAAACGCCACCCTGGAAAGATAGTTTGTCGTACGGCGGCGTCGCGGTCGGGAAAGTTGCTGGCCATTGATGTGGACTATTATCTCGACAGTGGAGCGTATGCCACCCTCTCGCCCGTGGTCTTGTGGAGAGGTATCAATCATGCTGCCGGTCCGTATCGGTGTGAGCATGCCCGCGTGGATGCTTACGCAATTCGAACACACAAGGTTCCCTGCGGAGCATTCCGCGGGTTCGGTGAGCCCCAAATCGTCTTTGCGCAAGAATGCCAGATGGATCAGCTTGCCGAAAAACTCGGGTTGGATCCACTGAGATTTCGGGAAATGAATGGACTCGAACTGGGGGACGTTACTCTCACGGGTCATCGACTAAGGGAGTCCGTAGGATTCAAGGAGACGATTGCCGAAGTCAGACGTGCTTCCCGCTATGAGACGTTAAAGCGGGAGATCGAGCTTCAAAACGCTGCTTCGGATCTGAGCGGCGGGCATGGGTTGCGTCATCGGAAACGCCGCGGCCTCGGCATCGGGTGCTGTTACTATGGGGTCGGCTTGGGAGCACGGGGTGGGTACCTCAACCCTGCCGGAGCCAGCGTTGTGGTAAGTGCTGACGCGAGCGTCACCGTGGCTGTGGGCACCACCGAAATCGGGCAGGGGATGATAACCGTTCTCTCCCAGATTGCGGCTGATGCCATTGGCTGTCCCATGGAGTTTATCCGGATCCTTCCCCCCGATACGGCGCTCGTTCCTGATTCGGGTCCCACGGTCGCTTCCCGGACGACATTGATGAGCGGGAATGCCATCGCCGATGCATGCCGACAAATCCGGGAACGTATGACCGCTGCGTGTGCCGACTACGATTTTTCAAAAATCCCTGAAATCCAGAGGGGCTCAACCGCAAGGAAAAATGCCGGGGGTACGCCGCCGGCAAACATCACGTTCAAAGACATCGTGACAGGTAGCTACACCGCCCTCGGCAAAAATCCAATTTCTTCCAATGAAAAATCGAAGGCCGCCTTGTTCTGGAAGGCCACGGTCCAGCATTGTGTCCAAAATATGGTCCAGCTCTCCGCCCATGGCTGGGCCGTCCCCCCACAAACCACGTACGACCTGGAGACGGGGATGGGCGATGTCTATGTAACTTACTCTTACACGACAAACCTGGCCGAAGTGGAAGTGGATGAGGAAACGGGAGAGACACGGGTCCTGAGGGTCTGGACGGCCCATGACGTGGGAAAGGCCATCAATCCGCAGACGGGAGAAGGCCAGATCGAAGGCGGCGTCGTTCAGGGGCTCGGTTATGCTCTTACGGAGGAGCATGTCCTGGCGATTCAAGAACCCAATTCAAACCGCCGACCCCCAAGATCCAACGGTAAGGATCGGCCCTGTCCGGGAAGGATTTTAAACGATCAATTCTCGACTTACATCATTCCCACAACCATGGATATACCTGAAATCCATCCACTCCTCGTCGAGAAATCCTTCTCCTATGGACCTTTTGGTGCAAAGGGCCTTGGAGAAACGCCCATCATTGCCGTCGCTCCGGCCGTCGTCAATGCCATCGCGCACGCCACGGGGATTCGCTTGAGGGAGATTCCAACCACACCCGAACGCGTTTGGGAGGCATTGCGGGGGAGAGGCAAGTTGACAGGAAGTCACAAGTCGGAGGTCAGAAGTCAGAAATCAAAGACCAGAAGTCGGAAGGGGGAGATCAGAAGTTAGAAATCAGAATCGCATCCCGAGTCAGGCGGCAGATCACAATTACCATTTCTCAATACGAAGCTGCTTTCCCCCATGAACAATCCGAATAGCGTTCGAATCCAATTCACTGTCAATGGCAAACTCGAGGATTTGCCGATGGACCCGTCCCTGCGTCTGCTTGATGTGTTGCGTGAGCAGTTGCGGCTGACGGGGACCAAGGAAGGCTGTGGTAAGGGGGAATGCGGTGCTTGCACGGTCATCATGGATGGTCGAACCGTGGATTCCTGTTTAGTTATGGCATACCAGGCCGACGGCAGTGAAATATGGACCATCGAAGGATTGCCTCGACTGTGGCAAAGACAATGCAGTCCGGGTCGCTCCAAAACCGCCGGCTCCGTGGAAGACCCCGCGCGCGATCTTCATCCTCTCCAGCAGGCCTTTGTTCATTGTGGCTCGTCGCAATGCGGGATTTGCATCCCGGGAATGATCATGTCAGCGGCCGATCTCCTGGCACGTTTCCCCGATCCGTCGCAGGAGCAGATTCGTTATGGACTTGCGGGTAACCTGTGCCGCTGCACCGGCTATGTCAAGATTTTCGAGGCGGTGAAGAAGGCAGCCCGGGTAACGAGAAAAGTAGCGAGATCATCCATGAAAGCAGGGCTCCGAGCCCGACCCAATCCCCTCCCCCTCACGCCAGATCAACACTCCAGGAGCAATGCCACAAACCCTCATATCACGACCACCCTGAAAGGGGCTTTGAAAATCCTGGCTGGAAACTTGCGGCCCGCCTTTCGCCAGTTGGCGGGAGGAACCGATGCCCTTGTCCGCGCGAAAGACGGGATCGGCTCCCCAGCTCAGATGTTTGACCTCTTCAGGATCAAAGAACTTCACGGAATCCAAGAACTGAAATCCAAACCGGGGCCGCAATCCGGGGATCAAGCAGCACCGGTAGGGGAAATCCGGATCGGCTCCGCAACTACCTTCACCGAGGTCCTGGAGTCTCCTCTCCTCAGAAGATATGCCCCTGCATTAATCCAAGCCTGCGCCGTCATCGGGGGCCCGCAGATTCGTAATCGGGGTACGCTGGGAGGAAATTTCGCCAATGCTTCCCCCGCGGCTGATTCCGTTCCTGCCCTGATGTCGTTAGGCGCTATCCTGGAGATTGCTTCTCTAAGAAAAAGGCGCCTGGTGCCCGCCGTGAAGTTCTTCGTGGGCCCGGGCAAGACCGTTTTGAAGCGCGATGAGTTGATCGTTGGTTTTCGATTCCCCAGGTTTAAAAATGTCGTTGGATGCTATCTGCGCCTCGGTCAACGACAGGCGCAAGCCATTTCCAAAGTGGACATTGCGGTCACTGCGGTGCCCGGAATTCGGAAGCGCACCCCTGGCGCAATGGCCCAACGATCCTTCAAGTATCTAGGCATTTGTGTTGGATCCGTAGCGCCCACGGTCTTTCGTGCCGTCCGGACGGAGAAGATCCTTATGCAATCTCCATTGACGGCGAAGCTGCTCGAACGGGCCAAGGAGGCCATCAAGAAGGAAGTGAAACCGATTGATGACATCCGTTCTTCGGCCGAATACCGTTGCGAGATGAGCGCGCTGCTCCTCGAACGCGCCCTGAAAAAGATCGGTTGGGATCCCGGTTCCACTTGATCGAGTGGAAAAACAGAACTTCAATCCCGTGGGGTTTGGTCTGGCTTCTGCCGCCAGAGTTCTGTATTGTAAGGGCCGAATTCTAATACCTTCTCCATACCATGAGCCCTATTCTTCTGAAGAATGCAATCCTGATTGAACTTGAGCCGGTGAGCCTCGAAAAAGCGGATCTTCGACTGAGCCAGGGAAAGATTGCCGCGCGCGCCAAGAATCTGAGAAAGAAACCCTCTGAAACAGTCCTGGATCTGGATGGAAAGGTCGTTCTGCCTGGTTGGGTTTGTGCTCACACCCATCTATACTCGGCATTGTCGCGGGGGATGCCGCCGCCGGAACGCCCGCCAAGGGACTTTCTGGACATTCTGAAAAAAATCTGGTGGCGGATCGACTGGGCGCACAATGAGGAGTCGATTTACTACTCTGCACTTGTGGGAGCCATGGAGGCGGCTCGTTGTGGAACCACACTGCTGATCGATCACCACGCTTCACCTTCCGTCATCAAGGGCTCCCTCAAGATTATCCGCCGCGCCGTGCAAAAGGTGGGGCTTCGCGGCATTCTTTGCTACGAGGTGACGGATCGGGGCGGCATGGTCGAACGTGACCATGGGATGGAAGAGAATGTCGATTTTATCTCCGCGCATCAGACCCACTCGCATTTCCGGGGATTGTTTGGCGCCCATGCATCGTTCACTCTAAAGAATGATTCCCTACGTGCGTGTGCCCGCCTGGCCAATGAACTTCATTCGGGGCTTCACATCCATGTCGCCGAAGATCGGTTTGACGCCCTGCAGGCGCGAGCCGAATACTCTCAAGCGGTTATCGAACGAATCGAGTCCTTCGAGGGTCTCAACTCCAAGAGCCTCCTTGCCCATGGAACCCATCTGACCTCTGCAGAGATCGAACGGGTGAACCAGGCACGGGCATGGTTGGTGCACAATCCCCGCTCGAATATGAATAACTCGGTCGGTTATGCCGCCCCGGCCCGGTTCGGTGAACGCGTCGCTCTAGGGACAGATGGAATTACTTCAAATATGTTCGACGAAGCCAAGTTCGCTTTTTTCAAATGGCGCGACTCCGCCTACCAGGACGACCCCCCGAAAGGTGCGAACGGCGAGGGTCCCTCCGCGCCGAAACTCGACGTCGTGGCACTGCTTGCCAATGGTCACCGTCTGGCTTCAGAGATTTTTGGCTTGAATTTCGGAACGCTTCAGCCAGGATCAGAGGCCGATCTCATCATCCTGGATTATCCTTCCCCCACCCCCATGACCCGGGAGAACTTTGCAGGCCATCTCCTTTTTGGTATGGACGCCTCTCACGTAGAGAGCGTCATGGTCGCTGGCAGGTTTGTTGTTAAGGATCGGCAATTCCCCCATCTTGACATCCCTTCAATCTATCAGAAGTCATCCATCCTGGCACGCCACCTCTGGGACCGCGCATTCTAGAAAACTAATATTATCAACAACTTATACTATTAATAACGTGTGCATTTCGTGAGGAAAAACTGCCAATTTCGTGTCGTTTTTTGTTGATTTCTGGTAATATCCTAGAAATTAAACTCTCGAATAAAGCCTATGATTTGACCTCAGACCTTTTTTTGAGTATTATTTATAGGCGGATAAGACGGTTTGGTGGAAGCGCTTAGATCTTTAGCAGTAAATCTCTTTTATCTCTTTTTCGGCAGATCTGGAGTGCCCGACATAATTTCTTACCGATAGGACCCCGATCTTGGTGGTTATTAAAGTCCCGGATTGTTCTCAATGCTTGAATAGGGACTTTTAGAGACTGAAATCAGGTTGGAGCCCTCGCGAGTACCATAGAAAGAAGTCTTCATATGAACAAGCTTTCCCGAGGCCAGAGTGCCAATTGTGGACCATTCTACATTATTGTTGTTGAGCCGTTCATTGTCGATCATCACACCGGCTTCGAGTAATTAAGACCCTCTCCTTCTAGTTTTCAATTCTATTCAACTTCCACTGAATATTCGCGGAACTCATCTCTATCTATGTTTTCTGGAGGACTTATGCGAGTTAATATTGTAAAACGAGCCAAAAGATTGCTAACGCCTGCTCTTGGATGGGATACCGAACTCGTGGTTCGGCGAGCCCGTGGGGCTGAGGTCGAGACGAAAACAGGCAAGAAATATCTCGATTTCTCCTGTGGGACTGCCACCACCAATATTGGCCACTGCCACCCCAAAGTGATTTCAGCGGCCAAGCATCAGATGAACAATCTCATCCACGCGGGCGGTGTTTATTACTACGACAGTCTTGTAAAGGTGGCCGAAGAATTGAAGGTAATTACCCCCGGGGCGATCGACATGTTCTTCTTCTCCAATAGTGGCGCGGAAGCCATTGAAGGGGCCATGAAACTGGCCAAGAGCGTGACTCATCGTCCCGCTATTCTTAGTTTCCGCGGCGCCTTTCACGGAAGGACTCTGGGCTGTGTTTCAATCACCTCGTCCAACGTCAAGTACCGGAAGAACTACGAACCGCTGCTCCCTTCCGTTTATCGTGCCCCTTTTGCCAACTGCTATCGTTGCCCTTACGGACAGCATCGCGAGACATGCGCTTTTGAATGCATCCAGTTCATTCGCGACATTTTCAATCAGGAAGTACATCCGGAACAGACTGCAGCCATCGTCTTCGAGCCGGTGCAAGGTGAAGGCGGCTATATTGTTCCTCCCATAGAATTCATTCAATTTCTGCGAGACTTCAGCCGTGAACATGGCATTATGCTTATCGCAGATGAAGTTCAAACAGGCTTTGGTCGCACCGGGAAGTGGTTTGCGTGCGATCACTTTGGGGTTGAGCCCGACATCATCGTCATGGCGAAGGGCATTGCTTCGGGTTTCCCGCTCAGCGCCTTTGGGGCCCCCTCCAAGATCATGAAGCAGTGGGCGCCCGGAGCACATGGAACCACCTTTGGTGGTAATCCCGTCTCTTGTGCTGCCGCGGTGGCGACCATCAAGGCGATTCGGGACGAGAAGATGCTCGAGAATTGTCAGGAGCTGAGTAAAGAGGCGTTCTCACGGCTGAAGAAAATAAAGAACGGCAACCCCATCGTCGGGGACGTCCGTGGGCTGGGTTTCATGATCGGCATTGAGTTAGTCGATCGCAACGGGGATCCCAACGCTGAAGCGACCGAGAAGATCCTACAACATTGCCTGGATGCAGGATTGATCCTGATCAGCTGCGGGACCCATGGCAACGTCATACGATTTATTCCGCCCATCAATATCACTCGGGAGCAACTGAATCGCGGGCTCGATATCCTGGATTCGGCCCTCCAGGCTGTGACTGAGGAGGAGTTTGAAGCCGTGCACGCCTAGTCCTTCCGTTGTGTGCGACGGTACATTTGTCGCCGACTCGGCCGGGGAGGCCCCCGGTTGATTCGGACTGGCGATATATTTGTAGGCCTCTACCAAGGGAAACATACACCCTTTTTACGGGCAAAGTAGATCATGGCCGCCGGTTTGTCCTGATCATTCGATGGGGGGGCCCCAGCTCTTTGTAAGGGGAGAAAACTAGCCCCAATGCACGAACCATTTCACTTTTTGCGAGGTCTTTTATGGAACGAATGAGAACCCTGATCATGGGTGCTGCAGGGCGTGATTTTCACAACTTCAACGTCTGCTATCGAGATAACGAGGCGTATGAGGTCGTTGCCTTCACGGCCACCCAGATTCCAAATATTGACGGAAGAAAATATCCGGCCGAGTTGGCCGGCAAACTCTATCCAGAGGGAATCCCGATTTATCCCGAGCATGAACTCGAACGATTGATCTGCGCCCAAAAAATTCAGCAGGTGGTTTTTTCCTACAGTGATGTCACCCACTTGCACGTCATGCATATCGCGTCACGCGTCATCGCCGCAGGCGCCGATTTTCGACTGTTGGGCGCCGATCAGACCATGTTGGAATCCAGAGTACCGGTCATTTCCGTGTGCGCGGTCCGAACCGGATGTGGAAAATCCCAAACGACCCGAAAGGTGTGCGACATACTTCAACGACGGGGCCGCCGGGTCGTGGCCGTGCGTCATCCTATGCCTTATGGAGATCTCGTCAAGCAACGAGTTCAGCGTTTTGCCAAGGTGGAGGATCTCGACCTTCAAGAATGTACCATCGAGGAGCGGGAGGAATATGAGCCGCACATCGATCGAGGGGTGGTGGTTTACGCCGGCGTTGACTATGAGGCTATTCTGCGGGAAGCCGAGCAGGAGGCCGATGTTGTTGTTTGGGATGGCGGGAACAACGATCTTCCCTTCTACCGTGCCAAGATCGAAATTGTGGTGGTGGATCCGCACCGCCCGGGCCACGAAATTCTCTACCACCCGGGAGAGGCCAATCTCCTCCGGGCCCATGTCATCATTATCAACAAAATCCAGACCGCCAATGCCGCGGATATCGAGACAGTCCGCAGGAATATCCGACAGTTCAATCCCAAAGCAATGGTCATCGATGGTGCCTCTCCCATTGCGGTGCCCAATCCGGAGATCATTCTCGGCAAGCGAGTCCTGGTCATCGAGGATGGCCCCACTCTGACGCACGGCGAAATGACCTATGGCGCGGGAATTGTGGCAGCGGAGCGGTTTGGTGCGGGGACGATTGTGGACCCGAGACCCTATGTGGTCGGTTCGATTGCCGAGACCTTCCAAAAATACCCCAAGATAGGAACTCTACTCCCCGCGATGGGCTACGGGAAGAAACAGATCCGGGAGCTCGAGACAACAATCAATAAAGCCGACTGCGACCTGGTGCTGATCGCCACCCCCATCGATCTGGGCCGAATCCTGAAGATTAACAAACCCTCTATGCGGGTGACCTACGAATTGCAGGAGGTGGGAAAGCCGGATCTCGAGGAAGCGCTTAAGGGCATTTGAGCTGGTGACTCGACAACCAGGAGAAGGGCACAGGGATGCCCGGGATTGTGCTTCGATTCGCGCGGCTGGGTATTGTTTGTGCCTTTTGCTGTTTTTCTCAACTCATTCCTACCTCTCAGGAGAACTGAACCCTTGAAACATACAGACTTCATCTCTCTTCATGACTACAGTACGCGAGAAATTGAACAATTATTGAGGCTGGCAACCCAGGTCAAGCGGACACCCCATCGCTACGCGAATGCCCTCAAGGGTAAGACGCTCGTGATGATCTTCGAAAAGCAGTCGCTGCGGACGCGGGTGACCTTTGAGACCGGCATCTATCAGTTGGGCGGTCAGGGAATTTATCTGGCGCCCTCGGACATCAGTTTGCGGAAGCGGGAATCGGTGTATGACGTGGGCAAAAACCTGGAACGCTGGTGCAATGGCATTATGATTCGAACCTTTGGGCATGATATCTGCACCGGACTGGCAGAAGCGGCTGCCATCCCCGTCATTAATGGACTGACGGATCTTGAACACCCTTGCCAGGCCCTCGCCGATTTTCTTACCATCCGGGAACACAAGCGGAAACTCAAGGGACTCAAGGTGGCATTCATCGGAGACGGCAACAACGTCGCGAATTCGCTGATGCAGGCAGGGGCGAAGACCGGGGCGCACGTCTGGATCGCTTCGCCCAGGGGTTACGAACCCAGGCCCGAGATGGTGGAATTGGCCCGCCAGGACGGCCGCATTTCGAAACTCGGCTCAAAAATCATGACCACCAATGATCCATTTGAGGCCGCGCATGATGCGGATGTCATTTATACGGATGTGTGGGCTTCCATGGGGCAGGAGTTGGAGACCGACTTGCGCAAGAAGATCTTCTGGTCTTACCAGGTGAACAGTGAATTGATGGCCCATGCCAAGCCGGAAGCCATCTTCTTGCATTGCCTCCCGGCCCATCGGGGTGAAGAGGTCACGGACGAGGTGATCGATTCCCCTCAATCCGTGGTATTCGATGAAGCCGAGAATCGCCTTCATGCTCAGAAGGCGATCATGCTGATGCTCATGAAATAGTTCCAAGTCCAAAGTTCAAGGTCCAAGGTCAGTGGATCCAAATCTCAAGGCTCTGAACCATAATCAAAAATCAATGAGGTTGGGATATCATCCCTTGGCATTCGAGTATTGAACTCCTGCGACTTTGGACTTTAGACTTTGGACGTTGGACTTTGGACTCTCAAGAGGACTGATCACTTATGACTCATCTGGCAGTCATCGCCATCGGAGGAAACTCCATCACCAAAGCGGGGCAGGTCGGTACCATCAAGGAGCAGTTTCAGAACGCCTCCGAGACCGCAGAGCATGTGGTAGAAATCATCGCTCGAGGCTGGGAGGTGGTCCTGACGCATGGGAACGGTCCACAGGTGGGGAATGTGTTGATGCGGGTGGAACTGGCCGCTTCTCAGATTTATACGCTCCCCCTGGACACCTGTGACAGCGACACCCAGGGCGGGATGGGCTACATGTTGCAGCAAGTTCTCGGAAACGCCCTGCGAAGACGCGGCATTACCAAATCCGTGGCCACCGTTATTACCCAGGTCCTGGTGGATGAAGCGGACCCGGCTTTTCAGAATCCCACTAAACCCATCGGCCCATTCTTTTCACAGGCGGAGGCCGAGCGACGAAAAGTAGATCGAGGATGGGACATTGTTGAAGACGTTGGCCGGGGGTGGCGGCGGGTCGTCGCTTCACCTCGACCCCTGGAGATTATCGAGGAGGATGTGATACGACGATGTCTCCAAAACGGCATCATCGTCATCGCCTGCGGAGGTGGAGGAATCCCGGTCGGGCGTTGCAATGGCGAACTGCATGGAGTTGAAGCCGTGATTGACAAAGACCGGGCCTCCGCACTTCTTGCGGAAAAAGTGGGGGCAGACCTTTTGTTGATCTCAACGGCCGTGGAAAAGGTGTCTCTGAATTACCACAAACCCAACGAACAAGCGATTGAAACGATGATGGCCTCTGAGGCGGAGAAGCATCTGGCCGAAGGCCAATTCCCTCCTGGCAGCATGGGGCCGAAAATCGAGTCGGCTATTCATTACCTCAGGCGGGGGGGAAAGCGTGTCATTATTACCTCCCCCGATAAACTGGGAAGAGCGCTCGAAGGCACAACCGGGACTCATATTGTCCCCGATTAACTTTGGAACTTTAAGCTTCGAACCCCGGATTTGTTGACTCTCTCCCCCCAATGCATTACAGTCTCCTTTCGCCTAAATCGAATTCTCCGCTGCGATTGCCTCATCCAAGATCGGACACGTT
This sequence comes from Terriglobia bacterium, assembly GCA_041494885.1. Lineage (GTDB taxonomy): Bacteria > Acidobacteriota > Terriglobia > JAIQFV01 > JAIQFV01 > JAIQFV01. The sequence continues at coordinate 45,771 of JBGQBO010000025.1, forward strand.
TTGCTAAGTCAAACACTAAGAGAACTCGGGGTGGTGGGCGCGGGGGGCGCCGGCTTTCCCACCTACGTCAAGGCAAATTCCCAGGTCGAGTTCATGCTCGCCAACGGGGCCGAATGCGAACCTCTCATTCACAAAGATTTTGAACTGATGAAGCAATTCCCGCGCGAAATCATCTCGGGGATGAGGTTGATGATGGAGGCCACCCAGGCGCACCGCGGGAAGTTCGGGATCAAAAAGAAGAACCAGTCTGCCATCAACGCCCTGGAACCCCATCTCAAGGGGCAAAACATCGAGTTTACGCTCCTCGGCGATTTTTATCCCTCCGGGGATGAGTATGAGCTGGTGTATTCCGCCACAGGTCGATTGATTCCTCCTGCTGGAATTCCTTTGCAGGTCGGCTGTGTCGTCAACAACGTGGAGACGCTCTACAATGTTCATCAGGCCAACGAAGGAATCCCGGTCAGTGAAAAGTTTGTTTCGCTTGCTGGCGCGGTGAGGAAACCTTCTTCCTTCTGGGTGCCAGTTGGAACCTCTTTTCGGGAACTGATTGGCGGGGCGGGCGGAGCCACTGCCTCTGACTTTGGAATTTTTGTAAGCGGCATCATGATGGGAACTCTCACCTTTGATCTCGATGACGTTGTCACCAAGACGACGGCCGGCTTGATTGTACTGCCGAAAGAACACTTCTTGATTTCACGCAAAAGCCAGCCCCAGACCAGCATGAACCGGATCGGCAAATCCGCCTGTGATCAGTGCAGCTATTGCACCGAATTTTGTCCCCGGTACTTGTTGGGATACGAAATTGTCCCCCACAAGGTGATGCGCAGCCTGGGATTCACACTCTCGGGGTCCGACCAATGGAACCAATGGGCCGAACTGTGTTGTGGCTGCGGGCTGTGCACCTTGTACGCGTGTCCCGAGGATCTGTTCCCGAAGGAAGCCTGTGATCAGGCCAAAAAGGACCTGCGCGCCGCCGGGATTCAATTTGTCCAAAAGAAGGAAGTCCGCGTCCATCCCATGAAGGACGCGAGGAGGGTCCCTCTCGCTCAGCTCAGGAAGAGGTTAAAAGTCGAGGAATACGAAAAGGAAACCCCTTACCAGATGATCGATTGGGCGCCCTCAAAGGTCCGCATAAAATTGTTGCAGCATACCGGTAAGCCCGCACACCCTGTTGTGACTGAGGCGGAGCGCGTGAAGAAAGGCACGCTCGTGGCGGTCGTGGATGAGCCCGACTTGGGTGTTAATATCCATTCGAGCATCGACGGAACAGTCAGGGCGATCACAGATCAATGGATCGAGATCGAGGCTGCAGAATCAAAGGCGCGAAGCGGCGATGGAGAGCCGCCTCCTCGGCGCCCTCGAGACTAATCCTTTTCTCAATCCCAGGAGCCCTCTCCGAGGGACAACTGAGCGATGGGTTCGACGAATTTCTATTGAAGACGAAGAAAACGGATTGAGGTGCCAATTCACCCGGAGAAAGCGGAATCTAACGACAGGCTATGCTAAAAAACTCCATTGGACTTATTGAACTCAGCAGCATTGCGGCGGGATTTGAGGCCTGTGACGCCATGCTGAAAGCCGCAGACGTCGAGTTAATCCTTTCGAGAACGATCTGTTCCGGCAAATACATGGTTATGGTGGGCGGGGACGTCGCCGCGGTGGAATCCAGCGTTGATGCCGGAACTCGGGCCGGCGACTTTTCCGTGATCGATACTTTTGTCATACCCAACGTCCATGAATCAATTTTCCCCGCCATCGCCGGCACCGGCAAAGTCGAATTGCTGGAAGCGCTCGGCATCATTGAATCTTTCTCGGTGGCTTCACTCATCGAGGCGGCGGACGCTGCTGCCAAGACAGCGCAGGTCAGACTGATTGAAGTGCGCCTGGCCATGGCGCTCGGGGGAAAGGCATTTGTAACCCTGACAGGCCCTGTCGCCGCGGTACGCAGTGCGGTCGACGCAGGCGCAGAGGTCATCGCCCAAAAAGGACTCCTTGTCAATAAAGTGGTGATCCCGCAACCCCGCGAAGAATTATTGAACGAAATGATATGAAAAGAGTCCGCCTCCAGGCTGAAATCTCTTCACTGATATCCTGAAAACCCTTTACAAAAAAATGCCGGAAGCTTCGGTCTTCAACTTCGGATGGGCTGAGATTTCGAAACCTTACTCTAAGCCAGCCTATCCTGAAAACCAAAAACTCCCGGCCTCAATGTTCTTCTCAGCCTTTTTCCCTAAAAGTCGTCGTCTCCGTTGTTGTCGAGTTGGGCAAGCACCAGAACACCCCCCGCGGGGATCGTCAGGTTCATAAAGCTACTCGCGGATTGCCCATTCAAAGATGCGGTCAAAGGCGTCCCGTCGTTCTTGAACAGATCCACGCGAACCGTCAGGGGCGCCGCGCCGGAATTCACGAGGACGATTTCAGTCGCCCAACCGCCTCCCGTGGCAAACTGCGGCAGGATCAAGGATCCCGGCCCACCGACACCAGGGGAAATCAACGGGACATCCGTGGGAGGAGAAAGGGTCGTGACAGGCAAAGTGCTGAAGTTGTTCCCGCGAAATCGCAAGCCGATGACCGCTACGGGCATATCTGAAGTGATCCGGAGTGTCCCGTTAAAATCAGTTTGAACCTGAGACATGCTGGAGAATAGCTCCGTCACAAACTGCGAAACCTGTTGTCCCGCCGCCACAGTCAGCGTTTTCGTGGTCAGGGTCGTCCCATCCGCTTGTCGAAGCGTCAGAGTGATATGAGCATCTGTGCTCCCGGGATTCGTGATCGCGACGCCCAGGTTTCGAGAAAGACGACCGTTCGACCTCACAAAAATCAACGCATCAGTCGTCACGTTTGCCGGCAATACTCCTGCTTGCTTTGTGGCGTTCCCCTCCCTTTCCCCAAAGGTCTCAAAGACAACCAAACCACTCGGGGTTGTTGAGGGAGTGACGACCGCATACCCTGTCTGAACCGGACCATTACCGTTACTGTTATCCGCCCAACCGAGGACAGAGACCAACATCAGGGATACTAAAACTAGAAAACAGACACGAATAGATTTCCGCATTTCTGCACCTCCACTTAGCTAAAAATCCTAAAGGTTAATTTTTTGTTCAGAAATTAGGCAGCAATCAGTTGGCCAAACACAATTTCCAGCTGGCATCCTGTGAGGTCTGTATCCGCCGCATAACTCATCAAGGCAACTACTGAATATGCAAGGCTTTTTTCGGTTTCGGTATCGAGCCTGAAATTTGGAGGTGAGGCACAGCCAAATATTAATTGACCGGGCAAAAGTTTCGATCTCAATTCAGAGAAAAATTCCCTGATTGTGCCGAGCTCCGGCCATGCCGTAAAATGCTTCGAAAGGCATTAAACCCAACACTATTGTTTGAGGGAGAGACTAGCCTAATTCCTGCTTGAACTTGTCGACCGTGGTCTTCATCACCTTGATGCGGGCGAACGGTTTGTCGTTGGCTTCGATAATGGTCCAAGGGACTCGGTGAGTACTCGTTTTCAAAAGCATGTCCTCAACCGCGGGTTCGTAATCCTCCCATTTTCCCCGGTTGCGCCAATCCTCCTCCGTAAGCTTCCAGGACTTATAATTAATATGTTCTCGCTCTTTGAAACGACGCAGTTGTTCCTCTCGACTGATGTGCATCCAGAACTTAATTATGATCGTGCCGAAATCGAGGAGTTGCCGTTCAAACTGGTTGATCTCGCTGTAGGCCCGTTTCCATGAGGCTTCAGTGCAGTATCCTTCCACTCGCTCCACAAGCACGCGTCCGTACCAGGAGCGGTCGAAGATGGCAATCTCACCCGCGGCCGGCAGACGTCGCCAGAATCGATAAAGATAATGACGGGTTTTATCGTCTCCCGTGGGGGCGCCGATGGGCCAGACTACATACCCTCGCGGATCAATTCGTTCAGTGAGCCGTTTAATCGTTCCCCCCTTTCCCGCGGCATCCCACCCCTCAAACACAATGACGACCGGCCGCTTTTGCTTGTATGCTTGATAGCACCATAAATGCAACTCGTTCTGAAGGCGATCGCGCTGGAGATTATAGTGGGCGTGGGACAGGCGTTGCTCGAGATCGATCAATTCAAGCATGCGATGACTCCCTTAAGAGATCCGCTTTGATCCTGGCTGAAAGGCGGCGTATCGGCTTCCCTGCGAGGCTGTTGGCCGGTTCCACATCTTCCGAACCGGCTAACTCACGATATCCGCTTCAACCTTGGGTGGAGCAGAAGACGATCCGGTGTTCTTCTTGACCCGAACCCTTGATGGGGGTGGTGCGTGATCGCCCAATCGCCTTTCAAGCGCGCGGACGATAGTTTCGATCACTTTAATGCGGCAAAAATGGCGATCGGTCGCTTCAACAATAGTCCAGGGAGCTTGAGGCGAGTCGGTCCGTGCCAACATTTCCTCCACGGCCACTGAGTACTTCTTGTAGGCCTTGTGTTGTGCGGCGTCTTCATCGCTCACCTGCCAGGCTGTCAGGTTATTCTTGAGCAGCTTCTTAAACCGTCGCGATTGTTCTCTCTTGCTGATATGCAGCCAGAACTTGAGGATGACTGTTCCGTCGGCAGCCAACTGCTCCTCAAATTCCGAAATGTCCTGAAATGCGCCTTGCCATTCCTGCTTACGAACATTCTTGGCCACTCGATCGATGAGGACTCGCCGATACCAGGAGGTGTCATAGACGATGATCTGACCACAAGCCGGGATCTTCTGCCAGAAACGCCACAGCCAGGGGTACTGCAGTTCTGCTGTTCGGGGCGGTGTGATGGAGACGACGCGGAACCCCCGTGGATCCATCCGCTCGGCAAGGACGCGGATCGTACTTCCCTTCCCCGCGGCGGCCCAACCCTCAGAGACAATGGCCACTGGTATACCCGCCTGGTAGATCGCATGTTCGAGATCGTACAGCCTGTTTTGGAGATGAGACAGTCGCCGTTGACACTCTGCCTTCGAGAGCGATAACTTGAGATTTACCTTTTCCAGCATGCTTCCACTCCTGAGACTGCCCAAAACGAAGTAAAACAATCCATGAGAGGGGTTCGACGGAACCAATCACGATGGATGTTTCCCCTGCGGTCTACGATCATCCCAGCGTGATCATTTGGAAAACACAAACCAGACGAAGAACATTGCCAGGATCAACAGGCCCGTTATCAGAATGGATTTCAGACTCACCCCCATACCGTGGCGTTTCATCGAGGGGGCCGGGGCGCTCGCCATCTTGCGGATCTTGTGTTTCTCACCCCCTTGATACAGATTGTCGCATGTCTGCGAGGAAGGATGTTCCTCTTCTTTTGTCAACGTGTCGGCGATAAACGCCCGCAACATGTCATCGTCGGGCAACATTGAAAGTCCCTTCGTTACCTCAAGTCACATCCACTAGTCCAAGATAAAGATGCAAGATCGAGACAATCGCGAATCGACGGTCTCCCGCCCCTCCCGCCGGAAAACAGAATCGCTTCACCGGGTGTGAACGAACTTTCCCCCGGCGATCGTGTTCACCACTTCTGTCTTCGAGATGTCGTGAGGGGAGATCCGGAATATGTCTTGCGACAACACCACCACGTCCGCGAGCTTCCCGGCTTCAAGTGAACCCTTTTCGTGCTCCTCAAAGCCAGCGTACGCCGCTGCGGTGGTATAGGCGCGCACAGCCTCTTCGACAGAGACCTTCTGTTGTGGAATCCAGCCTTGAGGGTTCTTCCCATCGAGAGTTTCCCGGGTAACGGCCGCATAAATTCCCATCAGGGGGGAGAGGGGGGCAACGTTCCAATCGGATCCAAAGGTCAGGGCAGCCCCGGCGTCAAGCAGGGCCCGGAATGCGTACGAGGTTTTGAGGCGAGCCGGGCCGAGGCGCCTTTCAGCCCAGCGTCCGTCGTCGATGGCATGATACGGCTGCATGGAGGGGATGACACCAAGCCGGGCGAACCGCGGGACGTCGCTGGGCAGAAGGTGCTGGGCATGTTCAATCCGGAATCGTCGGTCCCGGGGACCATTCTCTTTTTCAACCTCTTCAAAATAATTGAGGAGTAGATGATTGGCCTTATCTCCAATCGCATGAACCGAACACTGGAGTCCGGCCTTGTCGGCGTCCCGGATATTCTGCTTCAACCTTCCCTCGGGAATGTTGTCGTCAGCCATCAGCCCCGTTATGGTGGGTGCGTCCAGATAAGGATCGAAGAAGAGGGCGGTCGTCGAACCGAGCGAGCCATCCATGAATGCCTTTAATCCACCCAACCTCAGCCATGCATCACCGGTCCCCTGTCGTGCCACAATATCGGCTTGCTGCTTCCACTGGCTCAGGGGGGTTCGGGCAGAGATACGGACCGTGAGCCGCCCGGCGTTGTGATAACGTTGATACAGTTCGAAGTCGCTCCAGGGGGTGATATCCTGGATGGAAGTGACTCCGTCGCGTGCCGCCGCTGCCAGCGCGGCCGTGAAGGCCTCTTCTTTCTCCGCGACTGTCGGCTCTGGGATCAAAGGCCAGATCAGTCCCATGGCGGCATCTTTCAGGATTCCGGTCGGCTCGCCCGCTTTCGGATCGCGGACGATCGTTCCCCCCGGCGGATCCTGGGTTTCCTTCGTTATCTTCGCCATGTGGAGGGCGACGCTGTTGGCCAACGCCATGTGGGCATCGAGCCGGCCCACAAAGACCGGGTTGTTCGCCGTGAAGGGATCGATCAGTACTTTTGTGGGAAGCGGGGCTCCCGGCCAGAGTTCGTGGTCCCAGTCGCCTCCCGTAATCCATCGACCCGCGCCCAGTTTTTCCGCCTTTTCCCGAATCCTTCGCGCGAACTCCTTGGGAGTGCGTGCATCCCGCAAATCAACCGAAAGCAGCTGAAATCCTCCGCTCATGAAATGCGTGTGATCGTCAATGAAACCCGGCAGGGACAGCCGACCCTGAAGGTCGATCACCTGAGTCTTGGGTCCCGCCAGCTTCTTGATGTCTTCATTCGAACCCACTGCGGTGATGCGATCTCCGCGCGAGGCCAGGGCCTCGGCCCATGGCTGCGACGGGTTCCCCGACCACAGACGGGCGTTGAACAGGATCAAGTCGGCAGCGGGGGAAATTCGGGATATGCCTTCAGCGACATGCTTGGACACGAAAGGGATTATATCAGTCTGTCCGCTGTTATCGACCGTAAAGACGACAAGAATATACTCTGTCCCGTTGGGCAGTCGAATGTAAGCGGCATCATGCCTCGTCTGCGAGGTCCAGCCGGCCTTCGAATAGTATTGTGAACCGATGGGGAGGGACTTCCCCGAAAAAGCCGTCGCCTGGCCATCGGGGTCCGAGGACTTCAGGAAGGGATCGCGGTGCATCAGGCCCATCATGGCCCCGCTCCGCGCGGGGGACACCGCGCGACCGGTCACGATCTCAAAGATGAGTCGGGCAACCGCATTGGTCGTGAGCTTGTTCCGGTTCTCAAGGTTGGGGCCCAGTCCCTGTTTTTCACGACCATAGGGGCCTTCACACCAGGTTTTCTGGTTCACGTTGATCAGGCTGTATCCGAGGCGGGTGAAATATGTGTTTACAACATTCCGCTTTTCCATGAAGTCACGAAGCGCCACAGCATCGAGCTCCGGCCCATCGGTTGTTCCCGTGAGCATATCAACCACAAAATGCGTGGCGTCGTTGGATGAATCCACGATCATGTCGTGAAGCGCGCGATCCATCTCCGCAGATTCCTTAAGGGCCCCGGACTCCATTTGATGATGGGCAGCAACCAGATAGAACAGCTTGACGACACTGGCGGGATAAATGGGCTCATCTCCCCGATGATTTGCCCACACGGGTTGGTCGCGGTCGTTGAGATTGATCAGAGTCATGGCGATCTTGTCAGCCGTCAAACCGGTACTCCCGAAGTGATCGACCGCTTGGGCGATTGTCTCGCCGGTCAGTGTCTGCAAGTTCTCAGAACTTGCAAAAACGGATTTGGCCGGTGCGGAACTTGGCCCCTTCGCAAACCTTGTCCCGAGGGTCGGTAACAGAGCGAAAAACAAGGCAGCCATCAATATGCGGGAGGGTGTTGAGCGGAATGAATTCATCGTTGATCTCCAGGAAGGGACTTACGACAGGAAAAGCCACGAGCCAGCGATTAGAAATTATTGTAACTCCGAAAAGACTATCCTTGGGCAAATCTTCAGGGGAACGTGTCCTCGTGAGCCCTGAGTCCTATCGGGGGCCGATTCCATCCGGACCAACAAGATTTTTCTATAATTTTTATTCAAGATACCTTACATTAAACTTTTGCATGGGCGGAGAGATGCCCTCCCGATCATCCACCCGCTTTCACTCATCAGAAAGAGGGCGGACTCAAGCACTCTCTTCAGTCAGTCAAGGGAGGGACGTTTTACCCCTAGGATCATCGCGGCAGTATCGGCAGCCAACCACAACCTTCTTCGGATTCGTCCATAACGAGGCCTCCGTACATGAAAATTCACCATGTCATCGAATCGCAGCAGTTCAGCCTTCCGTTGCTTCGGGAATTATTCGAATTGACCCAGCACATGGAAAAAGTCGTCACGCGCGGCGGGACCAAGGATTACAGCGGGAAGATCATGGCCTCGCTTTTTTACGAACCCTCCACACGGACCCGGTTCTCTTTTGAGGCGGCCATGATCCGGCTGGGAGGGCGATGTATCTCCACCGAAAATGCGCGTGAATTTTCGTCCATTGCGAAAGGGGAGACGCTGGAGGATTCAATTCGCGTGATCAATGGCTATGCTGATGTCATTGTCATGCGGCACAATGAAGTCGGGGCTGCAAAACGAGCGGCGGCCGTATCCCTGATCCCGGTGATCAATGCGGGGGACGGCATCGGTCAGCACCCCACCCAGGCGCTGCTTGATCTGTATACCATTCAGAAAGAGCTTGGGAGCATCGATGGATTGAAAATCGCCATGGTAGGCGACCTGGCGCAGGGCCGTACAGTGCGGTCCCTCACTTATCTGCTCAGCAAATTTGACCGCATAAAAATTTATTTTGTAGCCCCCGAAGCCCTGAAGATGAAGGACGATATCCTCCAGCATCTGGAGGAGCACCATGTCTGGTACGCGGAGGAACCAGATCTCGCCAAGGTCGCGCCGGAAGTGGATGTCGTCTACCAGACGCGAATTCAAAAGGAGCGGTTCGGCGACCGCATTGAGGACTATGAAAAATCGAAAGGGGTTTACATCATCGATGAGACGATCCTGTCTTTGATGAAACAACGGTCTGTGGTGATGCATCCGCTGCCCCGTGTGGGGGAAATTACCACCGACGTCGATACCGACCGGAGAGCCGCTTACTTTCGCCAGGCCCAGAATGGATTATTCGTCCGGATGGCCCTGCTCTCGATGGTGCTGGGTTAGAATTCGGCAGGAGCGGTGAGCGAGAAACGCGAGCCCCTGCATCCAAAGCCAGAACTCAGAGAGCAAAAGGCAGAATCTTGCAGTCGAGGATCGGAAGCCAGATTTCAGCAAATGAAATCCCATGTTCCTCACCGATACCTCCCCGACAGGACCTACCCTTTTGTTCTTTGATAAGTCCACGCGGACACGCCATCCCATGTAATCGACCTATGAAAAACGTTCTTGGACTGAAGTGTCTTTCCTGTGGGGCTGAATTTGACGTTTCGGAGATCCTCTACACCTGCCTGAAGTGCGGGTCGAACGTGGATGTGATTTACAACTACGTTGCCCTGCGCAAGGAGTTCAAGCGGGAGCATCTCGCCGAAAACAGGAACTTTTCCATGTGGCGTTATTTGCCATTGCTGCCGCTGCATCCGGAGACGCGCAAACCTTTACTTCATGTCGGATGGACCCCCCTCTACAACCTCCCTGCCCTGGCTCATAAGTTCTCGATCCGATCTCTAACGGTAAAGGACGACGGCCGAAATCCCACGGCCTCGTTCAAGGACCGACCTTCGGCCTTGGTGGCGGCGAAAGCGTTGGAATACCGCGCCGAAATCGCCACCACCGCTTCTTCCGGAAATGCCGGGGCCGCCTTTGCGGCCATGTGCTCGTCCGTCGGCCTCAAAAGTGTTATCTTTGTTCCCGAGGCTGCCCCGCAAGCCAAGGTGGCCCAGCTCCTTTTATATGGAGCCCTGGTGATCCGAGTCCGGAGCGATTACGACCGGGCCTTCGATTTGTGCAGTGAAGCCACCCGGCGATTTGGCTGGTACAATCGCTCGACGGGGATCAACCCGTACACCGCAGAAGGGAAAAAGACAGCCGCCTTCGAGATTTGCGAACAACTGAGCTGGAACGCTCCCGACTGGGTCGTGGTCAGTATGGGGGACGGCAACATCATGAGTGGTTTATGGAAGGGATTCAAGGATTGGTATGCGATGAAGATTATTGACCGACTGCCCCGGATGCTCGGTGTGCAGGCCGAAGGGGCTTCTCCGATTGTCGATGCGGTTGAATCCGGCTTCAACCCGGCAGCGATGGATGGAATTCAGCCGGTTGAAGCTCACACCCTCGCCGACTCGATCAATGTGGGGAAACCCCGGGATGGGCAGCGCGCCGTCATGGCCATTCAAGAATCCAAAGGCCGTGCCCTGAAGGTCTCAGATGAAAGTATTCTGGCCGCCCTGGCGCGACTTCCCCGGGAGACCGGAGTCTTCGCTGAGCCCGCCGGGTCCTGCGCCTATGCCGGATTTCTCCAGGCGGTTGAGAAGAAGATTCTTTCATCCACCGATGCGGTCGTGGTCGTCAATACCGGCAATGGATTGAAGGACATTCCTTCGGCGCTCCGCACGGTCGAGATTCCTTCGCCCATTGAACCCACTTTCGAAGCACTCCAGAAACGGATAACGACGACTTAGATTCTCAGGTCCCGGGGTTCTCGTGGCTGAACTTTATCCCGCTCCATTTACAAATCTTCTCAAGCGCATGTTCGTCGAGTACGAACGCGAGGGGAAGATATTCGACCTGTCCAAGCGAAAATTTTACAAGGCGGATTTGTCGCTCGACACCTCCGTCCGCATGCATGGACACCCGGCGTCGTCACCGTTGGGCCCCGCGGCCGGCCCTCAGGACCAAATGGCCCAGAACATCGTGCTCGCCTGGCTCGCGGGCTCCCGCATCCTGGAGCTTAAGACGGTCCAGATTAACGACGAACTCAAGATCCCACGGCCCTGCATCGACGTCCATAACATTGGATTTAATATCGAATGGTCCCAGGAGCTGAAGCTCGAACAATCGCTGCACGAATACATCGCCGGATCGATGCTGATTGACGTTTTGAAATCGTCCGGGATCGCCGACGTCGAGGGATCCTCCGAAAAAACTCAAACGATTTTTGACATGTCCGTCGGTTATGACCTCGCAGGCATTTCCACACCTCGCGTCCGCAACTGGATCGAATCGATGAAGGATGCGTCGCCCGTCGTGGAAGAGCTGCGGCGGCAGATTCCCGAGGAGTTCAAGCAGCTGCGCGATCTTAACTTCAAGACCCGGCTCAGCGACACCCTGACCTTGTCCACCTTTCATGGCTGCCCCGCCCATGAGATCGAAAGCATCGTCGATTTCCTGCTTCGCGAAATGGGACTCCACGTGATTATCAAGTTGAACCCCACGTTGCTGGGTAAAGCGGCGGTTGACCACCTGCTGCACGACGTCATGGGGTACCACGAGATTCAAACCGAACAGGAGTTCTTCGATAAAGACCTGCAATTCGATCAGGCCATCGAGATCTGCTCGCGGCTGGACAAGACCGCCCGATCCCTCGGGCGCAAACTTGGCGTCAAGTTTTCCAACACCCTCGTCGTCCTCAACAACAACAACTTTCTCCCTTCCAGCGAACGAGTGATGTATCTCTCGGGCCAGCCGCTGCATGTGATCACCTTGAACCTCGTCAAGAAGTGGCGCAATGCGGTGGGCAATGCTTACCCCATTTCATTCTCGGCGGGAGTGGACGCACAGAACTTCTGCAATACCGTGGCCATGAATTTTACCCCGGTTACAACGTGCACTGACTTGCTCCGTCCGGGTGGCTACGGGCGATTACCGAATTACCTGTACAAACTTGAAGCCAAGATGAAAGAAATGGGCGTCAGCGATCTGGGGGAGTTCATTCTGTATTACGAAGGGAATGGGTTGAGGGCGTTGGACCGCTTGACCGCTCCGGACGGAAGGGTCCTCGCGGGCCGGCCCGACCCTCGACCCATACTCACTCAAGAGGTGATTCTTCCTTTCGCTTCCAAGCTCCGGGAAAGTCTGGAGCGACGCGGCTCCACCCGAGATCTCATTGGAAAGCACATGCCGCCGCTGGGACCACAGGACGGCGCGGACCGGGTGAAGGAAGACCTACCCGGGTTCTATGCTGAGCTCATCGCCGAGGCCGGCCTCCTGAACACAGAAAGCATTGTCGATCGAACGACCCGCGATGAGCGGTACCACGCGAAGAACAATCGTTCCACCCCCCGTAAGATCGGTTCCCACCTTTACCTGTTTGACTGTATCAACTGCGACAAATGTGTTCCCGTCTGTCCCAACGATGCAAACTTCGTCTACGAAATTGAATCCTGCTCCCTTGATTACCTCAATTATCGGCTGACGGCAGGGGCGCTCCTGACCATGCCCGGCGGATGTTTTGAGGTCAAGGGAACGCACCAACTCGCCACGTTCCAGGATTTCTGCAACGAGTGCGGCAATTGCGATGTCTTTTGCCCCGAAGACGGCGGCCCCTATGTCGAAAAGCCGCGGCTCTTCGGGTCTGCAGCGGCCTTCGAGAAATGGACCTCTCACGACGGCTTCTTAGTGGAAGCGGGGCAGCATGTCGAACGGGTGCGGGCGCGCCTTCACGGCAACGAGTTCTTCCTCGAAGTCGAACCCCTCGGCGACAGAGCGCGGTTCCGCACGGAGTATGCTGAGGTCGAATTCGAGTATTCCACACGCCGCCCCCTGTCCCATCGGCTCTTTGAAAACGTGGAAGAGGCGGTGATCGACATGCGGAATTACCTGACCATGAATTCCGTTCTGCGCGGGGCATTGAATCCGAAGTATGTGAATTACCTTAATGTGGGGGGGATTCCGGTGGGGGCGAAGGGAATGGAGTGATTGGGTCCCCTCTGTGAATGAAATCCTCACCCCAAAGCGCCGGACGGTAGAGATGTCAAGCCCTTCAGTACCTTTTCCGGCGTGATCGGGAGATCGCGAATCCGAACGCCGACGGCATTGTAGACCGCATTGGCGATAGCGGGAGCCACACCATTAATGGGAATTTCCGCAATCGCTTTTGCCCCATAAGGGCCCGTGGGTTCGTAGGTCTCGACGAGGAAGGATTTTAGTTCAGGCATGTCCACGGCCGTATAGATGTTGTAGTCCCTGAAGCTGAGATTCAACGGTCGTCCCTTCTCATCAAACACCATCTGCTCCGTCAACGCGTATCCCAGGGCCTGGGTCACTGCGCCTTCAATCTGTCCTTCTGCCATTTTTGGATTAATCGCCACGCCACAGTCCACGGCCGTGACCAATCGTCTGACCTTCACGATCCCTGTCTCCACATCGACGTCCACTTCTGCAAACTGGGCACAGAAGGGCGGCGGAGAATCATAGGACATGTGCGACGCATGCCCCTGAATTTGGAACTGGTTTTCCTGGTAAAGCGAGCGCAAACAGATTTGTTCGAAGGTCACGAAGCGTCCATCGGGCGCGCACACCTTGCCATCGTGCACCACCAGATCTTTCTTTTCCGTCCGCGCTGCCCCGGCCTGAGACCTCTCCGATGACGGGTGAGTCGCTATTCCCTTCTTCGGGTTTAACATTTCCGCGGCCACTTCAAGGATCTGCTCCCGCACCTGATCACAGGCTTTTTTCACGGCGGCGCCCGAAATGTAAGTGGTTGACGAAGCGTACGCCCCGGGATCAAACGGCGTCATGTCGGTGTCCGAGGAGTAAACGATGATTTTTTCCGGTGAGGTCCCCAGGGTTTCAGCCGCCACCTGGGCGAACATGGTGTCCGCCCCCGTGCCAATATCCGTGGCTCCGACCTTCAGGTTGAAGGAGCCGTCCTCGTTCATCTTGATCCACGCCGCTCCCATGTCAACACCAGGTATTCCAGAGGCCTGCATGGTACACGACATGCCGACACCGCGGACCACAGGTCCCGGAATTCCGGATTTCAGATTTGAGATTTCAGATTTCAAATTCGGCATATTCGATTTCAAATTCGATTCCGTGTTTGAAATTTCAGATTTTAAACCTGAGATCCCGGAGTTTGATGCACCAGAGACCGTGGGTCCGGGGATTCGTGCCCGGGGATCCGGATTTCGATGGGTCTTCCACCCGATCTCCTTCGCTCCGAGCTCAATGCACTCATCGAGCCCACAGCTTTGAATGATTTGCTTATATCCCTCGCGCCCCTCGCCCAGCACCTCGGCGATGGGTGTCGGCTCTCCCTCGCGCACATGGTTCTTTCTCCTGAATTCCAGGGGATCAAATCCCAGCTTTTCGGCCAACTCGTCCATGTGCGAATCCAGGGCAAAGAACCCTTGCGGACTCCCATAACCCCGGAACGCCCCCGCCACCGGGAGGTTTGTGTAAACCGCATCGGCCTCAAAGTGAATGTTGGGAAAGTGGTACAGTGACAGCGCGCGGCTTCCACTGACGCATTGCACCGTGAGCGCGTGGGTGCCGTACGCTCCTGTGTTTTCGAGGATGCGCATCGAGATGGCGGTCAGCGTTCCATCCTTCTTCACCCCGGTCTTCATTCGAACAATCTGCGGATGGCGCGTACGTGCGGCATAGAGTTCCTCTGCCCTCGTGTACTCGAGCCGGCAGGGTCTCCCGGTACGCACCGTCACCATGGCGCACAGGTCCTCGATGAGAATTTCCTGCTTTCCGCCAAAGCCTCCGCCGATCCGCGGCTTGATGACCCGGATCCTCTGTATGGGCAGACCGATCAACGGCGCGATAATGCGGCGGACATGAAACGGCACCTGGGTGGACGTCCGGACGATCAGGCGTCCATCTTCATCCAGCCAGGTGATCGTGATATGAGGCTCGATGGATGCCTGTTGCACATAATGGACGGAATATTCTCCCTCATGAATGCATTCGGCCTCAGCAAAACCCTTCTCGACATCGCCCACGTCGGCCTGGACATGGGCTGCAATGTTTCGCGGGGCAGAATGAATTCCCCGTTTGTCCGGCTCCAGGTGAAGTCGAGGGGTGCCGGGATCCATCGCCTTTCGTGGATCAAAGTTGGCCGGTAAGACCTCATAATCAACCTCAATCAGATCGAGTGCCCGCTCAGCAATTTCCTCGGAATCCGCCGCCACGCAAGCCACCCGGTCACCCACGAACCGAACCACCGAATCAAACATCACGGTGTCGTAGGGGGACGGCTCAGGCCACCCCTGTCCGGCGGTGGTAAAAGGAACCCGGGGCACATTCCGGTACGTAAGGACACAATGGACGCCGTGGAGCTGTTCCGCCCTCTGCACGTCGATCTTCTTGATGCGGGCGTGGGCGTGCGGCGAATGCAGGATCTTTGCATACAGGACGGCATCCACCTTGATGTCGTCCACAAACGTTCCCTTCCCCGATGCCAGCTTGACGCTGTCAACGCGGCGGGTGTTTTGATTGACGCTCTTGAAATCGCGTGTGGGCATAACTTTTATCCTTCTACCCCCACAGGAACTTGTCGCGTTCGTCCGCTCCGGACCCTTGTTCAGGGCGCTCCCGCCCCCATGGATTACCGCTCTGTGATCAGTTTCTCGGCTGCCTTGAGGACTGCATCGACTGGTTTGACATAGCCGGTACAACGGCACAGATTGCCCGCCAGGGCGTCTCGAATTTCCTGCTCGCTGAGAAGCGGTCCTTTCGAGCCTGATTTTCTCCGCCCGGAGCGCACCCTCGTCTTCCGCTTAATCGAAGGGAGATTGATGAAACCCTTCTCGGCAAATAACGCCAGGCTCGATAGGATCATTCCGGGCGTACAGTAACCGCATTGGATGGCGTGCGTATCGACAAAGGCCTGTTGAACGGGATGTAACAATTCATAAGCCGACGGATGCTCCTCCCGGGAGAAGGCTGCAGGATTCTGGAAGGAGGATCTCGATTCCGTAGGGGGCTCAGATGGATTGGGCTGGATGGCGGGGTCAGCCCCAGCAGTCGGGGGTCTCTCAACGTGAGGGGTCACGGCGTTCAGGGTCGCCAGGATCCAAGGGATTCCCTCGAGCGTAATGACCTCCCGCTCGTCGGCCTGGGCGGCCAGTAGAATGCAGGCGTTGACGATTCGCCCATCAACAATCACTGCGCAGGCGCCACATTCCCCCGTTTCGCATCCGTGCTTCACACTAAAACAATTTGCCTGGCCCCTGAGCAGCGACAAGAGGGTCGTATTCGCGGGAACGTCAAATTCCCTCTCCTCACCGTTCAATGCAATGGTCAATTTCATAACCGGACTAGAGCCTCTTCAAACAACGACCGAGTAAACGTCGAATCAACACGGGCGCCACAGCCTGGCGGTAAGTCCCCGAAGCGCGTGAGTCGACCAGGGGTCGAATCTCATCGAACCCCAGCGCCCCGGCCGACTCGATTGACTCCGGCGTCAACGTTTTCCCCTTCAAAAACGATTCAAGCCGAGGAAGTCGACAGGGCACATCAGCGAAAGAGCTCAAGGCAACCCGCGCCTCCCCACACTGGCGATTCTCATCAAACTCCAAAACCGCTGCCGAAGACACAAAGCTGGGTTGCGATTCAATCTGTTCTACATGCACGTAGGCGGCCGCAAAAGGGGGAGCGGGTGTGGGAAGGATCAATTCCAAAAGCAGCCCGGGAAACACCAGGCCGGAGCCCTTCTTCCCAGTCCGAAATGCGGGCATGGACCAGAAATCGGAAATCAGCATCTCCTTTTCCTCGAGAGAGAAGTTCATGAGCTTCACGCGGGCATTCAGAGCCAGCAAAATCGCTGCCAGATCGGAACGTTTCCAGTTCGCGCAGATCTCCCCGCCCATCGTCCTTTGATTCCGAATCATCCGGGACACAGAGTTCCGGTGACACGCTTCAACGAGGATTCCATCGGCGAATTTTCTCAATCGGGGGTTCTCGAGGATGGATTGCAGAGTTGCCGTCGCGCCGATACAGACATCTCCATTTTTCCGCTTCACCATTTTGAGCTTGAGTGCCGAAATGTCGACCACCTCCTCGACATCGCGGCGGGACGAGGCGAGAAGGTGCGTCCCGCCGGCCAGGACGGCGCACCGTACTGGATTGGCGCTGAGCAGGCGCAGCGTCGCTTCAATGGAACGGGGACGATAATATTTTCTAAGATTCGGCAGCATGGATTCAAACACCTGACCCGCAAAAGACGCTTGTTCCCATGATCCTCAAAAGCCGCCCCAAGCCCGGCGGCCGGCTCAACCCACAGAGCCCTTTCTCCTCTGTTGCGATCGCCTTACCATTTCTGCAGAAAGACGGTTGTGGGACCGCACCAGCTTGTCCAGGTCTTGATGCAGCAGTTTTCCCGCCTCCACGACAATTCTACCATTGACCATCGTGGTGTGCACGGTGTTGGACGATTGCGAGAAGACCATGGCTGCCAGAGGGTCACTCATGGCGCCGGCGAAGCTGAGCTGGTTCGTATCGATCAGGATCAAGTCCGCGGCCTTCCCTTCTTCAACGGATCCGATTTCATGGGTGTAACCCAAAGTGTTGGCCCCTCCCCGCGTGGCCATCCATAAGACATCCTCCGCAGACATCCAGGGCCTCGGAGCACCCGACTCTTTCCCTGCCGCTCCGGCTTTTTCCCTTTCTGCTTCGGGCAAACGGTGCAGTAAAAGCGTTTGCCGGATTTCCGCCAGAAAATTCGACGTATCGTTGGAGGCAGATCCATCCACGGCAAGACCCACCCGGGCACCCCGATGGACGAGCTCACGAATCGGTGCAATCCCGCTGCCCAAGCGCATGTTGGAAGTGGGACAGTGCGCCACGCTGGTCCCGGTTCTCACAAAAACATCCAATTCCGCTTCGTTCAGATGAACGCAGTGGGCAAACCAGACGTCACTGCCAAGCCAGCCCAGCTTCTGCATCAACTCCACGGGGCGACATCCATAGGTCTTCCGGCAGAATTCCTCTTCATCCCGGGTCTCAGCCAGATGGGTGTGAACGCGCAGGCCGGACCGGCGCGCAAATTCGAGGGTGGCTCTCATGAGTTCGTTCGTTACCGAAAAGGGAGAACAGGGAGCCAGGGCGATGCGGCACATGGAAAACTTCGAGCCGTCATGATATCGGCTTGCTACGCGCTCGCAGTCCTTCATGATCTCAGTCTCCGTCTGAACAACGTCATCCGGAGGCAAGCCCCCTTGGGATCGGCCGCGTGACATCGATCCACGGGTGGGATGAAACCGAATTCCCATCTCCCCCGCCGCGCGAATCTCCTCATCGTGAACTGCTTCGACTCCCCGGGGAACGAGATAGAGATGATCTGTCGTCGTGGTACAGCCTGAAAGGAGCAACTCCGCAATCCCCACTTGGGTGCTTGTGTGGACGCCCTCGAGCGTTAATTCGCGCCAGACCTCATAAAGCCCAACTAACCAGTCAAACAAGGGCACGTTCTGAACCTCGGGAATGTTCCGGGTCAGAGTCTGGTATAAATGATGATGGCAATTGACAAAACCGGGAAGGAGGACCTTTCCTGTAGCCTCGATCACACGATCCGCTTGTCTCTCGAAATCCCCCGAGCCGACCTTTTCAATGACATTGTCACGGACGAGCACAAACCCGTCCGGTATTTTTTCGCGGCGGTCGTTCATCGTCGCGACCATCAAGGCATGTTGAAACAGGACCGTTCCCACGGAAACTTACCTCGACCAAGGGTTTGAGGACACCGTGATGATCAATTGCATCGATACTATAGCGCAACTGTCAAGTAATGCCTCCTTGCCCTCGAGTCGTCGATCAGCGGGGGCCGCGAGATGAGAAGAAATCCCTGACCCTGCTGATGATTGTGTTTTCAGTCACCAGGAAATGCCCGCATGGGAGAAGAATCGACCCTCAATCTAAGAATGATTTTCTGGCGTGATCGAGGGCCATCCGATAGAATGAATCCGCAGGCATTCTCCCCGATGGCGTCTTGCAAGGCTCCATAAAGGGACTAAACCCTTTTCCGTTAAACGTCGATAAGCACCTTTGAGGATGCAGATCCCCGATGAAATGGCGACGGCCAAGGTTACGAGTGTGCAGGCTCAACCCATGAGACCGTCCAAGCACCTCTGAACGACCGCCTCTTTTGGTAAAACCCCTATTCAGCAAACGGTCGGAGGCAGGCATGAAGAAGAAGCCAAGCGGAAAGACAATTCCGAATGTCAAAAAGAGGGCAACCGCAAAGTCGCCGTCCTCTCCCCGGATCCGCCGCAGTTGGATTTCAACTCTGAGAGAACTGACACTGGTCGTCGATGCGCAAGGGCGCATCCTCGAAGTCTATCCGCACGACCCTGACCCAACCAAGAAGCATGCCAGGAAAATCGTTGGCAGAACACTTCAGGAGGTTCTCCCTCTCACTCAGGTCGACTTAATCATGGGGCACCTGGGACGGACCCTGAGGAAGCGCACAACAATCGAGGCAGAGTACCTTTTCCCCTTAGGCGGGCGGGAAACTTGGTTTTCCGTCGTTGTTTCCCCTAAAACGAAAGATTCCGCCACTTGGCTGGCTCGCGATATCACTGACCTCAAAAAGGCCCAAGAAGCCGCTCGGACGGCTGAGGAACGGTCCCGCAGCTTTTTCGAGGAGGCCGTGATTGGTTTGTACCAGAGCACCCCGGAGGGAAAGATCCTTCGTGCAAACCATGCACTCATCCGGATGCTGGGATACGAATCGCTCCAGCAGCTCCTGGAGGCCGACATCGAAAAGAGTTTGTATGTGGATCCTTCTGTGCGCCGAAGAAACCTCGAAAAACTCCATAAAACAGGGCGGCTGACCGGCGCCGAATTTGAGCTGAAAAAAAGAGATGGAAGTCGGATCACGGTGTCAGAACATGCCCGCGCGATCATTGAAAGCGGGGGAAAGGTACTGTCCTATGAGGGAACCTTGATCGACACTACGGCTTCCAAGCATGCCCATGATACGTTAGTTGAAAGTGAGCAGCGGTTTCGGACGATGGCCGACAGTGCACCCGTCCTGATTTGGCTTTCGGATGCCGAAGGCTTATGTACCTTTTTCAATCAAGGGTGGTTGGATTTTACCGGCCGGACCCTGAGCCAGATCCTCGGAAACGGCTGGACGAGGGATGTTCACACGGAGGATCTCCCCCGATGTTTGCAGACCTATTGGACCGCCTTCAAGGCGCGTCAGCCCTTCAAGATGGAATACCGCCTCCGGCGATTCGACGGGGAGTATCGATGGATTCTGGACTCGGGCGTTCCCCGGCTCGATGCGGATGGTTCCTTCCTGGGCTTCCTCGGGTCGGGGACCGACACCACCGAGTTAAAGCACACCACTGAGGCCCTCAAGCACAGTGAAGAGAAGTACCGGGACTTCTTCGACAAATCGCCGGTCGGGATATACCGGAGCTCTCTCGCCGAAGGAAGGATCCTGGACTGCAATCAAGCCGTGCTGAAAATGTTTGGAGTTCAAGATCTCAAAGGGGGACGAACCCTCGATACGTATCTGAACCCCGACGACCGGGGGCGGATGAAAGCACAAATCCTGAAGATGGGTGCGGTCGAAAACTTTGAGGCTCAACTTAAACGCGCCAACGGCTCACCGTTTTGGGCTTCCATCTCCGCCAATCTGCGAGAGGACGAGGGGATCCTTGAAGGCGTCATCACTGACATCACAGAACACAAGCAGGCGGAACGGGCCCTGCGCGAAAGCGAGGATCGCTACCGGGACCTCGTGGAACACAGTCATGATTTGATCTGTACCCACGACCTCGAAGGCAGGATTCTCTCCGCCAACGAGGCGGCCATTAAGGTGCTGGGTTATACCCGAAACGAAGTCGTCGGCAAAAACATCCGCGATTTCCTGCCCCCTGAGTCTCAACCGGAGTTTGACGCGTTTTTGGCCGCCATCAAGAACCGCGGTGTCGTCCACGGATTCATGCGAGCGCAGACGCACAGCGGTGAGACACGCATCTGGGAATATTACAGCACCATTCGGACCGAGGGAGTGGAGGCCCCCGTTGTCCGCGGAATGGCCCACGATATCACCGAACGAAAGAAGGCCGAGAGAAGACTTCGAAAGATTAATGAGTGCTTCTTAAGATTTGGAATCGACCCGATCAAGAACATCAATCGCCTCACCGCCTTGTGCGGTGAACTGTTGGGCGCCACCAGCGCCTTGTACAACCGCCTTGATCACGGAATGCTTTGCTCCTGGGGACAATGGAGTACTCCCCCGGACTTCAAGCCGGAGGACAAACCCGAGGGACACATCTGTTTTGACATCATCAAGCAAGGTCGCGATGAAGTGAAGGTGGTGCGTCATCTGGACGAGACTCCCTATGCGGAGACGGACCCGAATGTGCGGGCTTTCGGGCTGAAAACCTATGTCGGCCGCACCGTGTTCGTTGCCGGCGAACCAGCGGGATCGCTGTGTGTGGTCTATCAGAAAGACTATGTCCCCAGCGAGGATGACAAGCGGGTGATGAGCGTGCTTGCGTCGGCCATCGGGGTGGAGGAGATGAGGCGACAGTCGCGACTAGAATTGGACAACACCAATGAGACCCTGCGGGCCCTCATCCAGGGCTCTCCTCTGGCCATCAACAGTCTGGATCGATATGGGAAGGTTTTGCTCTGGAACCCTGCCGCCGAGAAGCTCTTTGGGTGGACTGAGCAAGAGGTCCTCGGCAAACCCAATCCCTGCATCCTGAAAGCGGGAGAAGCAGAACATCTTCAAATGCTTAAGAAGGTCATTGGGGGCCACAGTTTTACGGGTATGGAAACTCAACGGGTAAAGAAGGATGGATCCCTGGTCGATGTCAGCGCTTCCGCCGCCCCTCTGCGCGATGCGGCCGGCGTAGTCCGGGCGGGCCTCGGGATCTTTGAAGACAACACCGAGCGCATACGGGCGGAGCGCGAGCGCCAGGTCATCTTCCAGATCAGCGCAGGGGTCAACCAAACGAGTAATCTTGACGAGCTGCTCCGTTTGATCCATCACTCCCTGGGCCGTATTGTTTCTGCGGAGAACTGTTTCATCGCGTTGTATAAGAAGGAAGAGGACATCCTTGAGTTCCCCTTCTTCATCGATCAATACGATCCCACTCCCGCCCCGATGAAGGCCGGCAAAACGGCCACCGCCTATGTCCTGCGCACCGGGAAACCCCTGCTCCTCACCGAGGAAAATTTCCACCAGTTAGAGGAACACGGCGAAGTGGATTTGTTCGGAACCCCCAGCCCTGCCTGGTTGGGCGTTCCGTTGAATACTCCCATTGGGACTATCGGGGTGCTCGTCGTTCAGCATTACAAGGACCCCCATGCCTATAACCAGAGAGACCTTGAATTTTTGGCCTCGGTGGGAAATCAGATCGCCCTCGCGATTGAGCGCAAGCGGACCGAGGATGCTCTTCGGCAAAGCGAAGAACGCTACCGGGCGTTTGTGCGGCAGAGCTCGGAGGGCATCTGGAGGTTTGAGGCACAGTCGCCCATCCCTGTTCATCTTCCCATCGACGAACAAATCGAGCTGTTTTTTCAAAACGGCTACCTGGCTGAGTGCAATGATGTCATGGCACAAATGTACGGCTTCTCCGCCGCACAGGAGATGATTGGCTCTCGAATCGGCGACCTGCTCCCGAAATCCGACGAGCGGAATGTTGAAACCCTGCGCCATTTCATTCGCTCCGGCTATCGGTTGAGCGAGGCGGAGACCTTGGAGCTCACTCGAGAGGGCGATCCCCGGAACTTTCTCAATAACCTCGTGGGCATCATCGAACAGGGATGGTTGGTCCGTGTGTGGGGAACCCAGCGCGATATCACCGCCCAAAAACAAGCGGAGGAGGCCTTGCGGGAAAGTGAAGAACGGTACCGCCGGCTGGTCGAATTCTCGCCCGAGGCCATTGTGGTTCACTGCGAAGGAAAGTTCGTTTTTATAAACTCAGCGGCCATGAAATTGTTCGGAGCCAGCCGAACGATGGATCTCATCGGCACGCCGATTCTGAACCGAGTGCACCCGGACCATCGAGGGGTCGTGGAGGCACGTCTGGGAACGCTGCTTGAATCCAAAGAACGCGTTCCCCTGATTGAAGAGAGGTTCCTCCGGCTCGATGGCACCGTCATCGATGTGGAGGTCACCGCCATCCCTTTCGTCTACAGGAATAAGCCTGCGGCGCAAGTCGCCATCCGGGACATTACGGCGCGGAAACGCGCTGAGGAATCGGAGCGACGGCTGCTTCGCGCCGTGGAACAGACCGATGAAGTGATTTTCATGACCGGGCTCGACGGCACAATCACCTATGTCAACCCCGCTTTTGAGAAGGTGTATGGTTTCACCCCCGTGGAAGCCATTGCCAAGAATCCCCGAATCATTAAGAGCGGACTTCTGACCCCTCAATACTATGAACAATTCTGGAAAACTCTCTTGTCTGGAAAGAGTGTTCGAGGGGAAATGACCAACCGTCGGAAGGACGGCGAACTGGTGACCGTCGAATCTTCTGTCAACCCGGTGGTTAACCCCCAAGGGACGATGATCGGCTTCATCTCAGTCCAGGAGGATGTCACGGAACGAAAGCTGCTGGAGACACAACTCCGACAAGCGCAAAAGATGGAAGCGGTCGGGAGGCTGGCAGGGGGGGTGGCGCACGATTTCAACAACCTCCTCACCGCCATCACCGGATATTCAGACCTGATGCTCATGCGCCTCCCGCTGGGGGATCCTCTCCGCCGCCATGCCGAAGAAATCAAAAAAGCGTCAGACCGGGCGGCCTCGCTGACACAACAATTGCTGGCCTTCAGCCGCAAGCAGGTTTTGCAGCCCAAACTGCTGGACTTGAATGCGATCGTGGCCGATATGGATCGGATGCTTCGACGGCTCATCGGTGAAGATATTGAATTGGTCACCCTGCGCTCCCAGGACCTGGGAAAGACCAAGGTAGATCCAGGGCAGGTAGCGCAGGTGCTCATGAACCTGGCCGTCAATGCCCGGGATGCCATGCCGAAAGGAGGCAAACTCATCATCGAGACTGCGAATGAGGATATCGATGAAGCTTACGCGAGCCGGAATGCCGGGATGCATGTGGGGTCTTATGTTGTGTTGGGGGTCCGCGATACTGGAATCGGAATGGACAGCGAGATCCAGAAACATCTGTTTGAACCCTTCTTCACCACCAAGGAATTGGGCAAGGGAACCGGGCTGGGATTGTCGACCGTCTATGGAATCGTGAAGCAGAGCGGGGGCTATATCTGGGTCAACAGCGAAGTGGGGAGCGGCACGACCTTTAAAGTGTACCTCCCGCGGCATGAAGAAGTTGGGAAGACCCTGCAAATAAGTGCGGAGCAGACCACTCTCTTGCAGGGATCCGAGACGATCCTTGTCGTTGAAGATGAGGATGGAGTCCGCGACCTCGTGCGGGATATTCTCGAAATGAACGGCTATACGGTGTTGGAAGCATCGGCTGGAGAGGAGGCCTTGGAACGCTGCAGGCAACACCCGGAGACGATTCACTTGATCCTGACCGACGTGGTGATGCCGCAGATGAGCGGCCGCGAGTTGGCGGAACGACTGGTCCTCTTGAAACCCGGGATTAAGGTCCTGTACATGTCCGGTTACACCGATGACACCGTTCTGCGTCACGGCGCCCTGGAAGCCGATATGGTATTTCTCCAAAAGCCGTTTACTCCGGAAGCCCTGGCCCGAAAAGTTCGCGAAGTGCTGGATGCGGGGAGAGAGAGTTCAAAGGTAAGTGGCTAGACGGCCGTGACATCCCGTTGCCATTCCAAGATCAAGACTGAGCACCCCGCAGCTTGATCGGTGCGTTTTGCAAGCCCTTGTGAATCCCCGTTAGAGAACTCTTTATTGATCGGTTTGCCCGGCTCGACACCCGGCCAGCGATTTTCTTGCTTGGCAAAGGACGTGTCGACCCTGGTCTTCCCTCCCACTCCCCGGTCCCCACCTGGGGAATCCGACCACCTTTGTTCCCCCATATAGCGTCCGTTGCGAATGGCACGAAGTTAAGGGCTGGAGAACGACGGAACTCGTCCGAAGGCCGCCTCGGCAGCCTTGTCTTTTACCAGCCCGCCGCTTCAGCGGCGGGAAGGGATTGCCTCAGTTCCTTGACCCCGTTTCATCGGGGTTGAGGTCTCCGGGCGGCCCGTTAACGGGGCGCCCGCCTTGCACCCTAGCCCCGATCAATCGGGGCTTGACAGAATTTCCTCCTCACCTTCCCGCCGGTGAACCGGCGGGCTGTCTCAAGGCAAGTCCGCTGAAGCGGACTCGAGACCGGCCAGGCCTCGCAAAGACGGAATTTCTTAACTTCGTGCCATTCGAGCCTGTCCCTGGAAAAAACAGTTAATCCCGCCGTAATATACTGTCGATAAGAAAAGAGGTGTTTTAGTGAGTGACCGTGGCAGAACTTCGTCCATCCCTGGCCGGATAGCGTGGGCCAGGTATTTGGTGGGTGAGATCGATTAACAAGATTATGATCGTCTCCTCTTTGACCGCTGCACCTGGATGGAATGACCCGCCAACCTGCTACCTCAAAGCCCAATCCTCCTGGTTGAATTTTCATTTTGAACTTTCTCCGGGATTATGGCGTGAAGCCTTTTCGGTCAAAGTATGTTTCGCTTGAGGCCTGCATATCGAGGCGGCGGGCAATTGAGATGAACCCGCCAGGTGAGGGAGAGGCATTTTCAGAATATGCGATCAACCCAAGAGACTCCACCTAATCAGAGATTGGTCCAGGATTCAGGAACGGGAGACCTTCTTAGCGGCCCCCACGGGGACGAAGAAGGACCAAGCCAAAGCGAGAAACATCCCTCTTCACTCATCGACGATGTGTCAGAGCTGATACTCATTTTGAATGAGGACTTCACGATCGCCTATGGGAGTCCCTCTGTCGAGCCAATCCTCGGATACGATCCCAGCGAAATCATCGGAATGAGCGCCCTTCAGTTTATGCCCCCTGAGGATGCCCCCATCGTCGCCAGTGTGATTACGCGGGGGATCCGAAACCCGGGGGAGATATACCCGGCAAAGCATCGGCTTGTCCATCAGGATGGCTCATTGCGGAATTTCGAATCCGTGGTGAGCAACGTTTCGGGGAACCAATCGCCCCGCGGGATCCTCGTGAATTGCCGCGTCCTTTCCTCTCGCCAGCGGACAGAAGATACGGCCCTCGAGGAGCGAGTCCTTGCCGAGGCCCTCCGCGAAACCTCATCCGCCCTCAACAGCACACTGCGCCTTGAGGAGGTTCTGGACCGCATCCTCGAAAGTGTGGGGCGCGTGGTGCCGCACGATTCTGCAAGCATCATGCTCCTTGACACGACGACCGGCGTGGTTCGCGCAGTGAAATGCCGTGGCTATAAGGAACGAGGCTTGGAGCGCTGGGTTCTGGGGATGCGCATGGCCCTTGATGAGATCTCCAATTTCCGCCGCATGGTGGAAAGCGGGCGCCCCCTCGTGGTCCGAGACACCCAAGTCAATCCGGAATGGCTTGACGTCCCCGAGACCCGCTGGATTCGCTCCGACGTGGGCGCCCCGATCCGCAGCAAAGGACAGGTGATCGGATTTCTGCTGCTGGACAGTGAGACGCCTAACTTTTTCAACGACACCCACGGTGCCCATCTGCAGGCCTTTGCTGACCAGGCGGCCATCGCCATTGAAAATGCCCGGCTGTTTGAGGCGGAGCGGGCGGCCCACCTCCAAGCCGACGCCCTGTGTGAAGTCGCGGCCACACTCAATGTCAACCTCGATCGCGAGCCTCTACTCCAACTGATTCTGGAACAGTTGGCGCGGGTGGTGAGCTACGACAGTTGCTCGATCATGTTGGCAACCGGAGAAGCCCTCAACATTGTGGCTCATCGAGGGCGGAAGTTTGGCCGGGAGGACATCGCCACACTGCCGCTCCACCGTCTGAGACACGTGCAGGAAGTGCTGGAACAACGCGCCCCGGTGATAATCCGTGACACTCAGTCCGACTCCCGCTGGCAGGTGACTACGGGCACGAATCCCATTCGCTGCTGGTTGGGTGTACCGCTCGTGGTGCAAAACCAAAGCATTGGGTTGTTGAACCTCGACAAGGATGAGCCGGGATACTTCACTCAACATGACGCCGAGTTGGCGTTGGCCTTCGCCAACCAGGCAGCCCAGGCGATCACCCACGCACGTTTATTTCAAGAAATTCAGCAGGAGCTGGCCGAGCGAAAGCGGACCGAGGGGCAGCTTCAAAAGCTCTCTCATGCGGTGGAACAAAGTCCCAACTCCGTCATCATTACCAACAAGGATGGGAACATCGAATACGTCAATCGAAAGTTTACAGAAATCACTGGGTATCCGTCCGAAGAGGTCCTCGGAAAAAATCCCCGTGTTTTGAAGTCTGGAGAGACCCCGCCTGGGGAATATGAAACGTTGTGGAAAACCATCACCGCGGGCGAAGAATGGCGGGGAGAATTTCACAACAAGAAAAAAAATGGGGAATTTTTCTGGGAGCACGCCTCCATCTCTCCCGTCAAGAATGGCGACGGCACGATCACCCACTTCGTTGCGATCAAGGAAGACATCTCGTCGCGAAAAAACCTGGAGGCTCAGCTCCGCCAGGCCCAGAAAATGGAAGCCATCGGGCGGCTGGCAGGGGGAATCGCCCACGATTTCAATAATCTCCTGACCGCCATCAATGGCTACAGCGATCTGGTTCTCAACCGGCTGGGCAGCACCGATCCCCTCCGCAAGGATCTTGGAGAGATAAGGAAGGCCGGAGAGAGGGCCGCTACCTTGACCCGCCAGTTGCTCGCTTTCAGCCGCAAGCAGATGATGCAGCCCCGTCTGCTCGACCTCAATCAGGTGGTGGGCGACATGGACAAAATGCTCCGCCGTTTGATCGGAGAAGACATTGAGCTGGCGTTGCAACTCGATCCCCACCTGGGATACGTGAAGGCTGACCCGGGACAGATTGAGCAAGTGGTCATGAACCTCGTCATCAACGCCCGGGACGCCATGCCGCACGGAGGAAAACTGGTCATCGAAACCCGGAACGTGGAGTTCAAGGCTGCCCATGCCAAGACACAAGAGGAGATAAATCCCGGGTCCTATGTGAAGGTGGCCGTGACCGATACGGGATGTGGCATGGATGCTGAGACTCAATCGCATATCTTTGAGCCCTTCTTCACCACGAAAGAGAAGGGCAAGGGGACGGGACTGGGACTCTCAACCGCTTACGGAATCATCAAGCAGAGTGGCGGCCATATTCTGGTCTCGTCGTCGCCCGGCCACGGAACTAGTTTTCAAGTTTACCTTTCAAGCGTTGAAGCAGAACCCGAAGCGGCGAGCGTCAAGGGGAGTGCAGCCAAACAGCCTTCCGGCATGGAAACAATTCTTGTGGTGGAAGACGAGGAAATGATCCGGAGCCTCATCCTGGAAATTCTGGAACTGGGGGGCTACACCACGCTCGAGGCCGCCAATGGCGATGAGGCCTTGTTAATCTGCGAGCAGCAAAACAAGCCGATCCACTTGCTCCTAACCGACGTGGTCATGCCGCATCTGAGTGGAAAGGAGTTGGCTGGGAGGCTGATGGCCCGGCGCCCCGCGCTGAAAGTCCTCTTCATGTCCGGGTACACGGACGAAGCCGTCCATCAGCATGGACTGCTCCAACCCAACACCGCTTTCCTGCAAAAACCTTTTTCGCCCGATACCTTGGCCAAAAAGATCCGGGAGGTGCTGGATTCCCAGCCCCGGAGCGCTGAAGGATAGACCGAGGTTTCTCCGTAGATTCCTTTGTCAAATCCGACCTTTTTGACGGCACAAAATACAGGAGAAGATCCCCCAGGCTCCATTCTTACCACTCCTGCAAATGGCGCGAGAGCACGATTTTCGTGCTCGACCCGAGGCGCCTCCACGTCGTCCGAATGCACGCGGGCCCATAGCTCAGTTGGTCAGAGCGGCGGACTCATAACCCTTCAGAGCCCATTTGGTGCAGTTTGCCGCGCTTTGTATGTGATTGCAGGATCAGCAAAGCTGCTACCCTCCGTACTCGCGTATACCAACCCAATTAAACTGGTAGTCGCTACATTTGTCGCTACAGTCGCAATCCCCAATCGCTCTCTTCCAATCGTCAATATCCACTCCGGAAAACCCCTCGCAAATTTAGGAATTGTGGGAGTTGGTGTCGATGCGACTGAAGGCACAACAGTGGGCTCAAATGCGCCATAGAGGTCGCTTGGTTTCGGCTTCTCGATCATAACCCCACGATCATTGTGCTTGTGACAGATTTCCCTTGAATCGGTGATGCGAAAGATCTACACTTTTTTGTGGCCAGCCATCCCCCTGGTTGCTCACCTTGTCATGACGACACACTGGCCAAGAGAGGCTTTTAGTTGATTCTCCCGCACTTCCCAACATTGAACAATTCGAATGTGATGACTTAAATGAAGAGGATGTTCCTTCTTGTCTTGATTCTGTTCTTGACTGGAGCGCCGACTCTTCTTGCCCGACTTTCTCCGAGCGCTTGAACTCGTTCTCCCAAGAAAACCCGTAGCACGAATCGAGCTATTACCAGAGGAGGAAGAGTCACGGTCGAATCAATCGCCGCTCGTTTTTGTCACAATTCGGCAATCAGGTGGGGTGACACTGTCTGGGCTTGGGGATAAAACCTGGAGGCCAATTCGGCAACAATACCAGGACCAACAGCATTGTGCCTGTGCAGGGCTCTTGATCTGGCCGTGATGCGGACACACGGTTAATGGAGAGCAGAGATGGATTGCTTCTTCAGATCGTGTACCCGGGCTTAGAAGCAGCCGGTTGGAGATTCTTTACAGTTACATCACGCACCACTCGACTCAATCCGTGAGTCTCTCATAGAAGGTGGCTTTATGAATAGACTTCCACGAATCAGCGTTCTTCTAATGGTCTTCCTGTTTTTCCTAGCTCCAGTTCCCCCGCGGGCGCAATTGCCGGTGCCGCTGGCAGGGAACAGTGGAACCACAACGGCAAGTTTGGGACAGGGGTCGTTGATGACGGCGTACGGTCAGATTACAACAACCACGTCGAACCAGCCGGGAGCGCTGGCGAATTTTGGATTTACGCAGAATGGGATTTTGACCACTGAAGCCGGAGTCGCTGCTTCCACGCCGACCACCACC
Organism: Terriglobia bacterium; assembly: GCA_041494885.1. Lineage (GTDB taxonomy): Bacteria > Acidobacteriota > Terriglobia > JAIQFV01 > JAIQFV01 > JAIQFV01. The sequence goes on from JBGQBO010000025.1 coordinate 75,991, forward strand.
GAACAACAGCTGTTGGGGTCAGATCGGGACAACTGGACAATTGCGAATATGCTTGATAATGTAACGGGTTGATCCCAGCAATTTTCATTTGTTCAGTTGTCTCGACCTGACCCCAATACTGTTCACTTAGAGAAAACTGTGGTATGGTATCCTGTACACCCATTTCAGGACAGGAGGCCACGCCATGTCGAGAACGATTGCGACGCTTCCTCCGGGGAGCCGTATTACC
>JBGQBO010000026.1:0-74011 GCA_041494885.1 Terriglobia bacterium
ACTTGTCAATGCCCATGCCTGTCTCTGTCAACCCCGCCACGGCGGGTGACCCACTGACTGGAGAGCCGGATGCGGGAGAACCGCCTGTCCGGTTCGGAGGGGGGAGGAGCCGAAGCCAATCGGCTCTTCCTACCCCTATTGGGAGGGAGGCGGAGGTCCGAGTAGGCAGCACCTGAACCATCCCCCAACTGCCGTCGGGGGGATTGTCCCTATAGGTGGCATCTGAACTACCCGCCGACTGCCATCGAGGGAATTGCCATTCCGAGAGCGGAACATTCTGCACGATGCTCAATTCCATCATGAAATTTGAGGGGATGAGTCGCAATGTCTGGATTCGAATTTGAAAGCTAGAGCACATGGAGGAGAGCTCGGAGGGTTCTTGCGGCCCACATTTCTTAGGCAAAACGACTGAATTTGAATATAATCACGTGGAGACATCAGCCTTCATTAACTTGACCCTTCGAGGATACTTATGGCCTGGTACGAGGACGCGTTCACTGAGGATTACGATCGAATCTACATGCACACCTTCACCGACGAGCGGAACCGAGGAGAAGCGGAATTCATTGAGTCCGCCCTCGGCGCGCCCGCGGAGACGGAACTGCTCGATCTTGCTTGCGGGCACGGCCGGCACGCGCTTGTGTTAGCCGAGCAGGGTTACAAGGTGACGGGGGTGGACCTCAGTGCACGGTTCATTAAGATGGCGGAGGAAGGTGCGAGGCGTCGACAACTGGACGTGCATTTTGAAGTAGGAGACATGCGGAAGCTTTCCTACGTCAATAACTTTGAAGGGGTGTACTCGTTTTTCACCAGCTTTGGATATTTTCCGCACCGTGAGAACGTCAAGGTTCTGGAAGGGGTGGCCCGGGCCCTCCACAAGGGTGGAAAATTTCTATTGGAGACCGTTAACCGGGATTGGATCCTGCATCAGATCGAAGCACAGCCGCGGCGGTGGGACGAAGTGGATCATGACTACCTGTATCTGGATGACGTCAGTTATAACGCCCGGACAAGCCGCGTCCATGGGCGCCGGATCGTGATTGACAGGGGAAATCACCGGGAGTTCAGTTTCGATCTGCGTGTGTACTCGCTCTCCGAACTGGAAGAACTCATCGAATCGGTCGGTATGAAGATTGTCTCAACGTTCGGGGGTCGGGACCGATCTCCTTTTTCCATCTCAAGCCGCCGGATGGTGATCGTCAGCGAACGGTCCTGACGGCTGGCCCTGATTCCCGGTCGCCCGCCGGCTTCGAAACGGGTCCTTCGCTCGCCATCCTTATCTTAAAGAATACCGGAAAGCTCGGTTCCAGTCCTTGGCTCAAGAGACCCGGAGAAGGGGAATGATGAACCTTCGCAGTCGACCTTGTTTTTCATTTGTTCTCTTTCTTGGCCTCGTCCAGCTCACGGGAGTGACTCCGCGCTTTGCGGCCTCCCATGCCCCCGTTCGAGCTGTCCAGGGGATGGTGGTCAGCTCCGAAAGCAACGCCTCACAGGTGGGGGTTGACATCTTAAAACGGGGCGGAAATGCCGTTGATGCGGCGGTCGCCGTGGGTTTTGCCCTGGCGGTGACACATCCCTTTGCCGGCAACATCGGCGGTGGGGGATTCATGCTCATCCGCATGAACAACGGTGAGACGACCCTGGTTGATTACCGGGAGATGGCATGCGGGAAGGCAACGCGGGAGATGTACCTGGACTCCCGCGGGGATGTCATCAAAGACGCAAGTACCGTCGGTTATCGGGCGGTAGCCGTTCCCGGAACCGTGGCCGGTTTATATCTCGCCCTCCAAAAGTTTGGAACGCTGAAATGGTCAGACGTCATCCAGCCTGCGATTCACCTCGCACGTGACGGCTTCAGGGTCAGCTACGCCTTCAGTCAATCCCTTCGGAACGCATCGAAACTCCTTGCCCAGTTTCCGGAATCCAACCGGATCTTCCTGCGGGATGGAAATTTCTATGAGGAGGGAGAACTCTTCAAGCAGCCCGAACTGGCGGATACGCTGGAACGAATCGCCGCGAGGGGGCCGAGGGAATTTTACGAAGGAGAAACCGCCAAGAAACTCGCCGCGGACATGGCGGCGCACGGCGGACTCATCACCGAGGAGGATCTCAAGGGGTATTCGGCGAAATGGCGCACCCCGGTCCGCGGCACCTACCGCGGGTATGACATTATCTCCGCGCCCCCACCGAGTTCAGGAGGGACGGCGCTCATCGAAATTCTGAACACGCTCGAACACTTCGATCTCAGGTCGATGGGAGCCCTGTCGGCGGCCGCCCTCCACGTTGAAGCCGAGAGCATGCGGCGAGCTTTCTCGGACCGCGCTCTCTATATGGGCGATTCGGATTTCGTAAAGCTCCCGGTGGCCGGCCTGATTTCAAAAGAGTATTCCGATAAGTTGGCGCGGGAAATCAACTTGACCCAAGCGACTGCGAGCGCCACCGTTCACAATCCTGATCCGTTCGCATTTGAAGGCACCGAAACCACACATTATTCCATTGTGGACCATTGGGGCAATGCCATTGCGAATACTTACACCCTGAACGCGGGATACGGAAGTGGAGTCACGGCCAAGGGCCTGGGGTTCCTCTTGAACGATGAGATGGATGACTTTACAAGCAAGCCAGGATCTCCCAATATGTTCGGATTGATCCAGTCGGAAAACAATTCAATCCAAGCGCGCAAGCGCCCTCTCTCGGCAATGACCCCGACCCTGGTGCTTAAGCAGGGACGGCTGTTCATGGTGACAGGAAGTCCTGGGGGTCCGACTATTATCAACACCGTCCTTCAAACCATCGTCAACGTGATCGATTTCGGGATGAATATTCAGGAGGCGGTGGACGCGCCGCGCATTCATCATCAGTGGATGCCCGATGAACTGCAGGTTGAGCCCGTGGGCTTTTCAACCGATACCCTCGACATCCTCCGCTCCGAGGGTTATCACCTTAAACCCCTCATCTCTCCTTTGTGGGGCAACCAGTTCTTAGGGGACGCCCAAGCCATCCTGATCGATCTGAAGACCGGTGTCCGCCATGGCGCTGCTGATCCTCGCCGCAATGGCATGGCGATCGGATACTGAGACCCTGCCACCGGATGCGAACTCCGTGAACTCCTGAGGTGAATCCTCTCCCATCACAGGTCGCATTTGGGGAACCTGAATCGCCGGTTGATCCACGAAGGTTCTATGCAAAGACGGTACGTTCTGTTAGATTATCGCCTTTCTTCCCAGCGGCAATTTGAGGGTCACTTAGCGACAGGCGCTCGGATATCGGCCACAAAAGGAGATCGACTTGGTTTCATCAACCATCGAGAAGGTTGCCCGCTATGTAGGGCAAACCGTGGAAATCAAGGGATGGCTTTACAACCTCCGTGAAAGCGGCAAGTTGCTGTTCCCTTTATTCCGTGACGGCACGGGGATCATCCAAGGCGTCGTTTCTGCAAAGGAGGTTTCACCTGAAGTTTTTGAGATCACCAGGAAACTGAGCCAGGAGTCCTCCCTCGTTGTCCAGGGGACGATCCGTGAAGAAAAGCGCGCACCGGGCGGGTTTGAAATTACCGTGACCCACATCGAACCGGTCCAGATCATCCCCCCCACCGATCCTTATCCCATCACTCCCAAAGAACACGGGATCGAATTTCTTCTTGATCGCCGACACCTCTGGCTCCGTTCCTTGCGTCAGCATGCAATCTTGAAGGTACGGCATGAAGTCATACGCGCTGTGCGAGACTATTTTGACTCTCACGACTTCACCTTGATCGACACTCCCGTCTTCACGCCCGCGGCCTGTGAGGGCACAACGACCCTGTTCGAAGTGGATTATTTTGGAGAGAAGGCGTATTTGACCCAGTCAGGGCAGCTTTATAACGAAGCGACGGCAGCCGCCTTCGGAAAAACGTATTGCTTTGGGCCCACATTTCGGGCCGAAAAATCCAAGACGAGACGCCACCTGACAGAGTTCTGGATGGTTGAGCCGGAGATGAGTTTTGCCCACCTGGAAGATGTCATGAATCTGGCGGAGGACTTTGTCTGTTGTATTGTTGCGCGCGTGCTCACAAACCGTCAGGCGGAGTTGAACACCCTGGAACGAAATCTGGCGCCGCTCGAAAAAGTTCAAAAACCATTTCCCCGGTTGCATTACGACGATGCCGTGAAACTGCTCCAGGGAAAGGGGACGGACTTCGAGTGGGGAGGTGACTTTGGGGCGCCGGATGAGACCCTGATCTCAGAGAACTACGATCGTCCCGTCATGGTGCATCATTACCCCAGTCAAGTGAAGGCGTTTTACATGGAACCCGATCCCCAGCGACCTGAACTGGCCTGCTGCGTCGATGTGCTCGCTCCGGAAGGGTACGGCGAGATCATCGGCGGGGGGGAACGCCTCTCCAGCCATGACGGCTTAATGAAGCGGATCCAGGAACACAATTTGCCCCCCGAAGCCTTCACCTGGTACCTTGACCTGCGCAAGTACGGCAGCGTGCCGCATGGCGGTTTTGGAATGGGGATTGAACGTTGCGTGGCCTGGATCTGTGGGATTGAGCACCTCCGCGAAGCGATTCCTTTTCCGAGAACGATTAACAGAAACTACCCGTAGAAGAGAGCATCAATTGGTTCGGGACCATCATTCACGAGATTCAGACCTCGCTTGGCTTGGGATGTGACGCGATGGCTAAAAAGATTCGTGTGGGAATCATTTTTGGGGGAAAGTCATCGGAGCATGAGGTCTCTCTGGCTTCCGCCGCGTCGATCATCTCGGCGATCAATAGAGAGAAATACGAGATCGTGCCGATCGGGATTACGAAAGCGGGGCGTTGGGTTTTAGGGGAGGGCGCCAAGAAACTTATTCCACAGAATGTCATCGAAGCGGGCAAACCCATCCTGATCCCGCCCGATCCCGAAATCAGAGAGATCCTCCCATTGCCGCTCTCGGCGGTAGTTCGAACTGAAACAACAAGTGAGCTCTCACGGCGCCCTTCAGTCGGCGTTCAAGGAAACGCTCAGGTCGACGTGGTCTTTCCCGTATTGCACGGGCGCTTTGGAGAAGACGGGACAATTCAAGGTTTGCTGGAGCTGGCGGGGATCCCGTATGTGGGAGGGGGCGTGCTTGCCTCCGCTGCCGGTATGGACAAGGATGTGATGAAGCGGTTGTTCCGCGAGGGAGGTCTTCCCGTTGCGGAGTTCCTGCTTTTCAGGGCCGAGGAGCTCAGATCTCATGGGGCTGCCTGCAAACGGAGGATCGCCGCGAAAATCCATTTCCCCTGTTTTGTTAAACCGGCAAATTCAGGTTCTTCGGTGGGGATTCACAAGGTTCATTCGATCAAAGAGCTGGATGCGGCTTTGAATGATGCGCTTCAATATGATGTGAAAATCCTGGTGGAAGAGGGAATTATTGGCCGAGAAATTGAGTGCTCAGTCCTGGGCAATGAATCCCCACAAGCTTCGCTGCCTGGAGAGGTCATACCCGCCCACGAGTTTTATGATTATGAGGCGAAGTACATCGATGAAGGCTCGCGTTTGATTATCCCTGCAAAGCTCACCCCCACGCAGACCCGGAGGATTCAGGAGTTGGCGATTGCCGCATTTAAGGCTATTGATTGCACAGGAATGGCACGGGTGGATTTCTTCCTTGAGAAGGGAACCGGCAGAGTTCTCGTTAACGAAATCAACACGATCCCGGGGTTCACTAAGATAAGCATGTACCCGAAGCTTTGGGAAGCCAGTGGGATTTCCTACTCCGAGCTGATCGATCAATTACTGCAACTGGCATTGAAACGCCATTCCGGTCGTTCCCATCTGAAATGCAGTTACGTGACCCCCCCAACAAAGAGCGGCTAGGGAATGCAATCCCATCCTGCAGGTTGCCCCCCCCCCTCCTTTTTATGCCATGCCCTTCAGTTTCGCCTTTATCTTCTTCGAGAGAGACTCAATCTCCTCGGTCTTTCGAATAGCATTTACGGGGAGAGTATTCTCGCCGGCCCTGTCTATGGAATCCTTCAATTCCTGGACTGTCTTCAGAAGTTGTTCGGATAACTTTTTTGTGTCCTCATACTCCTGTTTCTTCCTTGCTTTTTCACGCTTGTGCTCCATCTCCACTTCCTGCTCTGTAGGACGTGGCTCTTGGGGAGTTCTCAACTGAGGCCCATCGGCTTGCCTTCCTGAGGGACCTTGGCTCGAACCCGAAGCTGGATGTGGAGCACCCCCCTGGCCAAAGGTAACAACCACCACCCAGCCCGGACAAAGGAGGGGAAGTACCATCCCTAAAGAAAATAAGATAGCGATGAGAGAGGGGCCCAGGGAAGCCAACTTTAGTGGTTTTCGCATAAAAATTACTCCTATGGTTTAACTCTTCCCACGATTGCCGCAAGGTACGGATGAATAATATCTTATGTTTTTCAACTCCGTCACGCTAAAAGTCACAGGGAACAACCAACAAACTCTCTTGAGATCTGGTGGAGAGAAAGCGCACTGCTCTGTGGGATTTGGGATAGATGTTGGGCAGAACGCAATTGGAGTAGGGGGGTAGCATAAAGGACCGTTAGTCCAAGCGGTCAGTTATAGTATTAATGACTGATAATATATATTATGTAAACTAATGGATGTAGACATTTACACATTTCCACCGGTTTTCCACACGTGCTAGCGCGGCATAAGGTTTTTCCAGGTGGGGTTTACTCTTTTTGTTTTCGAGTAATTGATTATGAGAGATGTTTTAAGGTATTGCTAACTATTGGTCTTAGCCCTTAACGTTTGGGAAGGTCTCCCAAAGAAACCAGGGTGAAGGATGATCGAATTGCTTTCCGAAAAGCTGAGTTGTTTTCGTTTCTGGCAGACAGTCAGGAAGCGGGTTACTGTTTCGCGTGATGTGGCAGCCATATCCCCAATCTCCTGGTGAGTCAGGCGGTATCTCAACTGGACCCCTACTTCCGTCTGAAATCCGTTCTCTTGGGAGAGTTTTACGAGGGTGGCCCGGATGCGATTGTCGGCATCCAGGATCGTCAGCGCCTGAATCTGTGACCATGCCTTCCTCAATTCGCCGCTGAGCACCTGCACGACTTTAAGCAGCACCTTCTGGTTATTCATGACGACACTGAGAAAATCCTGTTTGTTCATACACCAGATCACAACTGAGGTCATGGCCGTGACGGATGCAGGTACCATGCGGTTATCCAACAGCGAGAGTTCTCCAAAGGAATCGCCCTCTTTATGGATGGTAAGAATCCGTTCTTTGCCGTTGGCGGCCATCTTGGTAACCTTGACCTGGCCTTTCTTCACGATATACATGTACTGTCCGGCCTCTTCTTCAAGAAAAACAATCTGGTGTTTGGAGAACTTGCGCTCCTGAATCAAAAATGCAACGCGCTCCAGTTCCCGCGGTGGAAGGTCAGCAAATAGAATCGTTTTGGTTAGAAAGGCTAGATCGGATATCATGGCGCTACCCCCGGGAAGGAATTGGCTCTCTTCCGGCTATGGCGAAATCGGACTACCGGATTAATTGTTTTACCTCCCAACAAAAGCGAATAAATATAACTTCCCCTTTTCACGGTTTAGATGGTGCGGCCGCTTTCAGTCTTGTCCTGGATTGTGGCCTGTGCGGCTGCAAGTCGTGCAATAGGAACTCGATAGGGTGAACAACTCACGTAATTCAGGTGGTTCCTGAAGCAGAATTCGATCGACCGAGGATCCCCGCCATGCTCTCCGCAGATTCCTATTTTGAGCTGCGGCCGAATCGACCGACCCTTCTCGACCGCCCAAGTCACTAATTGGCCGACCCCCTCCTGATCCAGGGTCTGGAAGGGATCGTCCTTTAGTATCCCATTGTCGATATAGAAAGGGAGAAACTTGCCGGCGTCATCGCGGCTGAGTCCGTATGTCATCTGCGTCAAATCGTTTGTCCCGAACGAAAAAAACTCCGCGACGGTTGCGATTTCGCCTGCGGTCAATGCCGCCCGAGGGAGCTCAATCATCGTCCCAACTAAGTATTCAAGTGAAACTTTAAATTTATTGCTAACTTCTTCAGCTACTTTTCTTACCGTTGTTTCTTGAAGTTTAAGTTCATTGATATGACCCACCAGAGGGATCATGACCTCGGGGATAACCTTGATGCCTTCCTTCTGCACTTGTGCTGCGGCTTCAAAGATCGCCCTGGCCTGCATTTCGGTCAACTCAGGATAGACGATCCCGAGGCGACATCCTCGATGTCCCAGCATGGGGTTGATTTCGTGCAAGGCTGCAAATTTAGCCATCAAGGCGCTGGCGGGGTACTTCAGCTTCTTGGCTAGTTTCCGTACATCGGATTCCGTGTGCGGCAGGAACTCATGGAGGGGTGGGTCCAAGGTCCGAATGGTCACGGGGAGGCCATCCATGGCCCGGAAGATCCCGACGAAATCCTTGCGCTGCATGGGGAGGAGCTGTTTGAGGGCTCCGAAATAGAGGCTTTTCGGCCTCTTGATCTCCTTCTCAAGTGCGGCCAGTTCCCTTTTCAAATCCTTCTTCTTCTGTTCTGACGTCACCTTGGCGAGTTCGGCCTCGGCTTTGCTGATCTGTGTTTCAAGGCGCTTATAGTCCGAGGCGCCAACAATCATCTGGCGCACCACGTCAATTCGATCCCCTTCAAAGAACATGTGCTCGGTGCGGCAAAGTCCAATCCCCTCGGCGCCAAACTTACGAGCGACGGCGGAGTCATTGGGTGTATCGGCATTGGTCCGAACCCGGAGTGTACGGATTTGGTCGGCCCAGCTCATAAGCTCTTTGAAATCTCCCTTGAGCTCCGGATCGATCAGCCGGGTCTGTCCCAGGATAACCCGGCCCGTCGATCCGTCCAAGGTGATCCAATCCCCCTGCTTTACGGTGGCGCGATTTGCAATAAACAGTTTCTTCCCGTAATTGATTTCAAGGTCAGCGCATCCGGCGACACAGCATTTCCCCATCCCTCGAGCCACCACAGCCGCGTGGGAGGTCATCCCGCCGCGGGCAGTCAAGATGGCTTGAGCAGCGACCATGCCATGGAAATCCTCCGGTGAGGTTTCAATGCGAACGAGGATTACCCTTTCACCTTTCAAGGCTTCCTTCTCGGCAGTGTCCGGATCAAAGACGACCTTGCCGCTCGCTGCCCCCGGGCTTGCGGGGAGTCCGGTCGCAATCACATTGACCTTTTCCTTGGGGTCCACCATGGGATGAAGCAGTTGGTCGAGTTGGGCGGGTTCCACCCGCATGAGGGCATTCTCCTTATCGATGATGCCTTCGCGGACCATATCCACCGCAATCCTTACGGCCGCGGCGCCCGTCCGCTTGGCATTTCGCGTTTGGAGCATCCATAGTTTCCCGTTTTCAATCGTAAACTCCAAATCCTGGACATCCTTGTAATGTTTCTCAAGCCGCTTCGCAACCTGTGAGAATTCTTCGTAGACGGAAGGCATTTCATCCTTCAGTTGAGAAATTGGCTTGGGGGTGCGAACGCCCGCGACGACGTCCTCCCCCTGAGCATTGGCCAGATACTCTCCATACAACTCATTCTCCCCGGTGGCGGGATTTCTCGTGAAGGCCACGCCGGTACCCGAGGTGAGCCCCATGTTTCCGAACACCATGGTGACGATATTCACGGCCGTCCCCAGATCATCGGGGATCTTGTTGAGTCGGCGGTAGTCGATGGCACGTTTTCCATTCCATGAGGAGAAGACGGCCTTAATGGCGAGGTCGAGTTGTAGGAGCGGGTCGGAAGGAAACTCCTCGCCCTTGGAATGCTTAACGATCTTCTTGTACTCCCGGCAGATTTCCTGCAAGGCGCCTGCATTCAGATCGGTATCCAGTTTTGCCCCATGTCTCTTCTTGGCGCGGTCAAAGGCATCTTCGAAAAGAACCGGATCCACTCCCAGGACGATTTTCCCAAACATCTGGATAAACCTTCGGTAGGCATCATAGGCGAAGCGCTCGTTGGATGTCAGCCGGGCGATTGTCTCCGCTGTTTTTTCATTTAAACCAAGATTCAGGACGGTGTCCATCATGCCGGGCATTGAGAACTTGGCCCCCGAGCGGACCGAAACGAGCAGGGGCTTCGTCGTGGAGCTGAACTGCTTATCCACCGTGGATTCGAGGCGCTGGATTGCCGCATTGATCTCGGCGGTTACCGCATCTGGCAACTGTCCCCCGCTTTCGTAGAAAAGTCGGCATGCCGACGTTGAAATCGTAAACCCGGGCGGCACGGGCAGGCCCGCGTTAGTCATTTCAGCCAGCCCGGCCCCCTTTCCACCCAGCAATTCCTTCATTTGGCCATTGCCATCAGCTCGACCCTTCCCAAAAAAATAAACGAACTTTTCCATGGATCTGGCTCTCCCGTATTTTGTATTTGGGGCTGCGGATGAATCAGGGTATGGCGCTCGTCGCAGGTTGCAGCTCCGAAAAATCTGCGATCTGGATAAATTCCCGATAGAGACTCAATAGCAAATTGAAGCGGTTCCTTCGGACCCTGGGGTCTTCTGCATTGACGAGGACCTTGTCAAAGAAGCGGTCAACGGTGGGGCGCAGGGAGGCGATTGATTCCAGGATCCCGGTGTAATCCTTCCGGACCTGGAGATCGATCAGGCGCTGCCTTAAATCGCGGATCCCCACCGACAATTCCCTTTCTTCATCATGCTCAAAAAGGCTGGGATCTATTTCCGGGCCTCCGCCCTCAAATTCCACGCCGCTTTTCCGGATGATATTCTTGATGCGCTTGAAACTGACGGCAAGAGAATCGAAGTTCTCCCGCTTTCGTGTTTCGTGGAGCGCGTGGACTCGAGCAGAAAGGCCGCACAGGTCCCAATGATCGGTCGACATCACGGCGGTCAATTCATCCCGAAGAATTCCCGAGGGGCCGCCAAACAAATGAGGTTGCAACAGAACGTATGCAGCGTGATCACGGAAGAACTCCATGACGGACTCCAAAGTCTCTTTCTTTGGGAAGTCTATCCTTTCTTTATGCAATTCAAGAGCGTGCAAACATAGTTCTCTTAAATCGATAGATATTAACTTTTCAAGTATTACTTTAATAGTTCCATAAGCCAGTCTCCTTAGACCGAAGGGGTCCCTGCTTCCGGTCGGTCGATGACCCAGCGCAAAAGAGCCTGTAATGCTGTCGATGCGGTCGGCAATCGAGATAACTGCGCCGATCATGCCCGCGGGGACCGGTGACTCCAGATTCTCAGGCTGATACTGTTCGTAAATCCCGCGGGAGACTTCCAGGGGCTCTCCTTGCTCTTTGGCGTAAAGGCCGCCGACGATACCCTGCAGTTCGGGGAATTCCTTCACCATCTGGCTGGTAAGATCGCATTTGCAGAGTCGCGCGGCGCGAGTGGCTAGTTCCCTGTTCACAGCGCTTGCTACGGCAGAAGCACCGGGAAAGATCCGATCTACGATCCACCCTGCAAGGTTCCCTATCCTGGATGATTTTTCGGCATAGGATCCGAGCTTTTCCTGGAAGACCACCTTTTCCAGAAGGGTAAAGCGATCTTCAAGTTTTACTTTAAGATCACTTTCCCAGAAGAATTCAGCGTCTGCAAACCGTGCCCGCAAAACCCGCTCGTGGCTGCGGCGAATGTATCCGTGAGGATCCGCTTCATTATCGATGACCGCCACGAATCTCGGGAGAAGATCTCCTTCGCCTCCCTCTTTCTTCAGAACGCAGAAGTATTTCTGGTGATCTCGCATCACGGCTTCGAGTATTTCAGCCGGCAGTTTTAAAAACCCGGGATCAAACTCCCCCATGAATGGCGTCGGATACTCACTCAAATTAACATGTGTTGAAAGTAACACACGATCTTCCAATAGTTTCGCTTCTACCTTCGAAACTAACAGTTCAATTTCAGTTTGAATTCTCTCAAGGCGCTTTTCAGGATCCAACAAGACTCTTGCTTTGAGGAGGTCATCCCTATACTCAGCGAAACTGCGTACAGCAATGCGGCGAGGCTGCAGGATTCGATGCCCATAGGTGTTGTTACTTGCTTTCACCTCTCCCACCTGGAATCGGACGGGCTTGCCATCAAAAACGCAACACACCCATCGAATGGGGCGGAGAAAATGAGGACCATCCGGGGTAGTCCAGTACATCGCCTTGGGGAGTTGAACAGAGAGGATAACCTGTGCCAGTCCCCCTTGTAACACCTTCTCTGTGGAAGACCCTTTTTGAGTCTTCTCAGCGGCGACATAATCCCCTTTGGATGTGCTGATTATGGTCAAATCATCAACCTTAACTCCATTTTTATCGGCAAAGCTCATGGCAGCCCGCGTGGGTTTCCCATGGGGGTCAAATGCCACCCCCTTGGGGGGGCCAATCACCTTCTCTTCAAGATCGGCTTGCCGTTTCGCCACCTGTGGCACCACATTGACCAGCCGCCTGGGGGTATAGAATGCCCGGAGGCCGGCCTCTCCCACAGCGATCCGATTCTCTCTCAGGAACTCTCCGAGCTTTGTTGAGAGTTCGCGCGACAACTCCTCAAGAAATCTCGCCGGGATTTCTTCACAACCCACCTCAAGTAGGAGTTCACCCACGCCTGAGTTCAAGCAGTAATCTCCTTTGAATACAGTCTGGCGACCTGACAGGTCAAATCTCTTACCCGGGCCATCAAAGAAACACGCTCCGTTACACTGACTGCGCCTCTTGCATCCAATACATTAAATAAGTGCGAGCATTTTAAACAAAAATCATAGACTTGTAAGACTGGGATGTAGTGGGTTTCGTCTCCACTCGCTGAGTTCTTGGGACCGCCTAACAGTCGTCGTGCCTCTCTCTCATAGGATTCGAAAATACTGTATAGGGTAGGAATATCCGCGAGCTCAAAATTATAGATGGAAAACTCGCGTTCCGCCCTTTGACGGACTTCGGCGTAGGTTTTCCCCGCTCCCCATTCGATTTCAAAAACGCTATCGACATTCATGAGGAATGCCGCAATCCGTTCCAGGCCGTAGGTGAGTTCGACCGAAGCGGGATTCAGGTCGAGTCCCCCGCTTTGCTGGAAGTATGTAAATTGCGTGATCTCGAGTCCATCGAGCATGACTTGCCATCCCATTCCCCAGGCGCCCAGGGTAGGGGCCTCCCAATTGTCCTCCTCAAACTTGATGTCATGGTCTCGCAGCTTGATCCCCAGCTTCTCGAGGCTCTTTAAATAAACATCCTGAACATCCACAGGTGGGGGTTTGAGAATCACCTGGAATTGAGTGTGCTTTTCAAGGCGATTCGGATTGACTCCGTACCGCCCATCGGCAGGGCGGCGGCTCGGCTGGACGTAGGCCACGCGATAAGGGGTGGGGCCAAGGACCCTGAAGAAGGTTTCGGGGTGCATGGTCCCGGCCCCCACCTCGACATCGTAGGGTTGCTGGATCACGCAATCCTGTTGGGACCAGAATCGCTCCAGTTCAAAGATGATTTCCTGGAAGGTCAGTTTCTTCATGTCCGCACCACCGTATTTCTTGGGTAGGACTGGAGCGAATCTGGTTCGCCCCTTCTCAAATCGTGCAGCAAACCGATCGATTTGATGGGCTTCTCCACAGCCCCCAGCATCAACTGCTCCAAGACAGCATTCAACCGGTCAAAGGTTCCAGGCGAAACGCCACGTTCCCGGATCTGGTGAATGGACTCCCTCGCGAAAGTCTGGGCCAGGGCAATGCTGTCTGACGCCAGCGTAGTCCCGCCGGCGGACTTACAATCCTGACAGTAGATTTTGTGCTCGGAGAGCGCCAAGCGGCCGCCCCGGGATCCCAATAGGGCGCCACACCGGGCACAAGTATCGAGGACAGGGAGAAAGCCGGACAACCTGAGCATCCAATAATTGAAATAAGCCAGAAGCGCGGTCGTAACCACACCCTGTTTTCGTCCCTGGAGGATGGAGAGGAGCAACCGGAAAACCTTCGGATTTGCTTCTCGATCCGGCAAGAGCGCATCGGTGATCTCGACCATGTAGGCGCCTGCCACCTGGAAGCCGTAGTCAGCCTGCAAGTCAAAAAAGGTCTCTTCCAGGTCGCATCGATTCAGGTACACCAACTCGCGATTCTCACGCTCATAAAAGTCAATTCGAATATGGGAGAGCGGCTCGAGGGTCCCGGAGAACCTGCTCTTGAGACGGCGCGCCGATTTCGCCACGGCACGGATCTTGCCGAACTCCCGGGTGAACAGAGTGGCAATGAGGTCGGCCTCAGCGAGAGAGTATCCCCTCAGGACGATGGCTTCAGCGCTGGTTAGAGGCATAAATGACGGTCGGCATGCCGACTAAAGGTGATGAATTCTACTCGCACTCGAAAATATCACACGAGCACAGATTTATAAAGCCGCAAATTTTATTCCTTGAAGGAAATCTGAAATCGAAAAACTCACCAAAATAATATTTCGGCGTAGGGCAGCAGGGACGACTCCCAGCTCCGCCTTCACCGCCTATGTATTATGTCAACTCGATGTTTTTTCTCCAACGCGTTATCAGACACCAAAATATCAATCCTCAGCCTCACGAACCCACCAATGATTCATACCTGGAAGGATGCCATTAGACCCGCCTAACAGAGTTCTCTGGAGCCGCTCCCCGCGAGTTGTTTGGGCGTTTATTGGATCTGGGAATTTCCATCGGGAAACCACGCGCTGGACCCGGTCCACGCTGAAGCAAGTCCGCCCGATTAAAGTGGGTCTGAATTCACGGGGTCCGGGCTCGCTTCCCAGGCTTCCCTATCTCGAGGAGGACATCTGTGCCGCTATATAATCCCCCACCTCGCGGGTTCCATACCTCCCGTTCAGATCGGCCGTCGTAATCTCCTGGTCGATAGAGCGTCTCACGGCGTCCTCAATCCGCTTGGCTTCCGCTTCGAATCCCAGATGAGCGAGCATCATCGCCACCGTCAGGATTGCGCCCAGGGGGTTGGCAATGTTCTTGCCGGCGTACTTGGGTGCGGATCCATGAACCGGTTCAAACATACTCGTGACGTCCGGGTTAATGTTGCCGGAAGCAGCGAGCCCGAGCCCCCCCTGCAGGGCGGCTCCGAGATCAGTCACAATGTCGCCGAACATGTTGTTCGTGACGATCACCTCAAATTGACCAGGGTTCTTGACCATCTGCATCGTCAGGGCATCCACATAAAGATGAGAGGAGACAATGTCGGGATACCTCTCTGAAACCTCCTTGAAGACCCGTTGCCAGAGGTCATGTCCGTACCGCATGACATTGGACTTGTCGCTCATGCAGACTTTTTTGAGACGGCTCTTGCGGGCGTATTCGAAGGCAAAAACGATGATTCTCTCCACTCCTTTTCGAGTGTGAACCTCTTCCTGAATGGCTACTTCGTCGGCCGTTCCCTTCTTGAAATTCCCACCGATGCCGACGTAGGCTCCCTCCGTGTTCTCCCGGAAGACGGTGAATTGAATGTCTTGTTCGGTTCGATCCTTCAACGGAGTCAATTTTCGGTTGATGAGTTTTACGGGGCGGACATTTGCGTAGAGATCCAAACCAAACCGGATTCCCAGCAGGATATCGGCGGCATGGCGCATGTCCGGAATTCGCGGATCGCCCAGGGCTCCCACAAAAACAGCGTCAAACTCATCCCGGAGCATTTCAAGGCCGCCTTTGGGCATTGAGACGCCATCCCGAAGATAGCGTTCGGCGCCCCAGTCAAACTCTTTCAGCTCGATCTTGAGGTCCCCCGTTCCTCTCAACGAGTCGAGAACCTTGACAGCCTCACGGGTCACATCAATCCCAATGCCGTCGCCCGGTATGACCGCGATTCTTTTCATCTGGGTGCTCCTCGATCAACGGGTTTAAGATACGAAAACGATTCCACATCACACCAGCCAGTCAAACACTTCCCTTCCACGCTCAGCAATGAGGACTCCCGTCAGAATAATAACGATGCCCCCCGCCAGGCTCAGGGTCAGCCTTTCACCCAGGAATCCTATGGAAAAAGCGCTTGCCATGACAGGTTGCAAATAGGCGTAGGAAGCGACCCGGGAAGCCTCGGCGTGTCGCAGGGCGTAAAAAAAGATAAGGTAAGCGACGATGGATCCAAATAGAACCATGTAACCGAGAGCCGCCACTCCTCGCCAACTCACATGTTCCCAGACTTGTTGGCGCCAGCCGAACAAACCTGCAGGGACAAGGAATAAAGCGCCCCCGAGATAAGTGGCAAGGGTCGCCCGGAGCAAGCCATAGCTATGGGCGATATCCTTTCCGATGATCGTGTAGTAAGAGAATGACAATATTCCCGCCATCGTGATCAGGTCGCCCAGAAAATACTGGGTCTCCAATTGAAAGCCTCGCTTGAGGTTTAGTGCAATTACCCCCAGGATGGAGATAACCATGCCAGCAATTCGAAACCGGGCCAAGGGTTCCATCCCCTTCAGGCGGGCAATAATGAGTACAAAAACGGGCGACGTTGAAATGATCAGGGCCGAATGAGAAGCCAGCGACCTGGAGAGACCCAGGATGAAAAAGAGCTGATTCAAGGCGATGCCGAAAAGCCCTAGTTGGAGGAACAACCCGCGGGGCGGGGAGATTCTTGGTTTATCCAAATTCACTTTTTCTTGGAAGGCTGCTGAAATCACTCCCAGGATCAGGGTGGCCGCCACGATGCGCAGTGACGCCAACACCAGAGGATTAAATTCCCGCAGGGCATACTTGCTAGCAACGTAATGAAGGCTCCATAGGAGCTCCATAAAGACCAGCAGGGCGTAGAATCGCCATTTTGCTCGTAGTTGGATCATTATTTCCGAGGGTAAAATCCCATGGACCATGCTGAACGGGCGACGTTTAATCGACGCTGAGATCACCGCCTCACGATAGAGTTTCTGATCGGTCGGAAAGCCTCTCTACGCGGTCCCACGCGGGCTCATAACCCAAACCAGCACCGCTTGGAACGGTGATCGTCCCCTGCGGAGTCACCTCCACCTCCGGATCGATAATATCCTGTTGCCAGTATCGTTTGCTTGCCGAAACATCGCCGGGAAGTTTAAAATTCTCGAGTGTGGAGAGGGCAATATTGTGCGCCCGGCCAATTCCCGACTCGAGCATCCCGCCACACCAAACAGGAATCGCCTTCGCCTGGGTCAGGTCGTGGATCTTCTTGGCTTCAGTATACCCACCCACCCGACCGAGCTTCATGTTGATAATCTTACAGGCCCCGACTTCAATCGCCTTACGGGCGTCTTCGGCATCATGGATGGATTCATCAAGACAGATGGGTGTACGGATCTGGCGCTGTAACTCTGCATGGTCGAGAATGTCATTCCAATGAAGCGGTTGCTCCACCATCATCAGGTCATACTCGTCCAATACCTTGAACACACCGACGTCCGCCAGCGTATACGCCGAGTTAGCGTCTCCCATTAGTAGAATCTTTGGAAAATGTTTTCGAACCTCACGGACCACTTCAATATCCCACCCGGGTTTAATCTTGATTTTGATCCTCCGGTATCCTGCTTCAACTTCAGTTTCAATCTTTCTCAACAAGGCAGGAATGCTTTCCTGAATGCCAATGGAAACGCCACACTCGATTTGATCCCGCACCCCGCCAATGGCTTGATGCACCGGTTGGTGGTTCGAGCGTGACCAAAGGTCCCAGGCTGCGGTTTCGACGGCCGCCTTGGCCATATTGTGACCACGAATGGCTTTGAACAAGGGTGAGATCTCACGAGGGTGTACAAATTCGTGATGGAGCACCAGAGGGGCCACAAATTTCTTGATGATGATCCAGGCGGTATCTACGGTCTCATGACTGTAAAAGGGAGTTTCACCCGCTGTCACCTCACCATACCCCACCTCGCCCTCACAAAAAACTCTCACCAGAACAATGGTTCTTTCGTAAGTTCGACCAAAGGAGGTCTCAAAGTAATGTATGAGCGGTATGTTTATCTGAGTCAGCTCGATCCGGTCAATTTTCATCGATTTGTCTATTAAATAAATAATGTAACTACTGTAATTTACATTTGAATATTAAAGTCCTTAGTGAGAACATAAGCGCTCTTCTCATTCCCTCTCTCAAAACCTGTCACACTGTAATTCTCTTGGAAATAATCCAAGAAGCGCTGCCGGAGCTCCAACTGGATTCTCATTGCTCGCGGGGCATCGCCGGATTTCCACTCGGTCATATCCGAGGGGACCTCAACGCGGCGCTGGTTCCCCGGCAATTCCGCATCCGATTTCCTTGCCTCAATTTCTCCTAAGATCCCTTTGACGCGGCTGCTCATGACCCACCATTCCGCGATCAAGCGGTCGGTTGGAAGGCCAGCCTGGAGCCGACTGGAACTTATTCCGTAATGATTCGGAGAGTAGTGCTGCACGATGGCGCCCAGCTTTTCAATGTTGAAGTAGGCGTTCTTGAGTTCCATGGGATCAAAAGTCCATTCCACCAGGCGAAATCCTCTCTGGAGGGCATCCTCGCGCTGAGCTAGTTTCAAGCCTCTCGCCACTCCCTGGTTACGGAATTCGGGGACAACGGCCAGCATATGGGAATGGATATACGGCATCTCCCCTTTCATTCCCGACAGGGCGCACAGGAAGCCGACCATCTCTTTTTTGGGAGTAAAGGCTCCAAAGACTTGTCCTCCAATCCGGGAGGCGACAACAAAGAACCTGAGCGGCATAACGTCCAATTCATCAAATCCCCACACCGAGACCTGCAACTCCACGCAACGGCGGAACTGCTCGACGGTGATTAGTGGGCGGATTTCAATCGCCTTCGATGTCGGATTGGGTTCGGCTAAGGACATGGGTTATTTGGTGCCGGGCTCTCCCCGCTTGGCCTCCTGCCAGTATCGCTCCATTTCCTGGAGGTTGGTTTGTTCGAAGCTCTTGTTGGAGCGGGCCAGCATGCATTCGATATAACGGAATCTGTTGCGGAACTTCTGGTTCGTTTTCTTCAGGGCAGATTCGGGATCAATCTTAAAGTGACGGGCCAGGTTTACAGCGACAAAGAGGATATCTCCGATTTCATCCTCGATCTTCGCCCGTTTGTCATGCTCTTCCAGCACATCGGATTCGGGATGGGGCCCTATCCTCATTGCCTCCTGGAGTTCCTCCATCTCTTCGTGGAGTTTTTCCAGGATTTCTTCGGCTCGAGACCAGTCAAAGCCGACCCGCGCCGCTCTCTGGGAGAGCTGGCTGGCTTCAAGAACGGCAGGAATGCGTCTTGTCACTCCGTCAAGAATGGAGGGATGCTCCGCCGCGCCGGGCTCCCCTGATCGCTTTTCGGCACGCTCAGCCTTCTTCATTTCCTCCCAATTCTTGAGGACCTCGCGGGAATCGGCGACCTGCTTGTCTCCGAAGACATGCGGATGGCGTCGTACCATCTTAGTGCCGATGGCATCAATGACATCGTCGATGGTAAAGCGATGTTCCTCCCGGGCAATCTGGGCGAGGAAAACCACTTCCAACAGGACATCCCCCAGCTCCTCACAGAGGCCTTCGAAGTCTTTGTTTTCGATGGCTTCGACCGCTTCGTAGGTCTCTTCGATCAGGAAATTCTTAAGTGTCTCGTAGGTCTGCTCCCGATCCCACGGGCACCCGCCCTCGCCCCGGAGCCGGGCCATGATTTGCACGAATTCTTCAAACTTGGTTTGGGTCATGAAGACGCCGAGTGGAGTAAACGTCCGCCGAAATGAACTTTAATTGCGTGGGTGCATTCGCTGCGCCCCGGCGATTATACAGGACACAACAAGGACCGCAAAGATTTTCGAACTCAAACAAGCGGGTCCGCAGCGATGAAAGGAAGAATCAATCCTCGGGGAAAAGGGGCAAGGACGCGCTGGGGTTCAATTGCCGCGATCTGGATTCTGACATGATTTCCTTCAGGCGGGGATAGGCCCTCGTCAGGGGGCTTGGCACGGGCACAGGCTTTTCTGACCAGAGATGGAGAAACTCGAGCGCGTTGACGACTTCTTGTCCGCGGAAGTGATTATTGAAGATGGCATAAACGACACGGGCGCCCTCCGAGAGCGTCTCCAACTTGCCGAGCCACTCGTGTAACTCTTTCCCGGTGTAACAATAATCATAGCGTTCATCGCGCGTGGCGTTTCCGTCAAACCAGGCGACCGAATTTCTTCCATGAAATCGGATGTATGCAACCGGGGCAGTCCTCTCGCCGGTGGGGCCGATCGAATACGAAACGGGAGGCTGATCAATGTTGACGAAGCCGGCCCCACGCTCCTGGAGAAACTCGAAAAACTCTCTCTTTAGAAAGGACCGATGACGCACTTCCACCACCAGGGGGGGGCCTTCAAGCGCCGACAACAAGTGTCGGAGGTAGGCCAGGTTCCTGGAGTTGAAATGAAAGGAGTACGGAAACTGGATTAATACAGCACCCAGACGATGGTGTGCCTGGATTGGTTGAAGGGCTTGAAGGAATGCTCTGGCGTTCTTTGAGAAGTCCGATCCCGAAGCGTCCGGCCTTTTTTCACCATGGGTAAAATCTTGGAGCAGCTTCACGGTAAAGGTGAAATCCTCGGTGTCGCTCACCTGCGCGCACCATCCCTCGACGATCTTTGCCGTGGGGATGCGGTAGAAGGTCGAGTTGACTTCCAGCGCTGGGAAGAATTGCGCCAGGAACTGAAGCTTGTGGAGGTCGCGTCCGGGCGGATAGACGATACCGTTCCAGTCCGGATAACTCCATCCTGCAACTCCAATTTTGACGTTTGGTCTTCGATGAGCCACGTGAGTGATGGGGTATGCGGTTCAACTTGTTGGCGTGTTCTGATGTTCAGTCAATTCATCCGTGCCTGCAAGCGGGTGAGAGCATGCCGGGCCTCCTCATAGTCGGACTGGCACTCAACGGCCCGGCGATATTCCGAAATGGCTTTGCTCCATTTTCCTTTCATCTCATAGATCCGGCCCAGGTTCATATGTGGGAAGCAGTAGCTTTCATATCTTCGGGCTTGTGTGGCCCGTTCAAGCCATGTGATTGCCTCATCCGGCTTGCCCAGTTGGATCAAATAGGCCCCGATGTCGTTGTACGGGTTCCCGAAGTCCGGATCCACTTGGATGGCCTTTCGGCACTCTTCGATCGCATCTTCAAGTTTTCCTTGAAAGCTGTACGCCCATCCGAGAAAGGTATGGGCTTCTGCGGTAGGAAGAACCGCGATCGATTCTCCATAAAGTCGGATCGCCTCTTCGAAGTCACCATTCCTCTGGTGCTCGTATGCCTGTTGCCAAAGCTCTGTAGCGTGATCGAAGAGATCATCACGATGGTTCATGAAGTGTCAATTCCCCTGAATCGATCGCAGAATACAAGCGAGGTTCAAATGCCCTACCCGCCATAAAACCAACCGGTGTCACGCATGAAAAGGGGTATATCCGCGCGGGTGAGCCGGGCCTCGATGACTTCGCCCAGAACGACCGCATGGTCGCCCCGCTCGACGATGTCCGTTACCTTGCATTCGAATGAAGCGGGAGACTCCTTCAGGATAGCCCCTCCAGTGATCCCGCTCTCATACTCGTGACCGTTGATTCTGTTTCCTTCAACGGAGCTAGCCTTGAAGAAATCCTGCGCCAGGTCCTTCTGGTTCTGTCCCAGGATATTGACGGTAAAGTGCATTGCCTTCCTCACGGTGGCAAACGTATCGCTGTCCATTTTGAGGCCCACCATGACCAGGGGCGGGCTGAAAGAAGCCTGGGACAACCAGTTGACGGTGGCCGCCGCGACATGACCCTCCACCCGGGACGAGAGGACATACATTCCATAGTTGATCATCCGCAGGGCTTTTTTCTTTGCTTCTGGATCCATGGGTTTTTCCTTCCTCTTGGAAACGGAGTCTTAGTGACGCAATCTTAGCCTAGAAGGGGGATTCTATATCGAGGGGGAAATTGAGGCAATGGCCATTCAAGGATGGGACTGCAAGCCTGGGGTCACAGGGGATTTCGTCGGTCATTGCCGGTTTCATCTTGTGGCGTGATGTTTGACGGGCGGGCTTCAAATTTCGCCGTGAACAAGTCGGAACAAACCCGGTACAAGGGTTGATCGCGGGGAGTCAACAACCCCGGGATTCGGCGTGGACTGACGTGATTTACTGGTCGAGCACTTCGCGGACTTTCCGGGCCAAAGAGTCCGGGCTAAATGGTTTTTGAAGAAACGCGGTACCCGGATCAAAATCCCCTTTATAAAGAACGGCCTCCTCGCTATACCCCGAAACGAATAGGACTTTGGTTTCAGGCCTCACGGCGACAATCCGGTTGGCAAGTTCACGGCCGCTCATTTTCGGCATGATCACGTCTGTGATCACAAGATCGATGGGGTCCTCATTCCCTTCGAAGATCTTGAGCGCCTCCTGCCCGTTCGAGGCTTCAAGCACCCTGTAACCCTTCATCCGGAGCATCGTGATGATCAGTCCCCGGATCGCCTGTTCATCTTCCACTAGAAGGATAGTTTCCTGTCCCGCTATTTGCTCCTCGGGTATGACAGGGGTCTTAACGTTGATCACCATCTCCTCCACCCGCGGGAGATAGACTTTGAAGGTGGTGCCAAGCCCCTCCTCGCTCTCGGCGCTGATGTACCCGTTGCTCTGCTTCACAATACCATAAACGGTCGAAAGCCCCAGTCCCGTCCCCTTCCCTTTTTCTTTGGTTGTGAAGAACGGCTCGAACAAATGGGATTGTACTTCCGCGCTCATCCCGTCCCCCGTGTCGCTTACCGCGAGCATCACATAGTCTCCCGGTTTGGCGCCAGGATGTTTCCAGATATACTCTTCCTGCAAAACGATGTTTTGCGTTTCAATGGTCAGTTTTCCCCCGTGGGGCATGGCATCGCGCGAATTTACCACGAGGTTCAGAATCACCTGCTCGATCTGCCCCGGATCCGCTTTTACGTTGCCCAAAGTCATTTGAAGCCCCAGGCGCAAGTCCACATCCTCACCAATTAAGCGCCGGACCAGCTTTTCCATGCCGGACACGACCGTATTGAGGTCCATGACCTGAGGTTGCAGAATCTGTCGCCGGCTAAAGGCAAGGAGCTGGCGCGTCAGCGAGGCGGCCCTCTCGCCTGCCTTCTTAATTTCCTCCGCATTCTTACGTGCGGGATCGGACGCGTCGAGGCGCATCAGGAGGAGTTCGGAATACCCCATGATGGCGGTGAGCAGGTTGTTGAAATCGTGGGCCACTCCGCCCGCCAGTCGCCCCACGGCTTCCATTTTCTGGGCCTGCCGAAACTGCTCTTCTAGCCGCTTCGATTCGCTAAGGTCGACATACATCCCGTAGATACCCATCTGCCTCTGGTCAATCACGATGGGGACCCCGTATATTTGGACGGGGATGAGAGAGCCGTCTTTTCGACATCTCGTCGATTGTAATTCCACCGTTTCTCCATGAAGAACTCTTGAAGACAACAGCGAGGCCTCTTGGGAGAAGTCTTCGGAGACGACGGTCTCGTTGATTTGCTTTCCAAAAAGTTCATCCGGAGAGAACTGGAACAGGGTCTCGAACCCTTTGTTCACCTGAAGGATCCGGTCGTGCTCATCCAGCAAGGCGATGGCTGCGGGCGCATTTTCAAACAGCTGCTGGAAAAGGGTTTTCTGGTGGGCCGTTTCCGATTCCGCCCGGGTGCGCTCAATCAAGATCTGGGCATTCTCAAGGGCTCCCGCGGCACTCGCCGACAGCCCCTGCAAGAGCTCGACGTCGGTTTCGTCGAACGGCCGCCGCCCCTTCGTGTTGTGAATTTCAAAGACACCCAGGAGGTCGCCCCTGCGGCTTTGGATGGGGACATTAACCAGGTTATAAAAACCCAGGGCCTTTTGAATTTCCTGAACGACCTGCGGGTCCTGTTTGGCGTCGTTCGAGATATAGGGTCTCCTGTTTTCCATCACCCAGCCGGGTATCCCAACACCTGGCTCAAACCGGTACTCGATGGGGATGATGTTTCCATCCTGATTGTATTCCGTGAATTCCAGTCTGCCATCCGCCATGAGTCCGGCCGCTCCCCCGGTTGCTCCGACCAGCTCCATCGCCGTGGCGACCAGGCTTCGTATGATGGAAGGGATTTCCAGGACTGCATTGACCTCCTGGGCCGCGCGGGAAAGAATCTGCAACTGATAGCTCCGTTTCAAGATCGCTTCTTCCGCGCGCTTGCGCTCCGTGATGTCCATGATGATGGTGGCGAACTGGCCCCTCCTCGGACTATAGGCCGCGACTTCGAAGTGTTTCTTCAAGGACTCGGAATAATTTTCGAATTTAATGGGTTCGCCCGTACGCGCGACCTTTCCATACGTTTCGATCCAATACCCTTCTAATTCCGGAAGAACATTTTGTACGCTCCTCCCGAGGATTTGCCCTGACTTAAGGCCGGTCATCGCTTCAAACGCCGAATTCACCTCAAGAAATCGGTAATCGAAGGGTTTTCCGCTCTCATCACAAATAATCTCATGCAAAGCAAATCCCTCGTGCATTGTCTCAAAGAGGGTTCGATACCTTTCCTCACTGTGCCGCAAGAGCGTTTCTGCCCGCTTACGTTCTGTAATCTCGCGCACGATCACCTGGGCCGCCGATCTTCCGCCGTAGGGGAAGGAGGTGGCCATGACTTCCACATCCACGGGTTCCCCGTCGAGCCGGAGGTACTTTTCCTCGAGTGGGGGAATCTTTTTCGCCTCGGCCAGGAGTTGGATTCGCTCCCTGACGATCGATTGGGAATCGGGGTGAATGAGGTCCAATACATTCCTTCCCAGGAGTGACTCGGGGTTGGTCGCGCGGAACAGCCTCAGGCCGGCAGCATTGATGTAAACAATCTTCCCTTCACTTTGGATGAAGATGGTGTCCGGGGAGAGTTCGACCAGACGGCGGTATCGTTCCTCCGATTCCCAGACCTTGCCCTCCAAGGCTCGCTTTTCCCGCCACTGCAAGGCTTCTCCTTCAGCCCGGACTCGTGAGCGGTAGTCCCGGTAAACGAGGCTCGAGCCGGTGACGAGGGCAAAAATCGTAATTGCCAGCAGCGCCAGCGTGTCCCGGAAGCTCCGACTCACAAAGGCGGTCACGTCATCGTACGGGGCGTTGACGACTACAATCCAGTTGGCGTTCTCAAATTGAACAGGCGCAAAGGCCCCCAGTTTCTCGGAGGAGTCGCCCACGGCATAGTTAACGATCCCCTGTTTTTCGCGCAGCATCTTGGCGATATAGTCCACCGAGGTGTGGCACTGGGTGCACTGGACCGACACTTGATGAAAATTTCTCATCACCATCTCGGGATGATCCGAGTGGAATAGAAGGGTCCCGTTCTCATCGACGATCCAAGCTTGGGGCGGCTTTCGTTCGGGATTGACCAGGGCCAATTGCGCGCTGAGAAGTTCCTTCATGTCCACGACGAGGGAAATGGCCCCCGTAATTGGCTGGCCGACTCCAAAATCATCCGGCCTTAACTCCCCTGGTTGAATCGCCTTAAAAATGAGAAAGGAAGAAGGGAGTGGGCTTGCACCCGACGTGAATGAGGCGGAGGCGGGGCCAATATACACCTTTCCCCTGTTTTCAGGTTTTCTCGCCCACGAGAAAAAACCAGTTTGAGCGTCATTGTGTCCAATAAAGCTTTTCGATGTGGAGTAAATAATGGTTCCTGATCCGTCATACACAGAAATTGCCTTTACGCTCTTCGCTTTCACATACTGGAAGTAATCATCAATGCTTCCTTTGAGGTGTTCGATCTCCTTGGGTTGAGAGGATGGGAGGGTAGAGAGCAGACGAACCCGCTGCGAGCGGTCGCGCAGAGACGACTCGATCTGGTTAGCCACATGCAGGGCCATGAGGAGTTGCTGGTCTTGAAACCCCGACGCCACCTCCTGTTTACTGCGTTCGTGAAGGTGGAATGCAAGAAGGGCGATCACCAAGAGTGCTACGCCCGTCAGTGCGATGATCCAGAAACTTCGTCTCATGAGGATGACCTTTATTGATCAGTTCTATTAGACAGTTCAGGAGACATCCATCTCAAAGGGTTGGCTCATGTCACGACCACTCGGCTCGGAGCTTCTGGGTTCCATTCTGGGCGGCTGGTTCGAGCACAGATGAGGTCGGCATCACGACCGCGGGTCGAGCGTTTTTCACCGCATGTTTAGGAGGAGCGCAAAAATACCCCTGCCTTCGGGATGAGCCCTGGATGATTTCGTGAGTCCCTCCTGGAACCGAAGGTGGGCATGACAATCCTGCATCTTAGAACCCCACCCGAGGTCTCAATGACTTATCGGTTTATCGAGGTTGATGCGTTAATGGTTTTTGTACAGGGGCGTTGCCGGAATGGGCTTGATCCATGTGCTAGGATTTCCTGGCAGGAAATCACTCGAGGGGATATTTGGGAACTGAAGATGAATCCACCTCCACCTGTGGCAGTGGAAGGTTCAATTAAGATAAAACGCAGGAAAACTAATTGCTAGAATCTGGGCCGGGGGAGAGATAGAATCCCCTCGGGCTTCAATGAAACAGGCCAATGTTGCCGTACTCTCCACGCGTTCATTGACGCCTGACAGACCAAAGTTAGGGCCGGCCGGCTTGATGGTTGTGGGTCATCGTTCACCATTCAACAAGTTGACATTAGGGGGAATTCAGAATGAAGGATCGAAAACTTATTCCAGTCATGATGCTTCTCCTGCTGGTCGTGCTAACTCTCAGTCAAATTGGACTCGCCCAGCGGGAACCGAGGCCCGCAGAGGGCACGTCGAGCGTCCCCGCGGACACGGTGTTGCTTAATGGGAACATTTACACGATGAACCCCCGGATTCCGCACGCTCAGGCCATTGCGATTCGCGGGGATCGGATCGTGTTTGTGGGGACCACTGAGGGAGCGGCACGATTCAAGGGTCCGAAGAGTAAGGTCCTGGATCTCGATGGCAAGACAGTTGTTCCGGGATTCATCGACGCTCACGGTCATTTCATCGGCCTTGGAGAAAGCCTGCAGCGGTTGAGTTTTGTTGATACTCGCGGCTATGACGAGATCATTCGAATGGTGAAACAGAAGGTTATGGAGAGCCCTCGCGGGGAATGGGTTCTTGGTCGTGGCTGGGATCAAACGCGCTGGCCTGTTAAAGATTTTCCTAACCATCGCGACCTGAGTGCGGTTTCTCCTGAAACTCCTGTCTGGCTGACGCGGGTGGACGGCCATGCCGGACTTGCCAATGCCAAGGCGATGGAAATTGCCGGGATCACGCGGCAGACCCCTGATCCGCCCGGCGGTAAGATTGTCCGCGATGAGAAGACCGGTGAGCCCACAGGGGTTTTTATCGATAACGCCATGTCACTGGTCGGTCGCCAGATCCCCCCTCTCACACGCGATCAGATCAAGAGGGCGGCCCTTCTCGCGGTCCAAAAATGCCTTGCCGATGGCCTCACGGAGGTGCATGACGCTGGCGTGGGGAGGGAAACTCTCGAGGTTTACAAAGATCTGATCGACGAAGGTCGATTCGACTTCCGCATTTATGCGATGATCATGGCGGCGGGTAGTCCTACTAATTCCCCCGCCGCTTCGACGCTGGACTCTTACTTAAAGGCGGGACCGCTCATTGGATATGGGGAAAATCGTCTAACGGTCCGATCCATCAAGATGATCGCGGACGGCGCATTGGGATCAAGGGGGGCGGCCCTGCTGGAGCCGTATAGCGATGATCCCAAGAACAGCGGTTGGATGGTCACCCCGCAAGAGACCCTTTACGCCTGGGCCAAGAAGGCAACCGATGGGGGCTTCCAGGTGAATACGCACGCCATCGGGGATCGCGCCAACCGGGCATGGCTTGATGTGGTGACTCGACTGGAAGAAGCAAACCCGAAGGTGAAAGAGCTCCGCCTGCGTGATGAGCATGCCCAGATCCTGGCGTTGAACGATCTCCCTCGCCTCGCGTCGTTACAGGTCATTCCCTCGATGCAGCCCACCCATTGCACAAGTGACATGCGGTGGGCTGAGCAGCGTCTGGGGCCGGAGCGGATCAAAGGGGCCTACGCCTGGCGTTCGTTGTTGAAAACCGGTGTTCACATCGCTGCAGGGTCAGACTTCCCCGTAGAAGATCCCAACCCGCTGTGGGGTTTTTATGCGGCGGTGACCCGGCAGGATCAGGGCGGTTGGCCGCCGGGAGGTTGGTTTCCACAGGAGCGCATGAGCCGTGAGGAAGCCCTTCGGTCCTTCACCCTCGATGCGGCGTTCGCCGCCTTCGAAGAGAACATCAAGGGGTCCCTTGAGGACGGCAAACTAGCTGACTTGGTTGTGTTGAGTCACGATATTATGAAAATTGAGCCCCAATTGATCCTGCGGACGGAGGTTGAGAAGACATTTCTTGGGGGTAAGCTGGTTTATGGGAAAGTGGCTTCGAGGCCATGACCGGAAGAGAAAGGATCACGAGCATCGAAGGAGAACCTCTTCAACTTCTGTTCTTGAATGCTTGTTAGAAGGGAGCGAACTCAACACCGAGAATCAATCGCTGTCTTTGAGAGCTTCGTGACGGAAACGCCTGCCGGCGAATCGCCCTTCCCATTATTGGTGCGGGGCATCGTCCTTCGCGGTTCGTTCGGATTCCGGAGTGTTGGGCCGCATCGGTTTTTCGGGACCGCGGCGCTGAAATACCCTTTCCTGAGGCCCCCTGCTTTGCGCGTTTCCAACGCGTTGAACGATGCCGCGATTCACGCGTTTCCCTAACTTCTGGTTGACGAACCGTCCTTTTCCCATGCGATGATACTATCACGAAAATTGATTCCTTTGCCGAGGAGCGTTTATGAATATTCGCACTGGTGCTCTTGTAATTTTTCTTGCTGTGATGGGTGGGACCCTCTCTTATTACGGGCAGCCCCTACCCGCCCGCAATCCGGAGGTTGAGAAGACTGTGCGGGAGATTTCAGCACAAAACATCAAACACATCATCGATAAACTGGTAAGCTTTGGGACTCGGCACACGCTTTCGGAGACGACCCCGGACGATCGGGGAATTGGCGCCGCACGACGATGGATCAAGGGCGAATTGGAGAGTTATTCCAAGGAAAACGGCGGGCGCCTCAAAGTGGAATTCGACTCCTTCATCGCGGATCCGAAGGATTTAGAGCCCCGCTACCGGTCCCGAGTCCCCCAACCCACCGAAATCGTCAACGTGGTCGCCACACTCCCGGGCACCCGTCCGGATTCCGCAGGCCGGATCTATGTGGTGAGCGGCCATTACGATTCGATGTGCTCTCTGATGATGGATTCGAAATGCGATGCCCCAGGAGCCGATGACGATGCCAGCGGCACAGCGGTCTCCATGGAGCTGGCCCGGGTCATGAGCAGGTATCAATTTGATGCCACCCTGGTCTTCCTTTGCGTCGCGGGGGAGGAGCAGGGGTTGGTGGGTTCCACCCATTGGGCCCGGATGGCGAAGGAAAAGAACTGGAGTGTCGCCGGCATGCTCAACGACGACATCGTTGGAAATATTCAAGGAGGCGACGGGGAGATCAACAATCAGGTCGTCAGGGTGTTTTCGGAAGGCGTTCCCGTAAATGAAACAGAATCGGATAAGCGAATCCGCGAAGCCATCGGTGGAGAGGACGATTCGGCCTCACGACAACTGGCCCGTTATGTTGGAGAGACGGCGGTCAAATACCTGCCCGAGTTCCCGCCCATGATGATCTTTCGCCGGGACCGATACGGGCGTGGAGGGGATCATACGGCGTTCAACCAGTACGGCATTCCCGCGGTTCGTTTGTCCGAATTCCATGAGGATTTCCGGCATCAGCATCAGACGCCACGAACTGAGGGGGGCATCCGTTATGGCGATTTACCCGAGTTTGTCTCGGCCGATTATGTGGCCCAGGTGGCTCGGCTCAATGCAGCCACCTTGGCCTCGCTCGCTCTGGCCCCCGCCGCTCCCCAAAATGTTCGATTCGGCTCGGCTTTTCAGACTTACGATACATTGATTCATTGGTCACCGAATGTTGAACCGAATCTGGAAGGCTATGCCATCGTATGGCGTGATACCACGGCCCCAGACTGGCAACATCAATTGTATGTCGGCAAGGTGACAGAGTTCACCGTGAAGGGTCTTTCGAAAGACAACTGGATTTTCGGGGTCCGCGCCGTGGACAAGGAGGGCGATTCGAGTCCAGTCACCGTACCCAAGCCACCCGCGCCCCAAAGGCCTGCGGCCGCACAGTGAAATCAGCAATGATTCATTTCACAGGGGTTTAGCCTGTTCGCGGGGCTCAATCAAATAAGGCATCATCTACGATCAAGGTCCCATGCATGGGAATCCGCTCAACCGGCACGCCCCCCACTTCCAGAAGCACATAAAAAGGCAGGGCCTGGACGCCCCGCGAGGGCCAGAGGGACTTTCCCAGGCGAGCTTCAAACATCCTTTCGAATGAGGGTTCTACTTCGCGAGGGTCGACAGGTCGCTCCAAGGTGGTTCTCTCATCTCGGTGGAATACTGAAATCTGAGATTGTTTTGCCGTTACATCCTTGAAGACGATGCAGTTTTCTCCATCGAAGTAAACTCTTATGTCGATGGCTTCCTGGGGGCCCATCATGGCCTCCGGGAGATCGATCCTTAGAAAAACGTTTTCTTGGTCCCACCCGTAGAAAACCCTTTCAAAACACTTTCTTCCGTGGTGCATTGTGGTTTGCGATTCCTCAATCGATCCCGCCCCCATCCATTCGAAATAGCTGGATACGCGACCATCGATGGCAGGGTGTATCCTGGCTGTTGGGTGAATATGAACGCGTCGTGGAATCTGTCGCTTTAGGGGTTGGGCGAGGGTTCCCGGTACGCTCAGGCCCATTTGCTGGTAACAATTGATGAGATGGGATCGGAACAACCGGTCAAAGCGGAGGTCGTTGACGCTGGAATGTTCCGGTCCATACCACCAGCACCAATCACTGCCTTCCGCCGCCAGGATCGATTCCCAGGACGCCTTGCCACGAGGGCTGCCCGCGAACTCGGGATGGCCCTGAGTAAAGACCTCCATCGTTTCCCGAGCCTCGGTCAGCAACTCCCAAGCGCGATTATCCTCTGGATCGCCAATCCAGATCGAAAAGTCGGAATTGATCCACGATCCGGGCCAGATGGTATCCAAGCGCCGCTCGTGTGCGCTCAGATGCGTGCATGCCTCGGAAAGCGTGACCATCTCGAAGCCGGAATCTCCGGACAAACGATGATAGAGCGCCTTCAAAAAAGGACGGCCGTTCTCCGGGAAGTAATCCCACGCATTCTCCCCATCAAGAATGACCGAGACGCATCGGGCGGACTCATGGGAGAGTGTTACAGAAGACTTGATTCGATGGACGAAATTCTCCACGGCGTCTCCCGCCGGCATCCTCGAATAATGGAATCCAATCGCATCGGACAGTTCCCGATCCCGGAAGAAGATACGCAGGCCTGTGTTCTGGTATCGATAGGGTGAATGCAACATTTCCGAATGGCTGATCTCCCCGCCCGGGGCCCGCTGAAAGGCCAGGCCCAGGCTGCGGGCCAGGATGCCCTCGTCCGTGGCTGTCCAAAGAAAGCCAGCATCGGAAATCAAATTAAGCGTGGCATTGGAGACCGAACCTTCCGAGGGCCACACCCCTGATGGGACTCGACCAAAGAGTCGTTCGTGATGTTCCATGGCCCGCTTCAGCTGCAATGCCGCGTCCTGTGGATACCGAAAAGGCTGAGCGGGAAAGGGAGATCGGGGTTGCGATTGAGCCGCAATCGAGGAATCACACAGTAGGGGGAGGATGGGATGAAAGAAAGGTGAGGTCGAAATTTCAATTTGCCCACGATCCGCCGCTTGGCGATAGGCCGGGATAAGCCGGCTTAAGATCTCCATCTCTTTATCGCGAAGGCTCAACTTGTCCTCTTCGGTAAAACGTCGGCCCTTCTCTACCAGCGAATGCACCACGGCATCCCTGGCCAGATAGATTTCATCAAACCAGCACAATTGGGAGAGAACCTGCAGGTCCAGCAGATCTTGTGCGCCGAATTGCCGGAGAATGGGGACGGAGGTTGAACCTGAAGGAACACGGAACCGCTGGTAGAGCTCTTCGAATCTAGGAAACCGGGCAATCTGACAGTCGTAATTGGCTTGAAAGAAGTTTTCCAGCATGGAATGCTTCATCTCATCGGTCAATGCACTGACAGGTTGAAAGGCGAGGGTAAAGAGGGGATCAATGTCCGGATTTGCCACAAAGTCTTCGATCTGGGAGAGGAGCGACGGAACCACGTTGAAGGTCACATGGGCTCTTGGAAACTCCTCGAGCATGGCGACCATCCCCCAGTAGTCTTTCAAGGCATGAAGGCGGACCCACGGCATCTCCTGCACTCCGCGCAGGGGGTCCTTGTAAAAGGGCTGATGCATGTGCCACAGCAAGGCGAGTTTAATTTTTTCAGACATAAAAACAATGTATGGTAAATTGGTAAGGTCCTGCGGTTTGAGATTTTAGAGCATGCGAATTATATCACGCGCCATATTCCGAGAAGTTCTCTCCCCCACCCTCCTGGGACTGCTGGTCTTTACCTTCATTCTGTTCATCCGCGATATGGGGAAGTTGCTCGAGATGGTGGTGAGCAGCACGGCATCACCCGCGTTGATCGGCAAGCTTTGCCTGCTCCTGCTTCCCAACATCTTTCTCTTTGCCATCCCGATGTCCGGACTTCTGGGTATTTTAGTGGGGTTGGGGCGGCTCTCGGCAGACAGCGAGGTGGTCGCGTTGCGTGCCAGCGGCCAATCCATTGCGGCGTTTGTGAAGCCGATTCTTCTGCTTGCGTTTCTGGCCGCCGGCCTCAATTTCAGTCTTTCGCTGGTGATTGTGCCTCGAGTCAATCAAATGAAGCAGTCAGTCTTGACGCAGTTGGCCCGCTCCCAGATCGGCACAGAAATGAGCCCGCGCGTGTTTGATGGAAGGTTTCCGAACCAGATTTTGTACGTCCAGGACATCAGTGGTGAACGATGGAACGGGATCTTTCTGGTTGATTTGGCCAAGGCGGGCGAGCCGAGGATCACACTTTCGCGCACGGGGATGCTGATCGTGGATCGCGCCCAGGACCGGTTGCGGTTGTACCTGGAGGATGGAAACACGCACCTGCTAACCGCTTCGAAGTCCAGTGATTATTCCATGATTCACTTCTCCCACAGTGAGATTCCCTTGCCGGCGGTGATCGTCAAGGGGGCGGATTCGGCCCGGCGAACCCTGAGTGAATATACAAACCGCGAATTGATTGTCGAGAGTCGGAAGGGCCATGCCCCCCGCTCATTCATCATCGAATTCTATCGACGTCTTGCCCTCCCCTGCTCGTGTGTGGTGCTGGCCCTGCTCGGTATCCCCCTGGGTATCTCGTCGCGAAAGGGTGGCAAATCTTACGGATTTGTCCTGAGCCTCCTGGTCATCAGCGCCTATTACCTCCTCTTTGTCAGTGGATCCAGGTTCGCCGAGGATGGCCGCGTTTCCCCTTTCCTGGGAATTTGGGGGACCAACCTGATCTTCCTGGTCCTGGCGGCAGTGCTGATCATACTTCATGAGCGCTCCTTCCTAAGAATCTCACGACCAGCCTTTTTGGACGCGCTTCATTTGAAGAGGATGGTCCCGCAGAATAGCTCCGAATCCGCCGCCTCGAAACCCTCCGGAAGAGTGGTCTCCGTGTTGCGCATCATCTCTCCTCATATCCTGGATGAGTACATTTTGCGGGGGTTCTTCGCCTATCTCCTTCTGTCGCTGGGTGCTTTTGTCATGATCTTTGTCATCTTCACCCTCTTTGAGCTCATCTCCGACATTGTGAGAAACAATATCTCTCCGCTGACGACCATTTACTATTTTGTTTTCCTGACCCCTCAGATCGTTTACTGGGTCACCCCGATTGCGGTGCTGGTGGCCACTCTGGTGAATTTCGGCTTGTTGACTAAGACCAATCAGATCACCGCCATGAAGGCCTCCGGCTTGAGCCTCTACCGCCTTTCCCTCTCGCTCCTTTTCAGCGCGGCGGCCATCAGCGTCGGGATGTTTATATTGCAGGACTTCGTGCTGCCCGGGTCCAATCAGCGCCAGGACATGTACCGGAACATCATCAAGGGAAGACCTCCCCAGACATTTCTTCGCCCCAATCAGAACTGGATTGTGGGGGCGGGAAACGCCCACCTGCAAATTTACAATTACAATTATTATGATCCGGACAAGCAGGTCTTTGCGGGGCTTTCAGTTTTCGAGATCGATCAGCACACCTTTGAAATGACGCGGCGCAGTTTTGCCAAACGGGCTTACTGGGATGCCTACTCGAATCGCTGGATTTACGATGACGGCTGGGTGAGGGAGTTCGGCGAGAATGTGAGTGATCCGTACAGAACCTTCAATGTCACGACCATCGCTGAAATGTCAGAGAAGCCCGAGTACTTTGTCAAAGTCGTGAAACTCAGCGAGCAGATGAACGCCCGCGAGCTGTGGCGGTACATTGGATCCCTGCAACAGAGCGGTTTCGATGTCGTGCGGTTGATGGTCCAGTATTACCGAAAGTTCTCTTACCCCGCGGTGGCCTTCATTATGGTTTTGATCGCGATCCCCTTCTCCTTCTCCACGGGCCGGCGGGGAGCTCTCTACGGGATTGGGCTGTCCATTGTCATTGGGATCGT
The DNA here is from genome assembly GCA_041494885.1 of Terriglobia bacterium. Taxonomy (GTDB): domain Bacteria; phylum Acidobacteriota; class Terriglobia; order JAIQFV01; family JAIQFV01; genus JAIQFV01. The sequence continues at coordinate 34,505 of JBGQBO010000026.1, forward strand.
TTACTGGGCCGTGGCGGGGTTGTTTGAAGCGATGGGTGCCTTCAACAAGTTGAATCCGATGATCGCGGTGTGGTCTCCGAACCTTCTGTTCGGTTTGGGCGGATTGTATCTTCTGCTGACGATCGATACGTGAAAAAATCAGCGATCAGCTGTCAGCAGTCAGCTTTCAGCATTTAGCATTCAGCTATCAGCCATCAGAACGAGGATGCCAATCTTGGAGCCCAAGACGTTTTGTCGTTGCCGTTTGCTGAAAGCTGACTGCTGATCGCTGAAAGCTGACCGCTGATCGCTGAAAGCTGACTGCTGATAGCTGAAAGCTGACTGCTGATCGCTACCTAAGACAGATACGTATAACTATCCAGCAAACGCGAATAATTCGCGAGCAGCTCATGTTCATCCTCGTCTTTGAGCAGCCCTTCCTGGCGTAGTCGGGAGACACTGTTTCCCAGCATTTGCAATAGCGTATCCACATCGTAACCCATGTAACTCAGAACCTGGCGGACGACCTCTCCCCGCACAATCTTCCGGAAATGGAAGCGCGCGTTTTCATCAACGACCACGCTCACCTCATTGACAGCGCCAAACAAATTATGGAGGTCACCTATCGCTTCCTGGTAGGCCCCCACCAGGAGGAGGGCGATGTAATAGGGGGAGCCGTTGAGCGCGTGCAGCTCGAGAGATTCCTTGGTGTCGCGGACGTCGACAAACTTGTCGATGTTTCCGTCAGAATCACAGGTGACGTCACACAGGGTCCCATATTCGGTTGGGATTTCGTTCAGCCGGTGGATGGGCATGATGGGCACCAATTGGTCGAGCGCCCAAATATCGATCGCTGATTGGAACAAGGAGAAATTACATATGTACTTTGAGGAGAGCAGCTTTTCCAGCTCTTCAAATTCTTCGGGCCGGTCCTTCATCGACTTGGAAAACTTAACGGCCTTCCGGCAGATATCCCAGAACAACTGCTCGCCCTTGGCTTTTTCTTCGAGGTCAAGAAAGCCCAGGTCGAACAGGGCGATGAACTCCTCGCGGTGAGCCAGCGCGTCGTGGTAGTACTCCATGAAGTTTTTCGCATTGATGTCCCGTGCCAGATCCACCAATTCGCGAACGGGCTCTGACTTGGTTCCGTTCACCATTTCGATGAGACCCGCCGCACTGGCGCCGGGGGAGACCGCCTGCCGCACATCGGTGATCAGCATGGAATGATAGGCCACGACGGCGCGGCCGCTTTCGGTCACCACGATCGGCTCGGGGACATTTTCACTCTGGCACACCTCCCGCACGGTGTAAATGACGTCGTTCGCAAACTCCTGGATGGTGTAATTGACGCTGCACTCCGAGGCCGTCCGGCTGCCGTCATAGTCCACGCCGAGCCCCCCGCCCACGTTCAGGTACTGGACGCTGAAGCCCATTTTATTGACCTTGCAGAAGACCCGGGCCGCCTCCTTGACCGCCGCTTTGATCCGTTTAATGTTCGTAATCTGGGAGCCGATGTGGAAGTGCAGCATCTTCAAATCCTGCTGATGCCCGACTTCGCGCAGATGGTGCAAGGCCTTCACCAACTGGATCGTATTCAACCCAAACTTCGCGATTTCGCCGCCCGACTCCTCCCACTTCCCACTTCCCCGGGTATACAACTTGACGCGAATTCCCAACTGCGCTTCCAGCTCCAGTTTTTCCGCGAGATTCAAGGTCATCTTAAGGTCTTCAATGTCTTCGATGACGACGATCGACGGTTTTTGAAGCTTCTGGCACAACAGCGCGCTCCGCACAAAAAGTTCGTCCTTGTTCCCGTTGCAGACGATCAGGGCGCCTGGAGACAGCGGCATGGCGACGGCCAGGGCCAGTTCGGCCTTGCTTCCGACCTCCAGCCCGTACCGGTATTTCGCTCCCGTGTGGAGAAGGCTTTCGATCACGTCCAGCTTTTGATTGACCTTGGTTGGAAAGACGCCGAGATGCCCGCCGCCATAATGAAACTCATTAATGGAATTCAAAAACGCTTCGTGTAGGTCGGTGACCTGGCATTCCAGCATCTGGGGAAATCGCAGCAGAATGGGAGTTCCCACTTTGCGCCTCGCCAGCTCGCATACGACATCATACACATCGACCTGGAGGTGAGGGTTCTTGGTCGGGGTGACCGAGAGGTTGCCTCGTTGGTTGACCTGAAAGTATCCGGCGCCCCAGTTCTCGACTCCGTACAATTTGGACACGAGTTCTGTGGTCCCCGAACTGGGCAATAACTGTGTTTCGGCAGGCAGGGGGTTCATTTCCAGTCAGCCTCCAGGCTTAAATTGAATTCAGGATCTTGGGGAACCAAGCGCACTTGCTGCTGTGAAGAGCCTCGATGGAAGACGAAACACCACCGACCACCGCCGTCGGCATCGTGGCTTGCTTCGAACCCATCAGAAGAGTCGCTCGGACAGCATTCAACTTCTTTTGTCCAATGAGGAGGCTTTAAACCCGGTCGGCCTAATCAAAAAAGCGTTGCGCATCCTGGCCGTTGCGCCTCCCTCCTTCCAATTTGCGCTCAATCTACTAAAAATAAATTTTCGCGTCAAATTAAAAGATAGGAAATCTTCTCAGCACATTAATAAAGTAAAAAGGACAGTCTGAACAAACCTGGAATGGTGCTGGCGGATTCATTAATGGGAGGATAATGAGCGGCAAGAGGCGTCGTAGATATGCTGTAGGGGCGCACAGATGTGCGTCCCTATGCGACGTCGACCGGCTTTCTTAATGGTGGTGGCATCCCATGCAATCCAGATGAAAATACATTTACGAAGTGAGAAGCGACGGACTCGTCGCCCCACCTTACGGAGCACACACGGGATATAATCCGGAATATCGCCGCGCGAAGGAGGGGCCAGAATTCAGGGCTGAAGGGCTTTCCGCCCCCGTCGTCATACATTTCACTTTGCCGCTTTCCCGTTGGACAAAATCCGTGGCGACCTCCGGCAGGGGGTGGTGTGCCCTCGGTAGGGCAGAAAATAAAAATCCCGGCCAGAGGACCGGGTCTTTGAATTCGGTTTAAGCCGTGGCAGGAGTGTGGCTCTTCTTTTCCTTTTGGTGGTACGAGGGGGCGCGCTCCGATGCCTCGGAGCACGCCTACAAAAAAATTGGACGATGACGGCTGCTTACGTCCCTTCACTCCAGGAAGCGAGGTATTCGACCTGCTCGGGGGTGAGCGTGTCGATGGAAACGCCCATACTCTCGAGCTTCAATCGGGCAATCTCTTTGTCAATTTCTTCAGGAACCCCATACACCTTTTTCTCGAGCTTCTTGGCGTTCTTGGCCATCCATTCAGCCGACAGGGCCTGGTTCGCAAAAGACATGTCCATGACGGAGGCGGGATGCCCCTCCGCACTAGCGAGGTTAATCAGTCGCCCCTCGCCCAACAAGAACAACCGCCGCCCGTCGGCCATTTTGTACTCTTCGACATAATCGCGCACCGTTCGCTTGGTTGTGGACATCGCCTCCAGCGCCGGGATTTCGATTTCCACATTGAAGTGGCCCGAATTCGCCAGGACCGCGCCATCCTTCATTTTCTCAAAGTGCTCCCTGCGGATGACGAGCTTGTCGCCGGTTAAAGTGACGAATACATCCCCCAGCGGCGCGGCTTGGGCCATCGGCATCACCTGGAACCCGTCCATCACCGCCTCAATCGCCTTGGTGGAATCGACCTCGGTCACAATGACATGGGCACCCATCCCTTTCGCCCTCATCGCCACACCGCGGCCGCACCAGCCGTACCCGGCCACAATGAAGGTGGACCCGGCCAGTAGAATATTCGTGGCTCGAATAATGCCGTCTATGGTGGACTGGCCCGTGCCATACCGGTTATCGAACAGGTGTTTCGTTTGGGCATCATTCACCGCGATGATCGGATATTTCAATGCGCCGTCACGGACCATCGATTTCAGACGAATCACGCCCGTGGTGGTCTCTTCGGTTCCTCCCAGGACATTTGCGAGCAAGTCCGTCCGCTTGGAATGAAGGACACTGACGAGGTCAGCTCCATCGTCTAACGTCATATGAGGTTTGTGATCCAGGGCCGAGGTGATATGAGAGTAATAGGTGTTGTTGTCTTCGCCTTTGATGCAGAAGCAGGGGATTCCGTGATGCACCACCAGTGAGGCAGCGACATCATCCTGGGTGGACAAGGGATTGGAGGCGCATACAACGACCTGCGCTCCTGCGGCCTTTAAAGTCATCGCCAGGTTGGCTGTTTCGGTGGTGACATGCAGGCAGGCAGAGAGGCGAAGACCCTGGAGGGGCCTCTCGGTTTCAAACCGCTTGCGGATGAGGCGCAACACCGGCATCTGCCGCTCGGCCCACTCGATGCGATTGCGTCCCTTCTCGGCTAGAGTCAAATCTTTAACATCACTGCTTACTTTAACTGTTGTGCTCATGAAATCTCCTGAGGTGAAAAAAGAGGGACAGACACCTGCTTTGCTGCCATTCCTGCGAAGCTGTTTAGGAAAAGGTGTCTGTCCCTAGCCCGAGATCGATCCTGAAGTGCTAACCTTTGGCTCCCACGGGAATATCGAGTTTTGCTCCCGCACGGAGCGCTTCCGCCTTGTTCGTTTGTTCCCAGGTAAAATCCTTCTCCGCTCGACCAAAATGACCATAAGCCGCAGTCTTCTTGTAAATGGGCCGGCGGAGATTCAGGTACTCGATGATCCCTCGGGGACGCAAGGGAAATGTCGCCCGAACTAACTCGCAAATCTTCTCGTCAGCTATCTTTCCGGTCCCGAAGGTGTCAACCATCACCGACACTGGCTCTGCGACGCCAATCGCATAGGCCACCTGGATTTCAACGCGTGAGGCCAGCCCGGCGGCGACGATGTTCTTGGCGATGTGTCGCCCCATGTAAGAAGCGGAACGGTCCACCTTGGTCGGGTCCTTACCCGAAAAAGCGCCTCCTCCATGATGTCCCATCCCCCCGTAAGTGTCGACAATGATCTTCCGCCCGGTGAGTCCGCAATCCCCCTGCGGACCGCCCACCACAAACCGGCCTGTCGGGTTCACAAAAAACTTGGTGTTCTTATCAAGCAAGGGAGCCGGGATCACGGGCTTAATGACGTGTTCAATGACCTCGGCCTTCAAATGCCCGTGCTTAATTTCGGGATTGTGCTGCGTTGAAACCACGACCGCCTCAATTCTTTGTGGTTTCCCGTTAAGGTACTCCACGGTGACCTGTGATTTACCGTCCGGGCGGATGTAGTCAAGGATTTTCTTCTTGCGAACCTCGGCCAGCCGCATGGTGAGCTTATGGGCCAGCATAATAGGCATGGGCATCAGTTCGGCGGTCTCGTCGCAGGCGTAGCCAAACATCAAACCCTGGTCTCCCGCGCCCTGTTCATCGCTGTCCTTCCCATCGGCCGTGCGTTCGTCCACCCCCTGGGCAATGTCCGGAGACTGCTTATCGATGGACGTGACCACCGCACAGGTCAAATAATCAAAGCCGAACGTGGCATCGATGTAACCGACCCCTTCAATCGTGTCCCGCACAACCTTGGGGATGTCGACGTAGTGGGTGGTGGTAATCTCACCCGCCACGATGGCCATCCCTGTGGTGACCAGCGTTTCGCAGGCAACCCGGCCCATGGGGTCGTTCGCCATAATGTCATCCAGCACGGCGTCAGAGATCTGATCGGCAATCTTGTCCGGATGTCCTTCGGTCACTGACTCGGAAGTAAAAAAATATTTCCCTTGCACTCGAAAATCCTCCTTAACATTGCATTCAGACTGATCTCTCTTGAGTCGATGTCATGGGGTGACCCTCACAGCGGGGGTTTAAACCGCAGACAATACCACAGCACCCCGAGAGGGTCAATAAACAATTGTGCTACAATCTGGTGGCGGGGTGCGATCGAGGCAGGAAATTCATGAGGATCCAACTGCTGGGTAAGCCCGAATGCCACCTTTGCGACGAGGCTAAGAGGGTTGTTCAAACGGTGTGTGCGCGACTTGCTCTTCCCTGGGAACAAATCAACATTGAGGATGACGCCGACCTCTTCGAGCGCTACAAGCATGAGATTCCCGTTCTGCTGATCGAGGGAAAGAAGGCTTTCAAGTTTCACATCGAGGAGAAAGCTCTGCAAAAGATCCTGTCCCGTAAAGGGGCCGGCTTGAGAGAGTGATTAAGGGGAGTGGAATAGCCATCCACGACGAGCGATTTCTTGACACGTTTCGAACCCTCGTGTAATATCCGTCGCGGCTTAATGCATGATGCGACTTGTAATGCGATGCCTTGCTCAGTAAGAATCTGGCGGGTGGAACGGCTAACAAGTCCCGGATGGATGGAATCGGGAATCTGCTCTTCCGCAGGGCGGAACAATTCAGGGCGGTTAGCTCAGTTGGTAGAGCGCATCCCTTACAAGGATGATGTCACAAGTTCGAGTCTTGTACCGCCCACCAGTCTTCGATCGAGGGGTCGAAGGAAGGACGGTAAGGGGACGTAGCTCAGTTTGGTTAGAGCGCGTGCCTGTCACGCACGAGGTCGCGGGTTCGAGCCCCGTCGTCCCCGCCAATGCTTGAATCCGGTGATGCAAGGCCAGTTTTGTTAACCACCGAGACACCCGTATGAGTCGAGTTGACTGATTTTACGTCCGCGGTTTGACCGTTCACGGAGGCTACTCGGGTTTCGGCTCGGTAGCCTTTTTTATTGGATTGGATGAGATGCAGCTGGCAAAAGAATTTGTGTCGCACATGGCCTTCGAGATCGTTGACAAGCTGATCGAACGCGACATGATTGAATCGCGCGATCCGGATCAACTCGTGGAGACCTTCCGGAACGTCATCAGTGAGGAGTTGTCCCTCGAGGACAAGCTGAACGATGAGGTTCGTACAATTCTCAATCAACACTCCGAGACGATCCGACAGGATGGCATCTCGTATCAGGAGATGTTTCGAAAGATCAAAACGAAACTGGCGCGAGAGCGCAAGATCGTGCTTTAGAGGAAAAATGAAATTATCCCGCGATAAACTCCTCCATGTTTCTCATCTGCTGGTGGACCGGCTGGCAGAGATCGAACACGTGGATTTTTTGGAGGATCGCAACACTATACGCCAGGAAATCTTCAAGATCATGGACCAATTGATGAAGGACGAAGAGGCCATTGAAACGACCGCGCGCAACAAGTTGTTGTCCCAGAAGCGGCAAATACCCGAAGGAAGCCAGGAATGGGATATTCTCTTGCGGAAGTATTACCAGGAAGAGCTCAAGAAATTGGGCATACTTTGAGTTCAAAGTCCAAGGTCAAAGTTGAAATCTCAGAGTCCAAAGTCCCAAGTCCAAGGTCCAAAGTGCTGAGTTCAAGGTTCAAAGTTCCAAGTTTAAATCGAGGGGCTTCCCTCAGTCTCTTCCTACCCTTCGCCCTCCGACTTCTGACATCTGATTTACCACTGGCTTCTGGTTGGTTTCTCTGACTACTGGCAACTGACCACTGTCCACTGAGAACGACTCCCCCGACACCCGACACCTGAGACCTCATTTTCCCCTCACTCTCCCCCAGTGCCGCTTGGCGAATAAGAGCAGCCCCAAAAGGATCAGGACCCCCAACACCAGATCCAATCGGTGAAAGTAAATGCGGAGGTTGGTCCATCGTGCTCCCAGTTTCATCCCCGCGTAGGTCAGCAGGAGGCACCACGGAAGGGAGCCGGCAAACGTATAAAGGTGAAATCGCAACAGATTCATCCGGACGATGCCCGCTGGGAAGGCAATGAAGGTTCGGATTACGGGGAGTAGCCGGCTGAAGAAGACGGTGGCTTCTCCATATCGGGTAAACCAGCGATCTGCCCATTCCAGGTCATCGTGGGAAAGCAGCACATACTTTCCGTATTTCTCAATGAGTGGCCGTCCCCCGTGGGCGCCCACATAGTAAGCGGCAGCAGACCCGACATTACAACCCACCGCTCCCGCCAACCCCACCAGCCAGAAATCGAACCGCCCGGTGAAAACCAGGTAACCCGAGAAGGGCATGATGACTTCGGAGGGTAACGGGATGCAAGCCGATTCGATGGCCATCATGGCCATAATTCCCCAATAGCCCATCAAGGAAATTGAGGCAATGATAAAGACGCTGAGCCTTTCAATGAGTCCTGTGATCATCGCAAGTAACGGTGCTCATCCTATGCCGAGCAGAAAAGATTGGCTGTCGCATATCAACAATGTCTATACCGACAATCTCCCCCAAACCTACCCTTACGGAGGCCAGGAATTCAGAAGGTAAGAACCGTCCTGCCTGAATGGAGTGAGATAATCCAAAAAGGCTTTATATCGACGGTCGATCCCTGGGATTCCTGTATTCCTAATAAAATCCGGTTCTGTTTCCGGACCGTCCCGTCCAGCTTAGGGTAGCACACTGAGAAGGTGGTCCATTTCCTCCCGGGTATTGTAAAAATGGGGGGCGACGCGGATGTAACCCCCTCGCAGGGCCGTCGCCACGCGAGCCTCCTCCAACCGGCGAAAGACTGTTCGTGTGTCATGGCCACGGAGATTTGAACGGAAGGAAACAATTCCGGAGGCTTCTCCTTCGATCCGGGACCCCAGAACCGCATACCCCTTTGAGCAGAGGCCTTCATACAAATGAGAGGTTGTTTCGAGGATTTGGCGCGAAATGTTCTCGATTCCAACCTCGTGAAGAAGGTCGAGTGCCGCTGCCAGTCCGTAAATCCCGATCGTATTCAGCGATCCGCATTCGTAGCGCAAAGCGCCGTGGCGGTAGTTAAGCTCACGCTTGTTGAAATCGTTGAAATGCTCCACGCTCATCCAGCCGAGGACGGCCGGTGTGACCCGATCAAGGATCCGTTTCGAGACGTAGGCCACGGCAATCCCCTCCGTTGCCAGCATCCATTTGTGTGCGTCGGCGGATAGGAAGTCAATGTTCTGCCTCTTTACGTTGATTTCGAAGGCCCCCATGCCCTGGATGGCGTCCACGCAAAAAATTATGCCCCGCCTCCTGCACATTTCCCCGAGGGCATCGAGGTCGATCCTAAATCCGCTTAAATACTGGACATAGCTTACAGTTAGGACTCGAGTGCGTACCTCCAGGGCCCGTTCGACGTCCCCAAGGTCAACCCTTCCCTCCCGTTCGGGGACCGTTACCAGTTCCACCCCGCGTTGTTTCAACGCAAGCCAGGGATAAACATTCGCTGGAAACTCCGTGTCTATGGATACAACCCTATCACCCCATTTCCAGTCTAACCCATTGGATAAAATGGAGAGTCCGTCAGAGGTGTTCTTGGCAAAGGCAATCTCATCGGGATTGCCGTTGATGAGGCGGGCGGCAGATTCACGGGCGTGTCCAACCGTTTTTCCCCAGGATGCCCAGTGTACCGCACCGTATTCGTTGAGGTCGGTCAAAACGCCTTGAATGGCTTTGGCCACGCGAGTTGAAATGGGAGCCACTGCCGCATGGTTGCAATAAATCCATTCCCGGGTCACGGGGAATTCGTGGCGAAGGGTTTCGAGATCGAGGATCAAAAGGGCAGCCTCCGGCCGAAGATAAAAAAGAACTGTCCAGACGCAAAAACGCGATATAATAGCACGACAGCCCAAAGAAGGAGACATGGACCATGAATGGACAATGGGCCAGACGAATAGTTATTCTCGCCTTGGTGTTTGCAATCAGCACGCCTCCCTTGTGGGCGGCCGACAAAAAGCAGAAGGACGACATCGACAACATCGGCAACCGTGATGTTGGAAAAGGCGTCAACCGATACTCAATCGAAAAAGAGATTGCCCTGGGTAAGTCTCTGGCACAGGAAGTGGAACGCACTTCCAAAGTCATCGACGATCCCGTTATTGCCGAATACGTGAACCGCGTCGGGCAAAATCTTGTCAAGCATTCAGACGCCCAGGTCCCCTTTACCATCAAGGTGATCGATTCCGACGAGGTGAATGCCTTCGCGTTGCCGGGCGGGTTTTTCTTCGTGAACACGGGTCTGATTCTGGCCGCAGAGAATGAATCCGAGCTCGCGGGTGTGATGGCGCATGAAATTGCCCATGTGGCTGCCCGTCATGGCACCCGGCAGGCGACGCGTGCGGAGATTGCCAACTGGGCGTCTCTGCCGCTCATCTTTCTAGGGGGTTGGGCGGGGTATGGGATCCGGCAGGCCGCCGGCCTGGCGCTCCCTTTGGGATTCTTGAAATTCAGCCGGGGCTTCGAAGAAGAAGCGGATTACCTGGGGGTGCAGTACCTGTACGCCGCAGGGTATGACCCCAATGGGATGGTGACCTTCTTTGAGCGGATCCAAGCGAAGGAAAAACACAAGCCAGGGGCCGTCTCCAAGGCGTTCTCCACCCATCCTCAGACTCCCGCCCGCATTGAACGTGCCCAGGACGAAATCCGCAAATTGCTTCCCTCCAAGGAGGCCTACGTCGTCACCACTTCAGACTTTGACTCCAACAAGGGGCGTTTACAGGGTATCGAGAACAAGCGGACGGTTGAGGAGGCCAAGAGCGACCGGCCCACTTTGAAGCGCAAGACCTCGGGCGACGTCACCGACGTCGACGATTCGAGTGATAAGAAGAAGACCGAGGACGAAGCCCCGCCCACCTTGAAGCGGCGAAATTAGAATTCAGATTCAGCAAGATTAAAGGGCACTCATTCCATGGAGTGCCCTTTTTTTGTATTCGTGGCGAACTCAAGGGTAATCCTCTCGCCGCATCCACCCCTGCCATTCGACGACAGAGGATTTGCATGAATGGTTTTTTACCGGACCATCACATGCCGCATCACGTCGCCCTTCTGGATTCTTCGAACCACCTCCATCCCTGAAATCACCTGCCCGATGACGGTGTATCTTCCGTCCAGGGACGATTGCGGTGACAGACAGATGAAGAACTGGCTATCGGCGCTATCGGGATTCGAACCGCGGGCCATGGAGACCGTGCCGGTGACGTGGCGCTTGGAATTGAATTCTGCTTTCAACTTGACACCGGACCCACCGGTGCCGTTTCCCTTGGGATCTCCCCCCTGAACCACAAAGTTAGGTTCGACCCTGTGGAACGTGAGCCCGTCATAGAATTTCTTTCGGATCAAATCAACCACGCGAGCCACCGTGCGGGGCGCGGCATCGGGAAAGAGCTGAATGACGATAATTCCCTTGTCCGTTTGAAGGGTCATGCGATACCGCAATACGTTGGAGCGGGGTCCGGCGGCGGGCAGGCGGTCGGCGAACATGCTGCCGGTGATCAGCGCTAGCACGGCCATGATACGCAAGGCGACGGCTCTGAACCCGACACACATAGGACGCACTTCCTTCCTGGTTCAATTCCGATTGCAAACCGGAATGACATTGATTAAGATGCGCCGTCCCTTGCGACCCTTGGAACGGCACTTCCAAGTATTCTACCGGAGAAAAAATGAAATTCGTCAAGATTTTCGCCGTGTTCGTTCTTGCCTTGGTGGCCCTGCTGGGCGGACTGTTCGGATACGGATACTGGCTCGCCCGGAGATCGTTGCCCCAGCTCGAAGGGTCCATCATCGTGGCAGGGCTTGCGGCTCCCGTCACCGTGGACCGCGATGCTGTGGGTGTGCCCCACATTCTCGCTCAATCCCTGGATGATGTGGCCTTTGCGCAGGGATATGTCACGGCCCAGGACCGGCTCTGGCAAATGGACATCTTCCGCCGCAACGCCCTGGGCGAACTGTCTGAAGTGCTGGGGGAACTTACTCTCCGATTTGACGAAGAGCACTGCAAGTTGGGTTTCCGTGAGGCGGCGTCACAGGCCTTGGAAGAGTTGGATCCAGAGTCCCGCCGGTTTCTGAATCGCTATGCTGCGGGCGTGAATGCTTTTATTAGTACCCATCTCGAGAATCTGCCCATCGAATTTCACATCCTCCGTTACCGGCCACGCCCCTGGACCCCCGCGGACTCCTTATCCATTGCGCTGATGATGGCCGAAACACTGAACCACACTTGGGAAAGGGATGTTTTTCGGTCGAGATTGACGGAAAAATTCGGGCCAGAACTCTTGAATGACCTTTACCCTACTCACTCAAAATACGAAATCCCACTTGTGGGCGTAGATTCGGCTCCTCGGGCGGATGCCTCTTCCCTCTCAAAGCCAGTTCAACCAGGCATGCAACTCTATACTGACTATGTTCGACCAATCCCCTCAACGGCGGGCACACTCTCACGGCTTTCACTCTTGACGGATCCGTTATGGGCGTGGACGTCAGAGCGGAGCCTCGATTCGGTTTTCGCCTCTTTATCAGCATTGAATGACGCCAACACGGATTTTCTGGTGGGAAGCAACAACTGGGTGATCAGTGGAGCCCATTCGGCAACCGGAATGCCACTTCTCGCGAATGATCCTCACCTGGCCCATTCCCTCCCCTGCATTTGGTATCAGGCCCATCTGCGAGCCCCCAATCTCAACGTCACTGGAGTGTCCCTTCCGGGTGCACCGAGCATCATCATTGGGCACAATGATCACATCGGCTGGGGCATGACCAACCTCAATCCCGATGTCCAGGATGTCTTTGCTGAAGAATTTGAATCGGTTCAAGGGACGAAATATCTGGCCAAGAACGTTTGGGTGGAGGCGGACATCCGGAGCGAGACCATCAAAATTAAGGGCAAGCCCGATAACATCTTGCGCGTTCTCGTCACCCGCCATGGACCCATTATGCGGCGGCTGGGAAAAGTCGGTTATGCTTTGAAATGGACAGCCATTGAACCCCATGGAATCGGATTTCCTTTCTTGAAATTGAATGCGGCTTCAAATTGGTCGGAATTCACTACAGCGCTGAGGCAGTTCCTGGGGCCTACACAGAATTTTGTTTATGCCGACAGGGACGGCAACATCGGGTTTTACGACGCGGGAAAAATCCCCATCCGACGTAATGGTCTCGGTAATGTCGTCGTCCCAGGGAACTTGGAGGAATACGATTGGGTCGGTTACATCCCCTTTGACGACCTTCCTCATTTGTTCAATCCTGCAGACGGGCTTATTGTTACCGCCAATCAACGAATTACCGGCGACAGCTTCCCGTACTTCATCACGAGCGACTGGGAGGAGCCTTATCGCTTTGCGAGGATCCATGGGCTGCTGAGTTCAGGAACTAAGTTTACCGGAGATGAATTCCTACGAGTCCAGGGGGACGTGTATTCGGAAGCCAACCGGGCTTTAGCTGATCGGGTGATTCAGGCATCAAATCACGTGCCACTTCGCGGAGCCCCGGCAAAGGCCGCGGTCGAACGGCTGAGGGCCGGCGATTACATCTCCACCCCAAACAACATCGAGACGACGATTGTCGAGTATCTTCGCACTGCTCTGGAGGAGGCCCTCTTAAAATACGGGCTTGGGGAGGAGTGGAGGGATTACCGCTCGGGAATGAAATCAATTTTTCTTGAAAACCAGTTGACGAGCCAGTCTCCCCGCTGGTTGCCGAAAGAGTACAAGAATTACGATGAATTGCTGATTCGTTCCCTGGAGCAAGTGTGCCAACACCTGCAGACGGTTTATGGGTCACCGGATGTTTCTGCCTGGGTCTGGGGCCGGAGATACCCGCTCCTCTTCCAGCATGCCCTCGGGAGAGTATGGCCACTGGATCGATTTCTTAATGTGGGTCCCCTCGAACAGCCGGGAACGAAACAGACTGTCAAGCAGACCGATTCGGTCATTGGCCCCTCTATGCGCATGGTGGTTGATTTCGCCGATTTCGACCACTCCTTCAATAACCTTACTCTGGGGGAATCGGGCCAACCGCTCAGCGCGCATTATTCAGATCAGGTCTCGCATTGGCTCGAAGCCCGGAGTTTTCCGATGCACTTCAGCGATGAGGACGTTAAGAAAAGCGCCTTGAAGACCCTGATACTGCAGCCGTGATGGGAGGTGCCGGGTGTCAGGTGCCAGGTGTCGGGGGAACGCAAGGATAAAGGAATCGCTTCTGACTTCTGGCTTCTGACCTCTGCCATCTGGTTTCTTGTAGCTGTACTCCGAATTCGTTCTACCTGGCACCCGACACCCGACACCTACTCCCTCCCTACCTTTACAATCCCGTTGTTCTCTCCTATCATGGGATTGAAAAGGCACATGAGCTGGATTCTAAAAATTCATCAATCAAACCGAACAGGTCAAGTGTAGTGGCGTTTTCACAACATCCTCTCGATTTCATTTTCAAGCCCAAGTCGATCGCCATCATTGGAGCCTCGCGAAAGAAAGGCTCCATCGGGCGGGAGATCCTGCACAATCTGATGGAGTACGAATTCAACGGAAAGATCTTTCCGGTCAATCCCAGTGCCGAGGTCATCCACTCGATCAAGTGTTTCCCGTCGGTGTCTGCCATTCCCGATCCGGTTGATTTAGCAGTGATCGTAGTTCCGAAGGCGCAGGTATTGGACATCGTTGTGGAATGCGGTCAGAAGGGCATCCTCGGGCTTGTGGTCATCACGGCGGGGTTCAAGGAAGTGGGCGCCGAGGGACAGATCCTCGAACAGGCGCTCAAGGAAAAGATTCGTGGTTTCGGAATGCGCATGGTTGGACCCAACTGTATGGGACTGATTAACACCGATATAACGGTCCGCGAGAATTGTACCTTTGCTCCCACAGAGCCGCTGACGGGCAACGTCGGGTTTATGTCCCAGAGTGGGGCGCTGGGTGTTGCGATCCTCAACATCGCGCGCAAGGTGAACCTCGGGTTTTCCTACTTTGTTTCCATGGGAAACAAGACCGACATCTCGGGCAACGACCTCCTGGAGTATTGGGAGCACGATCCGCGGACTGAAATCATTCTCATGTACCTCGAATCCTTTGGGAATCCGCGCAAGTTCACTCAGATTGCCCGACGCATTACTCGGCACAAGCCCATTCTGGTGGTCAAGTCAGGTCGCACCACGCAGGGGGCCCGGGCAGCCTCCTCCCATACCGGGGCCATGGCCGGGATGGACATTGCGATTGATGCTTTGCTGGAACAGTGCGGGGTGCTGCGAGTCAACACGGTTGAGGAATTATTTGACCTGGGGATTGGTTTTTCGAACAACCCGTTTCCCCGGGGGAACCGTGTAGCCATTCTTACCAATGCGGGGGGACCGGCGATCATGGCGACCGATGCCTGTGTCAGCGGCAAACTCGTCATGGCCGAGTTCTCAAGCGCGACCCGATCCGGCTTGAAGAACTACCTCCCCGATGAAGCGAGTGTCCTGAACCCGGTGGATATGATCGCCAGTGCCAACAAGGACAGTTATGCCCACTGCCTCGACCTGATCCTCGGGGATGAAGGTGTCGACGCGGTGATCGTGATCTTCGTGCCACCCATGATGGTCAACCCCATCGATATCGTACGGGCCATCGAACTAGTCCGGAAGAAGTATGCCAAACCGGTCTTAGGTGTGTTTATGGCGAGAGATGAGTTTTTCGAAGAGATCAACCAGGTCGTCCCTGACCATTTGCCGCTCTACCTCTTCCCGGAATCCGCGGTACACACGCTCTCGGCTATGGTCCGGTTTTCAGATTGGCGCGCCCGTCCCCACAGCGAGGTTCGACACTTTGGAGTCGATTCAGAGAGAGTTCGCGGTGTCTTGGGGGCGGCGAAGCTTGAGCGGCGGGAGCAACTCACGATTGTGGAGTCCATGGAGATTCTGGAGGCTTATGGGATTCCCGTGGCTCGCTATTCGATGGCGAGAACTCGGGAGGAGGTTTTCGCTGCCGCCCGGGAAATCGGGTTTCCCCTCGTCTTAAAGGTCGTGTCGGCCGATCTGACTCATAAGACCGAGGTCGGCGGGGTTGCAGTGGACCTCCGGACGGAAGCGGAGGTGGGCAGCGCGTTCGACCGAATCGATGAGCAACTTCGATCCCGCGGCCTGATCGAAAGTGTCAAAGGCTATCTGGTGCAGGAGATGGTCCGGGGTGGGAAGGAAGTAATCCTGGG
Organism: Terriglobia bacterium; assembly: GCA_041494885.1. Lineage (GTDB taxonomy): Bacteria > Acidobacteriota > Terriglobia > JAIQFV01 > JAIQFV01 > JAIQFV01. The sequence goes on from JBGQBO010000026.1 coordinate 50,389, forward strand.
GACGACCTTGGATCCGCACTATGGCCCCCTTTTGATGTTCGGCCTGGGGGGAATTTTTGTGGAGACAATCAAGGATGTGGTCTTCCGGATCACCCCGATCACTGCTCTGGAGTCGCAAGAGATGCTCCGGCAAATTCGAGGCCATGCCCTGCTGGAAGGCGTGCGCGGTGAACCCCCGGTCGATTTCGGTCTTCTGGCTGAGTCCCTCCAGCGGTTATCGCAACTCATGACTGACTTCGATGAGATTGTGGAGGTGGATGTGAACCCCTTTCTGGCTTCGGCGACGACGCATGGTTCAAAGGCCCTGGATGCCCGAGTCCGTATTGCAGCGGGGCTGGAATGTTGATCCTCCTGTACGTCGTCGGTGCGCTCCTGATCGCGACGGTCATCGTCTGTCTCTACGGTGCCTTCTCAATCCGCTCTTCCCTGTTCGGAAAGATATTCTGGCGAGGTCGATCCGATCGGCATCAGGTTGCTTTGACCTTTGATGATGGTCCCCATCCCCGGTTTACCCGGAAAATTCTGAAAATCCTCAAGGACGAAAAGGTCCCCGCCACATTCTTCCTGGTCGGAAAGAAAGTGGAGGCATTCCCAGAGGTCGCTCGGGAAATTGTCCAAGGCGACCACGAGGTCGGTTGTCATGGGTACACCCATCGCCCATTGTGGTTGAAAACACGGCGCGCCTTGCTCGATGAGATCGAGAGATCGCGGGCCGCCTTCGAAACACATTTGTCCCTTGAGCCCGTTCTCTTTCGCCCCCCCTATGGTATCCGGGGACCCCGTATCTTGCAGCTCGCGAGGGCGCGAGGATGGAAGACTGTCTTTTGGACGAGAGCGGGATGGGACTGGACCAACATCTCCGGCGACGAGGTGGCACGCCGGGTACTGAAGGAACTGGAACCCGGGAATATTCTGCTCCTGCATGATAGCGACGGCCCCTCGCTGGAGGCGGATCGGCAACGGACCATCGATGCCCTGGGGATCATCATCCGGGAGTTGAAGGATCGGGGATTCTCTTTTGCGAAGGTAACGGAGATTTTGCCGGAGCAGTAAGCAGTTGCCAGTTCTCACCCCCCAAAATTGAACTGTTCGCTCAACACGTGCAAGTCTTTGGAAATAAGGATGCGTGTGATGAAAGCTCGTCGTCGCCGAGTCGCCGAATCGAAGCGCAGGTCGTGAATGGTGACAAGTGTGTCTTCCCCCCGCTTCATTACAGAGTAAATCGGGATCTGGGAAAAGTTCAGGAAGATCTTCGCGGTTCGGGTCTCCCTTGCAGCCCGTAATACATCGCTGTCTTCCGGCTTGTAATAGACCTTGGCCTGATTCAAGCTCAACGCTGAGAAATTCATTCCGACATCAAGTGCGAAATAGGCGTGTTCCGTCTCAACAATTCCATTCCACATGAACGGATTTGCGGGCTTGGGATAGGCGAAGATGGTGGTGGCATCTTCTCCGCGGTAGGTGAACGCGGAGAGTTTAGCGACCGCCGACCGATGATTTATGTCCCGGGTGATCCAGAGTGCTCCAATCAAAACCAGGGCGACAATTGCCCCGCCCCGCCCCCGCGTTTTGCCTCTCGCCCCCACTTCGTCGGAAATCATTTTGAACAAACTGGGCAGCACCAGACCACAAACCAGGAATGCGAGGATGATCGGATCGATGATGAATTCGATATCCCAGGCCACCCAGCGGTCGCTGAACGGCAGGAAGGGTCGGACGCCATAGCTGTTGGTAAAGTCCAACAACAGGTGGCTCCATGTGCCCGCCAGGCAAACTAGGGCGATGGCTGGAAAGGAGGGCGGGGGGGCCGATTCCGGGCTTTTTCTCCACGACCTTCTTTGCAGCAGAAAAATCGCAGCAGCCAAAAGCAAACCCAATACGGAGACCCCAGCCATCGAATGGGTAATTCCACGATGGTAATGAAGGTACGCCAGATTTCCCCACGCCCCCGTAACGATATCAATGTCCGGGAGATTGGCTGCAATCATCAGCGTCACCGACGCTTGTTCCATCTTCTGATTCAAACCCGCGCGGGAGAGGGCTGCTCCCAAGAGGGTGTGTGTAAGGTTATCCATAGGCCAGATCCGGTCTGAAATATTCGAACAAGCTTTCGTCCGTAAACGGGGATTTCCAACATACCCACACACCTGTGCGGGGCGCAAGAAACCTCAAGCGGCGGTCTAGTGGCCGTAACCCGACTTCAGGTAGTGTCTTGATTTCGCCTGACTCTCCTCGATGTCGGGAAACTCCAGCGCCTTCTGGTAGGCCGCGATGGCTTCATCTCGGCGGCCTGACAGATCCAGTGTGTTCCCTTTGAGTAAATAAAGTTGTCCCATCAGGACGGGGCTCTTCGAATCCGCTTGCTCCGCCCGGTTCAAAGCATCAAGTGCATGGGTCAAATCCTGCTTGGCAAAATAATTCCGCGCCAGATTGTAATTCAACCACGCTAAAGCTCCTGCTGCGTATTCGTCCTGGTTGGTAGCGATGAGTTTTTCAACCTTCTTCAAGACGGTGATGCCTTCATCCCACTTTCTAAGCATGATGAAGTAATTCGACGCCCACATATAGTAGACATGATTGAACGGTGATTCGGTCATGAGGGACTCCAAGAGGTGCTCGTAATCTTCCCAGCGCTTTTCCGAAAAATAAACACTGAGAAGGACGACTTTGGCCTCGGTCCGTGCGTATTCACCCTTCTGTGAAGCGAGAAGTAATTGGCGGATGCCCTCGTCCTTGTCGCCGCGTGCCCCCAGGAGCCAGGCGAAGGGTTTGATCACGGCTGGGAGGGCGCCCGTAAAATAGTTGTAAGAGCCCAATCCGATGTACGTATCATAGAAGTTGTTGTCGATGTCATGAGCCATTACGACGTATTTATGCCCTTTTTGCCCATTGCGGAGCGCTGAAAAATAGCTTCGTGTGACCGTCGCGTCGAAGCGGGTGGCGTTTCCATAAGCACTCGCAAGGTAGGCCAATGCAATCTTGTCGCGAGGTTTCCTTTGAAGCCAGGAGGTCCCCTTTTCCACGGCTGTCTTCGTGAAGGAGTCAAATTGATTCTCAAGTCCCTTGTTCTGTCGATCGTCCACCGCCTGCCACCAGATCAGGGCCGCTTTGTAAACGTACCCTGCCGGGTGATCCGGATAAAAGCGTATCAGTTCATCCCAGTCTTTATTGGCGGCGGCATATCCAAGGTTGTACGACAAGGGTAAGCCATGACGGATGAGGGCATCGGCTTTCGCATCCCCATAAAAAGGAGCGGGTGTCTGTGGAAATATGGGAGCCGATTTCGAGAGGCCAAGGCACAGGAAAAAAAGCGAAACCTGAAGTGTGGGAGCACAGTTCTCTCTCGACATGCCGATTTCAAAATCCCCCTCTGCAAAAAGCCTGCGATAAGAGATTTATTACCCAGAACCTAAGGGTTCAACAGTTGGACAAAAGCGCTGTTGGTCCGCAGTCAAAAGCCATCTCCGCCCAGGGAGTTGGACCTTGATTTTGCGTCGATGCCCTTAGCAAAGCTTGCGGCAGTGTAGAGGTGGGCAACATGCCTGTCAAGCCTGATCCGAGACCCACCGGCCCCGTTTTCAGCCCTCTTCATGAGTTTTTAAAAATCTTCGCTCAAAACCGGACCTCGACCTTGGAATCAGGATTTATCTCCGAAACATCCCTTGCGATAGAGGAGAAATGCGCCTCTGGCCGGAGCACGGATCCCGGGAATCTGCGTGCTATACTCCGACGTTGTTGGAAGGCTTCTGGATCGAGATCCGATGGAAGTGGATTTGACGGTCGAAAAGCTACCAACACCCCGCGAGAGATTTCATAGTTCCGTTCCACCGGGGGAGATGACCCTGAAGTGTCTAAGGGAGGGTGGTCAATGGAAACGATCGATATTGTCTCCGCCAACGAATCGGATCGCGAATGGTGTGCCCGACTGATGGCAGGTAATGATCCGTGGTTGACGCTCGGTCGGGGATTGGAGCAATGCCGGGCAGCCTGTCATCACCCGGAGTACTTGCTCTTTGTTGCGCGTGCGGGGGTTCAATTGTGCGGATTCGTTCTGTTACATCCTCGAGGCATGGCGAGCTCCCCCTACATCGCTTCCATTGCGACAGCCGAAGAATTTCGCGGTCAAGGAATTGGGAGCCGATTGCTTGCCTTTGCAGAGGCTTATGCCCGTCCGCGGTCGAGGCATATATTCCTTTGTGTGTCATCCTTCAACACTCGTGCGCGGGTCCTGTATGAACGGCAAGGGTACACTGCGGTCGGAGAATTAAAGGATTACGTCATCCAAGGCGCCTCCGAATTCATTATGCACAAACCGCTGGAGCAGCTATGACACGCCGTCCCTGGATGCTGGTGGGGCTTCTGTCGATGACGGCGACGGCAAGCTATCTTTGTCGGGTCAACGTCTCGGTGATCGGCGCCCTCCTGATGAGCGAATTTTCGATCTCTCAAATCCAAATGGGACGGATCTTCAGCGCCTTCTTGCTGGGATATGCCTTGATGCAAATCCCGGGTGGACTCCTGGCAGATCGTTTTGGCGCTCCGCGTGTCCTGGCGGGAGCAGCGACATGGTGGGTCGTGGGTACGGTTTTGCTGTCCGCCGCGGGATGGGGGCCCTTCAGCGGGAGCGTGGCAAGCGTACTCACGATGTTGCTATTGTTACGGTTTGTCATCGGGATTGGAGAAGCGCCGACCTTTCCCGCGGCGGCGCAGGGAGTCTCCCGGTGGATTCCGACTGAACATCAAGGCCGCGCCAACGGCATTGTCATTGCCGCCATCGGTCTTGGCTCAGCGCTGGCCCCGCCCGCTTTGACTGCTGTCATGGTGCGGTGGGGATGGCGAGCGGCCTTGCTGATCTCTGCATTGCCGGCATTACTGGTCGCCATTGCCTGGCTAAGAATTCGCGAGACCGAACTTCCGGATCTTCCCTACCCTGTTCGGAACCGAATGGCGCCGGTCCGCGGCTCGCTGAGCTCTTCCAGCTTTGTTTTTCTGACCCTGAGCTACACGCTTCAAGGGTATGTGGGCTACATCTTCGTCTTCTGGTTCTACCTCTACCTTGTGCAGGTGCGCCATTTCGATTTGCTTCGCAGCGCCGCATTGAGCAGCCTGCCATGGATTCTTTCAATCATTTCAATACCGTTGGGGGGAATGATTTCCGACCACCTGGTCGCGGGTCGAATGGGCCTGAGTTGGGGTCGTCGCGCCGTCCCCCTCTTCGGACTCACCTTTGCCGGGGTCTTTCTCGCTTTAGGTGCGCGGACGACCCACCCCTACCTCGCCGCATTCAGCCTGGCGTTCGCCACAGCGCTGGTTTTGAGTGTTGAAGGCCCGTTCTGGGCCACGATGATGGAGATTGCCGGTGAACGAAGCGGGGCCGCCGGGGGCGTCATGAACATGGGGAGCAATATCGGTGGGCTGATCTCTCCGACCCTAACTCCCGTTCTGGCGTATCGAATGGGGTGGGAGAATGCACTCTACATTGCGGCCATCCTCGCTGTGTTGGGGGCCTTGCTGTGGTTTGGCATTTCACCCCCAGCAGCGCGTCTCGTTCCATCCGGGGACGACCCTAAGGCGACGGCTCGGGAGGAACCGCGCTAGGAATCTTGCCGCAACACCTACTTCCTCCCTTCCAGCTTACGAAGTTTTTGATACCCGGGTTTGATGACATCGTAAATAATCCGGCATCGGGAATGATAGGGGATGAATGCGCTCTTCATCGCGTTGATGGTGATCTTTTCCATATCATGCAATCCCAGGCCGAAGTGCTTCACCGCCGCACTGAATTCTTTGCTCAGGGAGGTGTTGCTCATCAAACGATTGTCCGTGTTGAGGGTGACCCGGAACTTTTCCTTGAAATAGATTCCAAAGGGGTGCGCTTCGACGGAGGGTACGGCGCCTGTGTGGACATTGCTCGACAGACAGATTTCCAAGGGGATCCGCTTATCCAGAACATACTGCGCGAGGGTGCCTAACTTGACTACCCGGCCATTGGTCAGAGCCATATCCTCGACTAACCGGGTGGCGTGTCCGATTCGATGGGCGCCGCACCACTGAATCGCTTGCCAGATGGACTCCTTCCCAAACGCTTCGCCCGCGTGGATCGTAATACTGAAATTTTCACGCTGGACATAATGGAACGCATCGACGTGTCTTTTGGGGGGATAGCCGCCCTCCTCCCCGGCCAGATCGAATCCCACAACGCCCCGATCTCGGAAATCGATGGCAAGCTCAGCCATCTCGAGGGACACATTCATATTCCGCATCCCGCAAATGATGAGACCGTACTCGACTCCGAAATCACGCTTCCCTTTCTCCAGACCCCGGAGCACGGCACTCACCACCGCCTCGCAGTGCAGTCCCCGGGCCGTGTGGAAGACCGGGGCGAATCGCGTTTCGACGTAAATGACGCCATCTTGCTTCATGTCTTCCATCATTTCGTAAGCGACGCGTTCCAATCCCTCCTCCGTCTGCATGACGGCGATGGTGTGTTTGAACCCCTCAAGGTAGTGCTGAAGGCTGCCTCGATTCGCGCCTCTCCAAAACCATTCAGCCAGAGTGTCGGGGGAGAAGGCAGGCAAGTCGGTGTAATGATTGTCCCGCGCGATCTCAATAATGGTCTGCGGTCTTAAACCGCCATCGAGATGATCGTGCAGGAGGACCTTGGGAGCGGCCTCGAGCAAGGTATCGTTAAGCTTCATTCTCGTCCTCATTTCCGATGCTTTCGCGTCGAAGGATACTCCGGTCAGGGGCCCAACTCAAGCGATTGCCCCCAGAATAACCCAACGTGTTATGCCATTCTTCCTTAGCTTGTGCGCTGCGTCACAGCCGGAGACGAGATCCTTGATCGAAACCTCCTTCTTACGGAGGTTTCTTTAAATGTCTAAATTCGTCAGTGTGAAGATTTTGTAATGATTTAGTTCTAAAAAGAAGTCGTCTCGGTAGTTGTACGCCGAGCTGCGGTGTGGAATGACAGCTTCGCGAAACGCAATGCCGTGAACCCGACAAGCTGAAACTGGACCTGCAAATCATTTGTGAGGAAGCGATAAGCAGAGAGAGGAATACCGGAACATGACAACCATAAGCCCGCATCCCCCACTCATCGAGCCGATCGTTGCTAAGGGCGCTTCCCTGAAACAGCGCATCCTGGTCGTCGACGATGATCTATCGATCCGCTTGTTGCTCAAGGCGAGACTACAAAACGCCGGATTTGATGTCCAGGAAGCCTCTGATGCGCGCGAGGCCCTGGGGATTCTGGCGACAACTTCTTTTGATCTCGCACTCCTGGATGTCAGGATGCCTGGCATGAGCGGGCTTGAGCTGCTTCCCCAACTCGTTAAGAACTACGGTCAAACTGGGGTGGTCATGCTCACGGCTTGTGACGACGTCTCCCTCGCTGTCCAAGCCATGCAAATGGGGGCTGTCGACTATATCCTCAAATCGTTCCTGTCGAATGACATCGTCGCTCGTGTGAAGCGCGCTCTGGAACAGCATCTTCAAAGGATGAACCAGGAACAATACGTCCAGCAGATGGAGGAGATCCTCAAAGAACAGACAACGGAATTGCGTCATGCTTTCCGGAGCTTGCAGGATGCCTCCGACATCGCGCTCGAGGCACTGGTTACTGCCTTGGATGCGCGCGAGCACGAAACCCAGGCCCATTCGAAACGCGTGGGAGAGTATACCGTTCATCTGGCCCGCATCATGGGTGTTGAACCCCACCTGCTGAACGATATTGGTCGGGGGGCCATGCTCCATGACATCGGCAAGATCGGAGTGGCTGACAGTATTCTGCTTCGCCCCTCGAAGCTGACCGACGAGAATTGGACCGAGATGCGGAAGCATCCCCAGATCGGGTGTTGGATTCTCAGGGGGATCGACGGTTTGAAATCGGCGTCTGAAATCGTGCTTGCCCACCACGAGCGATATGACGGCACCGGTTACCCGAGGGGCCTTAAAGCTGAAAGCATCCCGCTGGGGGCCCGGATCTTTTCCGTGGTGGATTGCATGGATGCAATGATCAGCGATCGACCCTACCGGACCGCAACCAATTATGAAGCGGCCCGAGATGAAATCATGCGCTGTTCAGGGTCCCAGTTTGATCCGGTGGTGGTGAAATACTTCCTCCAAGTTTCACCGGAACAATGGGAGGAGGTGCGTGAACGGACCCTCCAAAACAATAAGAACCGTAACAATCCTTCATTCACCATTCCTGTTCCGTCAGCGCTCTCGTTCCCGAAATAAGCCCGCTCCGGAACTCCATCATCACGCCCGCTGCCGATCCGGACTTCTCACGAGTCCAGATTTAAGGTCACTTTTTCCCCATCACGCGTGTACTTCAACTGAAGAATTGGGCGACTAGGCCATCGTCCAGAAAACAAAAATGGCGCCCTGATCTCCGATCAAGAGAGATCGCGGCGCTCCTGTCCAGTGAAGAAGGAGGCAGAGAGGGCCGTCCTCCTCCGGAAATACCCGTTTCGCGTCTGCTCGGTGCCCAATACGCATATGCGTGAGTCATTCGGCTACATCATCCTATTCCTGGTTCTTTGGTCCCTCGATCTGCTGGTCAACTTTTTCAATGCGGGGAGAAAGGCCTTCGTCCCGTCGATCCGTCTCGACGCTCGGATCCCCTTTATCCCTTCCTTTATTTACTTCTATTCCCTCTATTTTCCCCTCATTCTTTTCCCCCTAATCGTTTTATTTGAGGCCCCCCGCCTGCTGGAGCAGTATCTCATCGCCAGCGCCCTGGTCATGATGGTGTCCTACTTGACCTTTCTGGTTCTCCCAACAAAACTAATGCGAATCTCCATCAAACCCACATCTTCTTCCCGCCGGTTGACGCTCCTTTTTCACCGGTTGGTCGCCCCATGTAATCTGCTGCCCAGTATGCACGTCTCACTGTTGATCGTCGCTTTCTCAATCCTCTTGGTTTACAGGACCTCTTACGCGTGGATTCTATCAATCCCGATTGGACTCTCCATAATCTCTGTGGTGTTTACGAAACAGCATTACATCCTCGATCTCATCACGGCCGTTCCATTGGCCCTTCTCGCTTTTTTCTTGAGTCCATCCATTCAAGCATGGCTTCGTTGAGTCACGAATATACATCTCTAGGCCCACCTTCAATCCCTGCTCTCCTCCCTGCTTAAAAGGGCTGATGACACTGACTTGCTCAATCTGTTAAGCTCTTCCCTGGTTGTCATCTGGGGGTGAAGGAGAAGTAACTAATGAAACCGAGAGTGACAGTTCTTCTGGTAGCGCTTGTGCTGGCCCTGACCAGCTCGTTGAGATCTCAGGAAAAACGGAACGAGCCGTCCCAGGGGGCTCCCAAGCTGGTTGTTGAATCGGTCACTCATGACTTTGGCCTGGTCAGGCCAGGGACTCCACTAAAGTATTCCTTCACGATTAAGAACCAGGGTACCGCCGATCTCTTGATCAACTCCGTCAGCCCGGGTTGAGGGTGCACTGCAAGCGACTTTGACAAAGTCGTACCTCCCGGGAAGGAGGGCAAAATCACGTTGAGCGTCGAACATACCGAGGGCTATCGCGGTGAGATTATGAAGGGGGCCAGCGTGACCACCAACGATTCCACGTTCCCCACCTTTGGACTTTTCATGCGGGCCCAATTCGAGGAAGAAAAGAAATCGACGGAGTCCTCTCCACGCTGAAAAGCCACCGCGTAGGCCTTCGCGGTTTGGCTTGGCTTCAGAAGGATTGGAGGATGGACATGACCTGAGTCACTTGTATTTATCGATCCTTGAGCTTCTCCTGGCCATCCCCATCTTTAACCTCGGAACTGAGGGTATTGATTGGCGCTCGCGAGCAAAGTGCCAAAGCATGCAGTTCAGATTGAAGCGATTAGGTGGTGATCTTCTTGAGCGGGGGAGTTTTTGTGAAGGATGTCAGGAGCGTAAAAATGGACCATGCCATGACCACAACGACATTTACACTGGACGGTTTTCGAATCACGAAAACACTGGGCGTGGTGCGAGGAATTACGGTTCGTTCCCGTTCCATTTTTGGAACGATTGGCGGGTCCCTGCAAACTCTTATTGGGGGCAATATTTCCCTGTTCACCGACCTGTGTGAGAAGACCCGTGCCGAGGCTTTTGACATGATGGTTTCCCATGCCCAAGAGATCGGCGCCAATGCAGTCGTCGGGGTGCGATACGATGCCACCGAACTGCTGCAAGGCGTGACCGAAGTGTTGTGCTATGGAACCGCAGTCGTTGTGCGACCTGAAGCGTAGCCATTGACGGAACCCCAATCGTTGACCCGAGACTTCATTCGCCTTTTGGGGTTTGGAAAAAAACAGAGGATGCAGGCCGAGCTCACAGCGAAGGGCGCACGGCACTGCTCCCCCAACGCAACCTGGAGGCTTTCTCCCACGTAAGTCTTGTAGTTCAGGTCAAGTCATGTCGGCATGGCTCTTTGAACATGGCATTTCATCAGAATCCTGAGACGGACAAAGGAGGCATCGCTCATGAGACTGTTGAAATTATTCCTTCTCTTGATCCTCGCTACACTGCTCTCTGTATCAGTCCTCATGGGGAAGGCCGAATATACCAGAAAAGAGGGGAAACCCTGCAATTACTGCCATACCAAGGGCAAGGAACTCAATGAAGTGGGTAAATGCTATGAAAAAACGAAGAACCTTGCCGATTGCAAAACTCCGGAACCCAAGCCCATCAAGGAGCCAAAGTTGTGAAACCGGAGGGATGATCGAATTCGTTATCTTGAAGTCCGAGGATGAGGAATGGCTCACGGCGTGGTTACCCAATCTGTTTTACCGAAAGTGAACCCGGGAGATGGTGATGGATAAGAAGCGATTGCTCGTTGTCGATGAAGAACCACAGATCGTGGAGTTTCTGCTTCAGACATTCGGTCCTCAGTACGATGTGCGGGTCGCAAGGTCCGGGGAGGAAGCCATTCGATTGGCTGTCCTCGAACACCCCAATTGTATCCTGCTGGATATCCAGATGCCTCAACTCGGGGGGTTCATGTTGTGTGAGATCCTCAAATCCATCAAGCAGACGAAGTTACTTCCCATCCTCTTCATGGGAGTGCAACCCCGGCACGAGGTATGGGCGACTGCCCAGGAACTGGGGGCGCTGGATTATCTGGAAAAGCCTTTTTCAATTGGGAAGATTTCCGATGCCGTGACCTGTGCCATGCAGGTCGCGCCGGTCGAACGCCGCAGGAGCCCTCGCCTCTCCCTGAAGGTGCCCATCACTGTCCGCGGGAAAGATATCCACGGGAACAAGATCGAGGTCGCAGCGGAAACTGTGGATGTCACCCGGTACGGGGCCTTGATGAGACTGCCAGTTCAAATCCCGGTCGGAGAAGAGGTCGAAATCTGCCAGGCCTATCTGCCCGAATCTGGAGAGCTCTCAGTTCGCACCATGGCTCGCATCGCATGGAGTGACGAGGAAGGGGTCATTGGCCCTTATTGGCATGGGATGGAATTTGTGAGCCCCTCTTCACAATGGGTGGAGCGAAGGTAGCTGGCCAGTCGCATGGGGAGATGGTTTGTTCCTTGCATGCTGATCCGTGAGGAGAGTCGAATCCTGGATTCCTGTTTGGGAACAGAGCTTACACAGGTTCTTGAATCAAGCAATTCTCCCCTTGGCCCCGCCACCGCAGAGTCCCTCGACTTGGCACGGGGTCACTCCCGGATACTCCCCGGGTTGGGGAGGATCTCAAGGGGAATGATGTGCACGGAACTCTCCGCTTTCGTTGTTGCTGTTCGGGTCTGACAGTTTGAGCAACCTCATCAGAGAACTGCAATCGAAGCATGACGCTCGGAGAAACTCTCATTTCCGCCTGGCAACAGTCACTCGGCGACGACAAATCGGCGATCGTCCTGGCGGGCGACTCTTATCCGGTCACAATGCTTCGCGCAAAAAGACTTCGAAGCGTTGAGTTTGTTTATGAGACGATTCACCTCGTAGGGATTGAACAAAACCCTGCCACGGGGTCGCGGTGGGCTGAGCTTGCCCGCGAGGGGAATCGGATCATGCAGTTCCGTTGCAAGGGACGTTATGTGGCGAACGTGTGCGAAGGCAAACTGTTGCACTATCCCGCCTGGAAAGGGCTGAAACTCCCCGAATAATCGACGGCCCGCCGTCAGGTTCTTTCCCTCCTCCTTCAAATCTTGCACTCTTTATGTCGCCGTAAGACCATCTTCCGAAACCAGGCTCCTTTTCGCTCTCATGCATCAGCGGTTCACCTCTGAAGAAAAGAAAGAGTTGAGTCTCCGCGAAATTTCGTTCCGCCGGGGAATTCTTGCTTCGATGGCTTCCTTGTGAGACAATTCACATGATACATGAACATGTCTTGGGTTGTGTTGGGGCATCCAATTGGCGTGATTTAGTGCACTGGTGGGACGTGGTCCTCCTTTGTTGCTTCTCAATACTTCCATGAATCATAGCCTTTCTGATTCCTATTCTCGAACCCAATGATCTATCACATGCACGCATCTGACATGGAGACGGAGGTGAACTCATGCGAGCCAAGGGAATTCTCATCCTTCTGCTCTTGTGTTGCGAAACCTTAATGGGCCAGAATTTCTCGCCTCAGAAAGATATTGCATTCGGACAAGTGGCCGCGGGCGGAAGTTACGAGACCGTGATCACGGTAACCAACCGGGGAACGGAAACTTACGCAGGAACTTTGAAGTTTTACCAGGGAGAGGGCAAGAATTGGAGCCCCACGGTGAATGGAACCCCAATCACCGACGGAAGAATGCCGGTGTCCATCACTGCGGGCGCAACCTTTACCTATCATGTGACCGGCTCCGATCTGTCTGCGGGATTTGCGTCGATCACCGCTGCCAATCAGGCTCAAACCAATTTTGTGGACGGGAATCTCACCTATATGGTTCGGTCAGGTGGTGCTGTCGTGGATACCATTGGGGTCCCTCCGTCTACGGAATTCTATCTGTCCATCATCCCTTTTGAGGATTTCTCCGCGATTGCTCTTGCCCTTGCGAACGGAGACACGACCAACAAGACGGCGAAGGTGACCTTGAAATTGTATTCAGAGACAAATACTAATGTGGATTCGACTGATCTCTCCCTCGGGCCGTCCTGGCATACGCCTAAGTTCTTATCTCAATTTTTTCCGAAAGCGCAGCTCAGCAAGGGACGGATTGAAATCGTTTCCGATCTTCCCATCTTCGGGACTGCCCTGACTTTTGTAGCAGGACAGTCTTCCTCGCTCCCCCTATTACCTGCCGCCCGGATGTATACGTTTGTGGCCAGCGCTCCTGATGGGATGAACTTCAAAGGGGAGGCGAGTATGTGGGCCGATGGCCCCTTTATCAAAGGCTACCTGCGCGTGACCACATACAACGGAGGGCCCGTGACCGCATCGCCATATCTTCTCTATGGCAGGCTTGTCAACGGAACCCTGATGCTCTTTACTTGGGGCAATACGGCGCCCTACGTATACGAAGAAGGAACCATGTATCTGAAGATCGAAGATTTCTCCTTTGCCGCCAATTCTTTCACCGCGGACTGGATAGCGACCTCTGTCCCTGACGTGCAAAGCGGGAGTGGACGGATTATGTTGACTCGGGTTAATTGAGACCAGCCTGGGTTTTTGTGTGACCTGCGGCCGAGAAGATTGCCGCTTCATGAACCGGAATTGTTTCTAAGAAGAGGGTCACTTCCCTCTCGGCATGATCCATGCTTTGAATTGAGCTTGAATCCCGAGGCTAAGACCGCAGGGGCATTCCGTAAAGAGTTAAAGCAAGATCATTTGATCTTGCAGCGACGAACGATGATGAGCTGCCGCGATGAGAATACTCGCCCCGGCTCTAAGCCTCTGAACTCTGGTCTGTGATTGGACCTGCAGGTAAAGTGAGAAGGGATCCTGCGATCCTAAGGCAGGCAACCTCCCATGGCTTCCCTCTTGGAGGAAGAATTAACAGGGTATTATTGGTCCCACCCCCTCCGACTCGCTCGGAACTAAATGGAGACACCATGCTCTTTGAGCACTGGTAAGAATTTCTCCCTCCTCTGACTTTGTGAATTAATTCTCGTGACTTTCCCTTGGGAAGGATTTAGACTTGAACTGGGGCAAACGCCCCGCCTCATCCCCTCGTCACTAGACAGCGACCGCTTGGTCGTAGAGTGTTACTCTTTGCCTTCCGACCGTATTGGAGGCCAGGAGGCATTCGACTCACTTGCAAGACAGGAGGTGTGCTCTAAACGATCCTTGCACTTTTTTTCACGGTAAGATCATTAGATAGCCGGAGTGCATGACTTGAACGAGGAAGCGACTGACGGATCGGAGGACGGATTTGACGGCACGTCTCTCTGACCCCGGTCTTCCACAACCAGTGATGGCAACCCTTCCCAGAGGAGGTGCATATGCCAATATCATACATGCTCGACTCGGCGCGGCAACGGTTGCTTACGACGGTCAGTGGCCCCATCGTTTTTGAAGACATCCGGGATCATTTAGAGACCCTTCGCAAGGAGCAGAACCTTGGCTATGCGGAGTTGATTGATGCCCGCACGGCGACCACCTCGATGCTTTCCTCAGCCGACATTTTGCGTCTGGCAGACCTGGCGCGGCCTGCGGTGGGCCAACGGGCCTGCGGACCGCGGGCGGTGGTTGTGAATATTGAGGTGGCCTTCGGAATGGTCCGTATGCTCGGAATTCTGCTGACAGAACATAGCAATTTAGAGGTCTTCCGAGGCCTTGACGAGGCAGAGCGATGGCTCGCAGGATTTCGGCCCGTCGAGGGTGCCTGAGAGATCATTCGGGCTGTCGCGACACACAGGATGCTCCAATCGACCTGAAGGACGCCGGGTCCGTTACTTTACAGTTGTCCTTCATCTTCTGGTATAAGTGGATTGATTGAGCGGAGGTGCAGACCCATCACCGAAATCCACAATATCCCTCCGGTCAATTTAACGGATTATTACCCCGAATCATTTACCCACCCCGAACCTTTCTCGGCTGCTATCTCTACTGTGTGAATCCATCCAGCCGGGCGTTACTGCTTATCCACGCCTGCACCCGCCCACGCTTGAAAGTACGCCTCCATGTGGGATGCATCCCCGTCCCCACTGCGATCCCGAATTCCCAAGGGGAGAGAAAGATTCAATTTCAGCCAGGCAACAAACTGAGTTCGGTATGACGTACTGAAGACCGATCACGTGGCGTTTTTGTTTTTGAGCATGCGGTCCTGTGCTACTCTGCTGATTTAGACTCACCGATGGGTGGGATCGGGATGGATGGGATGAGCAGAGAGATCTTAGGGTGGATTGTAGTCCCCCTGATTGGAATGGCAGTCATGCTGATGCTGGTCGTCTATGCCATTACCTTCCATCCCCGACCTGTTCAAGAGGAGGCGGTGAAGGGCAGCCGCGGTGCTCCTTATCTTAAGGCGGGGCAGAAGCTCAAGGTGCTCACGTGGAATGTTCAGTACATGGCGGGAAAGAATTATATCTTCTGGTATGACCTGCCAGACCACAAGGGTCCCGATCTACGCCCTTCCCGGGCTGATATCACTCAAACACTCAGCGAAGTGGCCCGTGTGATACGAGCCGAGAATCCGGACATCATCTTGCTGCAGGAGGTGGACATCGGCGCGGCACGCACTGACCACGAAGACCAGCTCGCTCGTTTGAAGGAGTTGCTTCCGGCTGACTATGCCTGTTCCACATCAGCATTTTATTGGAAGGCGCTCTTTGTTCCTGATTCCCGTGTCGGGGGCTCCGTCGGATTGGTCCTCGCCGTCCTCTCCAAGTACCGGATCGATCGTGCTGTCCGCTACCAATTGGCACTGGCCCCCGCCAATCTGATCACTCGTCAGTTCAACACCAAACGCGCCGTACTCGAAGCACGCCTGCCCATGGTCGGGGGTGGCGAGTTTGTAGTTCTTTGCACGCATCTGGAAGCTTTTGCCCAGGGTAGTAATACCATGGCGCGGGAGGTGCAGCAGGTCGATAACATTCTCTCCCGTTTGAGCCGACAAAGGGTGTCCTGGGTGCTCGGCGGTGACTTCAATATGCTTCCCCCTATAGCCTCGGCCTACGATCGCCTCCCGCCTTCTAACCAGTATCTTTACAATCCCCGCAGCGAAATTGCCCCTCTGTTTTCCGCCTACCAGCCTGTGCCCAACCTGGAGGAGGTCTCTGGCGCGGACCATGAGAAGTGGTTCACTCACTTCCCAAACGGGACGATCCTGAAAGCACCCTTTTTGACCATTGATTATCTGTTTTTTCCCAGGATCACGCCCGTCGGGTCCCGTTATGTTCGGCAGAGCGATACCCTGCGCATCTCCGACCACTTGCCGGTCGTCGCAGAGTTTTACTTGGGAAAACACTAACTGCTTCTGAATGGTGGATCGCTCACCTCCGGCGTTGGGTGCTTTGTTGATTGAGAGAAGAGGTGATTCGGAAAGAGGCCCCTGCTCGCCTTAATTTGACCGCAAGATTCGGATAGAAAACCAGGGTCATACTGAACTAAGCTCTTTGTATCAGGCTGGTTTCAGAGCAGCCAAAAAACTGCGTCCGGAGAGGTTCATTATCATGGCATTTGATTTCCAAATCGTGGCTCTTCCGCGTGAAAACTTCGTACAGCTTTTCTCAATGAGTGACGCCGAGTTAGCTGCACAGGGCGCCCGACGACTGGTGGTGGATGAGAACCCTGGTTATCCATGCAGAGTCAGTTTGATGGACGCCGCAATTGGTGAGAAGGTTATTCTCACTCCCTTTAAGCACCATGATGTTGATTCTCCGTATCAATCGGCAGGACCTATCTTCGTTTGTGAGGCGGCGCAAACTGCTAGGCCCGGGGTCAATGAGATTCCTCTGATGTTTCATCACCGGCTTCTTTCCGTTCGCGCATACAGCAAAAACGCGATGATGATAGGGGCCAAGGTGGTTGAAGGCCGGGCATTGGAAGAAGCCATCCAGCATTTCTTCACCCATGGAGACATTGCCTATTTGCACCTGCACAATGCAGGGGCGGGTTGTTTCAATTGCCTGGTGCAACGCGCCTAACCGTTCGCTCTAGGCGATTGTCTTTCTTATCCGTCGCCTTGGCGTGGACAGCCCGGATCCAATAGCGCCTCCCAGCCTCAGGCCAAGGCGAAGCAGTCAATAACTGTCGCTCCCGTGGCGAGTACTCCCGTTCGCTGTGACCTCCCTCCTTGCGGCGCTTTTTGTTTACCGACTGGGCTGGTTGTCATCGTCGAACCGCCGTCTGTTGGTTCCGGTTGCGTTTGCGCTATTCGCACCGATATTTCTATGGCTCTATGAAACCTGGATGCGGACGGAAGCGTGTGGGGGTCGGGCCGCTGACGTTGCAGGCGACGAAAGTCGCCTCAAGCGCCGCGTGCGGGGGATTTATGCGCTCGAATCAATTGTGACGTTCGGCTTTATCGGCCTAAGCCATGCGCTCTTGAATCTCGATTGGTCGATGCACGGGGCGTGGGGTGTAGCGGGCGCCCTTGCCGGCGGTATACTGGGGGTGGTCGGCTGCGCCTTGGCCGTCTCCTCCGACCTCGGAACCCGCCGCTATCGCTCGGCAGACCTCGAGTCTTCGTGATTTGACCGCAAGACGGGAATGATGGGTCGCATGGTTGCAAGCCGTCACCAAATCCAAACAACCCACGGTCAAGCGTAACAAATCGCATGAAATACAAGAGAAGTTTGCCAATTGAACGATCAGCTCCTTTCATCACATTAAATTCTCAGTCTTCCCTTCGCAACCCAATGATTCTGGATGAATCTTCTGGCACGTCTTATCGTCTAAAACATGATCGATGAAAAAAAAGGACAGCCCCGGGGGACTGTCCTTTTTTGCTACGTTCCCATCGTTGGCAGTGCCGCGTGCCCCGATCTATCAGGGCGGCCGCGCCAAGCCCGGATCCCCGAGACCTCTAACGGAAGTTCGGGGGGACGTGGGAACACCTGAGTGGCGACTTCACTCGCTAGCTTTCGCAGGCATGCAAAGAGCACATGCCTGCGGCACCCGCAGGGTGCAATCAGCTTTGGCCGGCTGCCTTACTCATCTGGGAAAATGCTTCGCTGGCGCGCCGCTCCAATTCTTCAGGCGCCACATCTTCGACATGCTGGCCGAGCGCCCAACGATGGCCGAACGGATCTACCACCTGGCCATAGCGATCGCCCCAGAACTGGTTTGCAAGCGGCATGGCCACAGTCGCTCCCGCCGCCACGGCCCTGTTGAACAGTGGGTCCAAGTTTTCAGAGTAGAGGTTCAGCACCACGGTGGTGCCGCCGGCCGTCTTTGGAGCCGTGCAACCCGAACCCGGGAACTCGTCGGCGAGAAAAAGCTTCGAATCGCCGATCTTGATCTCGGCGTGCATCACCTTGCCGTCCGGGGTGTTGTGAACGCTCAGAATCTGCGCCCCGAACGCATTCTTGTAAAACTCCAACGCCTTGGTCCCGCCATTCACCACCAGATGCGGGGTAATCGTATGCAATCCCTCGGGAATAGACTTCACATTTCCTGCCATATTGTTAACTCTCCTCTCCTATTTTTGAACAGTGGGTTAAGACAGCTCGCTTGCTGACCATTCCGGCAACGCTCGGTAGGTCACCTTAGCGGAGCATCCAGCCCGCCTCACTGATCGAAGACTTTTATTTTAGACGCTAATTCTATCTCTTTTCGAGGTCCTGTGCAACCAAGCTTTTTTAACTTTTTCAACGGAATTTGTGTCGGCAAGGGCAAAAAACAATTCCTCATTAGGAGCCGAGGAATCCAGGAAGTTAAGAACTTCAATATCATGAGAATCTGATGAATTCCTTGGGGCTGGTATCTGATCGACGACCAATCCCCGGTTTCCTGGGCTCCAAATTAAGATCCGGTTTTGATTTCTGCCCGTTCGGATTAGGGTCCATCGCACCTCAGGGAATGGGGTCGGTTTCATCATTGGAATGCGACGGGACGGTCTGCGATTGGGGGTTCAAATGGAAGGCATATGGAAGGGATCAAAGGGTGTCAATTCCCTACCGGGCATGTCTTCCGCGCGATCCCCCCTCTGTCGAACGGCCCGATTTGGCCACAATCAAATTGTCAATCGTGAACATGCCCGCACTCCCGTAAAGCAATTCACTTGAATTGACACTGACTAAGCTCTAAACTCAATGGTGGCCAGCCGTCCCCCCATGACGGCCCATATCTCAATGACGACCGGCTGGCATTTAAGTCCTTCGATTAAGAGATCCCATTCCCCGAATTGAACGGTAAATAAGAGGAGCGGAAGCCGAGATCATTTGGTTTGGGAGCATTCGCCGCATTTCCTCATCGAGTTGCGACCCAGCGGCTTGAATCAAGGTAATCCATTCGCACGGCCCTGGGACTACTCGGTCATCGGGATGTGACAACGGCGATCCCGCGTAGCGAACGCGCATCTTCTGACTCGCGCTGGGCGGGGAGTTCGCGGCCTGTTCGATAACCTATCAAATGAAACTGCTGAATGTGATAAGGATCTGCATAACACCCCACGATTAAAAATGGAAAGGGGCGCATGCGGACAATATTGAAGAGCTTATTGCCAGAGTGCTCGTCGAACCGAAGGCGCATTGAGCGGATCGAAGACCAATGTTCCAAAGAACATGCGGATCAATCCATTTAATGTTAGCCGGACGACGAGCAGTCCTCCACTCCGCGTTGGCACCGGGAGCCAAGAGTGTCCTTTGATTATCAACCGGTTTTGAAGGGCGACCTCGTCGAACTCAGGCCGCTTTACTCCGAAGACTATGATGATCTCTACGCGATCGCTGCCGATCCACTCATTTGGGAACAACACCCGGTCAAGAATCGCCATGAAGAAGGGGTCTTCCAGTTATTCTTTCGCGAGGCCTTGGCGTCCGGTGGTGCCTTGATTGCCAGTGATGCCAAGACTCAACGGGTGATTGGATCTTCGCGCTTCCATGGCTACGACAAGGAAAGGAACGAGGTCGAGATTGGCTGGACGTTTCTGGCCAGGTCTCACTGGGGCGGCCTGTACAACGGGCAGATGAAGGAGCTCATGTTGCAGCATGCCTTCCGATTTGTGAACTGCGTCGTCTTTCTGGTTGGCCCACAGAACCTGCGCTCACAGCGGGCCGTGGAAAAGATCGGGGGCGTTCGGGTGGGATCGAGGCCTGACGCGGAGGGCCGGGACAGTTATGTCTACCAAATCACGAGCTCAGCTTTCGCCGAACGATGACGGCCATGCGCGTGCAATCAGCAGCAGTGGTCGCAATGGCGCCAGTCGGCGCACAATGCAAAAGCGCGCCGTCCGGGCCGCAGGTTCACCGTGGGGGATGACCTGCCGGTAGTTCAGCGGACACGTCGATTGAGAGCCAGTTGCTGATCTCTCAAGGAGCACAAGCCATGTCAGCTAAGCCACAGACGATTGACGAGTACCTTGCACCCTTGAGCAGGGAGAAGCGATCTGCGCTTGAGAAGCTTCGAAGGGCCATCCAGTCCGCAGCGCCGAAGGCTGAAGAGTGCATCAGCTACAATATCCCGGCCTTTCGTCTTGGCGGAAGGATGCTTGTGGCCTTTGGCGCGGCCGCGAACCACTGCGCCTTCTACCCCGGTGCTTTGCCCGTAAAAACTCACAAGGACGAACTCAAGGCCTACGACACCAGCAAGGGCACCATCCGCTTTCAAGCGGACAATCCCCTTCCGACCACACTTGTGCGGAAGCTGGTAAAGAGTCGTATCGCAGAGAAAGCCGCCAAACAACGGGTTGCGGCGGACGGCCGTACGCGCCGCCGCTGAGTCAGATTGTCAGGCGGTCAAGGGGCGCATGACAACGCTACAAATCATCGTGATGAGCTGCGCGTACTCCGTCGCGCTGGTTGCCGCCATCTACTTTACGCGGGCACCGTCGCGCCGCGTCGTGGGGGCCCTGGCCGGCGGCGCCGCTGCCGGATGCTTGGGACTGGGTGCGATGGTCTTGGGGGAGGCACTCGGGCTTTGGCGGGTTTTCCTCCCCTCGACACCCGGCGTGTGGGTGCTCTTCTACCTCGCGTTCGCAATCTCCCTCTCGCCCATCTATCTCATCACTTGGCGTGTGGTCCGCAGGTTTAGCTGGCGCGGGTTGGCGGTGTCTCTCATCGTCGTGGGAGTCATCGGCCCGCCACGGGATTATCTGTACGCTGCAATCTACCCGGAGTGGATGGTGTTCGCGCAGGGCGTGGCCCCTGTCCTTTCCGATGCCGCAACGTATATCGCCATCGTGGCCTTGGGCCACGCGGTGATGCGGCTTGTCAGCGGTCCCGCGCGCGGAAGCCGGCTGGCGCGACAGCCTTCCGCCACCTAACAAACGAATGGAGCCGGCGCGCCCATCGTCTTGTGCCATCATGTCACTGGGCCGCGCGGCTCTTTAGTGAAGTTAGGCGGACGCAAGCCAGAAAATGCTTGGTATGGCTAATGAAATGAGACTGCGAAGCGACGGCACGGTGACGCTCAGTCTCTTTGCGCACAATGACGCTTACACGCTGTGCGACGGAGACCGTGATCCAGAGCATCGGCTCCGGTTCGAGTTTCCCGACGACTTCATCCCGTCGCTGCAGCATTCCAAGAACGTCATCGCCCGATGGGAGCAAGAGCGCCTTGCCGGCAAGCGGTTTCCCTTTGCCGTCCGGGATACCGCAACCGATGAGCCTCTGGGCGGTTGTGAGCTCAGGCCTGTTGACAACGAAGCGGCTAACCTTTCTTACTGGACCTATGCCTCGCATCGTCGTCGCGGAGTTGCCTCACGCGCTGTTGCCCTGGCGTGCGCCATCGCATTCGAAGATATGGGTTTTCGTCGGCTGGAGGTCGTCACCGATCCCGACAATGTCGGCTCGCGGCGAGCCGCAGTCCGCAACGGATTCAAGGAAGTGGGCATGCGTCAGGGGCGGATCCTCCACGTCATCGAAGTGGACGAGTACACCAAACGGGTGTCTGCGTGATCTTTGGAGGGAACCCTCCCTACACGCCGCTGCTGACCGACGAGCGGCGCGTCTCGGTGGTGACAAGCCAGCAGTTAATCCTCGCGCCGCTCGCGACTGAGCGGCAAGCTGTGGGGCCGCAAACGTGATTTCATGTCATCTGCCGCTGTAAATGGCTCTTTGAGGGCCGTATTCACCAGGAGAGACTCCTATGCCGAAAGTCAAAGCGAACAACATCACTATGAACTATGACCGACAAGGGACCGGAGAGCCACTGATCCTTATTCCCTATCTAGCCGCCGATTACGCCTGTTATGCCTTCCAAGTGGCCGAGTACGCGAAGCATTTTACTTGCTTCTCCGTCGACCTCCGCGGGGCGGGCGAAAGCGACAAACCGGAAGGCGTCTTCTCCTGCGAGCTATTCGCCGACGATGTCGCCGCATTCATGCAAGCCGTGGGGATCTCGAAGGCTCATGTCACGGGCTTGTCTTTGGGGGCGGCGACCGGCATGTGGCTGGCGGCCAAGTATCCGGACAAGGTCAAGACCTTGTCGCTGCACAGTGGGTGGACGAAGACAGACCCTTTCATAAAGACCGTAGTCGATGGATGGCGGGTAACAGCCCAAGCGCTGGGAAGCGTGCCGGAGATGATCGTTCTGGGGATCTTCCCGTGGTGCTTCACGCCCGAGTTGTATGCCGCCAAGCCCGAGTACATCCAGTCCTTGGCCGAGTTTGTGCGGGGCCGGCCGGCGCAACCTCTGGCGGCCTTCATTCAGCAGTCAGATGCCGTGATTGCCCACGATGCCGAGGCACAACTGGGTCGGATCACAGCGCCCACTCAGATAACCCTTGGGCGCCGCGATGTGTTGACATCGACGCGTTTTGCTGACCGGATGACAGGCACAATTCGCGGCTCCGAACTACTGGTCTTTGAAGGGTGTGCGCACGCGCCGATCTATGAGAAGGTCGAGGAATTCAACCAGAAGACCCTAGCTTTCTTAGAACGCCACGCGGGTTAGGTAGGCCAGCCATTGGCGACGTATGGGCGGCCCAACCCGCGGTTGCAGGCGACTCGCGCTTCGCTGCGCGCTAGCGCCTGAACCACCGTGTTGGGGGCTCAAACTATCTTAGTCGAATCCATTCTCATCGGAGATCATCGATGATCATTGCCCTGGCTTCGCCTCGCATTGCCTCAACGCTTGATGAGGGCTTGGAGAAGATCAAGCGGCTCCTGTCCGAAGCATCAGCCCAAGGCGCGGAGATCGTGTGTTTCCCAGAAGCCTACCTCCCGGGTCTGCGGGGACAGGATTTTGAAGTATTGCCCTTCGATCAGACGCAGCAGGAACGGGCACTCCAGGCCGTGTCGCAGTGGGCGCGATCATATGCGGTGGCCACGATCCTCGGGATGGAAAGGCTCACGGAGGCGGACCGGCAGATTGTCGCCTTTGTCATTGAAGGCCAGGGCCAGATTCAGGGATACCAAACCAAGAACCAACTTGACCCGACCGAAGATCAGTTCTATGTGCCCGGAAATACCCGGCGACTCTTCGAGGTCAAAGGGATTAGGTTTGGAGTGGCGATTTGCCATGAGGGCTGGCGCTATCCCGAGACGGTGCGATGGGCGGCGGTGCGGGGCGCCAAGATCGTCTTTCATCCCCACCACACGGGGAGTGATCAAGAAGGTGTCCGTCTGACGCAGTGGGGCGCGGCCAG
>JBGQBO010000027.1:0-73920 GCA_041494885.1 Terriglobia bacterium
CACCAACCGCTCTCGCTCTTTCTTGCTCATCAGCAAATGCCCCATTCTGGCCCCTCCTTCGGAGGCGCCATCTTAGAGGACATTTCTATCGAGTCCTAATGAGGACATTATCAAAGAGTCGTGACACCAGGGGAGAATTGTACTTGCGATGGAGTGAATAGACGTGTTAGGTTCCCCTTCGTTTTTACCCTTACATCGTTAATTCTAATGCGGGAACGGCCAGCCCCAGGGGGAAAGGACGCTGTCAACCGTCCCGCTGAAATGAGTTGTTCACAGAGGAGGGCAGTGGTCCGGGGTTTTTACAGTTCGCACTAAATGTGCAGTTGCTTGATTCTCTTGCTTTGGATGGGAACGATCGGCTAAGGCAGGCTATCGAGACGGGAGGACTGGATTATGTTGCGCCACATTGTGTTCTTCAAGTTCAAAGAAGAGACGCCTCCGGAGCGGCGGCATAACTTCGTGAATATGCTCCGCAAACTTCCCAAACAGATTCCGGAGGTCGTTGCCTCTGAAGTAGGCGAAGATGTATTGCACATGCAACGATCCTTCGATGTCGCCATTCTTTACACTTTCAACGATCGGGCGGCATTGGAGATTTACTCCGCCCATTCGGAACATGTGACTCTCGTCGAGGAATCACGCCGTATCAACGAAAAGGTATGCTCCGTTGATTACGAATTCAAGTGAAGGGGGATTTAGTCCGATTCAAGGTGGGGTAACTTAAGAAACCAAACCCTGTCGCAGTTGACGCTTCCGGATTAATTTAGGAGAACCTGTCAGATGTGGAAAGGTCCGTGGTTGGCGATTTTGCTTTTTGTTGGAATAATCCTAGCGTCCCTGGGTGTCTTCACTTATGGCCAGAAGAGCGAGGTCGCTCCGAAGGGTTCAAATGAGAAAAGCGCCGGAGAACGGAGCGCGGGTAACCCGGTCAAAGCCGCTCCCAAATCCATCGAGGCTGGGAAGAAAATCTTTTTGGACAAATGTGAGGTGTGCCACGGAGAGAAAGCCGACGGCACCGGGGAAATGGCGGCCATGCTGGATCCCAAGCCCGCGAATTTGACCGACTCGCGAGGGGTCGGAAAGATGACTGACAAGGAAGTGTTTGACCGGATCACGCGGGGAAAGGACGCCATGCCGAAATTTGCAGACCTGTCGGAGGAGGCTCGCTGGAATGTGGTGAACTTCATCCGGTCCGTGGAGGCTAAATCCGGTGAAAGAGGCAAAGACTCTGCGAAGAAGAATTGATCCAAGTCCGGGGATCAGCCATGGCGGGGAAGTTAACGGTCCCGTGTTGCTTTCGATTTCGGATTTCAGATGATGAGGCAACGCCGGGTGGATGGTTATTCTGGATCTCTCCGAAGGTGTCATCTCTCTTAGAGCGCTCCCTCCAACAGCCATTTCGTAATCGAGAAAAATATCACCCCCGCGAAGACCACCAAGGCCATCCGGAATCCCGGTTCTTTATTCACTTCGGGCATCAGGTCAGAGGCGGCCACATACAAAGCCACTCCCGCCGTGACCGGCAATCCATAATTCACCCAATGCCTTGTCAGTGCCATCAAGAACACACCCAACAGGGTCGACAAGCCCAGCGAGATGGCTGCAATCATGGCGAAACGCTTACTCCTGCCGGAGGAAAGCATGACGGAGGCGACCGTGAACCCTTCGGGGATCTTATGCAGTAACACGGCGACGAAAATCATAAGTCCAAGTGGCCGCGAGATGAGGAAACCCGAAGCGATTGACACGCCGTCGAAAAAAGTGTGGATGATCAGTCCGAAAAGAGAAGAGAGGCCAACGGCCGGATTCATGACCTCATGCGAGTGAATTTCCTCTCCGAAGTGAAAGTGAGGAGTAATGGTGTGTTCAAAGAAGTGGACCAGGAGATAACCGCCGAGGATCAAGAGGGCAGCGTGCGGACGCATCCGGTTGATGCTTTCCGGGATCATTTCCAGGGTGGCGACCGCAAGCATGTACCCGGACCCGAGCGCTATGAAATACTTCAGAAAGCCACGATGCCAATCTCGCTGAACAATGAGAAAACCGCCAAATACATTGGCCAGGGCGGCAACCAACCCGTATGCGAAGATACTAAAAGTGAGCTCCATGGTGGTCAGAAGATGTGGTGAAGCAACAGGTCGCTCGAAAGAGAGGGACCAGGGTCAGCCGCTATGACGAAAATGGACGATGTCTCCGTCGAGGACGACGTGCTCTTTTCCTTCAAGTCTCAAGAGTCCCTTCTCCCGTGCCGCAGGAAGGCTGCCACACGCCATGAGGTCCTTGTAGCTGACGACTTCGGCCCGAATAAAATTCTTTTGAATATCGGAGTGAATCGCACCGGCCGCTTCCAGCGCCGTCGAATGACGCGAAATCGTCCAAGCCCGACATTCATCTTCCCCCACGGTGAAAAAGGAGATCAGATCCAGCAGTTGATAGGTGGCATGAATGATCCGCTCCAGGCCCGACTCTTTGAGGCCGTAGTCCGCCAGGAAGACCCGTTGATCCTCGGGGGGCAGTTCAATTAACTCGGATTCGATCTTCCCGCAGACCGCCGTGACCGCCGTGCTGGGCTGGTCGGCGATCGCTTCAAGCTGAAACCGGGAGGGCGACGCATCGATCGTCCCGCTGTCGTTGTCGCCCAGATTGATGCAATGCAGGATGGGTTTCGCGGATAGGAACATGAAGCCGCGCAAGCGCTTCTTCTCCTCCGCGAGAAGGTCGAGATGGCGCAAGGGAGTTCCCGCCTCCAAGGTCACTTTGCAACGCCGCAGGATATCCTGCTCTCGCTCCAGTTCCGGATTCTTGATCTTCTTCAAATCCTTTTCCAGGCGCTCGCATCGCTTTTCCACGATCCCGAGGTCTGCCAGCACCAGCTCCAGCTCCAGATTCTCGATGTCGCGCTTGGGATCGATCGAACCTTCGGAGAAAGGGACCCCTGGGTCGTCGAAGGCCCGGACCACATGCAAGAGGGCTTCGACATTGCGCAGGTCCCCCAGGAACGCGGCTTCCTTTTCCTTTTTTTGGTCTCCTTTCACAATTCCGGCAACATCCACGTACTCCACCGTGGCGAACACCGTTCGCTCGGGTTGGTATTTTCTGGAGAGTTCCTCGAGGCGCGAGTCCGCCACCGTGGCGATCCCCAAATGGGCTTCCGCACGTCCCCCGGAAAACCGGGAAGTCTCGACCCGGGCGTGGGTGAGGATTTTGAACAAGGTGGTCTTGCCTACCTGGGGAAAGCCGATAATACCGGTCTTCAAGTTAAGGCTCCGCGGAGAGAGGGCTTAAAAAGCGCAAGCATCTTAACATAATTCGTTTCGCGCTTGAATCCGCGGCGAGTAAAGTGCGAGTAAAGAAGCGGGGCCGCAGCCAAGTGAGTGCTGGGCCAACGCGGTCTAGCGGGGAATATCATGCTCTTAGAACCGGTCATTCCAGACGTTCGGTGCAGAAACACCTTTCGCCCCGCGGCGTGAAAAACGAGACCGATTTTGACGGATTACGCGGGGTGGCGCACACATGCGCTGTTCGCATGTGTGCGGCCTTCTGAGCAAAACGAACGTCATTGCCTGACCCGAATGGCAATTGATGACAGAAAATATTGAGGGTCAGACTCAATACCGTTCATTTAAGGAAAACCGATGCTGAGATTCACTGACATTGTGGCACTTCTTGAGATACAACCCTGTTTTTAACCCGGGTTCCGAAGTTGAATCCTCTTTAGAGCCGCGCAGCGGCGAAATGAAGTAGCCTGGGGCGTGAGCCCCAGGAAGGGCGCCAGCCTTCACCCCGGCAGCCCGCCTCAGTGGGCGGCATAACTTTTTGTTCCACCTCAAATTCGTTTCAACAGCTCCCCTTGCAGACAAATAGAACAAAAGGGTGGTTGTTACGTTCGGAATTCAGGCTTAAGTGAACCGTATTGGGGCCAGACAGGGACATTGATAACGCAGATTACCGACGCACTGGGCAATGTGACCTCCTTCTGCTACGATCCCAATGGCAACTTGCTCAGCGTGACCGACGCGCGGGGCAGGGCGATCGCGCCGTCCAGAATGAGGTCAACGATGCCCTAGGTGCATCATATAAGGGAATTTGGAGCTTAGAGGGGAACAAAGTTTGGATGGAGCACGGGCGACTTTTTCCCGATAGTCGAAAAAGGATCTTCCTTGCCGCGGCTTTGGTAATCTCTTTTGGCTTGTTATTGGTGACCGGATTTCTTGCGTGCTAGCATTGGCTTCAGAGTGCCGGTGCCAGACCCTGAAGAATGCTTTTTGCAGAGAAGCTTCCCTTGCCATCGAGAACTTTGAGGGACTGCCCCCAATGAGAAGCACCCGCTCCGGGAATTCCTGAACTCGCTGTAATTCACACGTGCGTCGAGCATATTAGAAAAACTGATCTCCGGTGTGGGGCAGGCGTCCTCGCCTGCCACAAATAGGTAGCACTGTGCCATAGAGTGGCAGGCGAGGACGCCTGCCCCACGTGAGCGACCTGAGATTGCTATAATCCTGTTGAATCCTGTTAATCCTGTTTCAAACCGTCTGCTCTCGCCCCCGCGCCGAAAACCGAAACCGATTTTGACGGATTACGTACTTTGTGGTACGAAGGAACTTCAAACAGGAGGCCATTTGGTATCAATGCTAAGCTTGTGCTTCCTTCGATTTCGAACCCATCATGCAGAACGGATTCACCGGGGCGGTAACGCCAAGACTTCGCCTGCCGGTGAATTCACTCGGAACGACGACATGCAATGGATCATGAGATTGTCAGCTGCCTTGTTGTTAGCGGCGGGCCTGATGGCCCCCGTAAAACTGCATGCCGCGAAGATTCCGCTCAAGCCCCAGGGATATGTCAGCGATTTTGCCAACATGATCAGTCCGGCTGCGCGGCAGCAGATCGAGCAATTAGCAATACAGCTGGAGCGGGAGCAACGAACCGAACTGGCCGTGGTTACGGTTTCTTCGATCGGCGATCGCGCCGTCCAGGACTATGCCACTGATCTTTTTGGCCAATGGGGAATTGGAAAGAAGGGCGTGGACAACGGGCTTCTCTTGCTGGTGGCCAAGGACGAGCGGCAGATGTGGATCGAGGTGGGGTATGGTCTTGAAGACAAAGTTCCCGATGCCACAGCCTCCGAGATCTACCGCGTCATTCGCGACCGATTCAAGCAAGGTGATTACGATGGGGGCATGATCACGGGCGTGCAGATGTTGGCCTCGGCGGTGGGCGGAACCTTGCAGGTTCCCCCTCCTCGCCGCTCGGGCACCCGCCGAAGCCGGGGAGGTGGCTCGGGCTTAGGGATTTGGGCCCTTTTCGGAATATTCATTCTCTTCGGGTTGCTCAAATCGATTGGTCGCGCTGCCATGGGGCGACCCGCAGTCCGTAGCGGATCCTCTTTTCCATGGTGGTTGATTTTCCTCCTGGGCAGTGGTCGCGGCGGGGGAGGGAGTTCCTGGGGAGGCGGCGGATTTTCGGGAGGTGGCGGGGGATTCGGCGGTTTTGGCGGAGGCATGAGCGGCGGCGGGGGTGCGGGTGGAGGGTGGTAGGAATTTCAGAGCAATATCCAATCGCGTCCTCTGATTCCAAGGCAGCAATCTGACTTCCTGCAGACGCACAGTGGATCGAGAATTGAGGAGCAGAAGATGGAGACTTACCAAATCACTCTGGATAAGCTTGTCGCGGGACTGCAATCGGCATTTGGGGACGAATTGGAATCGGTCATCTTGTATGGTTCGGCGGCTTCCAACGAGTACCATTCGAAGCACTCGGATCTGAATGTCCTCATCGTAGTTAAGAATTCGAGGTTTCATAAGGTGGGCCGGGCGAGCGAAATTGCCCGATGGTGGAACCGTACGGGCAATCCGCCTCCATTGTTTTTCACCGCCCACGAGCTTGCAGAATCGGCCGATGTGTTTCCGATCGAATTTAGCGATATGAAAGACTCCCACCAGGTTCTTTTTGGGCAGGACGTTTTGAAGGATATCGAAATTGATCACACCCATCAGCGCCTGGAATGTGAACATGAACTGCGGGGGAAACTTCTAAATCTCCGCAGCCGCTACGTGCTGGTGAAAGGAGATCGCCGGGAATCGCTGCATCTGCTGTCCCAATCGATTTCTTCGTTTGCGGTTCTTTTCCGTCACGCCTTGCACCTCACGGGTCGGCCGACGACGGTTCATAAAGAAGAGATATTCAAGCGGGCGGCCGAAGAATTTAAGTTCGAGGCCGCACCCTTCCTGGGGATTCTGGCTTTTCGTAAGGGAGAAAAGGAATTTCAAGACTCGGACATGGATCCATTGTTCGAGAAGTACTTTGAGGCGATCGGGAAAGTCATCGAGCGCGTGGATGCGATCGCGTCCTAGCCTCGTCAAACAGCGTTGGGGAGGATTCTAATGGGAAAGAAATTCTTGATCGGTTTATTGGTGGTCGTACTGTTCCTGGGACTGGTGGGGATCATCCTGGTGAGCCAGTATATTACGGTCCGCAACAATCTCGTTCAGAAGCGTGAGGACGTGCGCCAAAAGTGGTCCCAGGTGGAAAACGTGATGCAGCGCCGTGCGGACTTGATTCCGAACCTCGTGGCCACGGTGAAGGGGTATGCCACTCACGAGCAAAAGGTGTTCGATGACATCGCGGCAGCCCGCGCGGCGTTGGGAGGGGCGCGATCGCCGCAAGAAGCCATCGCGGCCAACGGCCGGTTGGATACCGCCCTCAGTCGGCTGCTCGTCGTGGTTGAGAACTATCCGAACTTAAAGGCGGATCAACAGTTCTTAAATCTTCAGGCCCAGTTGGAAGGAACGGAGAACCGCATCGCCCAGGAGCGGCGCCGGTACAACGAGGCGATCCAGGACTACAACACCTACTTGCAGCTCTTCCCTCACAACATCTTTGCCTCGCTGAGCGGTTTCACCTATAACAACGACTACTTCAAAGCGAGCGAAGGGGCGAAGGTAGTTCCTAAGGTTGACTTTGGCAAGTAAGGAGGCGCGATACCTTCCGCGGAGGCTTCTTAATTCGAGGAGGAAGACGAAGCGGGATGCTTCTTTTTCATGAAGAAGATGGTGCTGAAAAAGTTTTTGACCTTCTGTCCGAATGTTTTCTTCCGCTCGGCGGGTTTCGGCAGGGATTCAGCAGAAGCCGCCATGGTCGCTGACAGGACCGGCGCCGCTTCAGGGGGATCTTTTTCTCCAGTGGCCGCTGAGGCGGGTGGATTGTTTTGAGCCGGAGGCGGGCTCGCTGGGGCGGGCGATGCAACCGGCGGGCTCACCCGTAAATCCAGACGCTCAACGCTGCGGGCCTGTTGCCGATCTGTATTCCCGGGGGGCTGCGGCGGGCGACTATTCTCATCCGTGACAGTTGTCAGTGCGGAAGGTAAGTTCTCCCGAGCAGGGGCCACCTTACTGATTCGGGGGGCTGCGGCGGGGGCCGTGCCTTGGGTTGCGGGGCCCGATTGCCCCGCCGCAAAGGGCGTGGCGGCAGAGCCCAGGGGAACCAGTTTCGTACAGCCACAATCCAGGTTCTTCGAGAGCCGGGCAGTGCTGGCCTGGCCCGATTGCACCTCGACCGAGGACCCCGCAGGCAGTTGTAGGGATTGGCCGTTCAGCAGATCGATGAGCTTCACACTCCCCTCGAAATTCTGAACGCACAGCACCCCCCTGGAATCGAGACTCACCACCCCTTGTTTTCTGCCCGCGCCGACCGAATTCCATTCCACAGCCATCTCCGGAGTGATCACCCGCTCCAGCGTGGAAGAGGCCAAGTCAAAACTCAGGGTCCCGGAATTCACCGCATAAAGCGTGGAGCTCTTCGATTTCATAATCGAGAGGGAAGTCCTTCCACAAAAGCCCACCACCCCGCTTGAATCTTCCATCTGCAAGAGAGCAATTCCGGCCTGCATGGTAATTTTGTTTCCGCTGAAAACAAGCGGAGTCGGATCTTCGAGATCCTCCTTGGAGGAGGCCCAGGAGGTGCGGCCTTCAATGGCAACCGTGTCACTGCTCAGCAGCCGGCCGATGGGCGGGGTCGAACTCCCCGTCTGTGCGGCCGCCAGTAAGGTCCAAAGAGAGACCACAACAACGGCGAGCGCGGAGCGAGGGCGCCAAGGGAAAAAGTTCAAGCTCAACCACCGCCTCCCGAGATCCTGAATTTCGAAATTCGAAGAAGAGAGAGAAGATCGACCCTTTGCAGAACACGCGATTTCAGTTGTCTTCATGGAGCTTCATGGAAAAAGAAATGTTGCGGCCTGATTTCTCATCGAAGGTCAAAGGAGTTTGCCGCGGAAAGCGGAACACCCACGCACCCTCCCGGTGATGATTTTGGAATTCAAGAAAACAACGGCATGAACAAAAAAATGTCGAGGGCGAGGAATCTGGAAAATGCACCGCGCTCCCTGCCGCTCATTGGCTCTGACGTTTTCATCGACCTGTGTGAAGAAGGAGTCTGCTTGCCGTCGTGCATCGCGAATCTATCAAATCTATCTGTACAGTTCAAGCACACGTTCCCGAACTACAGAATTTAACCTCCCCTGACGGCTCGCTACATTTGCTTGTTCCGGACACTTTTTCCTAAAAACCGCAAATTGTGGGAGGGCGAAATTGACGACGTGCAACGGCTGGTATAAAAAGGAGGAATGGAGAGGGCTCTTTGACTTTTTATTGTCTCAAGTCCTAGATTTCTCTTGACATTAGAGGTTAATGGAAATATATTTTGGTGGTCAAAAGTGGGAGAAAGTAGTCTTTTTTAGAAAGAAACAATAGTTTAAGCCATTCCTGCTCGGTCTAAAATCCTTCAATTGATTTTCGGAAACCCCCATGCTGCGCGGCAACTATCTGGCGACTGTCGATGAAAAAGGGCGGCTGAAAATTCCGACGGTCTTCCGGACGGCCCTGCTGGCCGATTACACCAACGAATTCTATGTGACGAGTCCGAATGGCGACTCGGTGCGCATTTATCCCATGGCCGAATGGGAGAAGATCGAGGAAAAGTTGGCGCGGCTCTCCTCATTTCATCGAACCAAGAAGAAGTTTTTGAATCGCACGAATTATTTTGGGCAGGTCGTCGAGATGGACAACCAGGGCCGGGTCCTTATTCCAGCACCTCTGCGCGAGTCGGCACAGATGAAGGGGGATGTGGCGGTGTTGGGTCAGTTGATGTACCTGGACGTGTGGAACAACGATCGATTCATGAACGACATTAAGAGCAATCCGCTGACGGAAGAGGACGAGAAAATCCTCGAAGAGCTTGGAATCTAGATGGCTGATGACGTCCCTCATCATCCCGTCCTGGTCGACGAAGTTTTTCAATATCTGCACTGGCGAGAGGGAGGGACCTACATCGATGCGACTCTAGGCGCAGGAGGTCATTGCGAGGCGCTTCTCGGCAGGGACCCCCACAGTCGCGTCCTTGGTTTCGATGTGGATGAGATGGCCATCAGAATTGCCGGCCAGCGGCTTCAGGGGTTCGGGGATCGGTTTCAAGCGGTTCATTCCAACTTTGCTGACATAGGTACTTATCTAAGAGGCCAGGGCGTGGGCTACGTCGACGGAATTCTTGCTGATCTCGGGATGTCCTCCATGCAGGTGGACAGTGCGGACCGCGGCTTTAGCTTTCTCCGGGAAGGTCCGCTGGATATGCGAATGGATTCCCGGCAGGCGCGACGCGCGGAGGATGCGGTCAATCATTTTTCGGAGACGGTGTTGGCGGATCTGATCTTTCACTACGGAGAAGAGCATTTTTCCCGGCGGATTGCCCGGGCGATTGTCGCTCATCGTCCCTTCACGGGCACCACCCAGCTGGCAGACGTGGTGGCGCGGTGCATCCGGGGCGGCCGGAAACAAAGGATTCATCCCGCGACCCGGACCTTTCAGGCGCTGCGCATCTTCGTCAACGAGGAACTCGATGTTCTGTCCCGTTTTCTCGAGGAGATGCCCTCCCTGCTGGCTCCCGGGGGACGCGCGGTGATCATCAGTTACCACTCCCTGGAGGATCGACTGGTCAAGCAGTCCTTCCGGGAATGGCAAAAGCGGGGATTGGCGAGGATCCTGACGGCGCACGTGGTGACATCGGGCGAGAACGAGAGAAAGGCCAATCCACGGAGCCGGAGTGCAAAATTGCGTGCGGCCGAAAAAAGAAATATCGAGTGTGATACAGCGGTTGAAAAATAATGCTTAGGAGTTCTTCATGAACGAAATTTTTTATCTCAAGCCCGTGGACAACTCGCGGATCCGAAAGCCGATCGATTTGAGGATGAGCCTGCAGTTGGGATCCTGGCTGCTGGTCGCCTCCCTGCTGGTTATGGCGCTCCTGCTGCAGGCATGGGAACGCGTGGAAATTCGCCAGATGGGTTATCAGATCGAGAATGTCCGTTCCGAAACGGATACGATTCAGCAGGAGAACCATCTCCTCTTGGTGGAGCGGGCCGCCTTGCGGAGCCCGAGGCGCATCGACAGTCTGGCCCGGGTCAGCCTGGGAATGACCCTTCCCTTGCAGCAACAGATGATCATGCTGGATTCAACTCACACGTTGGGTGAGCAGCCGGTCATGGCGCAAGTCCACTCCGCGGGGGAGACGATCCCCCCCAAATCACGCGGGGTGGAATAAGGACACTAGATTCCTTGATCTCCGATCCTTCTACAGAACGACTCTTAAGATCCGTGAGAGCTCTCCATGCCTTCTCAGTCCAAAAAATCAGCGCAAACCAGAATTTTTATCCTCGGGATCATGATGCTTTTGTGGTCGTTCGTGGTCTTGGCGCGACTGTTCGATTTGCAGTTGGTCCGGCATGGGGAGATGCAGGACAAAGCGCTCCGGCAACAACAGCATGTGGTGAATATCGTTCCCCATCGGGGCGTGATCTACGACCGCCAGCATCGTGAGCTGGCGATTAGCGTTGATGTTGATTCCCTCGCCGCCTGGGGCAGCCAGATCAAGGACGCCAAGGCTAGCGCGCACACCCTCGCCCGCCTCCTCCGCATGGATTCCAAAGAGATTGAATCCAAACTCACCTCCACGCGGGGATTTGTATGGATCAAGCGCAAGCTCGACAAACCGGAAGCGGATGCCGTTCGAGCTCTCAACCTCAAGGGACTGGAGTTCATCAAGGAGAGCAAGCGTTTTTATCCAAAACGGGAACTGGCAGCGCAGGTCCTGGGGTACGTGGGACTCGACAATGAGGGATTAGGTGGGATTGAACATTACTATGACAACCGAATCAAGGGAGCGCCCGGGCGATTCTTTGTGCTGGTGGATGCGCGGCGTCAACGATATGGCCGCAAGGAGGACAGCCGATCCCCGGGGGACGACGCGATCCTGACCATCGATGAGAACATTCAGTACATCACCCAAAAGGCGCTCGATTCGGCCATGGAGGCGACCCGCTCCGAGGGAGGCACCGCCATTGTCATGAATCCCCGGACCGGGGAAATCCTGGCCCTGGCAAATTCCCCCGATTTCAACCCCAACAGCTACAAGGCGACCGGCCCCGATACCTGGAAGAACCGCGCCGTGCAATCCATCTATGAGCCGGGTTCCACCTTTAAGATGATAACCGTGGCGGCCGCACTGGAGGAAGGGCTGACGACGCCGGAGGAAGTGATCGATTGCCAGATGGGGGCGATCGTGCTGGCGGGCCATACCATCCACGACCATGAGCGGCTGGGCGCGCTCACGGTCACCCAGGTCATAGAGAAATCCAGCGACGTCGGCGCCATCAAGCTGGGATTGCGCCTGGGCGACGAGCGATTTTACAAGTTCATCCGGGCGTTTGGGTTTGGCTCACCCACGGGGGTTGACCTCCCCGGAGAGGCAAAAGGCATCGCCCGCGATCCCAGCCAATGGTCCAAGATCTCCGTGGGGGCGATCTCCATGGGTCAGGAGGTAGGGGTTACTCCGCTCCAGATCCTGCACGCCGTCTCGACCATTGCCAATGACGGTGTGTCGATGCGGCCCTTTCTCACCAAGGCCATTGTCGATCCCAGCGGGAAATGGGTATTGACCAATATGCCCCAGTCCACGCGCGTCATCAGTGCTCGAACCGCGGTCACGATGAAGAAGATGCTGGAAGGAGTGATCCTTGAAGGGACCGGCCGAAAGGCCAAGCTTGAAGGCTATACCGCCGCAGGCAAAACCGGCACGGCCCAAAAGACCGATCCCCAGACCGGGCGCTATTACCACAACAAGTACGTGGCGTCGTTTGCCGGCTTCACCCCTGTCAATAACCCTGAACTGGCCATCATTGTGGTACTGGATTCACCGGAAGGATACTTACACCAAGGGGGGCAGGTGGCCGCCCCCGTCTGGAAGGAAATCGCCGAACAAACCCTGCGGTATCTTAATGTCCCCCCCGATTTGCCCTTGATGAATGTGGCCAAGAAGAGTGCGCCGGCCGTTCGCAGCGAGGAGGTATCTGATTTTGAACCCAACTCGGCGTTTGAAAGGGCAACGTCGCAGACCACTCCCCTCCGAATGGTGTCATCAAATTACTCCGTCCGACCGGTAGGAAATTCCCGAAATGAGGGAGAGACCCGAGTGGAAGAAGAAAAGTCTTTCCGAGCGACCGAAAATACCATCCCCGTCCCCAGTCTTCTGGGTAAATCGCTGCGCCAAGCCGCAGTCGATTGCCAGCAAGTGGGTTTGGAGTTGGAGGTCGTGGGATCGGGATTCGTCGTGAATCAGCACCCCATGGCGGGGACATTGGTTCCGCCGCAATCACGGATTGTAGCGAAGTTTGCCCGGCAACCTGAACGAGGAGCCCTCTAAATGGAGAATTCTCTTCGATGGGAAGAGGGCTTCAAGGAGGTGAGGGGAGCGGTTGACATCTCTAAACGAGCTTCTTAACTCCCTGCAGCCCGCGGAGATCAAGGGTTCGACTGAGGTCTCCATCCTGCGAATCTGCTGCGATTCGCGCCAGGTCGAAAAGGGAAGTCTCTTTTTCGCCCTGCGAGGGGAAAAACTGGATGGAAACCGCTTTGTGCGAGAAGCCGTTCATCGTGGAGCCGTGGCTGTCGTCACGGATGCGGGCGAGGTCAGGGTCCCCTCCGGAATATGCTTGCTCCACGTGGGGGACGCGCGACGATCGATGGCCATGACCGCCTCTGCGTTCTATGGTCATCCCACGCGGAGCGTTCAACTGGTCGGCATTACCGGGACCAACGGAAAAACGACGACCAGTTACATTTTGCATTCGATTTTTCGGGCAAGACAGGAATGCGCAGGCTTGATCGGGACGATAGAGAATCTCATCGGAGACCGGTCCATCCCGTCGCAGAACACCACCCCGGAATCCGTTCATTTACAGGGCTTCCTGGCCGAACTTCGTGATCAAGGCTGCCTCCGCGCCGTGATGGAGGTCTCCTCTCATGCCCTGGAAATGCACCGCGTTGATGGTTGCCACTTTCGGGTGGCGGTGTTCACCAATCTCACCCGCGACCATTTGGATTTCCATCAAACCATGGATCGCTACTTTGACGCCAAACGGAAACTGTTTTATGGAGTGGAGAGCCCCCCGCCGGAGTGGGCGGTTCTCAACCTGGATGACGACCACGGAGCAAGGCTGAACGCCGAAGTTCCTTCAAAGAAGTTGACTTATGGTCTGCACTCGGCGGCCGATGTTCACGCAAGCGCCGTTGAATTTTCATTTGATGGGTTGAGATTCACAGCCCAGACCCCGCGAGGGTCGATTCCGGTGGAATCGACCCTCGCGGGGACCCCCAACGTGTACAACATTCTGGCGGCCCTGGCCTCCTCGATCGCGATGGATATCGATATGGACACTATTCGTCAAGGAATTCGGAATCTCCGCTCCGTCCCGGGACGGTTCGAAAGGGTCGATTGTGGCCAACCGTTCGCGGTGATTGTTGACTATGCGCACACCGATGACGCACTGAAGAATGCCATCACGACGGCGCGAGGGCTGACCAAGGGCCGCGTCATCACGGTCTTCGGCTGCGGCGGGGATCGCGACCGCACCAAGCGACCCCTCATGGGTGAAGTGGCCGGCCGGCTCAGTGATTTCACCATCCTGACCTCCGACAACCCGCGGAGTGAAGATCCCCTGCGAATCATTGCCGATGCCGTGGTGGGACTGCAACGGGCGACCGACCGGTACGCCGTCGAACCCGACCGGGGCAACGCCATTCGACGCGCCTTGGAAGAGGCGCATGATGGCGACCTTGTGCTCCTGGCCGGCAAGGGGCACGAAACCTATCAGGTCCTCGCGGATCGCACCTTTCATTTTGACGACCGGGAAGTGGCGCGCGAAATCCTCTCCGGACTGGGCTACTCATCGACGGTATGCAACTAACCTTGCGCGAAATCTCGGAGGCTTTAGCTGTGATGGGCGAATCTGTCGTGGGAGAGCTTCCCGAAATGAACACCGTCGCATCAGGGTATTCCATCGACAGCCGCACATTGAACCCCGGGGATCTCTTCTTCGCGATCCGGGGCTCACGATCGGACGGCCATGAGTTCGTTTTATCCGCCTTCGAAAAAGGGGCCTGTGGCGCGGTGGTGGCGGCGGACTGGGCTGG
The DNA here is from genome assembly GCA_041494885.1 of Terriglobia bacterium. GTDB lineage: Bacteria > Acidobacteriota > Terriglobia > JAIQFV01 > JAIQFV01 > JAIQFV01. The sequence continues at coordinate 14,517 of JBGQBO010000027.1, forward strand.
GCGCCAGAACTTTCGATTAAGTCCGTCCGGGAAAGCTCCTCAACGGAACTGGATCGCTGTTCCCGACACGACGGCCGCTCTCCAGAACCTCGCGGCACGAGCCCGCCAATGGTGGGGCGGGGTAGTGGTGGCCATCACCGGCAGCGCCGGGAAAACAACCACAAAGGAAATCTGCGCCACCCTGCTCAGTTCCACCCGCAGGGTGTATAAGTCAGAAGGGAACCTCAATAACCTTTACGGAGTGCCCTTGACGCTGCTCCGCGTGGATGCGAGTGCGGACGTGGCGGTCATCGAACTGGCCATGTCGGCCCGGGAGGAGATTCGCAGCCTTACACGAATCGCCGTTCCGGAGGTGGGAGTCCTCACCAACGTCAATCCCGTGCATCTCCAGTTTTTTTCCTCCCTCGACGAAATCGCCCTGGCCAAGCGCGAACTGGCCGAAGAGCTGGACGCCCGGGCCTCGGTGATTCTTAATGCCGATGATCTCCGCGTCGCCCATTTTTCGTCTCACACAAAAGCCCGGGTCATCACGTATGGGCGAAGTCAGGGGGCGGACGTGCGCATCGAAAACGTCCGGACGAAAGATTTGGAAGGGTCTGAATTTGAGGTGGCGATTGCCTCGGGACCCCGCGTGTCTTTTCGATTGCCCCTGATAGGAGAGCATAATGTCTGGAACGCGGGAGCGGCGATTGCTGTTGCCCTCCAGTTGGGGGTCCCGCTGGAGGAGGCGGCACGCCGTCTCGAACGGGTCCGTCCGGCGAGAATGCGCGGGGAGATCTTAAGATTTGCAGAAGGATTCACGGTCATTGACGACACCTACAATTCAAACCCTCGCGCCTTGACCGAAGTGATTTCGGCAGTGGCCGGCATGGGAGGATTTAAACGGAAGATCGTGGCCGCGGGTGAAATGCTGGAGCTGGGAACGGAGTCCCGCGCGTTGCATGAGGGTTGTGGAAGGTCGATGGCCGAGGCGGGTATCGATGTCTTGATTGCGGTACAGGGGGATGCGGAAACGATGGCTTCTGGCGCCTTGGCGGCCGGGATGGACCCTGAGAAGGTTTTTTTCTATTCCACGCCTGCGGAAGCCGGAGAGAAACTGTGCCGGATCATGGCGCCGGGAGATTTGGTCTTATTGAAAGGGTCGCGAGGCGTTAAAATGGAGTTGGCGTTGGACCGCCTGCGCCAGAAATTTTCAGCGAAAGCACACTGATGCTCTTTTGGCTTTTTACCTCACTGCAGCACGAGTTCACGCCGCTCCGCGTCTTCCGATATATTACCTTCCGGACCGCCTATGCCTCGCTGACTGCGTTGGTGTTGAGTCTGCTGTTGGGTCCCTGGCTCATTCGCCGGCTGCAGGAATTTCAAATCGGTCAGCAGATCCGCGACGACGGCCCCCAATCCCATCTGGGAAAGGCGGGCACGCCCACGATGGGCGGAGTCCTGATTGTGGTCTCCATCCTCTTGCCCACCTTGTTGTGGGCGGACTTGAAAAGCCGCTACGTCTGGATGGCCATGCTGGCCACGCTCGCGTTCGCGGTCATCGGTTTCCTCGACGATTTGGCCAAGGTGTCCCGGAAGAAATCCCTCGGTCTGACCGGCCGTCAAAAGCTGATCTTTCAGACGCTGGTCGCGTTGGCCCTCGCGCTGGTGCTGCTTTACCTCACCACGGAGAAACAATACTCCACCAACCTGATTGTCCCCTTCTTCAAGCAGTTTAATCCCGACCTGATCGTGCACCGCTGGTTCAGAATTTGGTGGTTGCATCCTCTAGCCTATCTCCCTTTTGTTCTGTTTGTCATTCTCGTGGTGGTGGGCTCGTCCAACGCGGTCAATCTGACCGACGGCCTGGATGGTCTGGCGATCGGGTCAGTGGTCATCGCCGCTTCCGCATTAACGGTCTTGACCTATATTTCCGGAAACGCCAAATTTGCGGAGTACCTCGACATCCAGAATCTTCCACGGGTGGGTGAAATCACGATCTTCTGCGGCTCCATGGTGGGAGCGTCCCTGGGTTTTCTCTGGTACAACTGTTTTCCGGCAACGATCTTCATGGGGGATGTGGGCTCCCTGGCCCTGGGGGGGGCGATCGGCACCGTGGGGGTGATTGTCAAGCAGGAAATCCTGCTCCTTTTTATCGGCGGGATTTTTGTCATTGAAGCGCTGTCGGTGATGATCCAGGTGCTCTATTTTAAATTGACCGGGAAGAGGGTGTTCCGGATGGCGCCGATTCACCACCACTTTGAACTGATCGGTTGGAAGGAACCGCAAGTCATCATTCGTTTTTGGATTGCCGCGTTGATTTTTGCGTTGTTCAGTCTGACCACGCTTAAACTACGCTGAAGGATGGAGTCGGGCATTTCCTCAAGATCCCCTTTTTCGAGATGAAAAAAAACCTGAAGGCTGCACGGACAAAGGCTGAACCCCATCATTCGGCGGGGTCGGGTGTGCCGGACCTGCGGGGAGCCCGTGTCCTGGTGGTGGGGTTAAGACGCAGTGGGGTGGCTGCCGCGACCCTTTGTGCGGAGAAGGGCGGAAGGATCACCGTCTCTGATTCGGGGGAACGGGCGGGCTTTTTGGCGGAGACGGAGGCCCTCCGGGACATGAGCGTGGAGTTCGAATTCGGAGGACATCAAGTCCGAACGTTTCTCAAGGCGGACTTGATTGTGGTGAGCCCTGGCGTTCCCCTCTCGATTGAGCCACTGCAAGCCGCCTCCAAAAAGGGGATTGAAGTGATCAGCGAACTTGAATTGGCCTGGCGTTATTTGCGGGGCCGGATGATCGCGATCACAGGGTCGAATGGGAAAACGACCACGACGGCCTTGGCTGGCGAGGTGTTTCGCTCGGCGGGATTTCACACCTTGGTGGGAGGGAACATCGGCACCCCGCTGACCTCACTCGTCAACTCCTCGACAGAGGAATCGATTGTGGTCGCGGAGGTCAGCAGTTTTCAACTGGAGGCCATCCCCACGTTTCGTCCTTTCGTCGGGGTGGTGCTGAATGTAACTCCTGATCACTTGGACCGGTATTCTTCGTTTAAAGAATATGCCTCTTTCAAGCGGGCCCTGTTTAAGAATCAGACCCGCGACGAGTGGGCGGTGTTGAATCGGGATGATCCCGTCACGGCCGGGTTTGGCCGTGACTTACCCGGCCGCGTCTGGTGGTTCTCGCAACGGACCCCCTTGCAGGAAGGCGCCTTTTATGCCGATCAGCGGATTGAAGTGGCGCACGGGGGTGAGACGACCCCCGTGATTCGCCGCAGCGAGATCCCCTTGCTCGGGGCCCATAATATTGAGAACTGTTTGGCGGCTGTCTCCGCAGCCGCCATTCTTGGCGCAGACTTCCGCAACGTGGCCCGCGCGATTTCCGAGTTTTCAGGCGTGGAGCATCGCCTGGAGTTTTCGGCGGAAGTGAAGGGAGTCAAGTATTACAACGATTCCAAGGCCACCAACGTGGATGCCACCCTGAAGGCCTTGGAAGCATTCGAAGGGAACGTGGTCTTGATCCTGGGGGGAAAAGACAAGGGGAGTGACTATACCGTCCTTTCCCCCCTGTTGAAGACGCGGGTGAAAACAGTTCTTCTGATCGGAGCTGCGGCAGAAAAGATTGAGAGACAACTGACCGGCATGGTCGAGATGAAGCGGTGCGAGACCCTGCAGCGTGCCGTCGAAATCACTCCCTCCCTGACCACTCGCGGAGATGTTGTGCTGCTCGCCCCGGCCTGCGCCAGCTTCGATCAGTTCGAGAATTATGAGCATCGGGGCCGGGTCTTCAAAGAATTGGTTCGGGAACTCATGGGAAAGGCAGCGCAGGCTGAGTAGGGATGTCGGGTTCCTCCTGAGCGTGGCGGGCGTAGAATCGCAGCGCAAACCCGGCATCCAAAACGACCGCATCACGGGAACAACTGAACTTCGGGGACGACTTTAATACCATGGCTCGCAAGCTGACATTTGACCGCTACTTGATTGCTGCTACCTTTGGGTTGATCTTCTATGGCCTTCTCATGGTGTACAGCGCCTCGGCCACCATCTCGATGGACCTCTACGGCTCCTCGTACATCTTTCTCGGAAAACAGGTGATGGGGCTGGTCCTGGGTTTGGTGTGCATGGTCGTCGGGATGAATTGCGATTATCGAAAATGGCGCAATCCCACCTTTGTCTTCTCCTTCCTGTTCGTGTGCCAGATTTTATTGGTGTCTGTCTTCTTCCTGGATCGGTCACACAACACTCATCGATGGATCAAGCTGGGCTTGTTTTCATTGCAACCTTCAGAGATTGCCAAGCTGGGCTTGATTTTTTTCTTTGCTTACTTTCTTGAAAGCCGTCTCCACCAGGTGAACGATATCCGGCGCACCCTGCTGCCGGCAGTCATGGTGATGGGTCTGACCGTGGCGTTGATTCTCAAAGAGCCGGACTTTGGAACTTCCATCGCCAGCACGATGATATGCGCAGCCATCTTGTTCGTCGCGGGGATTAACTGGCGCTGGTTTGCCGCCATCCCGGCCCTGGCCCTTCCTGTGTTTTATTTCGGGGTTTATCGAGTGCCTTACCGTTTTGACAGGATTACTGCGTTTATCGATCCTTGGAAAGACCCCTTGGGAAAAGGATTCCAGATCATTCAATCATTGATTGCCATTGGAAGTGGGGGCATGGGCGGCGTGGGTTGGGTGCAGGGAAAGCAGAAACTATTTTACCTGCCGGAACCCCAAAATGACTTTATTTTTGCGGTCGTGGGAGAGGAACTGGGATTGTGGGGGACGGTCCTGATAGTCATCCTATTCATGGTGATTTTGAAGCGGGGACTGAAAGCCTCCCTGTCGGCTCCAGATTCTTATGGCATGCTGTTGGGAGTGGGCCTGACCGCGATGATCGCGTGCCAAGCCCTGATCAACATCAGCGTGGTGACCGGGCTCTTGCCGACGAAAGGAATCCCTTTACCTTTCATGAGTGCCGGAGGGTCTTCGCTGATAGTCAATTGCTTCGCGGTGGGCATCCTGCTGAATCTGTCGCAGCATTCGGATTGAGACCGAGAGGACCATGGTGTTGGGAGGGGACCGGTCGAGGAGGCTCTCCACAGTCCGTCGGGAGAGGTTGAACCGAGGCGTATGAATATCCTGTTCGCGGGGGGAGGCACGGGGGGGCACGTTTTCCCTGCGATTGCGGTGGCTGAAGCGCTTTCGGGGCGGGCAGAAGTGCTGCAGGTTCTCTTTGTCGGCTCAGATCGTGGATTGGAGGCGCGCATTATTCCACAGAAGGGGTATCCGTTCGAAGCCATGTCAGCCGGCGCGCTAAAAGGGAAGTCGGCTTCGGACAGACTGATGACGATTCTCAGCTTGCCGCGGAGTGTTCGCACCGCCGGGCGGATTGTCGATCGCTTTTCCCCGCATGTGGTCGTGGGGATTGGCGGGTACGCCTCAGCGCCCGTCGTAATAGCGGCGGCTTTGCGGGGGCGGCCCCGAATGGTCCTTGAGCAAAACGTGATGCCGGGGCTCGCCAACCGATTGCTGGCCTACTGCGTAACCCAGGGAGCAGTAAACTTTGCCGAATCGCTGCGCTACTTCCCCGGGAATGCAGTCGTCACCGGCAATCCCGTGCGTCAGGAGTTTTTCCGGATCGGTCCTCCACCCCGTGAAGCGGCCTTTACCGTATTGATTTTCGGGGGCAGTCAGGGGGCTCATGCAATCAACACGGCGGTCATGGAAGCGCTTCCTTACCTCGTTGAACTCCGCACGCAGGTACATTTCATTCATCAGACAGGAGAAAAAGATGCTGAGATGGTTCGGGCTGCCTATATGACAAACGGGTATTCGGCGGACGTTCGACCATTTTTTGACGATCTGCCGAAGCAGTTTGGACTGGCCCACCTGGTCGTTGCGCGCTCCGGTGCCTCGGCCCTTGCGGAAATTGCCGCGACCGCAAGGCCATCGATCCTGATTCCTTTTCCAGCGGCGGCGGACGACCATCAACGCAGAAACGCAGAAGTCTTTGCCCGCCAGGGCGCCTCCATCTTGATTGACCAGAGGATTCTTACTGGAGAAAGGCTGGCCCGGGTCCTCCGTTTGCAAATGAATAACTCCGGGAGGCGGGAGGAGATGTCTCGTGCGGCCTCCTCGCTTTCATTTCCCGATGCCGCCTCGCGGATTGCTGATCTTATTGAAGCCTTGGCATCAAAGACATGAAAGAGCGTGAACCCGGCGCCCCCATGTGAAAATATCCACGGAAATCCAGAGGGAAAGTGTTTAAACGATTTCAAAGGATTCATTTTGTCGGAATTGGCGGCATTGGAATGAGCGGAATCGCGGAGCTCCTGCTCAACCTCGGTTATGCGGTCTCCGGGTCGGACCTCAAATTGTCGCCGACCACCGAGCGGCTGTCACAGCTGGGGGCAAAGATTTACCTGGGGCACGACGCGGCCCATGTTCGCGAGGCCCACGTCGTGGTTTTTTCGTCAGCGGTCGATTCGCAGAATCCCGAGCTAGCCGAAGCCCGCCGCCGGCAACAGCCGGTGATTCCCCGCGCCGAGATGCTGGCGGAACTGATGCGACTGAAGTACGGGATTGCAGTGGCGGGGGCCCATGGCAAAACCACGACCACCTCCTTGGTGGCTTCAGTGCTCAACGAAGCGAAGTTCGATCCGACCCTCATTGTCGGAGGACGGTTGAATGCGTTCGGGATCAATGCCCGCCTCGGAGGGGGGGAGTGGATGGTGGTGGAGGCGGACGAGAGCGACCGCTCGTTTTTGAAAATCGATCCTACTATCGCCGTCATTACCAATATCGACCGGGAACACCTCGACCACTATCGAGATCTCGCCGACATCCAGGAGGCTTTCGTTTCCTTTGCCAATAAGGTTCCTTTTTATGGGAGCGTGATCGCCTGCGTGGACGACGGGCCCACACGCGCCATCCTCCCGAGACTGGAGCGGCGAGTGGTGACCTATGGACACTCGGAGGCGGCCGAATTGCGGGTGACTGCGGTGAGGCTGAGGCGATTTGAATCTGATTTTGAAGTGCAGATCAAAGGCCGCACGCTCGGGAAATTTCAATTGCGGATCCCCGGACTCCACAATATCCTGAATGCAACGGCGGCCGTGGCAGTCGGGTTGGAACTGAATGCCCCGCTGGGGGCAATCCAACAAGGGCTGGCGGAATTTCGCGGCACGGAGCGCCGGTTTGAACTCAAAGGGGAACACCGGGGCATCGTCGTGATTGATGACTATGGCCATCATCCCGCGGAGATCACTGCCACTTTGACGACCCTGAGACAGTGTGGATTCCGGCGCGCTTTCGTCGTTTTTCAGCCGCATCGCTATTCACGGACAAAATTCCTGTTCGATGATTTCCTCCACGCCTTTGACGAGGCCGACGAAGTGGTGCTCACCGAGATTTATCCTGCCTCAGAACTGCCCATCGAAGGGATCAGCGGGCGATCGCTTGCCACGGGGATAGAACAGCAATCCCGCGCCCAAATCCATTTTGTTCCCCGGATGGAGGATATAGCGGTTTTCCTGCTCCCCCGGCTTCGTTCCGGTGATGTGGTCTTGACGTTGGGGGCGGGCAATATCGGGATGGCGGGAGACCAACTGCTCAACTTGCTTGCCGGGCAGGAAGATAGGGTGCCGCAGCGGAAGGCAGGGGGATGAGGTGGCCCTAAATGGGCCCGATCACCGTCCTGGAAGAAGCATTTAATCATAGAAAGCGAGCTGATCGCTCAAGAGAATGAATCCCATGGGACGCAACGAAATCAACAAAGACGAAGAACGTGACTCCTTCGAAGAGACGCCGTACTTGCGGCGTCAACGGGCCATCTCGGTCAAACGAACCCAGGTGGAACCCAGCAAGCTGATCTTCGTACTTCGAATTTTTTGCGTGTTGGTGGTTCTGGCGGGACTGGGGATCAGCACGCGTCGCTTCGTGGATTATGCCACCACGTCTCCGAGATTCCAGCTCAGCATCCGTGAGGTCAGAGGGCTGCGCAACCTCTCCGAGGCGAGTGTCATGCAGCAACTGGCACCCTTGATCGGACAGAACATCTTTCGCGCCAATTACGAGGACCGGATCCGCGCCCTGAAGCAGATCCCCTGGGTGGAATCCGTGGAGTTCCTCCGGTTTTGGCCCGCCTCGCTTTCGGTCATTATCACGGAACGCGTCCCGGTGGGCTACGCGCTCATCGGGGGGGCCGTGGAACTCATCGATAAGGATGGCGTGCCACTTGGGGCGTCAAGAGAGACGCAGCAGCACTTCGATTTTCCGATCGTGCGAGGCCTGGCGCCTGAAAACACCGCCGATGATCACGCCATCAATCGCCGTCGCATCGGCCAGTACCTGGAACTCCTCAAGGAACTGGAGAGCGGGCAGGAGGGTTATTCGGTCGATCTGTCCGAGGTCGATGTGTCCGATTTGAATGATGTGAGGGTGATTCTCAAAGACGACCCCATCCTGGTTCACCTCGGCCACGAAAACCTGCTTCCGCGGTTCAAACTCTATCTCGCCAACATCAAGAAGTTGAAGCAGGATTACCCCGACATTGATGCCGTGGATCTGCGATTCAAGGATCAAATCATCATCAAGCGTCAGGAAACCTCCAAAGAGCCGAGGTCGAAGACGTCGTCCTGAGAATGTTTGTGGCAAAGGGCAGGGAAGGGGACCTTGACTAAAGACGATCGATTCATCGTAGGTTTGGATGTGGGCACGACGGAGACCCGCGCGCTCATCTGCGAGGTCGCCAGCGACGGGCATCTGGAAGTCGCAGGGTTCGGCCGTGCCGAATCGAAGGGCCTTCGCCAGGGCGTCGTGGTGAAGCTTGATGAGGCGGTCCAATCCATCAAGAAAGCGCTCGAAGAAGCGGAGTTGATGGCGGGGGTGCAGGCCGAATCCGTTTTCGTTTCCCTCGGCGGCAAGCAGATCAAGAGTCTGAATAGCCAGGGCGCCATCGCGGTGCTGGGACGAAACCGGGAGATCACCCGGGAGGACATTCGCCGCGTCCTCGAGGCTGCCCAGGCCGTCGCCTTGCCCTCCGATCGTGAAATCACGCACGTCCTTCGGCAGCAGTTTATTGTGGATGAGCAGGATGGGATCGATGATCCCCTGGGAATGTTGGGGACGCGCCTCGAAGTGAGTGTCCATATCATTACGAGTCCCGTTACAGCCGCCCAGAATGTCGTGACGGCGGCGAATCGTTCGGGCGCTTTTGTGAAGGGGACGGTGCTTCAGTCTCTGGCGGCGGCCGAGGCCACCCTCGCGCATGATGAAAAGGAATTGGGGGTGGCCCTGGTGGCTCTGGGGAGCGGAACCAGCGACCTCGCCATTTTTCACCATGGCTCGGTCTGGCACACTTCGGTAGTGCCTATTGGGGGCGAACACATCACCAGCGATTTGGCGGTGGGGTTGCGTACCCCCATCCCCGAGGCCGAACGGCTCAAACAGGAACAGGGCTGCGCCATGACTCTGCTGGTGACCGAGGATCGGGAGGTGGAGGTGTCCGGGGTGGGCAGCCGGAGGACGCGCTCGGTTTCGCGAAGGCTCCTTTGTGACATTATTCAACCGCGTGTTGAGGAAATCCTCAGCCATGTGCGGGACGAGATCCGCAATACCGGGCTTGAAAAACAATTGGGCTCGGGGGTCGTCATCACTGGCGGCAACTCTAAACTGCATGGAATGCTGGAGCTGGCTGAGCAGATTTTGAATTTGCCGGTACGCCAGGGTATACCGGAAGGGCTGAATGGACTGGACGCTACGGTGAACAACCCCAGCCTCGCAACGACGGTGGGGCTGGTGCGCTACGGCAATAGGATCCGCATGGCCAAACAAGCCGGCGAAAGGCGAGCCTCCGGCCTGATGGGACGCGCCGTCGAGCGGCTGAGAAATATCTTTCAATAGGCTCTTTTTGTTTGCAAAATCGAAATCGCGGGCGTAAGTTGACTCTCTAAACTTCGGTACGGCCTTCCAGGATGCGCACCCTGGCCCGCTCCAACGGCCCGCGATTTAAAACCAAAATTTCATCGCAAGGAGTAAATGACAGCATGACTGAAACTGCTAATGGCATTCGTCTAGCTTTTAATGATTCTCCCAGGAACCATGCCAAGATCAAGGTCATCGGCGTCGGGGGCGGTGGAGGAAACGCCGTCAATCGGATGATTGATGCCAAGATTGAAGGCGTTGAATTCATGGTCGCCAACACCGATCTTCAGGCGCTCAAGATCTCAAAAGCACCTATCAAGATTCAGCTGGGGGAAAAACTGACCAAAGGCTTGGGCGCTGGAGCCAACCCGGCGATTGGCCGACAGGCGGCTTTGGAGGATTCTGACAAGCTCCTCGAGGTCCTGGAGGGGGCGGACATGATCTTTGTCACTTCCGGCTTGGGTGGAGGCACGGGCACCGGAGCCGCCCCCATCATCGCCACGCTGGGAGGGGAGTTGGGAGCCTTGACGGTCGCGGTGGTCACTTCGCCGTTCCTGTTTGAAGGGCGGAAACGGATGCGGCAGGCCGAACAGGGAATGGAGGAGTTGCGCGATTGCGTCGACACCGTGATCTCGATTCCGAACGAACGCCTGCTGCAGTGCGTGGAACGTGGGACGAGCCTTTTTGACGCGTTCCGTGTGGCGGACGATATTTTGCGCCAGGCGGTTCAAGGGATCTCCGATATCATCACCATCCCGGGAATCATCAATCGCGACTTTGCTGATGTGAAGGCGATTATGGAGGATATGGGCATGGCCGTCATGGGGACGGGGATCGCTTCGGGTGAGAACCGGGCCATCGAAGCCGCCACCAAAGCGATTTCTTCGCCCCTGCTCGAGGATCAGTCCGTCAATGGGGCTAAAGGTGTCCTCATCAATATCACCGGCTCCAGCAACCTTATGCTCCACGAGGTTCATGATGCCTCCTCGATCATCTTCAAGGCCGCTCACGAGGATGCGAACATTATCTTCGGCGCCGTGCTGGATGATGCCATGGGAGACAACATCAAAATCACGGTCATCGCCACGGGGTTTGGTCCCGAGAATCCGGCTCGCGAGAAATCCAAGAATGCCGAGCTGCTCCAAAAACTCCGCCTTCCCAGACCGGGGAATGGTGCGTCGGGGTCCGCAGCCACTGTGCCGCAAAATAACGAGGTCATGGGACCGGCTAATGGATTTGAGGAAAAAGAGTTGATTGATGTTCCCACGTTCCTTCGAAGGAAGGCGCAGTAATCGATTGGACATGTAGCGATGAAGGATTGAATCGAGGGGTTCAGAAACTGCTTCGGTCCGCTGCTCGCTCCTATACTCCAACAAACGGGCCACGAAGCACTTGGCGGCGATTTACTGCGGGGTGTCGCCATACTCCAAGAATTTCATGTCGAGTGGTAGTCAAATCTGGACGTGCGCGCGACCCCCCTTCAGAGTTCAAGGAGAGGCCTTTCCGTGAGTCCTGAGATTGCGCGGGGCCGCTAAAATCGTATTTCCCGTCACGGTCCGATGCTCTCCCCCCTTCTTCCAGTTTGAAATCCAGGGTGACGCGACTCTTCCTGAAGCGGGCGTATGGAATCAAAGAGCCGCTAACGGACATCCTCAAACGAGAACTTCCGGGCGATGTGTGAGAATTCCTTCCCATCTACCTCCGCATAAGGATACACAAAGTAGTTCAGGGGTTTTCCCGCCTGGGGCGGCGCCAGTTCGAGATCCCTCCCCTGAGTGAATTGCACCCGATTGACATCCAGGGTTCCAAAGAAATAATCCGCTTTCTGTTTGTTCTTGCTGGCCTCGGAGCTGTCGACGGGGACCCAGCCGACTCCCTTAATATAAAATTCCGCCCAACAATGGTACCCCGCAATCTCCCCGGCACTTTGGTCCTCAGGAACCGGGAAGCCGATCTCAAATTTGGCGGGGATACCCACGGACCGAACCATCCCAATGAAAAGGGAATGGAAGTCGGTGCAGTTCCCTTGCTTGGCATCACAGGCATAAAGGGCGTCCCCGCGACCCCAGCCGGTACCACTCTTGTCATATTTCAGAGTCCATGTTACGTAATCATAAATGGCCCGCACCTTGGCCAACGGTGTGGTCTTCCCCTCGGTCACCTGGAGGGCGAGGTCCCGGATCTTACCGGAGATGGGAACCATATTGTCCGGCCTCAGATATTTATCGGTATCCGGCATGTCGCTTGACGATGCAGAGGACCCCCCCTTGATCGGATTCGCCACTTCCTTTCGATACTCCTTACGCGTGACTCTAAACCTGACTTCCACCATTAAGGGAGGATTGGTTGGCTTATCCACTTCCATGAAAAGCACGGAGTTTCCGTAGCGGTTCTCGGAGCCTACCCGATAGGGAGAGGACGAAGTGATCTTCAAATCTGAGATGGTCTGATTCGAGTCACTGAGCGGAAGAGGGAGCCAGAATTTGAGTGTGCTCGAGCCTTCCGGCAACTCCTTAACCGTCGCAGAATACGTGAAATTGAATGATCGTTGTGCCGGCGTAGTGGAACTCAAAGTGACGTCTCTCTTAAGAAAAAGCACCAGTGTCGCCAACAACAGTAGAACGGTGACCGCAATCGCTCTCTTCTTCATGGTTCACACTCCACAGGGTTAGAGTTGAGGTTTTTACCGCTCCCGATCCATGGATCGGGGTCACTCCAGAACTGCATTTTGGGAATCAAAAGAAAAGTGATTCTAAACGAACAAGGAGTCTGGTGTCCAGCAAAGTTCGAAGCCCGCGGCCCGTCAGGTCAATCCTCAACTCGGAGAGCGGAGCCCGCTTCAATCTTAGGTCCGGGATGTTCATTGGAGGGCGAACGGAACCATTTGTCAGGTTGATTCCCAAGCATGTCAAACGCAAAAAAGGGGATCAATCATAAGTCGCGACTCCCGGGGCAGACGGGTCGCCTTATTCCAGGTATGAAGCCGCGCCAAAGGTTATTGGCTCCGGAGGGAGAAAAAATCCAGCTGCCTTGATGAAGGCTTGAGTCCTGGTCCAATTCACCTGAGTTGGCTGCGAACAAAAATCCCTTCGAAAGTCCGGCGGGTTGCTTCCGGCCCGTGCCGGGTGAAAATCGGGGTCTGCGAGGGGAGATGGCTAGAGAGACCCGCAGATCTCCCGAGTGAAGATAGGAGACCAGGTCATCAGAAGGTGATCCAAGGCCATCTCGTAAAGTACAAGACGAAACCGGGCTCTGTTCAGGCAGGGTCGATTCCATGGAGCTCGGAATAAAGGGGAGCCAAAGTTTCAATGTGGCGGCCTTCGTGGGCAGTCTGTCCACCGCTTCATTGATGGCGTCATAAGCGCGCGTTACAGTTGAAATGGATTTCGAAACGATGTCCCCATGTTGAACCAGAAACCAGGTACCCATTAAAAGTGGAAGCGTAACGCCAACGGTCAGTCGTTTCATTGCTTTTCACCTCCCCTGCATTCTGTTCAATCCTCCAAGGGCTGATGTTCCCTTTTTCAGGCTTTAAGTGATCGGATGTCAATCTCCATCCGCGTAAAGCATGGCCCCATCCTAGGGGAGGCCGATTCATGAGTCCAGTCAAAGATTGTCAAAAATCAATAGAGAAAGTAACTTTTTGTATTCGAGGTCGAATCGGTTATCAAACTGCGGGGAGACCCGGTTCGCGCTTCCCTGAGAATCTGGGAAACTCCGGTTTAAAGTAAGGATCCAATCAGGAGAGATTTCTCCTTACTCCATTCGGAACTTCAGCTTTTCACCAAGGGCGAGAAACTCAGAAATCCAGAGTTGGGCTTCTTCCTCATTCTGGTCAGCTTTGGCCCGCACCTCGGTCAAGTAACGCTGCATCGTTTCGTAATAAGCGTTTTGAGTAGACCAGAGATTTACTTCAAAGGGCAAGGATCGGGCCAACTCGATCCCTGCATGAAGCGGTTGAAGAACCGACACATCAAGGGGATTGGCCCGGAATTGATCTGTCGTTTTCTCGATTTTGATTCGAAGGGCGAACTCCAGGGTGGCTTCATCCAGGGCGATGCCCGCTCGCCTCGCCTCCTCAAGCAGGGCGTTGATGCGTTCCGGGTCGAGTCGGTCGGCCTCAAAGGCCTGTTGGAGATCGGTATTCAGGGTGAACTCCGCGGCCACCTGGAAGTGTTTCTGAGGCATGCCGAGGGCTGTGGCAAATCGCATCAGAGGGGCATAATTCGTATACACATGGCGATAAGCTGTCCCCGCCTCAGTCAGCGCTGATTCCAGGATCAACCTGAGAATCTTCCGCTGCTCATCGCGGAAAAGCAGTTTCAGGGTGTTCACGCCTGAGTCGAAATTCCTATCCACGATGCGATCGAGCTCGACGAAATCTCCTCGTTCGAACACCTCAGTGATTTCCTGGATAAGCGCCAGGTAATCCTCTTCACCCTGGAACCGCCGGACCCCTCCGCTCACCAGATAATCACCCTGGTGGAGGACTCCAAAACTCAACCGGGAAGACTCGTGGGTGATTTCTGAGGTGATAACGACCCGCCCCAGCGCCAGCTTCACTTTTCCTGTGGAGAGCAGTTTGTAGTCTTCCCGGCGCACTTCATAACAGTAGGTCCGTGTCCTCGCTCCATAGCCGTCAAACAAGGAGCTCACGGCGTAATGAATTCCTACCTTGGAGAGATCAATCATTGCCGGCCGAACAAATTTCTCATAGACCGCCCTTCCGTCGCGGTGTTCACTAAGATTGCTCTTCGCCTGTTCAAGCTTACTGAGAAAACGTGATTCCAGGTTGTCTCCGAGGAATTCCTTCGCCAACTGAAGTGCGCGGCCTGCGTACTGGATCACCTGCACGGTTTCAATCCCGGACAATTCATCGAAGAACCAACCGCAGCTGGTGTACATGAGCATGGCGTGCCGCTGGAGTTCCAGGAGTTTCAGCGCTTGGATCTTTTCCTCCCCGTTGAGGGGGTGCCTCGCATGGGTGAGAAAAAAATCCTCAATGTTTTCAGGGGACCGGTCCAGGGTCACGCGGATGTAATCGCTGCGTGCCACCCAGGGGTTCTTGAAAAGCTGGCTCCCGGCTTGCTCGTACGTGGGAACCAGGGTATCTCGGAGCCAGTCCAACGTTTCCCGAAGGGGGGCGCGCCACTCTTGATGCCATCCCAGGCGCATTCCCGAATTGCAGCCGCAGTTGGCCCGCCACCGCTCGACCCCGTGAACGCAACTCCAGGAGCTGTTCTCGAAGATCTGGACCTCGTGCGTGGGAGGATGCGTTTCGAGAAATTCCCCGTAATTTGTCAAAAGGGCCAGATTGTTGGATTCAATGTAATCCAGGGCGTAGGCCAGCGCCATGTCTCCGTAGCGATGGTGATGTCCGTAGGTCTCACCATCAGTGGCGATGTGGACAATTTGGGGCCAGGTGCGGGATTCGGCGAAGGCGTGAACTAAGCGGTCGGCCAGGTACTCCCCTTTGATGAGGACTCCTTCAAAAGCTACTGCCCGGGAAATCGGCCCGTCATAGAAAAAAATATCAATTTTCCTTCCCGAGTGGCAGGCGGCCCGGTAAGCCCGGGAGGGATCAATCTGCTCGCTGCTAACATCGCTCCACACGCGTCCCCGGCCGGTGAGCGGACGAATGCGGCGAGCTTGCGAAGGAGAGAGGATGGTGAAGCGGATGCCTTCTGCGGCCATGATGTCGAGGCTCTCCGAATCGACGGCAGCTTCGGGAAGCCACATCCCCTCCGGCATCCGGCCAAACCGGTGCTTGAAATCCTGAATGCCCCAGATAATTTGGGTGTATTTGTCCCGGCGGTTCGCCAGGGGTAAGATCATGTGATTGTAAGCTTGGGCGAGAGCGGATCCGTGACCCGAGTAAAGGCCCTGGCTCTCCTGATCGGCGGCGAGAATGGCCCGATACACTCCGGGGGCTTTCACTTCCAGCCAGGACAAGAGGGTGGGCCCAAAGTTGAAACTGATCCTCGGATAATTGTTGACAATCTTGAGGATGCGCCCTTCGCCATCCAAGATTCGAGAGGCGGTATTGGGGGCATAACACGAGGCGGTAATACGTTCGTTCCAGTCGTGGTAGGGATAGGCAGAATCCTGCAGCTCGATCGCCTCAAGCCACGGGTTCTCCCGCGGCGGCTGGTAGAAATGGGCATGAATACAAATGAAGCGCTCCACGTGAGACATCTCCCTGGTCCGGAATTAAGGAGGGGCAAACGCATTGGAGTTCAAGTTCGTGAATGATCCCCGGCGCTCAAGGACCTTCCCTCGGTCTTAAGAATCCTGCGGTCGTTGGGCACACCCTCTTTCCCGCAGAGAACCCGCACCCATCGGGGTTCTTTTCGGAGAGGCGCCGACACCCCTCGGTTTCGACATTTTCAATTCCTGTTGAAGTAAGAGGGACTCCCCATGCGAAACCAGTCGCCCGGAGTGTGGGCGAGTGCTATTCAGCGGTATTCTTCAAAAAGATGGTCGCGAGGGCGGGAAGAGTCAGGCTGAGTGAAAAGGGACGCCCATGCACTGAAACGGGTCTGCCCTCCAAGCCCCCCATGTTGCCCCAACCCCCCCCCCCATACATAGTCGCATCACTGTTCAAGACTTCATTCCAGTACCCTCCGCGCGGGACTCCGACCCGGTAGTTTGTTCTGGGCACCGGCGTAAAATTGCTGGCGATCACCATGCTGTCTTTGGTGGTCTGTCCTTTGCGTAACAGGGCGATAACACTATGCTGGCTATCATTGCAGTCGATCCATTCAAAGCCGGCGGGGTCACAATCGAGTTCGTGGAGGGCGGGTTCTCGGGAGTAAAGTCGATTTAGATCTTCGACCCACTTCTGAAGTCCCGCGTGGGGAGCGTACTGCAAGAGGTGCCAGTCCAGGCTCTCATCATGGTTCCATTCACGCCACTGTCCCAGTTCTGCGCCCATGAACAGCAATTTCTTCCCCGACTGGGCATACATGTAACCGAGCATCGCCCGCAAGTTTGCGAACTTCTGCCAGTCGTCTCCAGGCATCCGACCCAACAGCGAGCCTTTGCCATGCACCGCCTCATCATGGGAGAGAGGCAAGACAAAGTTCTCCATGAAAGCATAGAGCATCCTGAAGGTCAGATCGTTGTGGTGATACTTGCGGTGGACGGGCTCCTTGGCGAAGTATTCCAGAGTGTCGTGCATCCACCCCATATCCCATTTGAAACCGAACCCCAGGCCGCCCACATACACAGGCCGTGAGACCATCGGCCAGGAGGTGGATTCTTCAGCAAGAGTTTGTACGCCGGGATAACTCTTGTAGACCTCTTCGTTGAATCGGCGCAAGAAATCGATGGCGTCCAGATTCTCCCGACCTCCATACCTGTTTGGAATCCACTCCCCCTCTTTGCGTGAGTAGTCCAAATAAAGCATCGAGGCCACGGCATCCACTCGCAACCCATCCGCATGATACTTCTCCAACCAGAACAGACCGCTGCTCATCAGGAAGCTGCGGACTTCGTGGCGCCCGTAATTAAAGATGTAGGTTCCCCAGTCCGGATGGTAGCCGAGTCGCGAGTCCGCATGTTCGTAGAGATGAGTTCCGTCAAAGTAGGCCAGGCCATGTTCGTCAGACGGGAAGTGCGAGGGGACCCAGTCCAGAAGGACTCCAATCCCGTTTTGATGCAGGCAATCAATCAGGAACATGAAATCCTGGGGTGTGCCATATCGGCTGGTCGGGGCGAAATAACCGGTCGTTTGGTACCCCCACGAACCATAAAACGGGTGTTCCATGATCGGCAGGAATTCGACATGGGTAAAGTTCATCCGCTTCACGTACTCGGCCAGCCGGGGCGCCAGCTCCCGGTAGGTCAGGGGGCGGCGGTCCTGGTCGGGAGCGCGCATCCATGAACCGAGATGAACTTCATAAATACTCATGGGTTCCCGCAGGAGATTCTTGTGTGGTCGGTCCTTCATCCAGGCACTGTCACCCCAAGCGTAATCCAGATTGGTGACAATCGATGCCGTCTTGGGTGGAACCTCGCAATAGAGGGCAAAGGGATCCGCTTTATCGACCCGGTAGCCATTGTGTCGCGAGACGACATGATATTTGTACGTCTCTCCGTACTTCACGCCCGGGATAAATCCTTCCCAAATTCCCGACTGCCCCCGCTCACAAAGGGCACGGCCGGTCTTATTCCAGTGATTGAAATCGCCCATCACGAAGACTCGCTCCGCATCAGGGGCCCATACGGCAAAGTAACATCCCTCCACGCCATCGGCAGTTATGACATGGGCTCCGAGCTTTTCGTACAGTTGGGAGTGGGTTCCTTCGTTGAAGAGGTAGAGATCGTTATCGGTTAGTAAAGACAAAGGAGGGCGAGCGGATTGAGGGGGCCTTGCTGGCTTCTCAGTGGCAGAGTTCTTGCTCTTCAGTGGATTCATAAGCTCTTTACCTCTCCTTTGAGGATGCTCCCCTGGCCTGCAGGGCAGGGTTGCAGAAGAGCTCATTGAAACACGAGCCTGCGCCGGTTTGATTGACCGGGCCCGCCTGTTTCAACATCCTGCATTATTTCGCCCTGCTGCTAGCGCTTCCCCCATAAATGCGGTTCTCAAGAAGGCTGATTATGATACCACACCCGAGCCCCGGTCCCCGTGACTGCGATACTTGAGAGGTGAGGAAAGGGAACACGCCTGCGTGGAATTTCGATCTTGGATCCGTCCGGGGCGCTTGTCCTTGCCTTTCAAGAATTATTGTGTCCATTCAATGGTTCCGTGGATTCAATTCGACTAGTTAGGCTCAACAATCGCAAACGCCCTGACGGGAAAGGTTCCCATGCCTTTCACCTTAACGGGCACGGCAAAGAACTTGAACCCAATTTCCGGTAGGTTCTCGAGTCCGCGGAGATGTTCAACGATGGGAATACCTGCGCGCAACAGAATGGAATGAACGGGTCTGGATGGGTCGGCCGTGTCATCGATATTGAAGGAGTCTATCCCTACCACGCGAGCCCCTGAATCGGCCAGGAATTGTGCCGTATCCCTAGTGAGAAAAGGATGACCCTCGGAATACTGATCGGTTCGCCAGTGCACATCCCACCCGGTATGCACAAGGACGGCTCTCCCCTGAATGTTGAGGTTCGAGAAGACGTCTCGGGGGATGGCTCGTCCATTGCGAAAATCCGAACGAACCGTAACGCCCTCCAGGTCAGCGAGGCAGGATAGATCCATTTTGGAGAGATCGGGCCCGTCGGCGTATCGATGAAAGGGGCTATCAAGGTAAGTCCCAGTATTCGCCACCATTTCGATCCTGCCAATTTGAAACTCGGTTCCTTCAGCATAACGGCTGCGCGATTGTTCGCGGCTGAGATAATCGCAGATAAGAGGGCCGGGGAGGCCCTTGTAAGTAATCATCCCATGTTCCACGGTGTGGCTGAGGTCGAGCAGTCTACGCTCTCCTGCAACGTCGAGTTGGGTCTTCACGACTTTATCTCCACGGGTCACCTTGGTTAACAACCGTTGGGGACTCGAGCGGAAATTATCCCGCTGGGCGGTCCGAGCGAGGGCGCGGGGTGTGTCGGCCCCAGTGGGTGTGTGCTTGCTTTGAGGCTGAATCAAGGCCGCGAGTATAGATCAATGACGCTTTCGATGGCGCGGCGACAGACGGTGCAAAAAGGGACATCGTCGCGGGTAAACATGATGCAGTCGACCTGGGGCCGGTAGTACCCCTTGGCCTCGTACATCGCCCCTTCGAAGGCGCCCACTTTTTCGGCGTATTTTTCAGTTGCCAGCGCGTGGCCCTCATGCTCTTTCTCTTCCTGGAAGAGCGCATCCATCTCCCCCTCGGGACGCCTTTCGGCTCGGAGCTGGGCCCGTTTCTGTTGGGTCTCGCGGGAGTATCTCTCAAATGCCTCTTTCTCCCAGGGAGTGGGAAAGGGTGTGCCGCCAGTGATGAGGTCATTCCATTTCAAATGGCTGACATCGAGCCAGGCCGTGACATTGGGTTCCCAGGGCTCAAGGCGCTGTGCGGAGGGCACGTACGCGACCGGCGAGGTATAGTACTCGTCCGCCAGCCCGGCGAAATGGTGTCCAAACTCGTGAACAAAGACGTAGGGTGCCCAGAGGCTGTCGGCAGCCACGGTGCTATAGAGACCAAAGATCCCGCCGCCGCCATAGGTCCGCCCGTTCACAAGAATCTCGACGAATTCATAGGGAGCGAATGAAGCGATGTCGCGAAAGGCGCGATTGTCAAACGTAAGGATGTACCGCTCCGAGCCAAAGGCATCGTAGGTGGCACCTAGCGGTGACCGCCGGTGGACACCCGTGGAAGGCCGGGAGATGCCCGATTCCTCTGCGGGCGGGCAGAGACCCCAGACATTGAAATCGTTCCGCCGTTCCTTAAAGGGGGAGGTGGCAAACAGGATCTCGGTGAGACGGTGCGCGTCCTTCTTGAATTTTTCAGCTTCAGCAGCGGTGTAGCCGTCACCCAGAATCAGGAAATCGACCTTGGAGGAGGGATCCCCATTGTTCTGTATTTCCATGAGCGGCCCCGGGGCGGCGGGTTTTGAAGTATCGATGAAGGGATCTTTGGGATCCACGAGGAGCGACCATGCTTCCCGGAAAGCATTCTTTGCATCGCGCTTCTTCAACACGACCTGCACAGGAGTCTGAGGCGCAGGAAACCGCAGCGATTCCGAAAAAGTCCGGTGAACGCTCTTGGCCTCATCGGTGGTTTCCCATTCTCCAAACACCGAGGAAAACCCGCGCGAATACAGGACTCGGTTGGTCGACCGGTCGATCACTTCGAAGTAATATTTTCCCAGATTGGTGGCGTCAATGGTTTGAGCAGGGTTCCCAGGCCAGGGAAGCGGCTCGACGACGATCCTGTCGAGACTGAACAATTCCCGGGTTGCGTTCCCGGTATGATAATAATCAATGCGCATCGTTCGCGATGCTGCGAGCACATCCGCTGTGACAAGGGGCAGGAGCAGGAACAGGGCAAACAAGGATTTTGTAATCATGAGGGAGATTGTACCTAATTCTCAGCCCTTTGAGGAGTACTGGGGGCAAATCTTTACGGGCCGTTGCTTGAACCCTCATACTAGGAAGCCGCACGAAGTTGCCTTCCTCTAACTCCGTTAGGAGTCGCCTATTTATAGACCAACGTGTCTTCAATGACGTTCTCCGAGCTCCCTTGGAACAATATCGATCCATCTGGATATCAGAATAAAAGGTTGGGCCATTAAGGAGGTCGCTCCTTGATGGAGCTAAACCGGTTGGGTGGGTTTGCGAGCTTATGGATAGGCCGTTCTTAGCGGAGCTGACAGTCCCAGGGGTAAAATTTCATGATATCCATTCGAAACTTCCCGCTGGACTGTGGGTCATATGCATTTGGGAACAGCCCGGGGTGATTTGACTCCATTAACTCGGGGGAGGGCCTTATGATCCATGTTGACAGCTCCTCCGCGGACAAAACTATTTACAAGAATCGGGATGATGTGTTAATTTGTGTGTTTTAAAGTTGATCGGTTTGATAGTTTGGAGAGATGGAGAAGTATGCCCCTGACAGTTGAGAAGAAAACCAAAGTGATTTCAGAGCACCGTAGGCATCCGACCGACACTGGGTCCGCCGAGGTTCAGATCGCCTTGTTGAGTGAGCGGATTACCACGCTGAACGATCATTTTAAAGGACATGTAAAAGACCACTCTTCCCGTCGCGGTTTGCTGAAGATGGTCAGTCAGCGTCGCAAGTTGCTCGATTACCTCCGCACTATCAACGTGGAGCAATACAAGGCGATTATTGAAAAGTTAGGGATTCGCCGTTAGCCGCGAAGTCCCGTCGCCGGTTGCCCGGGATGAAAACGGGTAAGCGGATAGCATGATCAGGGTTTCAGGGGACGGTCCGCCGCGACGAACCGGATCCTGATTTGAAGCGTTTGCGAATTCGAAAGGTGTTCCAGCTAGCAGAAGTGATACAGCGTTCCGACCCTTCGGGACTCTATATAACCTCTGCTACCTTCCACACCTTTTACCCCCGTAGACAAAACAGAAACGTCTTATTGCAATCACAAACCAAGAGGAGAATGTGAATATGGCATACAGTGCCAGTATTGAAATGGGTGGAAGGACTCTTTCCATCGAAACCGGCCGATGGGCCAAGCAAGCCGGCGGCGCTGCCGTCGTCCGTTATGGTGACACGGTGGTCTTAGTGACCGCCTGCTCGAGCTTCCAGGCACGCGAAGGAATCGATTTTTTCCCGCTCACCGTGGATTATCGCGAATACAACTATGCCGCGGGAAAGATACCCGGCGGCTATATCAAGCGAGAGGGGCGCCCCAGCGAAAAGGAGATCCTCACTTCCCGGCAGATCGATCGTCCCATTCGCCCGCTGTTCCCCGAAGGATTTCGCTGCGAGACACAGGTCATTGCCCTGGTACTCTCCGCCGATCCGGACAATGACCCGGATATCATTTCCATCACCGGGGCATCGTCAGCCCTCTTCTTTTCCGACATCCCGTTTGAAACTCCCATCGCCGCCGTGCGCGTGGGATTGATTGACGATCAGCTCGTGATCAATCCGACTTACGCGGACCAGAAACGATCGACCCTGAGCCTGACGGTCGTAGGAAGTGAAGAAGGCATCGTCATGGTGGAGTCGGGTGCCAGTGAGATCTCGGAAGAGAAAATGGTGGAAGCCCTGGAGTTCGGGCACGCGGAGGTTAAGAAAATTGTTGGTTTGCAGCGTTCGTTGGCTGCCCAGGTCAAGACCACGAAACGTACGGTCGAGCCGGTCAAGTATGACGAGGCCTTGAAGGCGGAAATTGAAGCGAAATTCAAAAGGCCGCTCAAGGAGGCGCTTGACACCACCCAAGGCACAAAATTGGAGAGCCAGGCGCGAGTGCACAAGGTGAAAGAAGAGATCATGGCCTCGCTGGCGGACGCCGAAGAAGCCAAGCAGGTGGAGGCGAAGCATATTTTTGAAAATCTCTGTGAAAGGCTCTTTCGTGAGGACATCCTCGAGGCCCGGCGACGGCCGGACTCCCGCGCCTTTGATCAAGTTCGCGGGATTACGAGTGAAGTGGCGGTTTTGCCGCGCACACACGGGTCCTCCATCTTCACGCGCGGGGAAACGCAGGCCCTCGTCACGACCACGCTGGGCACGGCGGAGGACGTGCAGCGCGTTGATATCCTGATGGAGGTGGAGGGCATCGAAAAGCGGTTCATGCTGCATTACAATTTTCCTCCGTTCAGCGTGGGTGAAGTGGGGAGGATGATGGGACCGGGGCGGCGCGAAATCGGCCATGGCGCCCTCGCCGAGCGCGCGCTCAGCGCGGTTATGCCCAGCGAAGACAACTTCCCCTACACCATACGCGTCGTGTCAGACATCCTGGAGTCCAATGGTTCTTCTTCGATGGCCACGGTCTGTGGCTCGACGCTCGCCCTGATGGATGCAGGCGTGCCCATCAAAGCGCCGGTCGCCGGCATTGCGATGGGGCTGGTGAAGGAGGGGGAGAAGTATGCCATCTTGACGGATATTGCCGGGGCTGAAGACCACTTTGGCGATATGGATTTCAAGGTGGCGGGAACTACCGAGGGGATCACCGCCCTGCAGATGGATATCAAGATCGGCGGCGTAACCCCGCAGATCATGCGTGAGGCACTGGCCCAGGCCAAGGTGGCGCGCTTATTCATTCTGGATCGCATGAAGGAGACGCTGGTCGCGCCACGACCGGCCATATCACCGCTTGCCCCGCGGATTTTCACCATGCAGATCAAGACCGATAAAATTCGGGATGTGATTGGACCGGGCGGCAAGATCATTCGAAGCATCATCGAGCAAACCGGGGTCAAGATTAATGTGAACGACGATGGCAAGATTGACATTGCCTCCGCCGACGAGACCGGGGCCAAAAAAGCCATCCAGATGATCAAGGATTTAACCGCCGAAGCGGAAGTAGGAAAAACCTACGTCGGACGCGTGTCACGGATTGCCGATTTCGGGGCCTTCGTCGAGATCATCCCCGGAACAGATGGCCTGTTGCATATCAGCGAAATCGATGAACAACGGATTCGTGAGGTGCGCGACGTCCTGAAAGAAGGCGATACGGTGATGGTCAAAGTGATCGGCGTCGAGGGGAACAAGATCAAGCTCAGCCGAAAAGCAGTGTTGCGCGAGCAGCGCGGAAAGACCGGGGCGGCACCCGGCGGCCCGCAGTCACCCAAGTCGAATTAACCGTTGGTCAGAGAAGGAAAGGGGGGGACGGCAATCCCCCCGCGACCTCGATCCGGGCGCGGTCATGGGTGCTGGTTGATTCTTGTGAGCTCTATGCGTTTTTGTGGCGGGATAAAGGTTTCATGAAAAAAGTCGGTTTCATCAGCCTGGGATGCCCCAAGAACCTGGTCGACAGCGAAGTCATGATGGGTCTGCTCGACCAAAAAGGGTGGGGCATCACATCGCAAGCCGAAGAGGCAGACGTGCTGGTTGTCAACACGTGTGCGTTCATTGAGAGCGCGAAGAAGGAATCCATTGACTCCATCCTGGAGATGGCGCAGCTCAAATCGAAGGGCCGGGCCAAGAAGTTGGTGGTCACCGGTTGCCTGGCAGAACGCTATCGCAGCGAGTTGCGCTTGGAAATTCCTGAAGTCGACGTGGTCCTCGGAGTCAACGAATTAGAGAGCATCGTGGATGCTTGTGAGGTGAGCGCCCTGGCACCCCCCCCGGAGGGCCGCTCCTACCCGCTCTTCCTTTACGACGAACATACCCCGCGGGTGCAGGCGACGCCCCGCCATACAGCTTATATGAAAATTGCCGAGGGATGCGACCATGTATGTTCGTTTTGCATCATTCCCAGTCTGCGGGGCTTCTTTCGAAGCCGTTCCGTCGCCTCCCTGGTGGCCGAAGCCTCGCAGCAGGCGTCCCGGGGTGTCCGCGAATTGAATCTCATCTCACAGGACACGACACATTACGGCCGGGACCTCGGACCCGGCCATAGCCTCCCCCAATTGTTGTCCGAACTGGCCAGCATCGAAGGCTTGGCGTGGATCCGTTTTCTCTATTGTTACCCGAACCACCTGACGCGGGAGCTGGTGGACAGGGTATCCCGCCATGCCAACCTCTGTAACTACTTTGACGTGCCGCTGCAACATGTCAGCGAGAACATCCTTCAATCCATGCGACGGGGAGGACATCGAAAGCTGTTTACAGAGATGGTGTCCATGATCCGGAGCGAAATTCCAACTGCTGCCTTGAGAACCACCTTGATCGTCGGCTATCCGGGGGAGACCCCGGCGGATTTTCGAGAGCTCTGTGATTTCGTGGAAGAGGTGCAGTTCGATCATCTGGGCGTGTTCACCTACTCGGACGAGGAGAACACCCGGGCCTTTGAGCTTCCGGACAAGGTCGCCTCAGAAATTGCCCTGGAGCGTCGGGACGTCTTGATGTTACTCCAGCGCAAGATCGCCCATGCGAAGAATTCAAGGCGCGTGGGACATCGCGTGCGCGTGCTGCTGGAGGGGACTTCAGATGAAACCGACTTGCTCTTGCAAGGACGGATGGAGTCCCAGGCACCGGGTATTGATGGTGTGGTGTTAATCAACGATGTTGCCGAGGGGCTGACTGCCCGGGCGGGCATGTTTGCACAGGTTGAAATTACTGAAGCACACGATTACGACCTCGTCGGACGAATGGTATCGTTGGAACCGCAGGCCTGAGTCCTATTGTGGAGAAGAACAGCATACAGCAGAGTGACCGTCCCATGGGCGATCGGGTGGCCATCGTCATCGCCACGGCCTTGGGAGCCGGCTATTCTCCTATAGCCCCGGGGACGACGGGGTCAGCATTGTCGGTGGGTCTCTGGCTTGTCTTATATCGTTGGTATCCGGCCTCCCTCCACATTCCCGCACACCTTGCCCTCATCCTGGCCCTGACGATCGTTGGGATCTGGGCGTCTACTCGCAGTGAGTCCTGGTTTGGAGAGATCGATCCGCATCAGACCGTGATTGATGAGGTGATTGGACAACAGATCACGTATCTCGGGCTTCTTTCTCCTGTTATTTCCTGGAAGTCGCTGGCGCTTGGTTTTTTTTTGTTTCGGTTGTTTGATGTTTGGAAGCCATATCCGATCCGTAAAATCCAGGACCTGCACGGGGGCGCTGGCATTGTGCTGGATGATGTGGCCGCCGGCATTTACGCCTTCATCGTTCTCCTCGCAGTGAGAAAATTGTTTGGTTGGTAACCCATTAAAATGCGATCCGGCGATTCCCTTGGGCCCGAGGTTGGCCGGATTCCTTGAAATCCTCCCGGTTGATTTGATTTAATCCTCATGAATCCTGTCATCAAAAAGATAGAACCTCCGGCGGCGCTTCCCGGGGCCGAAGTTTCGATCGAAGGCGATCATTTCATGACCGACGGCGTCCGGCCATGTGTCTCCATCGATAACTTGGCCGGGCATTTCGTGGTCTGCTCTGAGCAGTATGGGGTCGTGGTTGTTCCGCGGGACGCTAATCTGGGCGAGGTCAAGATCGCGCACGGGGATTATCAAAGCTCCCCCGCTCGCTTGGGTGTGGCCTCGTTGTTGGTGGGAAATTTACATCCGGTGTCGAACCCGGCCATCGATCGGGAAGGGAACATTTACACCACATTCAGCGGTTCCCGGGGGCAGAAGGTGCCCACGTCGGTATTCAAAATCACTCCGGAGGGGGTGACCCCTTATCTCTCGGAGGTGATGAATCCCACGGGCATGGCATTTGATTCAAAAGGGGAATTGTTTATTTCCAGTCGTTTTGATGGAACGGTCTACAAGGTGTCGTCTCCCTCGGAGATGGAAGTCTATGCGAAAGGGATGGGAGTAGCGACCGGGCTGGTATTTGACCCGGAAGACAATCTGTACGTGGGAGACCGCAGTGGCACGATATTCAAAATGGATCGGGATCGAAAGACCTATGTCTTTGCGACCATGGAGCCGAGTGTGTCCGCGTACCACTTGGCCCTCGACGCTGAAGGTGGCTTGTTCGTTACGGGTCCCACGATCGGATGCCTTGATGCAGTCTATCGCATCACCCCCCAGGGGGAGGTGGAGAAGTACTACGCGAGGCTGGGCCGTCCCCAGGGAATGGCGTTTGATCGGCAGGGAAATCTGTTGGTGGCGGCCTCCCTTGCGGGTCAAAAGGGGGTCGTTCGGATCGGTTCTGACCGAAAGGCTTCCTTGGTGGTCGCGGGTGCCGGTATTGTCGGCCTGGCCATGGACTGGACTACTAGAGGCGATCTCATTCTTGCGACCACGGACTCGATTTATCGCTTGAATCTGAATTCCATTGACCGGCCTGTGTGAGAGGGAGGGGGTCGGCCCAAACCGGCGGTGCCGTCGACTTCCACTTCTTCAGGCGGCGTCCAACCGTTGAAGTCACTCCTCCCTATCTCTTCCCGAGGACTTGAACCTGTGAGCTCGCTGAAAGTTGAAATTATCGCCATCGGATCTGAACTTTTGACACCCGATCGGATAGACAGCAACTCGCTCTATCTGACCGAAAAGCTGAACAGTATCGGCATCGACTTGAATGCAAAATTCATCGTCGGTGATGATGAGACCTCCCTGGAGCAGGTCTTGCGCGACTCCTTGAAACGGGTGGATTTGGTTCTTGCCACCGGCGGCCTTGGACCGACCGAAGACGATATCAGCCGAAAGGTATTCGCCCGTGTATTTCAGAGGCCCCTGGTGTTGGACGAAGCCATCCTCAAGCAACTGGAGGAACGATTCCGGTCTCGCGGCTTGACGATGACTTCAAACAATGCCCGTCAGGCCCTAGTCCCTTCGGGGGCTCGGATCCTCGAAAACAATCAAGGCACGGCCCCCGGGCTCTGGATTGAATCCGAAGGAAAGCACGCCATCTTGCTCCCGGGCCCACCCCATGAAATGAAGGCGATGTTTGAATCGCAATGTCTGCCCTCTTTGTCGGAGATGTCTCAGGGCGTTCGTATTCAAAAGCGGGTTTTCAAATTGACCGGCCTTACGGAATCGGCCTGCGATGCTCGCATTGCGCCGATCTACACTCGCTACCGGGTTCCCGTGACCACGATCCTCGCGTCGCCGGGGGAGATTGAAATCCACTTGAAAGCCACGGCCCCCACGGAAGAGGAGGCGGAGGCCTTGTTGAATGAACTGGGGGACAAGATCGAACTGGAGCTGGGGGATCATATTTTTTCCCGTCGCGGAGAGTCCCTGGAACAGATTGTTGGGATGTATTTGACGATGCGGCAAGCATCAGTGGCAGTGGCGGAAAGTTGCACCGGAGGGCTGGTTTCGGAGCGATTGACCCGGATCCCGGGAAGTTCGGCGTATTTTGTCACCGGAGTGGTGTGTTACAGCAATACCGCGAAAACAGAACTGGCTGATGTCCCGCCCCTGCTGATCGATATGAGCGGTGCCGTCAGTCGCGAAGTGGCCATCGGTTTGGCGGAAGGCATCCGGAAAAAGGCGGGGACGACGTTTGGGATCGGGGTGACGGGAATCGCCGGGCCCTCCGGAGGGAGTGAAGCGAAGCCGGTGGGTCTGGTGCATGTGGCCGTGACCAGTGAGACCCAGGTGGATCATCGCGAGGTGCGTTTCCCCGGCGACCGCCAGCGGATCCGCTGGTGGGCCTCACAACTTGCGCTGGATATGTTGCGACGAAAATTACTCTGAATGGCGGGGGGGCCGGGCGGCTGAGGCCCCTCGGGGCAGGTTCAAACGTGCGCGCGTTTTTAGCGGTCGATTTGACCCGGGAAATTGAGGCCAGGATTGCGGAGGCCCAGGCCGCCCTGGCACGCTTTTCACACGCCGTCCGCTGGGTGCGCCCGGAGTCAATCCACCTCACCCTGAAGTTTCTTGGAGAAATTTCTCCGGACCAACAGCGACGGGTGATGGAGACGTTCTCGGCCCACAAGAGCGGCGTGGAGCCATTTCAAGTTTCCGTTGGGCGCCTCGGTTTTTTTCCCAACGCTCGCGCGCCGCGCGTGGTGTGGATAGGGATTGAGCAAGGGGGGGAACAACTCCAATCGCTCGCCAGGTTTGTGGAGGACTCGCTGGGAGCGGCCGGATTTCCTCCCGAGTCGCGTCCTTTTTCCCCCCATGCCACCATCGGCCGCATCAAGTTTCTTCCGGATGTGGCTTCCTTTATCGAAGCCACCTCGCCTTTTTCGAATTACCAGTGCGGAACCACGATGGTCAGCCATTTCTTTCTTTACGAGAGCAAGCTGGAGCGGAGTGGATCGATCTATACGAAGCGGGCCACTTTTGCGTTAAAATAAGCCCCTTCCGGCGCGTGACGCTGGCCGACAGGCAATCCTATTATATTGAGGTTGCAGCACGATGGGTCTGGCAATTCTGGCTGTCCTGATTGCATATCTGCTGGGCTCGATCCCATTCGGTTACCTGATCGTCAAGATGAAATCAGGCCGCGATGTGCGCGAAGTGGGGAGTCGTTCGATCGGTGCCACCAATGTGATGCGCGCCGCCGGCCGGGCCGGTGGCATCCTGACCTTCTTGCTGGATGTGGGAAAAGGTTTCGTGGCGGTCCTGATTGCCCAGAGACTCTTTCCGGAGAATGAATGGGTTATCGCATTCGCAGCCATGGCGGCCATCCTGGGACATGTTTTTCCTGTCTTCCTGAAATTTAAGGGAGGGAAAGGAGTGGCGACGGGGGTCGGGGTATTCCTGGCCATCTTCCCGCAGGCCGTGGCAGCTGTCTTAGTCATTTTCGTAATTGTCGTGTGGTTGTCACGCTATATCTCACTGGGTTCGATCATTGCAACGGGAGCCTTTCCGGTGGTTGCCTATTTCATGGGTCAGCACGTGCTCTCGGCGCCAGTCCTCGTCGCGACGGCTTTGGGAGCCATTCTTATCGTCGTTAAACATCATGAAAATATTCGCCGGCTCCTGCGAGGCACAGAGAACAAGTTCACAGGTTTTTCGAAAAAAGTATCGTAATGTTGACGTTGAGCCGGGCTGCTTGCCTCACCCCAAAAGGGATCCCAGGGCGCGGCAACAATCGAAACTGAACGCTCGCTGCCCGGGAGGTGCTAAGCCGGAAAGTCTGACCTGGTTGCATGGAGATTTTATTCTATGAAAAGAGTCGCGGTTATCGGGGGTGGAAATTGGGGGACGGCCCTATCCATTATTCTCTCCCGGCAGGGGCACCCCGTCCGATTATGGGCCTACGAAAAGGAAGTCGTCGAGTCCATTAACCAACGCCACGAAAATTGCCTTTTTTTGGAAGGCTTTAAGACTCCAGAAGCCCTCATGGCGTCCAGCTCGTTTGATGAGGTTCTGGCCGGCGCCGAAATCGTGATTGGGGTGATGCCCTCGCACCATGCCCGGCGACTCTACCAGCAGATGCTTCCTCATCTTCGTGGCGAGATGATCTTCATCAGTGCCACCAAGGGGCTTGAGGAAGATTCATTAATGCGGATGTCGGAGGTCTTCTGGGATGTGGTGGGCAAGGAGTCGGGAGTGCGGTTTGCGGTGTTGTCGGGACCCACATTCGCCAGGGAAATTGCACGCGGAGATCCGGCGGCCGTCGTCATTGCTTCGGAATATGATCCGGCCGCCCAACTAGTGCAGCGGGAGTTCTCAAGCCGCCAATTCCGCCTGTACCGAAATAGTGATGTCGTGGGAGTGGAGTTGGGGGGATCGGTCAAGAATGTGATTGCGATCGCGGCGGGGGTCTGTGAAGGCCTGGGTCTTGGATCGAACTCGATCGCAGCCCTCATTACACGGGGTTTAGCAGAGCTGACGCGGCTGGTCTTGGCGCAGGGTGGAAAAAAAGAAACCATGGCGGGGCTGGCGGGGCTCGGCGATCTCGTGCTGACCTGCACGGGGGCCTTGAGCCGCAACCGGACGCTGGGTGAGGAGTTGGGGAAGGGAAAGAAGCTGACTGAAATTGTGTCGGGCATGAGGATGGTCGCCGAAGGCGTTCGCACCACGGTGGCCGCCGTCGCGCTGGCCAGGAAACATCAGGTCGAAATGCCCATCGTTGACCAGATGCATGCGATGTTGTACGAGGAACGGACCCCGACCGATGCCATCCATCAATTGATGGATCGGAGTTTGAAGCAGGAATGAATGAATTTTGGATTTCGGAATGTGGAATTTAAGAGTTGAGGCCCCGGGGGTTCGAATGACAGGATGCGCAGTCCCCAAATTGGAAACCGCCCGGGGAGATATGCGGATTTCGGTCCGGCAGGGGATGGAATCAACTCCAACTCAAGCGGATTAGGACAGCGGTTCAATGGTTATATTCCGCAATCCGCATTCCGCAACCCGCAATCTAAAATCCGAAACGGGACTTTGGGGAAATGGTGGTAGAATGAATTGCCCCCTTTAATGCCCCTCCAGCCACTCTTCACAACTTGCAGTTGTTCATGCCCTCACTTGATCTCAACACGCCGATTCAATACCTGAAGGGGGTGGGTCCGCGTCGTGCAGAGTTACTCAGGCGACGAGGAATTGAGGAGGTGGGAGATTTGCTCACCTATGCTCCTTTTCGTTATGAAGACCGGGTCCACTTTTCCTCGGTCCGGGACCTGCGTGTTGGTCAGCCGCAGTCGGTGCTCGTGACGGTGCTTTCGTGCGGTTTGTCACGGACCCGGCGCCGGGGAATGTTCATCTACGATCTCGCCGCCCGCGACGCGTCCGGCATGGTCCGGTGCAAATGGTTCAATGGCGCTTACCTGGAACAGCGGAAGGTTTTTAGGCAGGGGTTGCACGTCGTCTTCTACGGCAAACCGGAGCCCGATCCGTATGGATATCGAAACCTGCAATTCATCAATCCACAATTCGAAATCATCGGCGAGGGAAGTCAAGAAACCGAAGAAGGTGTTTCCTCCTTTGAAATGGGGCGAATTGTTCCTGTCTACGAAGCGATCGGGTCTCTCACGGCCCGCCATCTGCGCCGGTTGATCGCCTCAGCCCTGGAGACGGTGTCCTTGAAGGACGCCGACCCCCTGCCGTCTTCCGTATGTAAGCGACTCGATTTCCCGGGCCGGGCGACAGCGCTGAATCATTTTCACTTTCCTGATTCGAGTGAAAACAGCGAAACCTTGAATTCGTTTCGCTCACGCGCGCAACAGCGGATGATTTTTGAAGAGTTCTTTCTCTTGGAAGTGGGCCTGGCTCTCAAAAGGCGGCGTTCCCACCAGCAACCCGGCATCTCTTTCCAGGCCAGCGAAGCCGTTCGCGCCGCCATCAAGAAGATCCTTCCGTTCCATCCCACCGGAGCGCAGAAGCGGGTTCTGCGGGAGATCGTCGAGGACATGCGATCAGCCAGTCCCATGAATCGTCTCCTGCAGGGGGATGTGGGCTCAGGCAAAACCATCGTTGCCCTTCAAGCCATGATCCTTGCCATGGGTAATGGGTTTCAGACTGCTCTGATGGCTCCCACCGAGATTCTCGCGATGCAGCATTATCTTTATGCGCGGAGGATTCTCGCACCGATCGGTACCCGGATCGCCCTGCTCACCAGTGCGCTGCCCCGGACAGCAAGAAAGAAGACCCTTGAAGCGCTGGGTCGCGGGGAGGTGGATCTGGTCGTGGGCACCCACGCCGTGTTGGAGAAAGACGTCGAGTTTAAAAACCTCGGCTTGGTCGTGATTGATGAGCAGCATCGGTTCGGAGTGGTTCAGCGATTGCAACTCAGGCGCAAAGGCCAGTATCCGGACACTCTCGTCATGACCGCAACACCTATCCCTCGAACTCTGGCACTGACTCTTTACGGGGACTTGGACGTCTCAGTCATCGATGAGATGCCACCCCATCGGGAACCCATTGAGACGCAGTGGGTGAAGGAGGGAGAGCGACAGAAAGTTATCCGGTTTGTCCGCCGGCAAGTGGAAGGGGGATCGCAGGTTTATGTGGTCTGCCCGCTCATCGAGGAGTCCGAGACGCTGGATTTAAAGGCGGCTGTTGCGATGTATGAAGACCTTTCCACACGAGTGTTCCCCGATCTCCAGGTAGGACTGCTACATGGACGCCTCTCCGGAGGCGAAAAGAATGAAGTCATGGCAAAATTCTCCGGAGGGACGACTCAGATCCTTGTCTCAACCACGGTGATTGAAGTGGGGGTGGACGTTTCCAACGCGAGCCTGATGATGGTGGAGCATGCCGAGCGCTTCGGCCTGGCGCAATTGCATCAGCTTCGCGGGAGGATCGGCCGTGGCCCAAAGAAATCGTATTGCTTCCTGATGACCCCCGAGGCCGTCAGTGAAGAGGCTGCCCAGAGGCTTAAATGTCTGGAGTTGACCCTGGACGGCTTCAAGATTGCCGAGCTTGATTTGCAGATGCGGGGTCCCGGGGAGTTTTTTGGGACGAAACAATCAGGGATTCCCCTTTTTCGAATCGCCAATCTCATTCGCGACCAGGAGTTGCTGGAACTGGCCAAACGTGAGGCCTCTGTCTTCACCGAGCGCCCTCCGGGCGATTCTGAATTTGCGGACGTAGTGCGGTATCTCCGCGCCCATTGGAAGCGTCGTTTTGGATTGGTTCACGTAGGGTGAGGGATGAGGGATCAGGTGTCGGGTGTCAGGTGCCAGGGAACTTGAAGATTAAGGTCTGAAATTCGGGGTTCTAGATTTAATGTCCAGAACTCTTGATTGAGAATCCACCCTGGCACCGCTGATCCAATTCGCATTTTGTATTTTGCGCTCAGTATCTGAACCTGAACTCTGGTTTCCGGTCTCCCTGACACCCGATACCTGGCACCTGACAGCTGAATTTTATGCTTCGCATCATTGCAGGAGAATATGGCGGCAGGCACATCAGGACCCTCCGGGGCATGCGGCTAAGGCCCACGAGTGACCGGCTCCGTGAAACACTCTTTAACATCATTGGAACCGGAATCGTCGGCGCCCGATTCCTTGACGCTTATGCCGGGTGCGGCGCAATCGGGATCGAAGCGCTCAGCCGTGGCGCCGCTCACGTGACATTCATCGAAAAGCACTTCCCCGCAGTGGAGTGCCTCCGGTCGAACCTTTTGACGTTGGAAATCAAGTCGAGATTTAGTATCATCCAAGGCGATGTGGGTCGCGCGCTTCAGCAGCAAGGTGAATTCGACATTTGCTTCCTTGATCCTCCGTATGCGGAGACGCAGGAGTACCAGAAGATCCTTACCGCTCTCGGCAGCAGAATCAATTTAGTGCACCACACCCTCGTCATTGCCGAGCATTCCAGACGCCTCAACCTCGCGATGGCCTATGGCGCGCTCGAACGGGTGAGGGAAAAAACGCAAGGGGATAGTCAGCTCTCATTTTATCAGCCGCAGATCACCAATCCCGAACTCTGAGGACTCCTTTGAACAAAATCGCGCTCTATCCGGGCACGTTCGACCCTGTGACGAACGGTCACATCGATATCATCGAACGGTGCAGTAAACTCTTCGATGAGGTGATCGTCGCCATCCTGCTCAACCCCGACAAAGACCCTCTCTTTACCGTAAAGGAGCGGGTGGCGATGTTGAAAACGGTCGCCCGCAATCGGTTCGGGAACGTGACGGTGGATACGTTCGACGGCTTGCTGGTCGAATACGCGGTGAAGAAGAAAGCCACCGTTATTGTCCGGGGCATCCGGGCCATCTCGGACTACGAGTATGAGCTCCAAATGGCACTGATGAACCGGAGGCTTGAACCCCGGATCGAAACGGTCTTTATGTTGCCCGCAGAGTCCTTTAGCTATCTGAGCTCCAAGCTGATCCGGGAGATTTTTGTCCTGGGAGGGTCAGTCAGAGGGCTGGTGCCCGAAATTGTGGAGCAACGCCTGCTCGCAAAGAACAGGGGACCTATGGCGGCCCGTCGACGGGATTAGTTTCAGCAGGGCAGGACCGGGTTGGATCGGAAACGGGAGCGCTTTTTTACTCTTCCAGTGTAAGTTGCTCGTAGTATCAGGAAGCGTCACGACCTGAACCGAAATCACCCGCAGCTCTCTGTTGGACGCCTTTTACTTGATCGACGTTGAATTCATATCCTTACCTTTTCAGGGGACTCTCATGGAACCGAGCGATCGTTACTCAAAACGGACTCATCGGATCAGTGTTTCCGCTACCATGCAGGTTCTGACCGAGGCCGAAAAACTGAAGGCACAAGGGATCGAGATTTTTGATTTTGGGCCGGGAGAGCCTGACTTTCCTACCCCCGCGAATGTCAAGGCCGCCGGTATTCGCGCCATTGAATCGAATTTCACGAAGTACACGGCCACCCCCGGGATCATGCCCCTGCGCGAGAGCATTGCGCGTCACCATGCCGGTGAGTTCGGGTCCTCTTATTCGGCGAAAGAAACCATTGTGACGGTGGGCGGCAAGCAGGCCCTATTCAATGCCATGGCCGCGCTGGTCGATCATGGAGATGAGGTCATCCTCCCGACTCCCTTTTGGGTGACGTTCCAGGACTTGATTACTTATCATGGCGGGGTCCCGATTTTCGTTCCCGCAAGAGAGGAAAATGATTTCTGCTTAAGAGCCGGCGATGTGGAACGCGCCGTTACCCCGAAGACGAAGCTCATCATCGTCAACTCTCCGAACAACCCCAGCGGGGGCGTGGTTGCGGAGGAGGAATTCCAAAAAATTGCGCAGCTCGCCATCGATCGGGATCTCTTCTTGATCACCGACGAAGCCTACAGCCATTTCCTCTACGAAGGCCGAAAGCCGTTTTCAATCGCCAGCCTTGGTGACGCGATCAAGTCGCGGCTGCTCGTGATCGGCACTCTCTCGAAGACGTACGCCATGACCGGATGGCGGCTGGGTTACGCCCTGGCTCCGGAAAAACTGATCCAGCAGATGCTTAAGATTCAAAGCCACTCGACGTCGAATCCCACGTCCATCTCGCAACGTGCCGCCCTCGAGGCGCTCGAGGGCCCCCAAGACTCCGTCCGGGAAATGCTTGATGAGTACACGCGGCGCCGCCAGTATGTGCTGGATGCCATGGGATCGATCCCGGGGATCCGCTGCGCCCGGCCGTACGGCGCATTCTATGTCTACCCCAACGTCTCCGCTCTTTACGGCAAGGGCGGAATTCGCAATTCCATGGATTTGGCCAAGGCGTTATTGGATCGGGCTCGCATCGCCGTGGTTCCGGGAGAAGCCTTTGGCACCCCGGAGCACCTGCGTTTTTCCTATGCCACTTCAATGGACACGATCAAGCGGGGCCTGACGGTATTTCGTGATTTTGTGATTTCCCTGGGATAGAAGGTTTTTCAGGGTTGATGTGAGGCAGACGTTCTCGTCCGCCTATTCAAACTCAGCTTCATCTCTCTCGGCAGGCGATGACGCCAGCCCCAGGCCCTTGTTTTGAGTTTAGGTTGACCGGGGGGACGAGGCCGTCTCGCAATCGTGACAGTTTATGATTTATGCTGTTATCCTGGCAGGTGGGCGGGGTACGCGGTTCTGGCCGCAGAGTCGGATTGCTGAACCCAAGCAACTACTTAAGATTTTTACCGGGCGTTCGCTGCTGCAACAGAGTGTGGACCGGATCGCTCCTCTCATTCCTCCGGGCAACATCTTTGTTCTGGGGAATAAGATCCTTCGGGATTCCATCCGCGAGCAGTTGCCCGAAGTTCCTCCCGATCAGATCATCGCGGAACCGGTAGGACACAATACGGCGCCCTGCATTGGGCTGGCGGCCCACCTCATCGCCCAACGGGACCCTGAGGCCGTCCTGGTCGTCCTGCCCTCCGATCAGATCATCACCCGCCGCGAGCTCTTCCTGGATTGCCTCCGCGCAGCCGAATCCGTCGCTCAGAAGGGAGAAAACATTGTTGTGCTGGGATTGAAACCCACGCGGCCTGAGACGGGATTCGGTTATGTCGAGGTAGAGGAACCGGGCGTGGTGCGAGGAGTGGGTGTAAAGGTCCATGTCGTCGAGAGGTTTGTTGAGAAGCCGGACCGCCCCACGGCGGAGCGATACCTGGCGAATGGAAATTACTATTGGAATGGAGGCATCTTCATCTGGAAGGCCAGCACCGTGATCACTGCCACGGCGCGATTTCTTCCGGCAACCGACAAGGCTCTTACCGAAATTGCGGCCCGCGCGGAAGCGGGATTCCTTGAGGGAGCATTGGAAGAATGGTATCCGCGAACCGATTCCATTTCCGTGGATTATGGCATCATGGAGAAGGCTGGAAACATCTTCTGTGTCGCCAGCGATATCGGCTGGAGTGATCTGGGAAGCTGGGAAGCGCTTTACGAAGTGTTGGAGAAGGACAGTTCGGGGAATATCCTCAAGGGGAATTGCATCACTCTGGATGCCCGGGGCAACTTGATCGATGTCCCTGATAAACTGGTAGCCCTGATCGGCGTCAAGGATCTGATCATCGTGCAAACAGAGGATGCCCTCCTGATCTGCGACCGAAACCGGTCCCAGGACGTCTCAAAACTGGTCAAGGAGTTGGAACAAAGAGGATTGAAGGAGCTGCTTTAGAGGAAGCCGACCCGGACTCCGGTCGCCGGGAAGGGACAGGGTTTCAACATTGGCGGAGAGTCGGACGGTAGACATTCTCCCACCGGGACATTTTAACGACCTTCATTCGCAGGAACAGGATCATTATGTCATCCATTATTTTTGGGACCGACGGGTGGCGGGGTGTCATCGCCGACGATTTTACCTTTGATAACGTCCGGCTTGTGGTCAGCGCTATTGCACGGTATGTCAACGAAACGTCCGCAGGGCGTAAAGTCATCGCGGTGGGCTATGACACCCGGTTCACTTCTCCAGAGTGTGCCCAGGTGGCCGCTGAGGTGCTCTCGGCCCACGGGATTGAAGTGTTACTTTCCAATGATTACGTGGCAAGCCCGATCCTTTCGTTTGCCGTGCGGCATTACCGGACCTCCGGCGGCGTCATGATCACGGCCAGTCACAATCCGGCGCGATGGAACGGTGTGAAGTTCAAGGGGACCTACGGAGGCTCTGCGAGTCCCTCCATCATTCATGAGATTGAAAAGCGATTGCCGGCCGCGTTGGGTGAGCGGAAGAAACCTGTCCGGTTCCGTGCGGGCAGGATTCGGGTGCTCGATTTCAAGCACCCCTATTGCGAATATCTGAAGCGGACCGTGGACTTCCGCCGGCTGCGCAACGCGCGCGTCCGGGTGCTGGTGGACGTGATGTACGGCGCCGGTCGGGGAACTCTAAAATCCATCCTCACGGACCTCGGGATTACCTGCCTTGAAATGCGCGGTGAGATTAATCCGTCTTTTGGTGGAATCAATCCGGAGCCCATCGATTCAAACCTCGCTGAACTGCGTATAGCGATGCAGCGCGGGAGATACGACGTCGGATTTGCGAGTGACGGGGACGCCGACCGCATCGGAGCCATGGATAGTACGGGATTATTCATCGATTCACACAAGATTTTTTCGATGATTCTGGAGCATCTTGTCGGGGTACGCCGGATGGGGGGCGAGGTGGCCAAGACCTTTTCCACCACCAAGATGATCGACCGCATCTGCCAGCGGCATTCGCTGGTCCTGCACCAAACCCCCATCGGGTTCAAATATATCTGCGATCTCATGCTCAGCCGAAATGTTCTCATCGGCGGCGAGGAAAGTGGCGGCATCGGAATCACCCGTCATCTTCCTGAACGCGACAGTTTTCTTTGTGCGCTGTTGCTCCTCGAGATCATGGTGCATCAGAAGAAATCACTCCGCGAGGTGGTCAGCGATTTGATGCGGACCTACGGGGCGTTCTATTTTGACCGCATGGACCTGCACCTGAGCGGATCACAGAAGCAAGCCGCCATTGCGCGACTGACTCGACGGCCGCCCCAGAAGATCTCGAACTATGCGGTGGCCCGACGTGAGAATCTGGACGGGTTCAAGATGCTTTTCAATGAAAACGAGTGGGTTTTGATCCGGCCCTCCGGCACGGAGCCCATGCTTCGTTTGTATTGCGAAGCGAATTCCCCCCAAAAGGTGAAACGAATTCTTACCGCGGCGAAGAACCTGGTTTTGGGGTAGGCCAGGCGATGGGGGAATAGAGAGCAACAAGATCTTCCCTCATGATCGGAGCCCTGAATAGGGGCCATGTCTTTTCAGTAGCAGAGGCCGAATGAATTCCATTGACGGGAGATGATTCTATAGCAGGGTTGAAGGCGGCGTGGCGCTGTCACATTACTTGACTGGATAAAAGGTGAGAAGGGCCGGAAGAAGACAAGGCTGAGACGAGGCCGGTGGTGACTGGATCGTCCGCGCCCGGGGCCTGAGCCCCGGGCTGCTTCCTCCTCTTACAACTCAATGCGCCCGCACCGGATTATCTGTGCAGGGCATCCCGCCTCATCAGGCCGCACAGCTGTCAGTGCCGAATGCACAACCGGCCGCTTCAAGCGAGATCGTGTCCCGGCCAAACTGACCCCTGGTCTCCGGACACGGATCGTCCGGAGTTATCCCACCACGTTGTCTTCCTCTCCAAAGAGGGCTGCAGGGAATCGAGGTGTGGTGGTTTCCGAGTTAAACGTTTTCATGCTTTCATCAAACAATTTATCAAACGCCTCGCCGCCATGAGTGGGAACGGTGCAGGTCACCACAAGTACCTTGCCCTCTCTCCCCTGGAAAAAATACTCCGCTTGCCTGAGCACTCTCCCGTTAATCTCCAATTGCGTAACTACGCGGATTCCCCTCTGCCCAAATTTGGTGATGAAGTCGGTTTGAGTCAGAGTTTTGAATTCCTTGCCGCTGGCACTCTCAAACAGTTTGGGCAGCCCCCTGAGCCTTGCAGCGATGTAGCTATCCATGGATCCCAGGGAGGGTTCGTCCACGACATTGATGTTGGGTGCAAAGCCGTCAACGGCCGGACCAAAGACCATCCGATATTTCTGTCCGGGGACTTCTTCGATCGTCCAGTCGGAGGGAACATTGAATGAAAATCCGCCCGCGGGCTCAACATACCGGATCACCGGTGCCTGTGCATATCCGTTCATGGTTGCCATGAGGATGACAAGGAAGGAGAATAACAACCTTTTAATCATGGAACTAGTTTCCTTTCAGAGGAATTTCCGGTCGGCAGGCTGAAGGTTCGAATTCGAGGGGGAGGTCCATCGGCATTCATTCCCGTCCATCAAAGTAAGGTGACATTCCCCTGCGAGTCTCGAATTTGGCAACTCCGGTTTGCTGCACGACCTACCCTTTGAGAAATTCCTATGAATTGTCTTGCTCTGAATGAAGCGGCAGGTTCCACAGGGTGTTCATCCATGAGCCAGGAGGGCATCGCCCTCACACAGACTTATCGACCAGGTTCCTGTCAGCCTGTAGCAAAAAATGTGATGGAAATGAAAATGGCTCAGAGGTCGGAAAATGGCCCTGGTTAGTGGCGGTAACTTGCCAGAGTTGTCATGCTAAGGATGGGTGCACCGAGGTGATGGCCCGTGGGTAGGGCATGGCTCTACCGTTTCGTGTGACGACGTGTGAGGGAAGGATTCCTTCTAATTCAACCAGAAGCAGAGAGGAAATCGTTAAGTGTTCCCCCATGGTGCCTCCATGCAATCCTGAGAGAGTCATCTCTGAAGTCAATCGTCTCCCTCTGATGGTTTCGACGCCAGGAAACCGACGCAGGATTTTGGGAAGGGTAGCTTTCCATATCGGTTCAGGATGCATACTCGGAAGCCGGCATGCAAGAGCTCACGTTTGATTTTGGATCGCTCATATAACTGCAACCGGTGGGTCTCATGATCGCACCGGAATAGTCCCCCTACCTGTCGAAACGTCGTGAGTTGACGAGTCAGCCGCCGTGCCCGGACGTCCTCCTTGACTTCCACGAGAATGGCCCAGTCTGCTCCTTCCCAATATCTCACGCGTGGAACATCTCCTCGTCCCGGCTCCGCGATATCGAAAATAAACAGGCCTCCGGGTCTCAGGGCTGCATAAACGCGGCGGAAGAGCCGAGATACTTCCGGGAGATTGTTCTTTTGGTCAAACCGATAGTTGAATGGTTCCCCCAAGGCGGTGACCGCGTGACAAGGGGGTAAATTGGCCTTGAAATACGATCCCATTTGAAACTTTCCTCTGGGGACGCGATTCCGAGCCATCTGAATCATCGAAGGTGAAAGGTCAACTCCCAAAACCTTGAAGCCTGCATCGGAAAGTCTCAGCGCCCAGATTCCGCTCCCACAACCCAGGTCAACGACCACTCCCTTCGGTATTCTCGCTTGGCGCAAGTGCCTTAGTAGTCCCGGTGCTGCATCTTTAACAAAGCGGCTGAATCCCACATCGTGGATATAAGCAAGATCATCACTATAGGCTTTCACCTAGTCCCCCCGTTGAGTAGTGCTCAATCTGGCCCTGAGATTTTAGTGGATCGTATGTTGGGCGATCTTAATCAACAACCTCAAGATCCCAAGGGTTCCCTTGATTTCACTTTAAATTTTAACTTGTTAAATATGTACTGGCCGAGTTCAGCAGTTGATGACGATGCCGCCGAAGCCATTCACCGCGGCGGGAGAAGTCAGAAGTCGGAGGTCAGAAGTCAGAAGAAAAACACATTCTCTGTCGTGGAATCTTGGAACCAAGGGGTTAAAGGCTTGACTTCTCATATCCGACTTCCGACCCCTGACTTCAATATCCAGAACAGGAATACTTCAACTGTGCCACAGGCCGCATTGATTTCAATAATCTTTGCGTGGATCTCATGCTGTCAGACTCGGGATGGACCGATGACATGCCCCAGTCTATTCCACTTCCGTGACAACTGCCTCCAGAATCTCTTTTTCACGCCATTGTAAAAGCCTCCCAAGCCAATCCAGGCTGAACCAATAGAGAAATGCGCTCAGGACGGCGAGAACCAATGACGACAGCAGATTCACCACGCCGGCAGGCAACCACCCCAGATAGTCAAACAGGAATCCCAAAGCAGGGGATATCACAATCGGAGATAGAGCAATGGGGGAAAACAACTGCGAAAAGAAGATGAAAAAGGAGGTCTTCGCCGAAACCTTGGTTGGTTTCAAGGATCCTGCGGAAATGCGGTAGGGAACCATGATGGAGGCAAAGTTCCCTACCATGCTCAATAGCAGAAACACTTCCAGCAGTTGAAGGCAGCTCGCAAGAAAAGTGAGTGTGCCCAAGCTCAGGAGGATCTTGAGGAGCCCGAGAAAAATCATCCCTATCCCCAAGACGATTGGAAAGAGGGTGAAATTCTTGGCAAGGAGGAAGTACTTCCGCTGAGTCGGGAGTAGCACAAGCATACGAAACCCGTTACGCTCAAACCCGAACTGGTTGAACATGAGCTGAATTAATCCGAAAGACGATAGGGCGACTGATGCGCTGGCCACAAAAGGTTTCAACCTCTCCCCGGGGATGGCCCAGGTCTTCGAAAGGAAGAGGGCCGAGAAGACCACCACCATAATCACATTGGTCGCCAGCGACATCTTCACCTCCGGGGCGCGGGTAAGGCCTCTAAAAAAGGCCAGCCACAAAGGAGTTGCTTCGGCGGGGAACATGGGGAGGTCCTTCTCCAGAAAGTTTTTCATGCCGCGAGAGGTTGCGGGAGCCGGACTTTTTTCGACGGTGGACCTTGTCTCCTCGGATGGCGGTTTGACGCCGCCCTGCTCACCAAAGTAAAAACGCCGGGTGGACCGGTACGCTTGCATTAACCCCAGTGACCCTACCAGAATGGCTGACAGTGACCCTGCCACTGCCGGCCAAGTGTCTTGGGAAGCCAGGGCCGAGGCGCCGCCGCCCACCCACAGGGGAGGAACGTAGGTATGCGCGGAGATGAAAGTGTTGGACAGCGCCAGCTGTTCTTCGAGGCTCTTCCTGGTTGTTTTGCGGCTGCGCCGTGACGTGAAGCCCCTCTCGGCAGACCCTTGTCGCCCATGACGTGAGAGGATCGAAAACAAGTTGGGTAATTGGGAGAGAAGAAGGATCGCTGCCGTCGCTCCGACAATGATGGCTCGACGCCGGCGCGGGTTGGCCATGATTGCCACCAACCAGCCACGGAGATAATACGTCCACGCCGTCATCATGAAGAAGAAGCTGAGCGTGAGAGGGATCAGCCAGAACATCGACCCGCCCTTGCTCCACATCAACCCCAGGCTCAGTCCCAGCATCCCCGGCATGAACAGGAGAAGGTCGAATGTGAAATGCGAGGCAATGTAATTGACCAAAAATATTTGCCGGAGTGAAACCGGCAGATGCAACAGCTTCCTGATGTCGAGAGACTCCGCGCGCTGAATCTCCCGGACGATTCCGAGGAGCCAGAAAAAAATGAACATGCCGACGAGGCCGTCCCACACCAGCATCAGGACCAGTGGGGGGGCCGTCCGGAGGGGCCATGCGCCCACGATGATTCCACCAAAGAATCCGCCCACAGCGACCGTCAAGCCAATGATGGCGAAGACAACCGTCAGGATGGCGTTCAACTTGCCGCGGTGGGACAGCTGGCTGCTCATCAAGCGCCAGCGCAACCACAAGACAGTTTTGAGTTGACTCCAGTTCGGGTTCATCTGGGATGGCGTATCATGCGATCCTTCGTGTTCTTTAAGTCTGAAGATGCATCCGAAGATATTTAAGCTTCGCTAACTCCCGGAGCAGCTCCTCTCTTCGATCGGTTCAAAAGGTTAGGGGGGACTCCCCTGGCCGGATCTCCCATTCAAAGAACATTGAGCTTGGAAAGAGCCGCTGTCATCGTGCTGCCTATGGGTTTATCTAAAGGCGTTCAGTAGGGTTTTCCTTCAGGTTCATGGCATGTCCTTGAAGGCCTTCGCAGCCAACCTTTGCTCCCTCGAAAGCTGGGGTGTCTTCTCATTCTTCCAACCAGCTCAACTTGCGGGCTTCGGCATGCTCACTTCCCACCGACAGCAGGAAGAGCTCCTCGAGCGAGCCCTTCTGCCGAATCTCCCGCATCGAAGCCTGATGAACCAGCTTTCCTCCGGCAATAATGCCGACATCGGTGCACAGCTTCTCCACAATTTCGAGAATATGCGACGTGAGAAACACGGTGGCGCCGCGTTCGACCGTGCGCTTGAGGGTGTCGCGCAAGGTGCGGGAGGAGACGGCGTCGATCCCTTCGAAGGGCTCATCAAGAAACAAGAGATCCGGATTCGAAATCAGGGCTGCAGCCAGCGCCAGCTTCTTTTTCATGCCGTGTGAAAACTCGAGGGTGAGCTTCTTTTCCTCGTTT
Organism: Terriglobia bacterium; assembly: GCA_041494885.1. Classification (GTDB taxonomy): domain Bacteria; phylum Acidobacteriota; class Terriglobia; order JAIQFV01; family JAIQFV01; genus JAIQFV01. Next base: position 58,509 of record JBGQBO010000027.1, read on the forward strand.
TCAAGGCCCATCATTTCGAGCAGTTGCTGGCAGCGCTCCCGAACGGTCGGCAGCGGCAGTAAATACATCCGACCGATGAAGGTGAGATATTCGCGGGCCGTCAAATTATCGAAGAGGGCAAAATCTTCGGGCACTACGCCGATCCGTCGTTTGATCTCGCGACCGCCGTCCGCGTCGGTCATCGGCTGACCGAAGATCCGGTACGATCCGCTGGTGGGGGCGAGCAGACCGGTCAACATTTTGATCGTTGTTGATTTCCCGGCGCCGTTGGGACCGAGAAAACCGTAAAACTTACCGACTTCCACCCGCAGCTCGAGGCCATTCACCGCATAAAGGGGCCCAAAGCGACGTGTCAGAGCGCTTGTTTCGATCGCATAAGTCGATGGAGAAATGGGGGCATTCATAGGTGTATGATTAGGGCAAGCCTCACGCCTGCACAATTTTGAAAGATCGCCCTGAGTTACGCCGCAGAGACGTAGAACAAAAACGAAATATTAACACGAGAACCGTTGAACCCGCTGGGGCGCAGCGACCTTCCCCCACGAAAAGATCACCTGAAGCGAGGATGCGGCTAAAGCCTGTTAAAAGACCTTCCCCAACTGGAAAAACCATTTCCGGTGGGCGCTGTCCCCCAAACTCCCCCCAATGAAGGCGGGACCCAGAACGGTTTCCACGGCCAGTCCCAAGGCAGCATCATTAGGCAGGCCTGTGACGTTCGGCAGGTGATACGCCTTTCCGATCTCATAAAGGCCGGAGATGTAAATGGCGCCGCCCAGGAAGGGAGGCAACTGCGCCAATCTGTGGAGATAGCCCGTCCGAAAATAAAAGTATTGGTTTGTCAGAAATTCGTTGATGCCGTAAGCCGCCAGGCGTGAAGGCCCCCCCAGTGAAAAGGGGGGTAATCCGGTCTGGCCGTGGCCAAAAGTCGTTCCTCCCGCGGCCACCAGATAGACGGACGCAGGATTACTGACAGGTTGAAACACTTGAATCGTGGCTTCTGAAAGCGGGAAACCGGACGTGGCGCCAAGATGGGCGTCAACCCATTGAGCTTTCCATTCCAAGCCTACTCCTTGCCTCGGGATTACTGGACTGTCCAATCGGTCCATCACAAAACGAAGTGTGCTCGCCCCCGTTCTCACACTTTGGGAAGGCAGCAAGGGACTGCCAATGCGCCGGCTAGCATTGAGGTAACCTACCACATACCCCAGACGTAGCTCGCTGAAACGATCGAAGGAGTACCCGACGTCCACCCCCAGTTCACCCCGGTTCATACGGTACTCGGAAAGAAGGGAGTTTCGAGAGTATATATTAAACGAAGAACTGCTTGCCCCGGCTCGAGGGGCAACAAACCACCGGCTGGATGAGGTCAGTGGATGGTAATACTCGGATCCGATTGCATACACAGATCCAATCGAAAGGTCGGATCGTAATTCAGAGCGATATCCAGCCACATCCTGAAACGTCAGGCGCCCGCCAAATGAAAACTGAATGCTCTTGGGATCCGATCCATTGACGACGAATCCGGGCTTGAACAAGGGCGGCGCGTAGTCTTTCTCGTCGGCGAGGATGAGGAGCCCGGGAGTGCTGCCACGGTCAATGATCGTGTAGCTGAGTCGGTTAAACCGGCCGCCGCCGGTCAGCCGGGTAAGATCCCGGTCCAGTCGGGCCGTGTCGACCGGTCGACCCACATATCCGGAGAGTTCCTTCTGGATGTCACGAGCCATTTCCGTGCTGGTCCCTCTCACCTCCACGAACTGGGGCGTCCGTGCCGAATTGATCCGCCTCGCTCCACGCTGCGCAATGACCGCACGCCAGGCCTCTTCGCCAACCGAGAACTCTGTAAGAATTTTTTCCTTCCTTTGAGCAGCCGCATATCCCCTGGGAACAATTTCCTCCGCCTTTTTGAAGTCCAGCACGGCGAAACCGCCTGTCTCGACCGTGATCAATATGTCGGCCTGTTCCATCCCACGAAGCTCATTGGCGCCGATCATAACCTCGATGGAGCGCTCCGCCACCACCAAGAGAGAATTGAAATCCCTCGGACTGACGGGCGCAGAGGCCAAGTGAACAGCGATGACGAGGTCCGCGCCCATCTGCTTCACCACGTCAGTGGGCAGGTCATTCAGCAAAGCGCCATCCGCGTAGACGGTTCCCTCGTGTTTGACTGGCGAAAAAATTCCAGGCAGCGACATCGTGGAGCGCAACGCCTCGGCAAGCGAACCTTCTTTAAGAACAACCTGCGTCCCGGAAACCAGATCCGTGGCCACGCAACGAAAGGGAATGGGCAGATCGTCAAAATTGTTCGTCCCGGAATAAGGAAGGACGTAGCGGTCAACGATCAAGGACACCTCGTGGCCCGAGTTTAACCCGCTCGGCAGTTGTGGGCCATGCCGCAGGCCCACAATCAGACCATTGGGATTGGCGCGCAGATCCTCTTTGCGACGAAAATCAAGGTCGAGATAGGGAGTCCGACCTGCCAACACTTTGTCCCAGTCAATCTCCTTAAGGAGTTCACGAATTTCAGCCGGCCGCTTGCCTGTCGCATACAAACCTCCGATCAGGCCTCCCATACTGGTGCCCGCGATGTAGTCAATGGGAATATGATGTTCCTCAAACCATTCCAACACGCCGATGTGAGCCAGGCCCTTGGCCCCTCCTCCCTCCAGTGCGATCCCGATCTTCGGCCGAGGTCGCGTTGGAGATGGCTGTTGCGCTGGGACGCAGGGACCCAGGAGCAAGGGGAGCAGGATTAGTATGAGACCTGAGCGTGTTTTCATAAATCCCTCCAGCGTTCTCCTCTTAGAATTGATCGCTTTGAGGCGGGATGAAGAACGCCTCGCACTTAAGGGCATTATGCTGGCTGTCCCTTCAAGAATCGAGAAGATTCATTGTTCCATCAACGCAGCAAATCGATTCTTGTTGGGTCTTAGTTTGCCGAGGCGGATTGGAACGTGAATGTTAATTGGTGTTTGGACTTTGGAAATTGAGCTCTTTTCGCAATGGATCTGCGTCGTATCGGAGCTCCCTCGCGGTCACAGGGAATCCAGCCGGCCACAATCCACTTACGGTCTTGTCGCGCTCTCAATGAATCGGGCAATGTTCTTCTTGAGTTGAGCGAGAGACTCCTCGTGGAGGTACATCATGTGACCGGCCTCGTAATAATTCATGTGGATGTGATCCCGGAGTTTTTCAGGCAAGCCCAGGTGATCCATGGTGTACTCGGTAGCGAAGAAGGGCGTGGCGAGATCAAAGAGACCGTTTTCGACTTGAATCCGGAGGTGGACATTGGCGATCATGGCCTGCACCAGATCGCCCATGACATTCGGAGAGCCCGGAAAACCAAACCCCCGGGCCTCGCCGTGCTTCCAGTTCCAATTCCGCCCGGCTTCACGATTTCCGAGAAGATAGTTCTTATCTCCTCCGAATTTGAGCTCATCCCGGACATACTGGTTGAACGCTGCGGTGAAGGCCCCGGACACCGCGGCACTTTGAGGATCGTAGGTGGCGCTTTCGGCGAGCAGATCTTCGGTCGGGCCGGTAAACCGTGCATCCAGACGGCCGGTGGTCAGGCCCCCGCTGCGCTGCAATTCTTCTCTGAACTGACTCAGGTTGACCCGCAGATTGGCCTTCAAGAGGTAATCTTCACTGAGGCCCGTATAGGCCGACAGCTTTCGGGCCATCGCGTCTTTTTCTGCGGCGCTGAGCTTCACCCCTTTCATCAAGGCATCGGCGTACTCGGTGGACGCGAATCGGCGCGCCTCGCCGATAAACGCGTTCAGATCTCCTGGACGATTTTTCAGGACTTTGTGATAGGCGGCTGTTGCCGCATAACTGGGGACATAGAAAATATACGGCATCTCCTCCCCGGGATGAAAGGAGAGGGTGCCCAGGTCCAGAACTGAGGAGATCAGGTCGATACCGTTGAAATACATTCCTTCGCGGGATTGCAGGTAGTTGGCCAGGGCGACCGACCGGAAAGTCCCGTAGCTTTCACCGATCAGGAATTTCGGCGAATTCCATCGGTTGTTGCGGTTCACATAGAGGCGGATGAACTGCGCCAGCGACTCGACATCCTCATCGACTCCCCAAAAATCTTTTTCTTTGGCTTTTCCCACAGCGCGACTGAACCCCGTGCCCACGGGATCGATGAAGACGAGATCCGACCGGTCGAGCGGAGAGTTCCCGTTGTCTTCAATCTTATAGGGCGCGGGAGGAGTCGCCTCGGCATCCACTGTCACCACCCGCCGAGGCCCAAACGCTCCCATGTGACACCAGGCCGAAGAGGAGCCCGGGCCCCCGTTGTAAAGAAATGCGAGCGGGCGCTGGCTCAGATCCTTCACATCGATCCGCGAGTAAGCAATGTAAAAAATACTTGCAGTGGGTTCGTTCTGTGCATCCTTGATCAGAATCGTTCCGGCGGTCGCCTTGTAAGGAATCATCTGCCCGCCAATGCGAATGGCGTGCTCGGTCACGGAGGATTCCTCCTTAGGAGGAGGCGCTTCGCTGGCCGCCTTCACTTCTGCAGCTTTCGAGTCTTTCTCCGGCGGTTGGGCGGCACTGCTCGTTGCCAGCCTCATCACCAGGAAGATTCCCAGCACACTAAGACCCAGGATTCGTAGCTTCATTGCCTTCCTCCATGAATTAGGTCGACCGCGTGGAGTTGAATCAAATGGGAGCACGGAATTCTATCCGGTTCAGAAACGACAAGTCAATGGTAACTGGAATGGACTGTCATATTGACAAGTGGGCGCATTGATCGCTAAAGTGTTGTTATCTGCAACGTAATGGCATTTGAGGTAGGAGGCCCCAAGTCGCACGGTGAGCGGCGCATGAGGCCATAGAACCGGTTGGAGCGATGATCCAGAGAGGCTCACGCTCGAGGTTTCCAACCGCAATATTCTTATCCGCGGAGCAGAATGTCGCTAAGCGGGAATGCGGAAGAACCTCTTTGCTGATACAAAGATTGAGGTCTTCCAAAGTGGTTCTCATAGAGAGGAGAAAATGTATGGCAGTTCGATTAGGTGACATGGCGCCGGATTTCACGGCGCAGACTACAGAGGGACCAATTAGTTTCCACCAATGGTTGGGGGGCGGTTGGGGTGTTTTGTTCTCGCATCCCCGAGATTTCACGCCGGTGTGTACCACCGAATTGGGAGAGGTGGCGCGACTGAAATCCGAATTTGACAAGCGAGGCGTGAAAGTCATCGGGTTAAGTGTCGATCCGCTGGAAGATCATAAGAAATGGGCGAATGATATCAAGGAAACTCAGGGCTACGCCCTGAATTTTCCCGTCATCGCCGACGGAGATCGCAAAGTCTCCAACCTCTACGATATGATCCATCCGGCCGCCAACGATACCTTCACCGTTCGGTCGGTTTTCGTGATTGGCCCCGATAAGAAGGTCAAGCTGACCATCACTTATCCGGCCAGCACGGGGCGCAATTTCGAGGAGATCCTGCGGGTGATTGACTCTCTGCAGCTCACGGCCAAACACAGCGTCGCTACGCCGGTCAACTGGAAACAGGGACAAGACGTCATCATTGCCCCGGCGATTTCCGACGAAGAGGCGAAGAAGAAATTTCCAGCTGGATTTAAGACCTTGAAGCCCTATTTGCGGATCACCAAGCAGCCTTCGTAACAGATTTCATATTGGGCGATTGTGAGATGCAGTCTGTTTTCGAGCGCCCCAAATTGTTTGATGAGCTGCTCAATCGCCTCAGGATCGCCCCTGCGAAGCGACTGAGCCAGTGCTGCGGGCTCCCCATCCGCTCGATTCACCAACAATTCGCTCCCGAGGACCATTCTATCGATATATACGGGCCAGACCCCCAAAAAGACGCACGCCGAAGTGCCAAATCAGTCGGGGGAAATTTTAAAGGTGGGTTTGTTTGGAAATTGATCTTTGAAAATTGGATTTTAATTGGATTTTAGAGGTAGGGTTTTGGAATTTGCTCTTCTCCGGCTCTTCCCACATTGACACCGCTCACCCAAGCGCGTAGCATGAGCAGCATGAGCGAGGGAAAGACTCAAGACATCTTGGTGAATTGTCCATGCTGTGGAGCCCGCCTCACGGTGGATCCGGAACTCCGCAAGGTCATCGCTCACGACACACCACGTAAGCAGGCGCCCACCGTCGATTTGGATCGGGCCGCGGAACTCCTCAGGGAAGGGGAGGCACGGCGTGAGGCCCTGTTCCAGCAAAGCGCGGAAGAGATGAAAACCCACGCTCAAGTTCTCGAACGCAAATTCGAGGCCGCCCTCGAAAAAAGCAAGGATGAACCCATCACTCGGCCGACCCGCGACATCGATCTCGACTGACCCCATTCCCGCTCTTGCATATCGCCTGCGTAATCCGGGCAGCCCGCCACCGAGACTTCAACCCTGCGGTCTTTACAACCCAATACCCCATGGCTTGGCCTTCAAGGAGGGATCGTCCGGCGGAGGTTCCAGAGAACCCAGGCGAACCCATCATCTCAAGGTTCCGGCTGCTCCGAGAAGATTTATTGACATATCCGGAATCGGCTATACACTCAAGGCATCGCAACATAACTGAGGACGTTTACTATTGGATCAATGATGAGATCCGAACAAGGAAGTGACTATGGCTCACTCCCGATCCGTGCTCTTGCTTGCGGGGGTGGTCTCTTTCATCCCTTTCATGCGTGTGCCTGATAGGGAGAGGCATTCCTTTCGCGTCAAGAGTCTTCCTCGGCCTTTGGTGTTTTACCTGCGTCCCATCGGGATTTCAGGATTTGACCGATATTTGATATTTGGAGCTTGGAACTTGATTTGCTTCATTCCCCTCCTTCTTTGTCGCTTGCCGAGCGGTAATTGCGGAACGGGGAGAGTTGAGACTTGCTGTGAGAGGGCGGACCCCATGAACCTTGGAGCCCGCCGGAATTGGTCGATGTCCGCATGGAAAAGTCAACAATAACGAGCCTTTTTGCCCCTGCCGAACGTGCGACCCCCGAAAAAGTCTCGGACCAGGTTCAGGAACTTTCACGCGAAACCCTGGTGAAGACGTTTTTGGATCACATCTTCGACATGGTGGTGGTTCTCAATCAGGAGCGGCAGATCGTCCTGGCCAATCAGAGTTTACTCAGTTTTCTCAACCTGCAGAAGTCCGACAGCATTTTCGGTCTCCGGCATGGAGAGGCCTTCCATTGTGGGCATGCCTACGAGAGAGAGGGGGGGTGCGGGACCACGGAATCTTGCTCGACCTGTGGGGCAGTCAAGGCGATTCTTGCCAGCCAGGAGGGCAGCTTCGCAGTTGAAGAATGCCGTATCGTGAGGATCGGTGACGTCGAAGCCCTCGATCTCAGGGTCTTTGCGAGCCCTCTCCTTTTGAAGGGTGAGCCTTACACCGTGTTCACCCTGATGGACATCAGCCATGAGAAGCGAAGAAGGGTGTTGGAACGTCTCTTCTTTCATGACCTGCTCAACACCGCCAGCGGTCTCCGGGGATTCATCGAACTCCTGAAGGAGTCGGACCCTGAAGAGGCCAAGAGGTTTTCCGAAAGGTTGGAAGCGCTGTCTTCTTCAATGATTGAGGAGATCACGGCGCAGAGGGACTTGTCGGCTGCCGAAAATGGCGAACTGAAGCTCAGTTTGGATCGGGTCACCTCCCTGCAGGTACTGGGCGAAATTCGCGACTTGTACAGGAACCACGAAGTGGCCCGCGGCCGGCAATTGACGATTGATACGAATGCTGCAAACACTGCATTCGAGTCAGATCTGGTTCTGTTGCGCCGTATCGTTGGCAACATGGCCAAGAACGCCCTGGAGGCGAGCACTCAAAACGAGACTGTCACCCTGGGATGCGATGTGACGGATCACGCCATCGAATTCTGGGTGCATAATCCCCAATCCATCCCGCGTGACGTCCAGCTCCAGATTTTCCAGCGCTCCTTCTCCACAAAGGGGGGCAGTCGCGGGCTGGGAACTTACAGTATGAAGTTACTCTGCGAGCGGTACCTCGGGGGAAGTGTTTCCTTCACCAGCACGCCGGGCGATGGAACCACATTTCGGGCGCGCATCCCGATCTCCTAATAATAATACTGCGGGAAGTAGATACGACCTTGACCCGCAGATCCAAACGCCCGGATGCTCGGACTGATCCGACGAGTACCGGGAATCTGAGTCTTATCAGGAATTTGGATGATGTCCGGGATTTCCGTTGGACTTTGAAATTTTGTTTTGTTCAGACCTTGAGTTGACCCTCCGGTCTGGCTCTCGCCGGCAGACAATCGCCGAACTGAGAGAGCTGGACATGAACGGGTTTCAAGAATCAACAATCCAGTTGTATTTAGAACACCACGATAGGAGGTATGGAATGCGATTACTAAAAGGCATCGCCGCCTTGACATGTGTGCTTGCGTTAGTTTGTCTGGGTGCATCAACCGCTGCGGCGCAGGATCTGGATGCCGCCAAGGCGGATTCAGCTCATCACAAGGTGGAGTTTGAAAACGATCAGGTGCGTGTCGTAAGTTACATGATCGCGCCGGGCGACAAGACTGCCAACCATAGTCACCCCAACAATGTGAATATTTTCCTGTCGGATGTAAATGGCAAGGTGACCATGCCGGATGGGAAGACTGCAGAACTGCACGGGAAGGCCGGATCAGCAGCATGGCGGGGACCTGTGACACACGTGGTGGAGAACACCGGAGACAAGCCCATCATGGGAATCCTGGTCGAGCCGAAGAAGCCGGCCTCCGCGTTGCCTGCGGGTGCGCAAGATGTCGTCGCGGCGGACCCGAACCACACTAAAGTGGAGTTTGAAAACGACCAAGTGCGCGTCCTCCGCTATCACTACGGGCCAGGAGAGAAGTCCCCCATGCACGGACATCCGGATAACGTTCAGATCATGCTGACCGACGCCACGTCAAACGTGACCACACTGGACGGGAAAACCACTCCAAGTAGTGGGAAGGCCGGCGAGGTACGCTGGAGGCCGGCTGTACAGCATGGTGTCCAGAATATGGGAGCCACCGCGTTCGAGGGGATCCTGATTGAAATGAAAGGCGCACCGGGGAAGTCTGCTAGTAAGTGAAGGCACAAAGACACAGGGACAGGCACCTGCTTAGTCAGTAAATTCGCTGGCGTCGATCAGTGAGGTCTCTGTCCCTTTGCTTTTCTTGCGCGATGAGTGTGATGATGAGTGTTGCAGCCGGTTCTTTGCAGGGATGATCTTCCACAGAATGACGCAGAAACAGTAAGTCCGCATACCTACGCCAGTTGGCCGGTCACCGTCGATGGTGGGAGGCCGGCAGCGAGCGACTCATTTCAGCAGCGCCGCCACCCTTTTCCAATCCGTCTGCTCGGCCACCGCCAACGGCACGCGCGCTTGCGCTTCCCGTGCCCCCGCGCGCACCTGGCTCTCGAACGGATCCAGATTAACCGCGACGATCTGCATCGCCGTGCGCGGCAACGACATGTCGAAGAAGCCGCGGTTGAGCTCGACGATCGGGCGCGCGCCGGGCGAGCCCGCCGGCACCAGCACCAGCGCGACCGCGTGCTTGGGGTCAGGCCGATGCCATGCGGGTGCACGCCGGTCGGCCTCCGACATCCCGTCGAGCAGCGCCTTCGCGGTCTTCAACTCGTCCGTGGCGTACAATGCCAAATCGCCAGTTACGGGGTTAGCTGCCTTCCGCAGGTCTTCTTCTCTGCGACGGTCGCGAGCTTCGGCTTGCCGTCGCTCCGATTCAGCGATCCGGGGGTCAGCCAGTTTCCCAACAATCTCTTCGATGTGGCGCCGGCGCTTCTCGCGACCCTCGGGGCTTGTGAAGTCGGCGTACTCTTGCTTGCTCCGCTCCAGTTCCTTCTCGAATTGCTGCGCCCGCGGCTGAAGGTACTTGATGTACGCCCGCAGCACCCGCTCCTGGCTTACCGGTGAGAACACCGACGCTTTTCCTGTCCGCGTGATGACTAGCCAGTCCCCATACACAGAAAAGCCGGCAATCTCGCGCCGCACCTCGGGCTGGGGGAAGAAACGCCCCAGTTCATCTTCCATCCAAGTGGCCGTGACGCCGAAAGTTGGAAAGCTGTTCACCCTGAGGTTCATTCCCGATGGGCGGTTGTATTCCCAGGCCTTCTTGATCTTCGCGCGTCCGTCGGGCGTCCGCTCGATGGCCTTGGGCCACCACGCCGAAAAGATCAGGTTGCCGAAAATGGGCCCCTTCCAGTTCACCGGCGTGCCGTTGCTCCCGCTGAGCCCCGGGAAGAAACCACGGAGATCAGAGAGCGCCGGGCTCTCGCGGATCACCGCGGCGATCGCCAGTAATTGTTTCTCCCAAGCAACGTTCTGTGCGTTGCCGACCGTCGGGAAGCCAACCTCCCAGGGCACCCAGGCGCCGGGCTCACTCTGCGTGTCCGCCTGCGTGCGGGGCACAGCAGACCCTGCACGCGCAAAGGAACTGGCCTCCATCGGCGGTTCCAGCCGTGACGAAGCTGCCAGGACACCGGCGGTCACCAAGAGCACGGAAACGGTAAAACACAGCACGCGGAATCGATTTCTTGTCACCATCTGGATCTCCTTTGATAAGGCCACGAATCCGGGACGCAGTCAGCGCGCGCCCGACATGAAAGTGTACTCCATGCTGTACAGCCTGTTGATGAGTTTGAGCCCCAGGTGTGGGAAGACGGACGCGTCAAGGCTCACGTAGAAGACTGCGTCTTAAAGCCTCCTGATTCCATCCAATCTCCAGCTTCTTTTAATCCGCAAAAGAAGTCGGCAGAGGAACAGGCCCTTGCACTCGCAGAGCGCGAACGGGCGGCGCGTCCCTCTACTGAGTATCGCGACAACAGGGAAGCACAACCTACTCCGGGATCCTCATTCCCAATCAGCAAACGAGGATCCGCGGGCCAGCGCATTACACAATTCCCGATCTGCTATTACTTTTGGCTTCGCTTTTGACCGATAGGAGCGACTGACTGCTACCACACTCCCCTCACGCCTACTTACTTGCAGGGAGTACGCATGAGGCAGCCCGAACGGAATAAAGTGTTCCTTGTGGCGGAGGGGAGAGGACTGATCCAAACCGAATTGAGAGCGTGAAGTAACCTTAGCCGATATGTGCCGGGAAGGCTCAGCACACATCCGCGATTTCGTAAGCGAGATGTCCAACGTAATCGCTCCTGTCGACATGAAGACCACTGAGCGTTCGTATGGGGCCAGCTCTTACCGCCGCCCTCACCTACTCTTCATCCTCGCATCGGGTCTCATCGCCTTCACTGATACCTGCTCCTTGCTGGGCTAACCAACCCCCACGCACTATAGACCTCCGGATGCCGGCTTCTGACGCTGACGTCGCCCATCCTGCGGCCTTGATTGCTGGGGAAGGATGGCGAAGCTGTGCCGCTGGCCGACGTCTTTCGCTGGAGGCGTCAAAGGAGTCACCCGATTCAGCGGATCATACCAAAAGAAATTCCTATGGATTGATTTGTTCCGTTTCCACCCACCGCGCGTATTCCCAACAGATAGCAGCGCAACCCAAGCGCTTCAGGGGGCAATTCCATATGAAAAAGCTTCTCTTCGTCGTGTTTACTGTCGTCATTTTAGCGGCCTGCGGCATTGGGTCTTCGGAAGCGATATCACCGGCCATGGAGGCGCGGCAGAAGACGCTCACTGCTGTAGGAGCGAGCGCAACAATGACGCCCGCCAGGCACGCGGCCGTCAACGGATCTACTTCTTTTCGAGAAACCCAAAGAGGCGTTCCTGAAAACAGAACAGCATAAATGTCGTCCGCATTAATTGGCTGGCTGGACTAATCAAGGCCAAATCCGTTTCAGCCGTTGATTGGAACGGCTCCCGGGACGTCACATAGAAATTCTTGTTTTTGGAATTGGAATGGGGGTCAAACCGTTTCAATTTCCATCTGGAGGAGGCTTGCTCATGAAGTTGCTGAATTTCATTGCTCTCTCTGCCCTCGCGCTGTGCGCCAGCACCGACCCCACCATCACCGAGGCCAGATCCCGTCCGGTCATGAGGATAACGAGCGGGAACGTTTTCACCTGGGGCAATAACTTTTACGGCCAGCTCGGCGACGGAACGAACACCGATAAATTTTCAGGTGTGGATGTGGTGATCGACGGTTTGGGCCAGCCTCTTACCAATGTGGTGGCCGTGGCCGCAGGCGGGGGGTCCACTTATGTGATCAAGAGCGACGGCACGGTTTGGGCCTGGGGCTCTAACCAGCGAGGTCAGTTGGGCGACGGTACAACCACTGATAGCTTAGCACCCATCCAGGTGCAAGGCCTTACCGGGATGATCGCAGTGGCTGCAGGTTTATCGCATGCCGTGGCCATCAAAAGCGATGGAACAGTCTGGGCCTGGGGCAGTAACATTGATGGCGAACTCGGTGACGGGTCAACCACTGATAGTTTTACTCCCGTCCAAGTGAATGGGCTTACCGGTGTAACCGCAGTGGCCGCAGGGTCCGCTCATACCCTCGCCCTCAAGAGCGACGGCACGGTCCTGGCTTGGGGATCCAACAGCTTTCTGCAACTCGGTTACGAGCCGGCCGGAATAGAACCTCTACCTGTAGTGGCGTTCACTGGTGCCGTCGCCATCGCTGCAGGGGAGGGGCATTCTGTTGCCGTCAAGAACGACGGCACCGTCTGGGCCTGGGGAGATTCCCAACTTGTGGGGAGCGTCTATTCCCCCGGCCCCGGTCCCGCTCTGGTGAGTGGGCTTGCCGGCGTAACCGCAGTGGCCAGTCACGGCAGTCATACCGTGGCTCTCAAGAATGACGGCACCGTCTGGACGTGGGGCAATAACCAGTTCGGTCAGCTCGGCAACGGGACCAACGATCCCGTCGGCCGGGCTAATTCCTGGAGCCATACTCCCGCCGCTCAGGTGAACGCATTGAACAACGTCATCGCCGTCACGGCAGGGATGAATCACACGCTGGCCCTCATGGGTGACGGGACGGTCTGGGCGTGGGGAACTTACCTGGCCGGAAACCCGGCCGACAACCAGCCGACCGTTGAAAACGATCTCCCCGTTCAAGTGAGTGGACCCGCAAACGTTGCGGCAGTCGATTCAGGATATAACCATGCCATCGCCATGATCAACACACCCCCTCCTCCCCCGGCCCCGGTGCTTTCCTATTCTGGTGAGGCCGGGTATGGGACCGATGGCGTCAATCCCGACATTGGCACCGCGTCTACCGTGTTTACTCTCAAGACCGTCTATTCGCACACGGGGAATCTGGCGCCCACCTCGGTCAACGTCTGCATCGACGGCGCCTGTTCAGCGTTGTCGCAGGACACCGCGTCCACGGACCCCGTGTTACGCAATGGCGATTTCACCGACGGCGAGCAGTACACCTTCACCACAACTCTCGCAGTTGGATCGCACACCTACCACTTCGAAGCATCGGACGGAACTATCGCGGGGAGACTCCCGGAAACGGGAGAACTCACAGGACCCACCGTCATCAACCTTTCCATTATTACCCCTGCAGTTCCTGAGGGGGCAGAGGGCGTTCCGTACAGCCTTGCGTTGTCGGCCTCCGGTGGCACAGGGCCGTATACTTGGAGCGCGCCCGGCTTTCTTGTCGGGTTTACGATTGACCCGGCGACCGGCGTCATATCCAACCCTTCGCCGCTGGAGGGGATTTACACCTTCACTGTCTTCGTCACCGACTCGAACGGATTTGTGTCCAGCACAAACATTACGATCACCATCAACGCCTACACAACCCCGCCGCCGGAGCAGGCATTCGACATCATTGACCTCGGCACGCTCGGCGGGCAAACCAGCGTCCCCGTTGCCATGAACAGTTCGGGCCAGGTGACCGGCTACTCCTACACGACCACTGGCGCGACACACGCCTTTATTTACAGCAACGGCGTCATGACCGATCTTGGCACGCTTCCAGGAGCGGTATACATCACACCTTCAGCCATCAACGAATCCGGCCAGGTGGTTGGGTTTTCCATGACGGCCGCAGGCGTCCAGCACGCCTTCCTTTACAGCAACGGCGTGATGACCGACCTTGGTACGCTCGGTGGAACCAACAGCTTTGCCAACGCCATCAACAATTCCGGCCAGGTGACGGGATGGTCAAATACGGCCGATGGAAGCTCGCATGCGTTCCTTTACAGCAACGGCGTGATGACGGACCTCGGCACGCTCGGTGGAACGGATAGCACGGCTTACGCCATCAACAACTCCGGCCAGGTGGTGGGAGCGGCGAATAGAAGTACCGGTGGCTTTCACGCCTTCCTTTACGGCAACGGCGGGATGACAGATCTAGGCGCCCTCGGAGGGGGGACCTTCGGCCATAGCGAAGGTCGCAAGATTAACGACTTGGGCCAGGTGGCGGGACAGTCGACAGCAGCTTCCAGCCCCCAGCATGCCTTCTTTTATGACCGTGGAGTGATGAATGACATCGGTACCGGAGGACTGTGGAGCTTTGCCAATGCCATGAGCAGCTCCGGCCAGGTGGTGGGTTATGCCTTTAAGGGAACCGGGGGCTATCATGCCTTTTTGTACGATCACGGTGCGATGATTGATCTCGGAACGCTGGGAGGGGCACGGAGCTGGGCGATCGCCGTTAACGGCTCGGGCACGACGGTGGGAGCGTCAACGACAGTCAACGGCCAGCGTGCATTCATCTATAGAAACGGTGTGATGAAAGCTATTTCGAGCACGTCCCCGGCCTGGCAGAGCTTGGATTCGGCAGTGACTGTCAATGACAATGGACAGATCGCCGGGATCGGCAGGATTAACGGGCAGACCCATGCTTTTATGTTCACGGCGGGATCTTTACCCGGTCCGGACTTGTCCGTGCGGAAACTGTCCGATAAGGCCACGGCAGGCGTCGGGGAAACAGTGCACTACACCATTGAAGTGAGCAACGGAACCAATGCCGGCGCCACATATGGGGAAATCATGATGACGGACACGTTGCCGGTGGGGTTGACGATCGATTCCACGACCCTGGGGAACCTGAGAGTCCCTCTCCTGCCAGGAGAGCTCATGCCATTCTGCACGGTGTCGGTCTCTCCGCAGGTACTCACTTGCACATGGGCCTACAGTTCTGTCCAGAATCAATTGCCTCCTGGCGGAACGTGGACCCTCGAATACGATGCCGTCGTCGACTTGGGGATTCTGCCCACCGGTCAGACATCAGCCACACTGACCAACACCGCTACCGTGACCGCCTGCTCTCCGACCTCAAGCACGTGCACCGCCCTGCCGGAGCCCAATCTATCCGACAACACGGCCACCGCCACCGTCATCGTGCGCGCTCCTGACCTGGCCGTACGGAAGCTGTCCGATAAGACCACGGCAGGCGTCGGGGAAACAGTTCACTTCACCATTGAGGTGAGCAACGGACCCACCAGCGGCGCCGCGTCCGGGGTATTTACATTGACGGACACGTTGCCGACGGGGCTGACGATC
>JBGQBO010000028.1:0-71979 GCA_041494885.1 Terriglobia bacterium
ACTTCTATCGAGAGCGCCGTTGTTGGAAGGGTGCAATCGCTCTTTAGCACCGCGAACGTGGTGGTAATGCTTTCGCAACCCGCGGGATGGGGCAGGCCAGACGCTGGCTCTGATGCTGTCGTGACGATGGATATTTCTGCGCAGAGGGATTCCAATGGAAATTTCTCGCCCCCTCGAAGGTATTCTGACACCGGAACAGTTAGAGCGGGAGAGGCCCCGGTTAACGGACTCGATTTCTTGAATGCATTCTTTGGAGCTGATGCTCTTGAGCCAGACAATAACGGTGTTTTTATCAATCAGCTTCCGCTTATCAACCTATCTTCGCTGAGAGTGTCAAACGATTTGATCGCAAACGGCATCGCGAACCTCGCTGCCCATGAATTCGGGCATACTCTTGGTTTGGTTCCTAACAGTGATTCCCAAAGTCAGGCTACACAAATTGGCGACAATCGATTTGCGGGAGTGACGTTTGACGGGGACGCCAAACACCACTTTGTGGCGGATCTTCGAGGAATAATGCAGGAGGTATTCAGTGGTGTCGCGGCGGACGGAACTACTCCGATAGTTCTCAGCACAGAGTTGTCCTTCAGAAACAATGAAAACGCATATCTCGCTGCCATATTGCCAAGGTAGTGTGTGCATGGAGGGATTATGTTGAAAGTCAAGGCTTTTGCGGTTTTTTTCATCCTTGTTTGTTCGTCGCTTAACGCAGATGCCCAAACTGCGCGACTGAATGATCCAACGTCTCTTGACCCTTACGCCATAAGTGATTTATGGTTCTTTAACTCTTCCGAGGTTATGGACTTCAGATTTGCTCGAAACGCCACACTAATCGTGGTGTGCCAAGTCAGAAGCAGTGCAGTGGTAGAGGGAGTTAAGGTCTATAGAGACTATCCACGCCGCATCAGCGGAGTCAAGGTTTTCAATCTCCAAGTGAAGCAAGTTATCAAGGGATCCGGAATTTCGCCCGGCAGCCAGATTCACGTCTCAATTCTCCCCTGGGTGAGGCTAAAGCCGGCGCCGATATGGCAGCAACCCCCTCCAAGCTCCTACGAGGATGCCACGAAGTGGAATCCTCGAAAAGCCTTCGAAGAACTTCGGAAGACAGGGCACCTGCCAGCAGGTGCGCCGCCACAGGAGGAGGCGTATCCGGAGATTGCCGATGG
Source organism: Terriglobia bacterium (assembly GCA_041494885.1). Lineage (GTDB taxonomy): Bacteria > Acidobacteriota > Terriglobia > JAIQFV01 > JAIQFV01 > JAIQFV01. Next base: position 1,167 of record JBGQBO010000028.1, read on the forward strand.
TCAAGAGGGAATTTTTCGTCTGTTTCCCGCCAGTTTTGAGGATCCCACCGGTTTGATCATGTGGTTGGGAGTCGAGAAGTTGAATCAGGGGAAGCCCCTCTTCGGCTGTTCGGCCTTTTTTCCAATGGACCCAAAGCACCAGGAAGTGAAAGTTCTTCAAAGGTATCTGGAAATCGGCGCCATTGAAGATCGCCAGGAACAAATGCGGGAGTTGGCTCATTTCTCTTTGAACCTTCTAAAGAATCCTCAGACCCCCGAGGTGATTGCGATAGGCGCTTCCGCGGATGCCGTGGCAGTATGGCCGGACAGCATATCATTGCCCGCCATCCCGGCCTTGAAGAAACAGAGGCTTCAGCAAAGCAGAGATCATCTCGATGATCAGGGAGTGAATGAACTTGCCCAAATCGCAGCGGATCCGAGTCGCTCTTTGTATGTCCGAAATAATTTAATGTGGGCGATCCTTCCGCTTGTCGCTGACGTTGGGCGAACCGTAGATTTGCAGCCCCTGTTTCAAGTGCTTGAGAATAGTCAAGACGATCTGGATATTCGATCTAGGGTTATTAAAACACTGGGGGGTTTGGACAACCCGGAAGTGAGGAAGAAGTTTGAACAGATCCTTTCCAAAGACACATCTGCTTGTGCTAATAAGTATAGCCACAGTGACATCTGTGCTGATAAGTATGTTCAAGATGAGATCCGGAATTCGAAAATTATGAAACAAGCTCGAAGTAAGTAGGGAGGCTAAATTAAGTGCAGTCACATCTTCACATATCTCATTTGAGCTTAGTCGCGTACACATCGCCTTGGGCGCGACGTGTGCGAGTCCTCTGAGGCATGGAGTTCCACTGCGGGTTTAGAACGATGTCTCACCAGATTCAAAAAGAATTGCTCCATCGAGATGAGCTGCGGTCTGTAACTTCGCTACGACTGCTGAAAGGCAACCAGCATATGGCAAAAAGGAAAAGACGTTGGGACAAAGAATTCCGCCGAGGTGGAATATGAGAAATCAGGAGACCTTTATAAGGGTGATCAGAGCGAGCCGTTACTTTTTGGGCATCAGCGCTCTGTTACTGTCCGCATCCATGACATGTTCGGCCCAGGGGAATTCCGCGCCGGCATATGCGGATCGAGCAGCCATGGCGCATGGCGACGCGTGGCAGAAGGGCGCGGTCAAGACGTGGGTGGCCAGTGGGACGGTGACCATTTATCGCTACGTCGCAGATCCGCCGGGGCGAGATGGTGCTACTCGTCAATCCCAGGAGACATTTCCGGTGACCGTGATTCACCAGGCTGATCCTGAGGGAGGCGGTTCCAAGGCAGATAAGCTCCAGCGACTCATATTCAAGCCCCCCGACGGATCTCCAGATGGGTCAACAGCACTTCAATTCTTTTTTGTCAATCCTCGCTCGCCGGAGAGAATCCTCACGCGCGAGGGGACCGACGGAACAGACCAGTGGCACTCGGCCGGCCCGCTCAGCACCAAGGCGGCAGGCCATGTCCAGCGCTTCATTGAATCCCAAACTGAGCGCTCATTGGAGGCGTTGTTCAATTTCCGGAAGCATGGCAAGAACCTCGCAGACCTCACCGAGAGGTTTACTGCACAGGGCCAGGGCACCAACGGAGCTGCGGATAACGGCAACGACAATGGAAACGGAAATGCAAATGGCCACCGCGATCGATCCCATCCCACTCCAGCCTTCGAAGCCGCCAAGAATAGGAAGGTGATTGAAGTCGGTGATTCACCCGGAAATGGTCAGGGTCCACAAGGCGCCTCGCCGGGGAAATCCACGCGCTATTACATTGACGACACTACATCGCTGGTCACGCGCATGGAGTTTGATTACGACACGGCGACGGATCCGTTTTCAAATCAACCGGTCGCACTCACCGAGGTTTATGAGTTTTCTGACTACCGAGACGTCCCCCTCGCGAGCCCCGAGCCGTTTTCGGGAAAGCCTGCGGCCAAGGCGGGAGATGCCGGCGCGACCGTCAAGTTCCCGTTTCGAATTGATCGCTACATCGCCGGCCAATTGGCGGAATCGCTTGTCTTCACGCGCCTCGTGCTCAACCGTACCCTGGCGCCCGAGAATTTCCGGAAGTAAGGCATTGGACACGGATGGACGCGAATGAACACGGAGGAAAGCGAGAATCACCGCAGCTTTACTGCTCCGTCTTGCGCTTGGGGCGCTGGTGGTACTGGAGAATTTTCTTGCGGAGGCGGATCGAGGCGGGGGTGATTTCAACCAGCTCGTCTTCATTAATAAACTCGAGCGCCTGCTCCAGCGACAGATCGCGGAACGGGACCAGCCGGATGGCTTCGTCGGCGACCGAGGCGCGCATGTTGGTCAGCTTCTTCTCCTTCGTGACATTCACATCGAGGTCCGCATCCCGCGAGTTTTCGCCGACAATCATTCCTTCATAGACCGGGGTGCCTGGTTTGACAAACAGTTCTCCGCGTTCCTGCAAGTTATAAAGGGCATAGCTGGTGGTTTGACCGCCGCGGTCGGCAATCAGCGCGCCTGTCAAACGGTTGGTAATCTCCCCCTGCCATTCCCCCCAACGAAGAAACAGGGTGTTGAGGAGACCGGTTCCCTTGGTTTGGGTTAAGAACTCGGAGCGAAATCCGATCAACCCGCGCGATGGCGTTTCGAACTCCAGACGGACCCGCCCCCCGCCATGGTTGATCATCTTGATCATTTGGCCTTTTCGGCGTCCCAGGGCCTCCGTCACGACGCCAATAAAAGCATCGGGGCAATCAATCACGACCAGCTCGATCGGTTCTAATTTTTTCCCGTCGACGGACCTAGTGATCACTTCGGGTTTTGACACCTGCATCTCAAATCCCTCGCGGCGCATCATTTCAATGAGGATGGCGAGTTGAAGTTCCCCTCGACCTGAGACTTTCAGGCTGTCAACCCCCTCTGTATCTTCCACTCGAATCGCTACATTTCCCAAAACCTCCTTTTCGAGCCGGTCCCGCAAATGGCGGGAAGTCACATAAGTGCCGTCGCGGCCGGCAAAGGGAGACGTATTGGCCGAAAAGATCATGGAGAGGGTGGGTTCGTCCACCGTGATCGGCGGCAAGGGAACGGGATCTTCGGCATCGGCGATGGTCTCGCCGATAAAGATGCCCTCAATGCCCGCAAGCGCCACAATCTCTCCGGCGCTTGCCTCCTGAGTCATCTTGTGTTTGAGTCCTTCAAAGGTGTAAAGCTGGGTGATTTTTGTTTTTTCAATGGATCCATCCAGCTTGCAGATGGAAACGTTGTCTCCCACCGCCACTTTTCCGGAAAAAATCCGGCCAATTCCAATGCGCCCGACGTAGTCGTTGTAGTCCAGCGTGGTGATCAGAACCTGGAGCTTGTTGCGGAGCCTTGGCCGCGGCGCCGGAATCGTTTCAAGGATCTGTTCAAAGAGGGGACGCAAATCGTCGGAGTCGTCTGTCAAATGGCGCTTGGCGATCCCATCGCGGCTGATAGCGTAAAGGATCGGGAATTCGATCTGCCCTTCGCTGGCATCGAGATCAATGAAAAGGTCATAGAGTTCATTCACCACCTCCTGGGGCCGGGCGTCGGAGCGATCGATCTTATTGATGATCCCGATCACGGGCAGGTTTTCTTCCAGGGCCTTGCTGAGCACAAAGCGAGTCTGGGGGAGGGGCCCTTCCGAGGCATCCACCAGGAGCATCACGCCGTCCACCATTTTCAACACGCGCTCCACTTCGCCGCCGAAATCCGAGTGGCCCGGGGTGTCAACAATGTTGATCTTGACTCCTTTGTAAAAAATGGCGGTGTTCTTTGCCATGATGGTAATGCCCCGTTCGCGCTCCAAATCCAGGCTGTCCATCACGCGCTCCACGATGCGCTCGTTGTCCCGGTAAGTGCCGCTTTGTTTGAGCATGGCGTCAACGAGTGTGGTCTTGCCGTGATCCACGTGGGCAATGATCGCGATGTTGCGAATATCTTCTCTGGCTTCCTGGTCCATCAAGAATCACTTCTCCATTTCGGGTTAGGGTTCACACGCGGGATCGCACAGGTACCGCAAACCCATAACCTTATCCTGTCGATCAGAGAACTGTCAAGGAGCACTGGATCGAAGAGTGTAGGTCAGTTTCCGGAGAACCGACTCACCATTCCAGTTTTAAGTGGGTGATTGAGTGTCATTCCCGGCAGGGAGTGATAGGAAGGGCTGCCATCTGGACCCAACCACACTGATCTCAACAATCTGAGTGCTATTCTGCGGGGCGTCACTCGTGGCGCAACGCGGCTGCCGGGTCAATCCGCGTGGCCTGAAGCGAGGGCAGGGAAGATGCCCCGAGCGCCACAATCGACAGGAAAATCGCAACTCCGACAAAGGTCCAGGGATCGGATTCCGTGACGCCGTAAAGCAGTCTTGACATCAGCCGTGTCGTCGCTATGGAGCTGAGAAGTCCGATGCCGATTCCTGCTGCGACCGATCTCATCCCCTGCCGTAGCATGAGCCCAAGCACACGAGTGGGGCTGGCGCCAAGCGCCATACGTACGCCGATCTCATGCCTACGCTGGCCCAGGGTGTACGACGCAAGGCCGTAGAGGCCGACGACGGCGAGCCCGACGCCAAGCATACCGAAGATGCCCGCGAACCTGGCGGCCTTGCGCACAATGAAAAGGCCATACCCGCCGTCGAGGGCCTGTGTCATGCTCTGCACGTCATAGAGCACAAGGGCGGGCTCGCGCGCGTGAATGACCCGTGCGATCGATGGCGCGAGCGCCCCGGGGGACAGGAATGTGCGCACCTGCAACACTCGGAGGCCGGTGTAAGCCTGCGCGAGGGGCACGTAAAAGTAGGGTTGGGGATCCTCGAAGAGAGAGTGATACTTACCGGTCTTTACTAGTCCGACGACGTCAACCCACGGCCCGCGAGGGCCGATATAGCTGAAGCGTTTACCCAGGGGATCTCGGCCGGGCCACAACTCCTCTGCGAGCCGTTCGTTCACAATCGCCACGCGTCGCGTTCGCTCATCATCCTCCCCTGTAAAGCTTCGCCCGCGCCCGATCGCGATGCCCATCGTTGAGAAGTAATGAGAATCAACGGCATTCATGCCGGCTAACGCCCGATCGCCGGCGCTGGATGAATGGCCCTCAACGTCGATTGCATGGGTCGTGCTGACGTAACCCATTGGAATCGTAAAGGCGAAACTAAGATCCTCGATGCCAGGAACGGCGTGCAAGCGCTCCTCGATCTCGTGGAAGAAGGCCCGTCCTTGCGCCTCAGTGTACCCTAGCTGAGAGACGTCCATGTGAAGGTTGAGCACGCCTTCGGGTTGGAATCCGGGATCCATGTGCTCCGCCCGTGCCAGGGTGCGAATGAAGAGCCCCCCCGCAGCCAGGAGTACGAAACAGAGGGCGATCTGAGCAGCGACCAGTCCGCCATACAATTGGGGCCGACCGCCACTTGTCGAAGCACGGTCCTGGCCATCACGCAACATCTGGCCCAAACCGGCAGACGACGCCCGCAGCGCCGGCACCACACCGACGATCATTCCGGCGAGTATGGCCATTGCTGTGGAGTACAACAAGACCCGCCCGTCAACATGAAAGTCAAAGCGGACCGGGAGGTCCCCAGGCAATTTGGTCCTGGCAAGGAGAATCCCCGACCAGGCGCCAAGCAATACCCCTGCGCTTCCCCCGAGCGCCGCGAGCATAAGGCTCTCCGTCAAGAGCTGCCGTATGAGCCGGCCGCGCCCGGCGCCGAGGGCCGCGCGAATCGAAAGCTCTCGCTGGCGACCGATGGCGCGTGCGAGGACAAGGTTCGTGACGTTTACTGCGGCCACTATCAGAACAAGGCCGACGAGAATCGTCATGATTGCAGCGCCACGAGCGTTGGTGCGTGCATTGTCCTCCTCGGGTCGCGCAAGCCTCTCGGGCACCACCTTTAAGGCGACTCCTTTGTTTGTGTCTGGGAACTGCCGTTCGAGCCGCCCGGCCACGACATCCAATGCTGCTTGCGCCTGCGCCATCGTGATGTGCGGCCGCAGTCGCGCTATCGTATGGAGTGAACGCGCACCCCTCCGGTTTAAATCGCCTGTACCAGCCCAATTCACCGGAAGGAAGAGCTCCGACCTTGAAAACGCGAACGTGCCGTCGAATTGGGAAGGAGCCACGCCGACGATCGTCACCGGTCGACCATTCACCTTCGCAGTTTCCCCGATGACGTAGGGATCGCCGCCGAATCTTTGGCGCCACGTCGAGTACCCGAGGATGACCACCGGATCCGTGCGGCCCGGATCACCCTCGTCGGGGCCGATCAGGCGTCCGAGGGTGGGTCGGAGATCGAGCAGAGGGAAATAGTTTCCCGTCACCCAGGTGGTCAACACCCGTTCCGAACCCCCGCCCTTGGGGGAGAACCCCACAAATCCGACGGAGTAGCCGGCAATGTCCTCGAAAACGTCTCCAGTCGCGCTGCGGGAGTCCTGGAGATCGGGATGTGACACGGCGTGCAGGCCGCGGGCCGAAGAACGCTGGGTGGTGACGACGGTCAGACGTTCACTGTCTCTAACCGGCAGCGGCCGGAGAATGAAGGCATTGACAACGCTGAAGATCGTGGTGTTGACGCCAATGCCGAGCGCGAGCGTCAGAACTGCAATGAGCGTTACAGCCGGGGCCTTCATCAACATTCGCATTCCGTAGCGAATGTCGGTCAATAGTGTTCCCATCTCTCTCCCCCGGGACCATCGCGCTTAGAAAAGCTCGGCTGGCTCCGAGTATACCTGAACCGGACGTCATAGTAGATGAAATGCTACCTGGCAGAAGGCATTGCCAGCCATTCCGCCGTTATGAACTCTGAGATTGAACGGGGAACGTGCGGCGCAGTGGAGCCCTCCAAGTATTTCGGATCCGACTCACAGTTTGGCGTCTAAGGAAGTGCCGACATGGGCGGTTCGTTGGATTCACTTTTCTGTAACAAGCGAGAGGACAACTGATATGGGTGCTTGACCAAAATTGACCCGTCGCCAGGGAGAATTCCGAGTCACGTCTCAGGAATTAACGTGAAAGGCACGATCGTGGCGGCCATCTCAGCAGCGCTGAATCGGGGAGAGAGGCGAAGAGGGATGCCGAGGGGTGCAAACTCTGAGGGCAGGTTAAACTGCGGTTCCTACGATGCCGCCCATCGACCCTTGAGATCGATACTTACGACCTGAAGGAGGGAAAAGCCATAACTATCCTGCTATCTTGCCGGGCATTTTACGCCTGTCTCTTTTCCCTTTGAGCCCCACCCGCGATTTTCGATTATGAGGACTGGGAATTCATTTGGTTCACCTTCTCGAGAAGCGTCCGGACATCCATATGGGATGGGCTCCATTTCGTTTCGGATTCTCCTCGATCGGCCCCAAATAACCGCGTTCCGATCCATTCACCGAGTTTTCGGTAGCTCTCCCACTGGGCCTCGTCGAAGTATTGGTCTCCGGTGGATTCCTGGGGGAAGTCTTCATGGGCTTCATGATACTCGACGACATCGATGGGTTCTTCGCCTGTCAGCGTCGGCTTGATCAGCAGCAGGATGGATTCAGCTTTCGTGTTGCCGTCATAGCAGACCTTCGCCAAGGCTGCGTGAGCAAGAGAGAATCCCGCTTCATCGGGGGTGATGGTTTTCTTCTTTTGATCTTTGGGCAAGTTCTCCTCACTCCATTTCCCCCTGCGAAGTTGTTCAAGGGGCCCGATGAATGGATAGGCTGAGTCTGTCAGAACATCCTTCAGCTCCACGTCAGTGAGGAACGTGATCTCCGCATTGAAGTCTTTTCGGGCTTTCCGGACGAGGTTGGCCACGTCCGAAAAATCGTACTCCGGATCACAGCCGTTATCGCAAACAATGATCAGAGGAACACGCCGACGGATCAGTTCATAGCAGGCCGTGTTTTCAAAATGTCCGCCGTCGGTCAGATACCAGTGAGGACGGGCGGGGCCGTGGAAGCGCGCGGTGAATTCATTCAGCATGTACACCTGGACGGGAAAAGCCTTCGCGAGTGACCTTCCGATTCCTCTTGTGAATCGGACGTCTCCCACCTTTGCGGTCCGCACGTCCGGATCCACGCCGCTCCCCCACCAATAACCCAATCGTAGATTGACCATGCCACACAGCAGGCTCAATCCTAAACTGGTACGTGACCCCAGGCCGGTGGAAAACGCGGCCCCTGAAATCCCGGTCCACTGTCCCAGGCTCAGGGGCTCACAGAAAATTCCACCTCGGGGCGTTTCCGACTGGAAAATGTGAAACCTGTTCGTGTCCCATGCGGGAGCCTCGTCCGCGGGTTTATCCCAGAGGGAGTGATGATTCACCCCCACGCTGATCCCGAACGGACCCACCGCCATCGCCAGCCCCTTCCGGTCGCGCTGCTCAACCTGAGATTTTCCCGAGACCGTCTCATTCAAGGTGACGTTAATCAAATGAATCGGGCCTCCCATGACATGCGGGGTATATTCCTTCATCTTGACCTCATCACCCTTGATGACTTCGGTCACGCTACGTCCTCTCCCGCTCAAGCGAATCGGATTCGACGCGCCCGGATAGGCTCGTGTGAGGCGCGCGCCGTAGATCGCCGCATGAGAGGACTGGTTGAGAAACTGGAAGGTCTGGCCAAAGGCGTAAGTCAGCCCGATGCACACGAGGAGCGTAATCGAGAGCCATTGCCAATTGGCGTGGGAGACAATCTCGTCCATATCATCATCGGTGTCGGCCACACGATCCTCCGACCCCGCTTCTTCAATCACGATGTGTTTTTCTGAACTGAGCCCGACTCTGTCCTTCGGAGCAAAGTTCTCCCAGATCATGTGTCCGGGGTTTCCATAAGGGATTTGCCATCCCCAGGCAAAACCGTGGGCGACGAATGAGAGTGAAGTGAGAACCACCAGCAGGAGGGCGACGGCTGCCAGTGAGGCGAGAAACTGGACGCGGAGCTTCGGTCTGCCCTTGCCCACAAATCCACCCAGCAGGATGGTTATCCGTTGAGCCATGGCCATAAAACCCGTGACCCCGGCAGCAGCAGCAAGGGCCTTGAAAGACGAGAGACCCTTGAATAAACCCATGTGCCTTAAGTAGGCATAAGAGCTCTGCCCCAGTGAGTCCACAATGGCGAAGATGAAAAGCCCCACCGAGATCCAAAGCCACATTGCCAACCAGGAGGAGAGACGGTTCCGAAGGAGAAGAGCCCGTGAGGCCCGGCTCATCTCAGGCTCGCGCGAAATCCAGAACTTCCAGGTGATGATCCATACCAACAGAGTGAGGGCCGCGCAGAACATGAGGACAAACAGAAAGACAGAAAAAGTGGGAGAGGTGGATCCCATCGATGGAAGAATGGCCTGTACAACTCCCAAAACGACAATGAGGGCAAACACGGAGATCCACGGGTGGCGGGTCAATCCTGAAGACGCATCCGATTTCTCTCCGGTGATCAACCAGTAAGCCCAGGCCAGTGGAATCACCAGGAGGATAACTGTGAAAAGCGGAAGAAGAATGTAAGGGCTCCACCAGACAAAACCGGACGGCATTCCAGGGACGATCTCTTTTAACCCCGGGAGGGAGTATAGATTCAAATATGCACCGATCGCACGGACGCCACTCGCAAAGAGGAAGAGAGTCAAGAAGAGGACGGAAAGAACAATCTGGACAGCAACCCAGTTCCGAAGATAGACGCTGGTGGCGAGAAGAGTGTCTCCCGAGCCATTGGGTGATAGGTATCGGCCGTTGTTGCGAAGCCAGTCGACGGGTTTTGAATCCAGGTTGTTAGGAGCAAGGATGTTTTCCACTCGTTCCACGGTGTTTCGTGCTTCAGGCTGGCCCTTCTCGATAGGCCTGTAGGCGTCCTTTAATTCCCCGACTTCGTCTGCAGGGTTCTTGAGGTTGACCCAGGGACGAACGAAAAGCATCCCGAGAAAAGAGCCAATGTAGCCGCCACCGGAAACGGTTGAGAGATAATCGACCTTTCGAAAAAGATGGTTCTTGGCGAGGGCCTGGAGAATGCCCAATGAAAATGTGGCACTCCGGATCCCCCCTCCCGAAAGAGCGAGACCCACCCCTGCATTCGCAAGATCTTCACCCGCTTGCTTGCGGCGCTCGATGATGGCCTTGTTTTCAAGCTCAGATAACTGCCTTGGGTTGGGGCTCAATTCCAATGGAAAGAGGATTCGATCGGCAATAGAAGCAGGATAACTCTCTTTGCTCATGGACCCTCCGAAGGGAAGAAAGTCAAATCACCCGCCCGGAGGATTGAGCGCGCCCGGTCAGGCGACGGACGAATTGTCGGCTCATGTGTAGAATTCGAGGAGGCGCTGGACGGTAGGGAGCGCCGTATGAGTACCTGGTCCCCCTCCAGATACCGCACGAAGAATGTCTCAGGAACGGCGGGAGCTTACTGCGAGGCTTTAAGGGATGTCAAGGGGTTTGGGTTGAGGGCAGTGGGGCAGAACACGAGCCCAAGATGTCCGTACAGATCCGAGGGGTCATGGGGACATAGGGCATCAATCCTGAATCCTGAAGTTAAGAGTGTCAACTGGGCGTTAGGTTTTTGGATTCAAATCGATTGGGATGAAATGAAGGAAGAATGAAATTGTCCCGGCCTAGAAGGGATCAGAGAAGGAGGGAGAGACGTCTGACGCTGTTCTGTCAGTCCATGCTTTTCGAGCCAGGCAACGGCCGCTTCACTTTTTCAGAAACCCGATTTTGATGAGGAAAGCCGAGAGGGCCTCATTGAACTCCTTCGGTTTTTCCAGCATCAAGAAGTGGCTGACTCCCGGCCAAGTCTGGTAATCGAGGTTGGGAGCAATGCCCCGATCAAACGGCTCATTGTCTTCGGCCCAATTCGAGGATTGGGCCATGAGGGCCAGGGTGGGAACGTTGATCTTGTCCTGCTGCCATATTCCCTCATCCAGCATGCCATCCATGGCACTGACGGCGACGTACTGGGGGGTACGCAACATGACCGCCTTGATCTCTCCACGCAAGGTGGGGTCGGCCATCGACTGTAACATGGAGTCAACCATGCGTTCGGCTGCCAGGGGATAGTTCGGGCCGCGGAGCGGCTCAAAGAACTTCTCCGCCGCGGCCTTGTCAGGGAAAGGACGGAGCGACCCGTCGACAATAACGAGGGCGATCGTTTTTTCAGGGTACTTTCGGTAGAACTGGCGGATGACCGGCGTCCCCATGCTGTGTCCGACGAGCACGGCACGATTCACCTTGGAATCGCGCAGGACGGCTTCCACGGCGCGCGCGAACAGATCCATATTGTAAACAATCTTAGGTTTGTCGCTCAAACCATGCCCGGGAAGGTCGATCAGGATGACTCGGGTCTTGTCCTTGAAGGCAGGAGTTTGGCCTCTCCAGAAACTCTGATCGCAGGTCCAGCCATGCACGAAGACAAGGGCATCACTCCCTTTGCCATAGCTTATGTAATGCACGCGCATCCGATCGAACTTCGCAAAACGGGATCCTGTCTTGGCTTCCTTGGCAGAAACAGTTGCCGGCCAGCACATCAGCAATGCGACGAACACGAAGACCCCAATGTAAGGCATCCTCAAACTTCGCGGGTTTCTTAGATTTCCACGGTAGAGAAACATGGAAAGCTCCTTGGATAAGAGTGTATCGCGGTCATCCTTGTTGGGTGATCCGCCGCTGCGGGTCGCCCTGGCGGATTTGTGAATTATGCAAAGCCTGTCGGGCGGAGAAGATTCTTACCGCCGGACTTCACACATCAGCGCCAGCAGATTGTTGTCCACATCGCGCAAAAAGGCCAGCCACAAGTCATGATCGCTCAATTGGGCGACATGGTGTGGTTTGGCCTCGAATTGTACCCCTCGCGCGGAAAGGATGTCGAAGGCGGAATGAATATCGTCAACCTTGTAATAGATGATGGAGGCCGGGTGATCGAACTCGGGTTTTACGGGCACACCCAGCATCAGCCGTACGCCATCACATTCAAAGAACGCCATGTTCGGGACCTCAAAAAGAAACCTCATCCCCAGCGTGTCGCGATAGAACCCAATCGCTTTTTGGACGTCGTGAACAGTGATTGAAATCTGGCCGATCTGAGACAATCCGAAAGGTACCGAAGCGGTTGTCATTCTTACCACCTCCCTCATGGTGTGGCCGGTTCAGGGATCGTATATGGGCACGCACGGCAGTCGGCTGCGGAGGAACAACGCTTGTGCCTCATGGGCAACTTCGAGGCTATCGAATTCTTTCATTCGAAATTATCGTGGCAACAGATCCGGAAGATTCGCAATCGCATAAGCCAGGACTGCCATCGCCGCAGCGTTTTCAGCCAATTCCGAGGGGACAATCTTATCCAGGGTGTCCGCGGCAGTGTGATGATAGTTGAAGTAAGTCCGACTGTCTTGAAACAGGCCGAAGGTCGGCACGCCCAGGGGCTCGAGCGGGGAAATGTCCGACCCGGTCTCATCGGAAGGATTCATCAAGGTTGCCCCCGAACTTTCGAGAACCGTGGAGACCGGTCTCAACATCCGCAAAGCTTTGGGCACTACCCTGGCATTAAAACCCAGGGGGTGGCCGGCGCCCAGATCACTTTCGATGGCGGCGACATGGTTAGCGAGTTCCCCGGCGAAATCTTTGGCATAGGTTCTGCCTCCCACCAATCCATTTTCCTCGTTCATCCATGCGACAACCCGGAGGGTCCGCTTCGGCCGCAGATGAAGCTGCTCGAGCACCTGCGCCGTCTGCATCGCTACAGCTACCCCTGCGGCATCGTCCAGAGCCCCGGTGCCCAAATCCCAGGAATCAAGATGACCGGAGACGATAACCATCTGTTCCGGATGTTCACTGCCTTTGAGGTCGCCAATGACGTTATAGCTGACGGCATCCGGCAAGGTTTGTGGGGTTAAGATCAAGTGGAAGCGCACCGGGCCCTGCGCGACAAGATAGGACAAGAGATCGGCGTCTTCCGCAGTAACGGCCGCGGCTGGAATCCTGGGTGAATCCGCAGCATAACCCATGGCGCCGGTATGGGCCAGCCGGTTGTCTCCACCTCCTGGAGACCGAACGAGCGAAGCGACGGCCCCGAGTCTTGCGGCAGCACTCGCCCCTGCTCCACGGAAAACGACTGCCTGACCGTAGGCCGATCCACCGTACCCTTCCGCCGCCATTTGTTTATCGAAACGCTTATTGAAAAGGACGATCTTCCCAGCCACCCTTTCCCGGCCCAGGGCATTGAGCTCGTCAAAATTGTTGACGACGACCACTTCCGCGGTAAGGCCCTCCGCCGGGGTCGCCACGCTTCCACCCAGGGCCGTCAAGACGATTTTCTGCGTCGTATCCGGCGCCTGGCCAGGGAATTGGATTAACTCGCCCGCTTCTTGCCCCCGTACCCAGTGAGGCACCGTCAGTTTTTCAAGTTGAACGTCCAGCCCGAGGCGGCGCATCTCGGCTGCCACGTACTCGACGGCCTGCTGTGCCTGCGATGATCCCGTCAGACGGGGACCGATGTTGTTTGTGAGGTGGCTCAGTTGAGTGTAGGCGTAATCGCTTCTGAGAGCGGCCTGCTGAATTTGTTTCAGCTCGCTCAAGAGTTGCGGAGGATATGGATAAGGCGAAGATTGCTGGCCGGGCTGTGCCACAAGGCAGGAAACACAAACAAATAGAAGAACGAGAAGCAAAGCTGGAGGAAAGCAAGAGCATGCGAAGAGTAGAGCGTTTTTTTTCATTGTCCTCTTCCATTGGGTGATGTTCCTGTGAACCACAATGAGAATTTGCCATGGAAACCACGGCATTATAGGGAATCGCTTCCGGAAAGGCCAGCCTTCATTGCATCACCGTAAGCGCAGACCAGTCGTGGGCCAACACCGGCTTGGACTGCTGAATCCTGGTACATCCGGAGAGGATGCCTGCCCTTGCTTCGGATCGGGAGAGGCTTTAGGGCGGCACAGGGCCCGCGGGTCCTGGTGTCCCGTCCTGATCTTTGAGAGGTTGATTTTATTGGGATTTTGTGTTGCTTCCCCCCGAGCTTTTGACTTATCCTTTTCCAGCTCACTGCGGACATTTCTGATGAATCTGATGGCTTGAGGACAAATTTTCAATGAACAAAAGACGCTCCCGTGTGGCCCTGATCTGCGGTTTGGCTTTTTGTTTATCTCTTTGTGTTTTGGAGAATTATGCACAGAGCCCCGAGGGCACTCTGGTCGGGGTTGTGCTCGACTCGAGCGGGGCCCGGATTTCTGGGGCGGACGTGACCATCCAAGGGTTGGATTCCAAGTTCAGTCGTCAAACCAAAACGGACCCGGAAGGTGAATTTCGAGTGGCCCCCCTCCCTCCAGGAAGGTATCAGGTCAAGGTCTCTGCGAGGGGCTTCACGGCAGCGGAGTATGAGATCAACATTGCGGTCAGTTCCATGCCGACGCTTTCCATCGTCCTCAAACCCGCATCGCTTAAACAATCGATCTCCGTGATTGGAGAGGAGTATTCTCTTGCCTCTCAACCGATCGAGACCACCAGCAGTGTCGAAAAGTCGACCGTTACAGCCCGCGACCTGGCGGCGCTTCCTCTGGCGCATCGTAGTTTTGCAAACATTGCCTATTTGAGTCCTATGACGCAGCCGGTGGAACCTTCGGACCCCACCAAGGCGCGTATCACGGCGGTATCATTCGCCGGAAGCTCGGGACTGAATGTCGACCTTTCGGTCGACGGCGGGGACAACAACGACGATTATATCGGAGGATTTCTTCAAAACTATTCTCCCGATGCCATTCAGGATTTTGCGATCCGAACGGCTCAGTTTGACGCCGACACCTCTCGAACCAACGGTGGTTCGGTCATCATCGCGAGTCGCCGAGGCACGGAAGAATGGCATGGAAGCCTTGGTTTTTATGAGCGCAGCCGTTCCCTGAACGCGCGCAATAGTCTCGATAATCCTGAACCGAATCCCAAACAGCCTTTCTCGCGCCAGAACGGAGTGGCGACGCTGGGGGGGCCGGTTCAGAAAGGGCGAATTTGGTTTTTCTCGTCCCTGGAATACGTCCGCGAAAACGCAAGCGTCGCTTACAGCGCAGACAGCTTGAGTGAATTCAGGAATCTGGCCACCCTGGCCAACCGGGGGCTGATCCCCGGGGTAAGTTCCATCGACGTCCCGACATCGGTGCTCGTGCCCTTTCGGGATACGCTTTTTTCGACGCGGATGGATTGGTCGCAATCAGAGCACTCCCAGTGGTTTTTCCGGGGCGCTTTTGACCGGAGCCGCGCACAGAATGATCTGGTCCAACAGGCCACCTTGCCCTCCACAGGGGCGACGACCCGCTCCAATTACTTCAGCTTTCTGGTGAGCAATCAGTTCCAACTCCCATCGAATTGGACAGCGGTCCTGACGATGGAAGCCAGCGAATTCCACCATACCAAGCAGAGGAACTCGCAGTTGGGTCTGGCCCTGGCCTTTCCGTTCAGCGCCACGTTTCACACGACGTCGGGGTTTGAGACCTTTGGTGACAATCAGTTTGTCACTCCCATTACTGCCTTTCCCATTCAGCGCGACCAGCAAAAGTACCAGGTCCGGTATGATGTTCACCATACTGCCCGCGACCACACCTTTTCCTTCGGCGTCAACCTGATTCACGAACCGGTCTTAAGTGGGAGGCTCGCCGATGATCCGGAACTCCTGGTGGTGTTTCCCAACGACCCGAGCTTCTACCTTTCCAACCCCTCGCAGTTCTCCTCCGATCTTCTGGAGGGAAGCACGAACGTCCCTGGGGGAAACGGGAATTTTTCACAGAGCATTCGCCGGCTGGGCCTGTACCTGCAGGACTCGTGGCACCTTCGGCCCCACCTGACGTTCAACCTTGGGCTCCGGTACGACACGACCTTCGGGCTATTCCGAGCTGAAGGACGCCTGCAAGATCAGAATCCAGCTGTCAACACCTTGAACACGCTCGGAATCGCACTCTCGCCGGGTATTCCACATGACTATCGCCGGGCCTTTGCGCCACGGCTCGGACTGGCCTACTCGCCCGGGAATTCTGCAAATACTGTGATCCGGGCTGGTGTGGGATTGTATTTCAACGATCTGAGCCAGAATGGTTGGGTGAACGCTTTCCAGGCCGTGAATACTCCAGGGACAGGGTTGCTGGGGACCGGTGATCAGGGGGCCGTCATCGACCCGAACTATCATACCCCTTACGCGCTGGAAGCCAGTGTGGGTATCGAACATGCGTTCCATCGGGATTGGCGGGTAAAAGTTCAGTACGAGCATCATCAGGGAGTGCACCAGTACCGTCGCTATGAATATGTGGCCGGGTTCACTCTCCCCGCGGAGGCTCCCAACATCTCGCTGTTCAGAACGGACAATCGCTCCCGCTATGACGGGGTCTCCTTCATGGTGCAGCACCGGATGTCGACCCGCTTCGAACTGACAGCGCACTATACGTTCGCCAGCGCGTCCACGTGGGGCGCAACGGTGGGTGAGCTGTTTGATTACGTCAACGGGGTGAGCGACGTGCGAAACGCCTTCGGCCCGGGCGACCACGGGCCTTCAGGTGAAGATGTCCGGCATCGCCTGGTGATTGCGGGGACACTCAGACTGCCCTTTAAGCTTGAGATGACCACGCTCTCCCAATTCGAGAGCGCACGTCCGTACACCCTGTCCACGCCCGTCGATTTGAATGGCGACGGCCTCGATTCCAATGACCGCGCGGTTGTGAACGGAGTTCAAACCGGGCTGGACCAATTCCGCGGGGCCCCGTTTGCTCAAATTGACCTTCGGGTAAGTCGCGAATTTGGATGGGGGGAACATGTTGCGATTCGTCCCTTCGTGGAGTTTTTCAACTTGCTGAACCGCAGCAATCCGGGAAACAACTTTGTATCAGATCTCTCTGCCTTGCCTGTTCCGGCGACCCAGCTCGGCAACGCGACGAGCCTTTGCACAAATGCCGCCTGCACGGCCACGCGGCCCATTCGTGGTCTCAACGACCTGAGAGTTCCCGCTGGAGCGCTGGGAGATTTCTTCGGACCCGGCACCACCGTCGGCATTCCTTTTGCTGCCCAGCTTGGCATCCGGATAACGTTCTAGAAGCTCATTGGAACAAGACGGCCCGCCCATGGGACTATTTCGCGATGTCTCGATTTCCTTGGCAGCAGACAGGGTCACGCAAGCAAAGGACAAGCTGACTAGGAACAAGTGGCTGGCCAGTGGGTTGATCGTCCTTGGAGTCCTCAGCGTTGTGGCGGTTTACTATGCGGTCGTCACGGTCGTGGCTTACGAAGTTACGCCGCAGCTCGTCGCCGATTACATGGCCTCCCACAAGATGCCGCTCGATCCCCGGTCCCTTCCTCCCCGGTATCTTGAGATTCTGCTGGCCGTTGAGGACCCCAATTTTTTGAACCACCATGGCATCGATCTGACGACTCCCGGCGCGGGGTACACCACCATCACCCAGGGGCTTGCGAAACAGGTTTACTTCGTCCGTTTCCGGTCTGGCGTCGCGAAGATTAAACAGTCACTGTACGCCCTGGTTTTGGACAGGCGCGTAAGCAAGCAGGATCAACTCAAGCTGTTCATTAATACGGTCTACATGGGGACTTTTTCCGGTAAGCCGGTGAACGGTTTTCCGGATGCGGCGCGCGTTTACTTTGGAAAAGACTTTGGCGCTCTGACTGAAGACCAGTATATTGCCCTGGTGGCGATGATTGTGGGGCCAGACGGTTTTAACGTGGTCCGATTTTCTGCGCGCAACGCCGAGCGGGTTCGGAGAATCAAGAAGTTGTTGCGGGGAGAATGCAAGCCGGCCGGTCTGGCAGACGTCTTTTACGAGGGGTGTAAGTAGCCGGGGAGTGCCCCGCTGCGGTCCTGGGAGCGGATCCGGCGCCCTTAAAGTGGTCCCTGAAAAGATACATCTCGTAAGAATGATTCAAAGGAGACGACGCATGAAACGATCTTTGATGGCCGTCCTGGTAATCCTGGTTTTCTTTGGAAGTTTGTCGATCGCTCAGGAGCGCGCCGCGTTTTCGGTCGGTACGGCGACCGCTGCGCGAGGTCAGAAAGCCAGTGGTGTGATCGAAGTGCCTGCGGGTGTTGATTCCGGGTTAAGCATTCCGGTTGTGGTGGTGCAGGGGGTGAATAAGGGGCCGGTCCTGGCGCTCGTTGCCGGAGCGCATGGAACGGAATATGCCTCCATTATTGCGCTTGAGAAATTGATTGAGAAATTGAATCCTACGGAGATCTCCGGGACGGTCATCATCGTTCCACTCATTAATATCCAGTCCTTTGAGCAGAAAGTTCCGCATGTCAATCCGGTGGATGGAAAAAGCATGAACCGGTTTTATCCCGGCAAGAAGGATGGAACGCAAACCGAGCGCGCCGCCTACGCGATCACTAAACAGGTCGTTGAACGCTGCGATAATCTCATCGACCTGCATGGAGGCGATCTGGACGAGAGCCTGCGGCCTTACAGCTATCTGATCCAGACCAGCGACGTCAAGCTGAACGAAATCTCTCGCGAGATGGTGCTGGCCTTTGGCCTGGATCACATCATCGTCTCCTCGGACCGCCCCCAGGACCTCAATGCCTCGCGCTATCTGGATATCACAGCCGCCTTGCGTGGCAAGCCTTCGATCACGGTGGAAGCGGGACATGCCGGCACCGTCGAAACGGATGACGTCAACGCCCTCGTTGATGGCTGCGTGAACGTCATGCGGTATCTGAAGATGTCCCCGGGCACGCCCACGAAGATTGACCGTCCGGTCTGGATTTTGAGAATCATTCCCGTCACCAGCGAGCAGACAGGGATCTTCTATCCCCTCGTCAAGCGCGGGACCCATGTCGCGGAAGGCATGAAGATCGGCTATGTAACCGACTACGTTGGCAAGTTGACCTTCGATGTCCGCGCCCCGGCTGCGGGGG
The DNA here is from genome assembly GCA_041494885.1 of Terriglobia bacterium. Classification (GTDB taxonomy): domain Bacteria; phylum Acidobacteriota; class Terriglobia; order JAIQFV01; family JAIQFV01; genus JAIQFV01. The sequence goes on from JBGQBO010000028.1 coordinate 20,032, forward strand.
TGATCCTTTACATCTGTGCGGTGCCCTCAATGAAAAAAGGTGACACCATTGCCAATATTGGGGGGCTGGCAAGATAGAGGGAATGGAAGATCAGCGACTGATCTAAATGGGGCTTAGTTCAGCGCCTTACCAACGTAGTGATTGAGACCAACAGAGGATTTTAAAACGGAGTGACAATTCTTGGTCGATGAAGATTGAGCCGTTCGAGCTTTGGTAGCCGCCCCGGTCCATCGGGGCGGGTTTTTCTCTGCCGGTCGCAAGAGCCCGTGATCTCCGCCGCGGCGGAAGCGGATCACGGCTGCCTAAGCGTACCCCCACGCGAGATGCTGCCATGCGCCACTTTAATGTATCATCCTCAAATAGAGCCTCACCCAGCACCACAGAATTTCGAAGTCTCCTCCTTATTTGTTTTCACCCCCAGGGCAGGAACTTCATAAATATTTTGGCACTTCCTTAAATTGTGCGCGTCTCATACCCTAGGGGAAGTGCATTGGACTGCAAGGAGGCAAGAAGTTCTTCTAGGCGCAAACACGCCGCTTTTGGAGGGAGCAAGAAAATTACCAATTGCTCCGGTTCCAGTTGAACGTTCGTCCTGAAAAACGCACTCTTTGATGGTTTTCTGGAGAGCATCCTCTCCGATTGATTGCACGACCAGCTCCATGCTCTTCGCCCCGGGTCGTTGACTTTACCCGCTCCCAACCCGGAAACATCCGAATTCTCCATTTAGATCCACGCAAATTTAATCCTCGAGAATGCCATGCTTGAAGTCTCCAATCTGATCAAACGCTTCAACCGTATTCCGGCGGTGGATGGTGTGAGCTTCGTCATTCGTCCGGGTGAAATCCTCGGTTATCTTGGACCCAACGGCGCAGGCAAAAGTACCACAGTGAAGATGCTGGTCGGGCTGATTGAGCCGACCGAGGGGAGGATCCTCTTCCATGGGGAAGAGGTTCGCAACGACAGGATCAACCTTCAGCGCCGCCTGGGGTATGTTCCGGAGGAGCCGCACCTGTATCCTCACCTCACCGGGCGAGAGTACCTGCAACTGGTCGGCCGACTGCGCGGGATCCCGCGGCGTGTGCTGGAGCCTCGAATCGATGAAATGTTACGCCTGTTTTCGCTCTGGGAGGACCGTGTCTCCCCCCTCTCATCCTATTCCAAGGGCATGCGCCAAAAGATCCTGCTCTCCGGGGCGCTTCTGCACGATCCGGAGCTGTTGATTCTGGACGAACCCTTTTCCGGACTGGACGTCAACACGGCGCTGGTGTTGCGTGCCCTGCTCCGGGCCCTCGCGGATGACGGCAAAATGATCCTCTACAGTTCACACATGTTGGAAGTGGTTGAAAAGGTCTGTTCCTCGGTGGTGATCCTGCGCGATGGGAAAGTGGTGGCCGACGGCGCCATCGAGCATCTTCGCGAACTCCAGCAGCAGCCGTCGCTTGAAGGGATCTTCACACAGCTCACCGAACAAGAGGACCCGGGCCGCGTTGTGAATGGGATTCTGGCTGCCATGCGGGGTTGAAGGTGAGGCGGTATGCGAGACGCCCTCGAACATCTTGATGATTGGATGCATGAGACCCATTCGCCCGGGTTCGAGTTGAGCCGCTTCTTCCTGCTCCACTCCTTTGACGGAGAGTTCGCAACGGCTCCGGGCCAGTGGCGACCGGTGACGGTGGGCGTGGTCGCCGTCCTGCTGGCGTCCTGCCTGGTTTTTCTCCAGATCTTCAGTGGCAAGTACATGATCATGAACTGGCGGCCTGACGCCGAGCCGTTTCGGCGCGCTGTTCTTGCCGATACCCTGTTCCTGATTACCCTGGCGATGTATGTAATCGGCCTCTTCACGTCGCTCCAGTGGGCGTCTTTGTTTCCAGGGCTTCGGGATTACCTGGCCCTGGCCTCGCTTCCGATCCGCCTGCGGGAAATGTTCGTGGCCAAGTTCACGGCGCTGATGGGCTTCGCAGGGGTATTCATCGCGGCCACCACTCTTCCGATGAGTGTAATGCTGCCCGCGGCAATGTCCGGCCGACACGCCACAACAAGCTATGGCTTGCAGGTCGGAGCGATCCTGGTGTCCTCCTCTTTAGCAGCACTGTTCATGTTTTTTTCACTCGTCGCGGTTCAGGGCGTGCTGTTAAATGTTGTTCCGATCCGCCATTTTTCGCGCGTTTCACTGGGGGTACAGGGCTTGCTGCTTACGGTGTTTCTTTGCACGCTACCCTTCGTGATTTCAATCCCCGGGATGGATCGGCTGATGGATCGACGCCCCGATTGGGCCGTATGGATTCCGCCCCTCTGGTTTCTGGGCTTACACCAGGTCATGGTGGGCGCCTTCGAACCTTTCGCTACCCGGCTGGCAGCGCTGAGCATGACCGGGCTTGTCGGATCATTGTCCGCTGTTGGGCTCACGTACCTGTGGAGCTACCGCCGCCACAGGACGCGGTTGATGGAGTCGGCGATCATGGGGTCGTCCACTCCGCGCCCGAAGTGGGCCGGGACCCTCGTCGACTGGATCATCCCGGATCCCCGCAAGCTGGCCGTCTGCTCATTCATTGGAAAAACGCTGAACCGCAGCCGGCAGCACCGGCTGGTGCTCACCGCATTTGCGGGACTGGCCGTGGCCGTGATCTTTGAGAGCTTCGTGAGCGTTGTCCTGGGGCGCGGCTTTCGAGGATTCTCGACGCCCTCACCCGCGCTGCGCCTGGCCGCCATTTCGGCTCCCCTCGCCCTTTCGCTCTTCTTGCTGGCTGGCTTTCGCTATCTGTTCCGGTTGCCGGTGGAACTCAACGCCAACTGGGTATTCCGCGTCAACGAACAGGGCCTTCGCCCCGCCTTTCAGGGCGGCGTGGGATGGTTTCTCCTGTTTGGCGCCGTGGTCTCTCCCGCAGCCCTTGCGCTGCCCTTGGAAATGTACATCCTTGGCCCGCGTCCCGGATTCACTGTGACCCTGCTGTGCATCCTTCCTGGGCTAACCGTGATGGAACTGATCTTGATGCAGATCAGGAGAATTCCATTTACCTCTTCCTATCTCCCCGGTCAGCGACCCGTGATCCAGACGGTGATGCTCTACTGGGTCGCCTTGTTCCTCTATGTTTTCATCCTGGGAGGCATCGTCGCCTGGTGTCTCGAGAGACGCGGATTAGCGCTAGGCCTCTTCGCGATACTGTCCGCGATCTGGGTGTTCGCTCGAAAGGCGCGATTAGAATTTGGGGAAGCGGGCAAGATCGAATTTGAAGAGGTGCGCGAACCGGTAGTCATGGCGCTGGATATCGAACGGGACTAGAAGGGTGGCGCCCAGATCCGAATTCTGAAATCTGAGCTGCGACAAGAAAATCGGACCTTATCCAATGGGTGATCCGGCCGTATTTTCGGATTGGAAGAACAAATTTCTATTCGGCCCGGATCTGGCCAAAGTGCTGGTCATTCATGGAAGACGTCGGGATAAAGCTCATTCGCGCATTTCGGGCAGATGCCATGACTGAAATCGACGGCGAGATAGGTTTCGAGGTAACTCTCCACGCTTTGCCAGTAGGCCTGGTCATTCCTGACCTTCTTGCAGTTTATGCAGATCGGCAGGAGACTCCTTAAGGCCATGAGTTCGTTCCTCTCCTCCAGGATTACGAGAACGAGTCTCTTGTTCTTGTAGTCAAATGGAACGGTTGTCACAAGGAAGAATGACTCCACATTCTTGCAATCCAAGGTAAGGGTCATTCTTGCTCTTTGTCTCACTTGTTTTTGTCCCTTGAAGGCCTCATTGACCGAATTCCTAACGGTGCAGTGTCCACAAAGAGGCTCCTTGCCGCACCCTCCCGGCCCATCCCTGGAATGAACGCAATGGAGAACCTCCCCGGCGCTTCTGCGGATGATGAGGTCAGGCTTGGAGGCTAACATCTTCGCAGCGTTCGCATTAACATCGACAATGCGCACATCCTCGTCCACCACAAACACAGGGGACGGCATGGCGTCGAGGACTACTCGATGAAAGGTGTCTTTTATTGCAGAACTCATAGGAAGAACCGCCCACCGCTTTTAGATCTTATGACAGAAATTGTATATGCTTTTTACTCTTGATCAGAAGAGCACCCATCAACAATTCTCCAGATATGATCTCCCCCATCTTGAATTAAGATCTTTCCAAAATTTTCACTGTAGACTGGATCGATGCAGGATCTCTCTCGACCAATGTTACAGAAGGGGCAGAGGAATCCTACGCTGTCATGAGAAGGAGAGAAACTCCTCATCACAATCGAATTGTAGGGGAAGAGTTCAGGGGGAAAATGATTCTTGGGGCCTCCGAACTCCCAGTGATTTCGGAAGCCCCATTCTCCTTACGACGGGAAACATCGGCCGAAGGCGAGGAGGAATCGCGGTGAGCCCTGGAATCGAATTTTTCGACGTAACAGGGCCCACAAGAGATTCCGTTCTTTGGCGAGAAAGCCCAACCAGGTCCCGCCGTCGGCAATGAGATGAAAGTCCGCGGTGCCTTGATGGCCGTCCTGGACGTGGAGGGAGCTGTTGCGAATGTTCACCGTTGCCATCGAGCGCTCTTCACCTGTGAAGGTGAAATGGAAAGTGGCATTCAGACCTTCCGCCTTCTGACGTTGAAATGTGAGGGGCAAACCATCCAGGAAAGCTCGAATTGTGCGGACACGAAGACCGTTATGGACGCGCTTCACCTTCTTGTGCGGAAAACGCCGCGTTACAAAGCTCTCGGCATCCGATCCCGCCACCACGTACACGGTCTCCTTCTTGTTTTGCAGGGGCCGAACGACATCTTTTAGAAATTCCTCCCGCTTCTCGAGAAACGGTCCGATGACATCTTCTCCGGCCGGGCAGACCGCCATGCAGTAAGCCGATTTGTAATTCGGCCCAAATGAGAGGCTCTGCCAAAGAGAGGCTGATTCCGACTCGGTGACTTTCCGGCGGTAGTCCTCGGCCCCCTTGCTTTCCACCACGGTCTCGACCCAGTCGGTGAAGCCCCCCATGAATTCCCGGTAGTTATGGGTGTAACACGATGAGAAGTCGAAGTGACCGTCCGCGCCAATGGCCCCCACCGGACAGGCCGAGACACAGAGCTTGCATTCCAGGCACGGGTTGTAATCGAGGGGCTGCCCATAAGCGGTTACTTCAGCATCCATCAGGATCGTGCCCAATATGATGAAGTTGCCAAACTTCGGATGAATGACATTGCGATGGATTCCCATATGACCCAGTCCCGCGGCGACGGCCACAGGTTTGTGGGAGATGACCCAGGTTTTTCCCCCGGGGAACCGGTCCATTTCCATGGGAAAACCCGCGGCCGGGTTCATGGCCCGGATTCCACGCTGTTCAAGAGCCGCCACGATCTGCTTGGCGACGTGGTTTACGAGATCGGTGGTTTGGTGAAATTCCACGTTCGACACCGAACGGGCGGGGTTGCGCACATCCTCGCGGTTCATCCGACAAACTAAACTCACGAGGGTCCTGGTGTTCGAGAAAGCGACCCTCATGGCTTCGCGTTGATCGGACAGCTCCGCGCGGTCCGCTTCGACAAAACCGACGTCATCGGCGCCCGCCTCAAGGCACAGCTGGCGCAGCCAGGCGGAATCTAGGGGGGAGGCCGGCGGGGCATCGGTTCCTCCGCGGGCCGTCGCATAAAAATGCTGCACGGTGGGATGTTCATTGAGTGACGGCATGATCGCTCCTTTGTTGTATATACAACTATAAGGTTAAAAAAAATTAACCCGGATCCCTCAGCCCTTTTTTCCTCAGGTCCGTGACGGCCCGGCCCAGGGCCGCGCACCCCGGCTCACCCAGCAGGAGGTGGGCTTCTTCCTGGGCCCGCCGCCACGCCGGAATCGCTTTTTCCAGCCGCTTGGCGCCGGCCGGAGTGACCTCAAGGAGGCTCGTTCGTCCATCCTCGCCCGACTTTTTGTTTAGCCACCTCTGACGACGCATCCGGTCGACATCCCGGCTGAGGGTGGATTTCTCCAGGTGCAGGACGTGGCAGATGTCCTGGGGGCGGGCTTCGCCCAGGCAGGACGCGGCCACCAGGATATTCATCTGGCTGACCGTCAGGCCCTGAGGCCGCAGGGCCTGATTGTAAAGTCTCGTGATCGCGCGGGTCAGGAGGCGCAGGCGGACCGCAATACATTCCTCGGCAACGAGCCGGACCGCGGTCGGGAACGATTCCCTTGTGCTCTTCCTCTTCATGGGGCTCCCCAGAGACGATAATTGTATATACAACTACATCTCAAGTCAAGTAAAAGATTGTCAAACTCGAATCAGGGGACAGGAGACTGAAGGGGAAACCTGTGGTGTCTTCCGGTTTCAGCCGGGGGCGGGTGCGCCTTGGCATATTCCAGCCCCCGGCAACCGGATGGGAAAAAACTTACAAATCCCCGATTATTACCTGGGTGACAGCAAGGGATTCCACTTACCGTCCACGTTAAAGCTGCCTCGTGCAGGGCCGCTCTCTTCTCCTCCACGCTCCTGCACACGCTTGGCGTCGACGTGAGAGTCTACACTCATGCTGGCCGTTGCTCCTCCAAACGCGCCTCTCCTCGCAATCACGGCTGTCGCGATGGCCGCATCACTTCCCGTGGATCCGGTGACAATGAGATTCCCCACAAACCCTGTGGCGCTGCTGAGCGTGTTGGGACAAAGTTCGCTCACCATTTGGGCAACGTGGGCGAAGGGCGGGAACGAAATGGGGCCGGAGCATCGCAGGACACCTGCTTTATCGAACAACTGGGCTTGCATCGTCACGCTGGAATTATAAGGATTGACCAGGGCATATCCAGTGTCCTCGCCTCTCGGGGCATCGCGAAGCACGGGGATGGAAAGTTGACTGTAGATTCGCGTGGGGGAGACGCCGACCGTGAACAGCGGCGTTCCGGTGAACTGATTCCCAGAGTAGTAGGTCCAGCTCAGGTATCCGCCCAGATCGTGGGTGTTTGTCACTTCGGTCACTCTCAGCCAGCCGGTCTCGAGAGATCCCACGCCATCGGTGTCCAGTTTGCAACTGGAGTGAGGAGGGACCTGAAAATTGAGGGTGGACGTCGTCGCTCCCGTCACAAAACAATCGGTAAAATACTGGGTTCTTAACGCATTCATCGGAATGTTGTGATCAAAATCTTCGAGTTGCACCTCCGACGTCCTGTCTTCGGGATTGGAGACGACCAGCGTCGTGACGTATGTGGAATTTCCGGAAACTCCGTTGGCCACCTGAGCATAACGAAGGCGCCAGTTGTATTCGGTTTGTCCCATCACAGGCAGGGCAACGAGAAATACCAGGATCGTCATGATCCCGAGGGCAAGGAATAACGATGCGCGCGATTTCATTTAAGGCCTCCATTGCGGGGGTTGAGGATTCGACCTGGTTTACAGCCATTTGACAACAAGCCATAGCCCCAAGATTCGGGGGTCGAACCGATGAGTTTATCTTTGTCCGTTCGGTCAGAGCCTAGCGGCGGATGCCTCTCCCGAACCCTTGAATTCTGAGGTTGTCGTGTTACAAAATTTTGTCGTGATGAAACGCGTCTGTGCAAAAGCGAACCCTGAGAACCCAGAGCCGGATGCAGCGAGTCTCGCTTTTCAATATCCGGGCCAGATAACACTTTGCCGTCCGGTAGCGTCTTTGAACGGGTAAGAAACTGACCAGCAAGTTTCAACTTAATCCCTTTGGAGAGGTCAAGAGCAAACCATGAGAGCGAAACTGTGTACATCGAATAAGCTTGTGCGCCGGGTTGTTGGGGCCTGTCTTCTCCTTCTGTTTCCAGTCGGCCTGGCTCCCGCCTATACGCATCCTGAGTGGTACCGTGGCCTCGATCTCGAGCCGGCCCTGGGCGAAGCGAGCCTGGTGTTGGTCGGGCGTGTGGTGGAGGTGCGTGAAACAAGAATTGTGATGGGAGGAAAGGGCGAGCGCTCTCTGCTGCAATTCCGATTCGCTCCGGTGCAGGTACTCAAGGGCGTGTTTTCGAGGGAATCTCTATCGCTCACGAGCGATGACCTCGGTGTTCAGCGCTTTGGCGAATCCTCCTCTCTAGAACGGGGGCAGTTGCGGCTGTTGATGTTGGGCCGGTCGATGCAGGGGTATGCGGTCCTTCATCAGTCTTTCAGCTTGGAGCAGGCGATCCCGCCGCTTCAGGATGAAAGGGACGGGTTCCTGGAAACGGTCAAGGTCTTGCTTGCCGTCAACGCCAATCCAGAGCGTCCCAGGAAGGTCGCGTTGCTGCTCGAAGGATTACGGGCTGAAAAAGGTCCCCCGGCCATCCCCCTGCTGGGGGCCTTGGGGCGCCGTTCTTTGCTCGCCGCGCAGACTCCTGGGGTCTTAGAAGCCGTAGGGCCTCATCTGGGCGACCTCTCAGCTGCCGTGCGTGAGCAAGCGGCAAAGACGCTACAGGATCTCCTTGAGTCGGACTACCTCGATCAGCCAGGACTTCGCGACGGGGCCGCGAACCTGCTTGCATCATCGCTCGAGAAGGCCGATTCCAACACCGCGGCTCGCGTGGCAGCGTTCAGGGCATTCGGCGCCGTCGGCCCCAGGATAATGGACAACAAAGTGGCCCGGGCTCCGCTGGAGCTTGACCGCCCTCTCACATTTGCCGAGGAAGGGGCCCGGCTTCATGCCATTGGCCGTCTCGAAATGGGAGGTCAGAAAGGAGCGGTGCTGGGCCGGCTCAAGCAATTACCCCTGGATTCACCGACCTCAATCCAGGAGGGAGCAGAATGGGCACTGGCGCGATTAAGCCCCTTGGAGGGCGTCCCCGAAATTGTGTCGCGAGTCAGGAGTGAATACGACTCGGGGCTCCCCTTTGTCACTGACATCAGGGTGCTGGGTGACCTTCCGCGTGCCGACGCCACGCCGGCGCTGCTTGAGATTTCTAAACTCCCCATGGATCACGCGGAGCGTCATGAGTTTGCTTCGGCCTGTGGAAAGGTCGCCGACAACCGGCTCGTCCCGCCGCTGGCGGCCTTGCTCGTCCCGGATCAGTGGGACATCTGGTGGCAGGCGACCGAAGCGCTGACCCGAATCGATACTGACGATGCCGCGAAGGTGTTTGCCCCGCATCTCCGTGAAGAACTCAACCTCCTCCGTAAATTGGAGATGGCCGAGTTTCTGGGACGGCATGGAATCCGCGATGGGTATCCCTATGCGATCGAGCACATGTCCGAGCCCGATCTGCGGGAGCAGGCCATTTCGGCGCTGGCCGCGATTCACGATCCCCGCGCCCTCGTGGACCTACGCAAGATCCTCGAAACCAGCAACGACATTCTCTGGAACAGTGCAGCGGTGCGTGCCTTGGGAAGGCTTGATGCGGTTGAGCTGGCCCCCCAATTCCTGGAAATGGCGCGAAACCCCAGGAGCCCGCTCGCCGCTTCGGCACTCATTGCCCTCGGTGACCTTCATGATGCCCGCTCCCTCGACCTCGTCCGCGCAGGGCTGGGATCGCGCAACACCGAGCTGTCGACGGCCAGCGCTCGCGCCGCAGGCAATCTTGTGGCACTGCCCGGTGTGAATGCAGATGACATCCGGAACCTGCTGGCTTCATTGCTCGTCGATCCTGGCGCCCCGCAGGATGCCAGGTCTGCGGCCCTCAAATCGCTTGTGGCGTTAAATGACGGGCGTCTCGACATCGCCCTGATTCAGACAGTCCGCGACGGCGGACTTGAGGGAAGTGACCTCCTCGACAAAATCGAAAAGTTGCTGCGGGAGCGAAAGGTAAAAATGAAACTGCAGTAAAGGAGGATGGTTCGACCCAGCTTTACGGGCTCTTCCATTGGCCCCGGACGACGCGGTCCACGTTCCGTCCATTCTCTCTGCCCGGCAAGGGGTCGCGTATTCGGACTATTCTTTCCCCGCTCGATCGGGACAACCTTCCCGAGAAAACCCGTTTTCCTGGGAACAAATAAGCATCCCGACCCTTGCTCTGGAGTGGTTGCCTGCCCTGCATCACTTCTCCCAGCCCATTCGGTTGCCACCCTCCCACAAGTGCAACGTTGACGCGATATGAAGACAAAAACTCCTTGCACCGCCTAAGCGGGTTGTTATAGGCTCCCGCTCGGATTGCAAGGTTCTCGACGCGCGGATTGATTCATCGGCCTGCGTTCGCAGCTCATTGGGGGGGTCCGAGATGAACTTCAATCCATAGATTCCGATCCAGTCTTTTTCCTTTTCTCCAAGACCTTTAATGCGGGGTGGCAGGATGGCACGACAAGAAGCGTCTACCAGGTTTGCAAACCAAGGTTTGTTACTCCTGGCAGGGTCCTTGATTCTATTGGTTTCGGGGGCGGCACTTTTGGCCCAGGAACCAACGGCGGCAATCACGGGAACCGTTTTGGATTCATCCGGCGCTGCCGTCCCCAGGGCGGCGGTGACCCTGACGGCAGTGGAGACTGGTAAGACGCGCACCCTGGTTACCGACGATGGGGGAAAGTACTCGGCCCCGTCGATTCCTGTGGGCCGGTATGAGGTTAAGGTCGAGAAGGCTGGGTTCAAGACCTACCTGAGGACAGGAATTACCCTGGTGGTGGCAAATCAAGTGGTCGTGAATGTACTGCTCGTAGTGGGTGATGTGCAACAGACGATGTCCGTGACAGGAGAAGCGCCTCTCGTTAACATAACGACGGTTTCGATGACTGGGCTCGTAGGTGAACAACAGGTTAAGGACCTGCCTCTCAACGGCCGCAGCTTCGATCAGCTCTTGACCCTCAACACGGGTACGAGCAATTACACCTATAACTATCACTCTGGCGCTCAAGGCGATGCCTTCTCTGTTTCGGGGAGGCGGCCCGAAGAGAATCGTTTCTTGATGAACGGGGTTGACTATGTCGGAACAGACGACAGCGGGCAAGTCATTTTGCCAAACGGCGCCAGCGGACTTTTGCTGGGGGTGGACGCCGTGCTGGAGTTCAATGTGCTTCAGGACTCGTATGGAGCTCAGTATGGGAAACGGGCCGGGGGTCAGGTCAGCATCGTAACTTCTTCAGGGACTAACCAGGTTCATGGGGATGTTTTCGAGTTTCTGCGCAACAGCGCCCTGGATGCTCGCAACTTCTTTGATCGCTCCAATGGGCCATCCCCCTTGAAGCGGAATCAATTTGGAGGGGCCCTGGGAGGACCGATCAAAAAGAACAAACTCTTTCTGTTCGGAAACTACGAAGGCTTTCGTCAACGACTGGGCGTCAGCAACGTCGCCGTGGTGCCGGATGCCAATGCACGTCAAGGGCTCTTGCCGACCGGGCCGGGCGGCGCCCCGGCGCCGGTAGTTGGCTTGCAACCCAGAATGCTGCCGTTTTTCTCTTATTGGCCGGCTCCGAACGGTCCGGCGCTGGGCGGCGGACTGGCGTTGAATTTCAGCAATCCCCTCCAGAAGGTTCGGGAGGATTTTGGTTTGACAAAGTTCGACTACACGATTTCCACTAAGGATTCGCTCTCGGCCAGCTACACTATCGACGATGGCGAGAATGATACGCCGCAGGCGGACCCTGTTTTTTTCACAACAACGATCCAACGTAATCAATTGCTGAGCGTGCAGGAGACACACCTGTTTTCCCCCCGTCTGTTGAACACGGCGACATTCGGGTTCACGCGGGCGTTCGCGCTTTCAGGGACTCCGACCACCGTCCCGATCCCCGAAGACTTGTGGCTGGTTAGCGGAACAGGTCCCGGTGCAATCAGTATCGGGGGCGGAGTCGTGAGCACCGTCGCAGCCGCTGTAACTTCGCCCGCCGGCACCCGCACGACGAGCAATGCACGTAATCTGTTTACGGTGTCCGACGATATCCACTTTACCAAGGGTGTCCATTCCTTGAGTGCGGGCGTTTGGATACAGCGTATCCAGCAGAATTTGAGCGGCGCCCATTTGTCATTGACCGGCTCGGTGAGTTACCCCTCCTTGACGGCTTTTTTGCAGGACAAGCCGACGTCGTTTGTGGCGATACCGAATCCAACCCCGCTGGGCTACCGCTCGACAGAGGCAGCCTGGTATATCGAAGACGACATCAAACTCAGGCCCAATTTAACGGTCCGCGTCGGTTTGCGGGATGAGATGACGACCGGATGGAATGAAGTGTCGGGGCGGGCTGCTAATTACCTCTTCGATGCGCATGGGGTGATCCTGACGGACCCACTCGTCGGCCACTCCATCTTTACTCAGAACCATGCTGTCGCGCTCTGGCAGCCGCGCATCGGCATTGCTTGGGACCCGACGGGCAGCGGAAAGTGGTCGATGCGCGCCGGTTTTGGAATTTACAACGATCTTCAGGATAGTTTGGCGCATCGAATCAGCGCCAACGCGCCGTTCAATGCGCGGCTGTCCATTCCCAACACCCCCATGCTGTCCATCATTCCGATTCCCGGGGGGACGCAACCGCCTCCCAGCTGCAATGCACAGCTTCAGGCGTCCAAGACGCCATGTTCGATCTTCGCCCCCGGTGGTGTCGATCCCGAGATGCACACCCCCACCGTTCAGGAATGGAACTTGACCCTTGAACGGGAGATCGCCCGCAATCTTAAATTCCTGATCGCTTACGTGGGCTCGCAAGCGTACCACACCTCGCTGAGCATCGATCGCAACGTCGCGCCACCGCAGGTATGCTCGAATCCGACAGGGTGCGCTAGCGGCGGAGTTGGAACGGCGGTGGCGACCGTGCCGCAGGGAACTTTGTATATGCCGCCTGGAACGCGTCCGAACCCCTTTGTGGCAAATACCTTCTCGTGGCTTTTTCAGGGGACCAGCAATTACCATGCACTGGCTCTCTCGGTTGTGAAGCGCGCCACGCATGGGCTGAACTTTAGAGTGAATTACACATTCTCGAAGGCCATGGACCTGAACTCCGCGATCAGCAATTCCAGCGGCCAGAATGAACCCCAATCCATTTTGAACCCGTTCAACTTTGCCCTCAACCGTGGAGTGGCGGCGTTCAGCCTGAAACACCAGTTCAATACGAATTTCACGTATGAACTGCCCATTGGACGGGGCCATTCCTTGGGCCGGGACGCCGGCGGCCTTGTAGGGAAACTGATTGGCGGTTGGCAGTGGAACGGGATTATTACGGCCCAGAGCGGATTTCCATTCACACCCCAGGTGGGTGCGAATGTTTCGGGCACGGGCGATACCTTCAATCCTGATGTGCCGAATTGGAATCCCGGCTTTGCCGGGCCGGTGATCCTGGGCACGCCGGATCTCTGGTTCGATCCTCATGCCTTCACGCGGCCGGCTCCCGGAACCTTCGGCAATGTGGCGCGTGGGTCCCTGATAGGTCCGAGCCTGTTCACATTTGACACCTCTCTGTTCAAGGAGTTCAGCATGAACGAGAAGGTGACTCTGCAGTTTCGGGTGGAGACTTTCAATCTCTTGAACCGCGCCAACTTTGGGATTCCGAGTCAGGTGGTCTTCTCGGGCACAAACATCGCCAACTCCGCAGGGGTGATCACCTCCACCGCGACGACTTCCCGCCAGATGCAGTTGGCCCTGAAGGTCATCTTCTAGAACTGTTCCCGTTTTTGAGTCCAATGAGCTCTCGTGTACCGAGCAGGTTCAATCCTCCGCGCCTTGCTTGTTCTTGGAATTCGGGTTGGGCGGATCATTGCACTTGCTCTTCGGTTCAATCTCATCCGAGATCGTCTATTGCCAGCCCAGGGTTTCTCTGATCTCCCTGAGGCTGAAGGCCCTCAGAGCCAGCCCTGCAAACATATAAATCATAAACCCGCCCAGAATACGCACCGCCAGGCCAGCCTCTCGCCACCAATACAGGAAGACCGCCATGACCAGGCACGCCAGGATCGGCTTCCAGAGATGACCCATCAGGGGAAGGGAGGTCACTTTCCGGGTCACCCCGGAATAAGTCAGGAGCAGCAACATAAGCTCTGAAATCACCGTGGCCACCGCTGAGCCGACATAACTGTATCGGGGAATCAATAGACAATTGAGTGTTACATTCACGAGGACCGCAGCCATCGAGACCATGAGGTTGTAATGCTGCAGCCCGTGGGACAAGAGTGTGACTCGGTACAGAACGCGGCTCGAGGTCATCGGAACTATCCAAATCAAGATGGCGAGCGCGGTCGCGCCTTCGGAGAAACGGGATCCGAAGATCACCCGGATGAGGGGGAGGGAGACCATCGCACCTCCGACCGCCAGGGGCAACGAGAGCAGCAGGATGTACTTCTGCGTTCTCTCCGAGATGTGCTGCAGCATGGAAGGATTTCCCTTGCAGCGGGAAACGGCCGGCAAAAGATTCCGGTTGTAGAGAAGCACGAAGGAAGAAAAGAAATTGATGATCTTGTATGCCGCGCTGTACTGGCCGACGTCTGAAGCCGGCTTGAGAAATCCAAGGAGCACCATGTCGAAATTGATCATGATCAGGGTGAATACGCTCGAAAGCCCCATGGGTATGGAGTCTTTCAGGATTCCGGACCACGTGTGTAAACTGAAAGTAAAATGGACAGGCCCAAAGTTCCTTCGGAAATGAAGAATAAGATAGAGAGTTGAGACGATCTCTCCGGCGACCTGAAAGACCGGGATCCAGAGAAACTGGGCGGGTCGATTCAAGAAGAGCAGCACCAGGGCGGAGAAAACCAGCTGTCCTATGACGTTGGCGGCGGCCACGAATTTCATCTTTTCAAAGGCTTGGAAGACCCATTGCAAAGAAAACACCGAAGAAATGAGAGTCAACCCATAAAGCAGCATGAGGGTTTTGACGGGGATCGGTTTTGCGAGCAGAGAGACGGTGATGAGGAGTGCGGTCGTCGCAACGAGGCTTGAGACAAGCCGGAGGCCAAGAATGTTGGCGGTGTATACTGCAACCCGGGAACGGTCGCGGGCCAGCTCCTGGATGCCGTAGATATCGAGTCCCTGGCTGACGATCAGTCCGAAGTAGAGCGTAAAGGCGACGGCGAAAGCGAGATCGCCGAACAATTCAGTCCCTACCACCCGGGCAATATGCGCAAAGGCCCAAAACGCTAATGCCTTTGCGGCCAGATCGCCGGCTGCCAGAAACGAGAAATTAACCAGAAAGCTTCGGGCTTGCCCCATGCTGTTTGTCTTTAATTCAATGTCCGCCGCTCGACTTCTTGTGATCTCGATCGGGTTCCCGTTGCAATTGTCGCTTCTCGAAGAGCCCTCATTGTTTTCGGAGGATGTGAAGGGGAAGAATTTTGGCTGCGCCGGAGGCGAACGGTTCACGACGAATCACTCGTAGCGTTCGCCCGTCCCGCCACCTCTCCGCCATCATGTTCTTCAGTACAGGATTTGACCCCAGCCGATCCAGGATGGTCAGGATCAGCCGACTCTCATCGAGCTGACCAACCCTGGGGCTGACGACGATGTTGACCCTTGGCAGGCCCCCCTCCTCCTCTTCAAGGAATTGGTAATCAGTGGGGTTACCACCGAAGCGGGCCGGGAGTATGTCCTCGAGCAGCGAGATCAACTCACTTCCGACAAACGTCATCCCTTCACTGGTGAGCTTGTCGTAGCTACGGATGTTCTCGATGTGCTGTTCGAAGCCCAGATCCTCCCAGAGACAACCACACCTTCTTCTCTCAACCTTACCATAATCATCGCTCTCCACGTTGAGCAGAAGTTTTGGGCAACTGGGTAGAAGAGTCGTATAGAGGAGTGCGTCAATGCGTGTGGTTGAGTTCATCAACTGTTTCTCGCGTTGGATCACGGCCAGTTTGTCCGTTAGGAGATGGACCTCATCGAGCGCTGCCGGGTTGCCGCAGGCCATTCCGATGTTGCCGATTTCTCCCATGGAGTATTGGGCAGCAGCTCTGCATCCAGTCTCCATCACGATCTTTGCTTTGGCTGGGGTATAGGGCTCTGAGTTGAACCGGAAAAACGTACCCGAGATGTCAAGGCTTCGTTCTCGCGCGGCAAGGCATACACGGACCCCTGAACTCGGATTGGTATGGAGTTCTGCGGGGCTCCCCGCTTTTCTTTTTTCAGCGAGCCAGAGGGCGACCTTATGGGCCTCTTCCAGCGGTGTGTATTCTGGGATCGGTAAAGGCCTTCCAAACAACCGGCTGCCATAGAGGGCATACTTCGTGAAAATGAAGTACTTGAATGTCTCAGGGCGAGCGGCCAGCCGGCTGAGCGAAAACCACCTTTCGACTCGCTGATCGATCTTGGCGGAGCGGAGCAGGTGCTTCAAGCCGCTCACCACAGGGGGAACCCCATACCAGATTGCCACCGGCCTGCCCGCGAGCCCCAGGCATTCAATCGATAGGGAATGGTATGCGGCCTCGTGGGTCAAAAGGTCGAAATCGACGATGATCCTCGTGCCAACACTGCGAGAGCCTCCCGTTCGGAGTTCATAGTCTCGTGCCAACAGAGGATTATGAAAGTCCTCGGGTCGGACCCGGAACTCCAGCCCGGAGCGACGCACTGGCTGGCGCCCCTTGAACTCTTCGAACGTTACGTAGACCCCGGCGTCATAAAGCTTGTCCAGCGTGGATTCCACTCCATCGCGACGGACAAGGGCAGCGATGGTGGTGAAGTCAATACCGGCATGTTTGAGGAGCTTGACATAAGGGCTGCGGGGATTGGCATAGATTCCCCGCTCAATCACCCTCAGAAAGGACTCGCTCCGGTCTTGCAGTTGTCCCACAATTTTCTGGCGACACTCCTCCGGGGAAAGGGGGTGTCGCAGGTATCTCCGAAGACCCGAGAAGTACCTGAAGAACATCTTTAAGTCATCGATCATTGCAGTCCCGCGCCCAGCGAATCTTCATTTGCTTGCTTAGGGCCAATGATGGACCCACGATTGAGTTGAGGCTCGAAAGTAATCCGGCTTACTGGATCAGGCCGATCAACGGCCAGTACCAGGCCAGGAGAGCCAGGAGAACAAGGAATTCAAACACCGCCAGGCAAATTCCGACCTTCAGAAAATCCCGCGCTTGAAAATAACCGAAAGAGAAGCCGGCAATCGTCACCCCCGATTGATAGACGAAAATCTTGCCCGTGAGGGCAAGCGTCCAGGCCAGTCCTGCCGCCACGGGGCTCCAATGGTGTGCCAACGCAAAGTTGATCACCGTGGGCATGGAGGTGGCGAGCGTTGTGGGGTCGCTGGGCACCAGGATGTGATAGGCAAAGGAGGTCCAATACAGCACAATGGCAGAGGGAGTAAAGCTGTAAGCCCACGGGCCCCAGACAGTGCCGAGCGCCTGGGTCACAAGGTTGAGAGCACCCGTTTTGATTAACCCATCCCCCAGGCTCAAGGCGGAGGCCGTAAAAACAAAGGGGAGAAAGTTGATTTGTTTCAAATCCTCCGGTTCAAGGACACCGATTCGCGGTAATGTTGCCAGCAGCGCAACCCCCATCGCGATCATTCCCGGGTGGATGTGATGGATGAAGTCAGTCACCCAAAGGGAGAGCGCCGCCAGGAGAAAAAGCATGCAGCGCTTCTCAATAGCCCCCCAAGCTTCCTTCCGCGGCGGGTCTGCCGCTGCGGGACCTTCATTGATTTCCGTCTGGAGATGTCCTGCCGGAAAGAGCCATAAAATTACCAGCCAGCAGGCGAAAAGGCTGCCTAACAAGGCGGGAAGCATGGCGAGGAACCACTGGCTCCAATAAACCGGGGTGCCTCCGACCTTTTCGATGATGCCCTGGGCCACTATCGTCGAACCGCCCGTAATCATTAATTTGTCAAAGAGTGTTGCGGAAAAAGTCAAGCCGACGAACAGACCGCGCGCCGGCAGAGTCTCGGGCCCCCAGCCTCTGGCCGTTACGACTCCAAGGCCGATTCCCGCGAGGATGATTACGCGCGCTATCCCGGAGGGCACCAGGAAGTTCAAGAGAAGGCTCGTCAGAAGAAAACTAAAAACCAGCCGGGAATAAGACACCCCCGAGCGGCCCATCAGCCGGGCAACCAGCCGATGTGCAAGACCCGTCTTTGTGATCATGAGACCGAACAGGCCCGCTGCAAAAACGAACCAGGCGGAAATGTTAGTGAATCCCCCGAAAGCCGTGGCAGAGGGAACTCCAACCACGGTCCAGAAGAGATAACATCCGATGAGTCCTGTGAGTGCATGGGGGAGGACTCGAGCCACCCACATGATCAGCACCAGGAGGCTGATGGCGAGAGCGTGCCGGGGTTGCGGGTTAATCGAGGCAGGAAGGAACCACAACGTGAGGGGTAGCGCGAATGCCAGACTCAGAACAAGGGTTCTTATCCGAAGTTTCCACGGACTCCTGGCATCGTCAGCAGGGGATGTCATCATCAACAGAATCTGCTTCCTCGGCAAGACCGGTGCTGAACATTCGAAGATAGGAGGGATTCTCCTATTCTCCACTTCCCAGATGACGGGGGCCCTCTTCGTTTGTGGATTCGCGCCGAAGCAGCGAGGCGAAATCGGTGTGCGAGCAATTCACACTCTGCCCCTTGGGCCGAAGTGTTCTTTTCTCTTCAATCGAAGATGTTAACTCACAAAATAGCTTGTCACAAGCTCTCCGTGTCCAAACGAGGACCCCTTTTTTGTGGGTCCGTTGGCCCGGAGAAAGGCTGCGAGAAAGCCTTCAACCCTTTTCCTTGTTCAATCACGGCTCACAACGGATTAATTTCGCCCCGCTTCTGGTTGTCCTTTTCTTGTCGCCTTGAGAAAATCAAATAAGCCTTTGAAACTGCTTCCTTTGCGGGGCGGTCGCGGGTTATTCTTTCACGGAATTTTCTAAATCGATGGAGAGGAAAAAGATGCCAAACAAGAAATCAGAGTGCCCAGGGAAAGAAAAATATCTTGCAGGGAAAAGAATTCTGCCCGAGCCGATTTCAAAAGAGACGGACATCGCCCGGTTAGTCGACAACATGGATGCTTACAACGGCGGTCGATTAAGGGCGGCCTGCCACTTAATTAAGAATGAGTATTCCAAGGACGATGTAACAGTGGGATTGAGTTTGGCCGGCGCTTTGATCCCGGCCGGGTTGGGCCGTTCCGCCATCATTCCTTTGATGAATCATGGTTTTGTCGACTGGATCGCTTCCACGGGCGCCAACATGTATCACGATTTGCATTTTGCATTCAATATGCCCATGCACCGCGGCAGCCATACCGTGGATGATGTCGACTTGAGAGACAAGGGCATCACCCGGATCTATGACATTTTGTTCGACTATGAAGATGTCTTGATGGAAACGGACCGGAGATTAAGAAAAATCATGGTGAGACCCGAATTTCAGAAGGAGATGGGGACGAGAGAGTTCTATCATCACCTTGGCAAGGTCATGAATGAACACGAGCGGGAAAACAATCTCGGAGAGGTCAGTGTGGTAGCGGCCGCCTACCGGAACGGGATTCCTGTGTTCACCTCTTCACCGGGGGACTCCACCATTGGCATGAATGTGGCGGGCCTGGAGCTCCTCGCCGAAGCGGCGGGTTTGCAGGATTTGTTCAAGTTGAAAATCAACCCCAGCATTGACGTCAATGATTCGACCGCCATCATCCTGAATGCCAAGCGGTACGAGAAGGGAAGAACTGCGGTGATCCTGGCCGGAGGCGGAAGCCCCAAGAATTTCATGCTCCAGACCGAGCCGCAGATTCAGGAGGTCCTCATGATTCCGGAGGTCGGTCAGGATTACGATATCAACATCACCGATGCCAGGCCGGACACGGGAGGACTGTCGGGCGCCCCGCCCAGCGAAGCGGCCAGTTGGGGAAAGCTTGATCCGACAAAATTGGATGAGAGCGTGACCGCCTACCTGGATGTCACGGTGGCCCTCCCGATGATAGCGGCCTATGTCTGTCAGACCACTCGACCCAAGAAACTGAAACGATTGTATGACCGCGGGCAGGAACTGCACGAAAAGCTGATCGAGTCCTATCTCGAGAATAACCGGGAAGTTGGAGAATTGAAATCAATGATCCAGAAGCTCTCGGCTTAAGGAAACCAGGGGGGGATCATCGCCATGAAAAAGGATTTGCTCGCGTTAGCCGAAAAGCATGGAACGCCTCTGTTTATTCTCGATCACAACAAGTTGTGGGAAAACTACTGGAGGTTCAAGAAATGCCTGCCGCGAGTCCAATGCTATTACGCCGTCAAGGCGAATTCAAATCCGGAGATCATCAAGACCCTGTTCAATGAAGGCTGTAGTTTCGATGTGGCTTCCTACAATGAGTTCATGCAGATTCACAAGTATGTCAGGGGCTTTGAGAAAAAAGACAAAGAATTCTTTATTTGGGACAAGATTATTTTTTCAAACACCATCAAAGACTGGAGAACCTTACGGAAGATCAAACGCTACCGGCCCCTGGTGACGTATGACAATAGCGATGAGCTGAAAAAAATTAAGAAACATTGTAGTTCGGCCGGGCTGGTCTTAAGACTCAAAGTCCCGGATACCGGCTCCCAGGTCGAGATGAGCTCAAAATTTGGGGCCGAAACGGGAGATGCCCATCATCTGATCCGCCAAGCCTTTGAGGCAGGAATGGTGGTGGAAGGATTAAGCTTCCATGTCGGAAGCCAATGCACGAATTTTGATAACTACACCGCGGCCCTGGCCATTACCTCCGATATTTTCAATGAGGCCCGGAAGAAGGGTTTCAACCTGAACATCGTGGACATCGGGGGAGGATTCCCCGTCCCTTACGACAGCCAGGTTCCTCAGTTCGAAGAGCTGGCCGCCATTATTAACTCGGAATGCGAACGCCTGTTTCCCAAGGACATCGAGATTATTGCGGAGCCGGGGCGATTCATGGTGGCGACCGCCGCGATGTTGATCACGGAAATCATCGGGAAGGCCCGGAGAGAGGGGAAGGTCTTTTATCATATCAATGATGGGGTCTATCAGACATTTTCCGGGGTGGTTTATGATCATTGGATTCCCAATTTCCGCTCGTTCCGACGCGGGAAAGAGGAGGTGTGTGCTGTCGTCGGACCGACCTGCGACAGCTTTGACAAGATTTCCCTGTCTGTACAACTGCCCGGGAATTTGGACATTGGGGACTATCTCTATACCGAAAACATCGGGGCATACAGCATGGCTTCCTCAACCACATTTAACGGTTTTGTCGGCGCAAGAATCATTCATCAGCATTAAAAACGCATCACACGATTTCTGTGGGCCAGCCATTTTTTGAAAAAGGCATCTGGCCATAATCTCAAACCTTGCGAGAGACGGGGGGACACATGGCGAAGAAGGCGACGAGGCTGGAGAGAATTCTAAAGCGGCTGGAGCAACTTTACGGGACGCAAAGTTCCATCGGCCCCACGGATGCGTATGAGATGGTGCTCTATCGCAACGCTGGTTATCCGCAGTCGGATGACCGCTGCACGAAGGGCTTTGAGGCGCTGAAAAAGAAGGTTGGGTTGCGGCCGGAAGAAATTCTGGAGGTGCCGCATAAGAAGCTGGCCGAAGTGCTGCGTGCCGGCGGGATGATCCCCGAACTGCGTGCGAGTCGACTGAAGGAAATTGCGAAGATCGTCAGCACAGAATTCGACGGCGACTTGCACACCGTGTTGAAACGGCCGGCAGCGGAGGCCAGGAAGGCGCTGAAAAAGTTTCCAACCATCTCGGATGCCGGTGCCGAGAAGATTCTGCTGTTCACGAAGACGGCTGCCGTGACAGCGCTCCCTTCGAATTGCATTCACGTTCCCCTCCGGCTGGGGTTTGGTGTCGAGAGAAAGAACTGGGCGGCCAGTTATCGCGAGGCGCAGGAAGCGGTCCGCGCGGAGTTGCCGGAGAAGGGTGATGCCTATCGACGGGCCTATCTGCTGTTGAAGCGCCATGGCGAGGAGTTGTGCAAGTCCGCGCGACCCCGGTGCGAGGAGTGCCCCGTGTCGGACGAGTGTAGGTATTACCTCGGGATGAGAAAAGACGGGTAATCGACCTGGAGGAGATGACTACAAAGGAACGATTGGGCAAAGATCGGGGGTTGATCTTCTCGCGATAGAAGCGACTCCGCTGCCCACTCTTTGAGGAATAGCCCCGCTTTTCGGATTCGATGGAGTCCATAATCAATGAAGCTACGTCTCGCCTGTGTCGCGATTGCAAGCATCGCTTTTATTCTGATGGGCTTCGCACAGTCCCCGCCTGACAAATCTGGAGACCCAATCCCATCGCAGACTTCGACTCTCTTGGCGGAAGCGCTGCAACTCTACTGGACGGGAAAGTTGGATCTCGCATTCCAAAGCTACCAGGCCATTCTCCAACGGGATCCAAAATCCGGAGATGCGTATGCCGGACTTGCCCGCGTGTACCTGAAACAGGAAAAGGTTCAGGAGGCCTATGAGGCCGCTTCATGCGGCATCGCTGCGGGGAGCGGTTCCACGGCGGCTCAGGTCGCACTGGGCGAAGTCTACTTTCGTCAAGGCAAAATCAGTCAAGCTGAGAAGGAATTTGTCAGGCTTGCGAATTCGGGTGGGCCGAACGCGCGCATTTGCCTGGGTTTGGCACGAATCTATCAAGCGGCATCGCTTTACAAGCGGGCCAAAGCCATGATCGACAGAGCGCACGAGCTTGATCCTTCGGACCCTGACATCTTGAAATTCTGGGTGAGCACGTTGAAACGATCTGAACAAATCAGACTCCTCGAAGGTTTTTTATCGGTCGAGACCAGCGATGGCCCCGAGATCCGCGAGGTGCTGGCGCGGCACCTGGAGCTCCTCAGGGAGCAGGAAGGACATCCCCACCACCGTTGTAGAATTGCGAACAATGGCACCGCCACTGAAACTGAACTCACGCCCATGTTGACAGACCCCACTCACATCCGCGCTTTCGGATTGAATGTGAAGATTAATGGATACGGATCACGCCTTCTCCTGGATACGGGGGCCAGTGGTCTTCTGATCAAAAAATCAGCGGCCGATAAGGCCGGTATCAAGCCGGTCGGGGAATCGAAGATTTACGGAATAGGAGACAAGTCGCCTCAGGGGAGCTATTTCGGATATGCGAAGTCCATTCGTATCGGAGGCCTCGAGTTTCAAGATTGCCTGGTCGAAGTGAGCGCGGAACGGTCTGTGCTCGGTGATGATGGTCTCGTGGGCGCCGACATATTTTCCAACTTTTTGGTGTCCATCGATTTTCCGGACCGAAAATTGAAACTCAGCGAATTGCCCAAACGACCGCAGGACCCATCGAGGCCGGTGACCCTCCAGACCGAAAGTTCCGGCGATCCGTTTCCTCAAGATCAGCAAGAAGAGACCTCCTCGCAAGGGAAAACGGTTGGACAATCAGGCCCCCAGGACCGCTATATTGCCCCGGAAATGAACTCTTATACGCCCATTTTTCGCTTCGATCATGCGCTGCTCATCCCCACCCGGATCGGCGACGCACCCTCCAAGCTGTTCCTGATTGACACTGGCGCCACCTCCAACTTCATAACCCCTGAAGCGGCACGTGAGGTCACGAAAGTGCATGCCGACCGGGACACTCAGATCAAAGGCCTCAGCGGCAAGGTCAATGAGGTGTACCGTGCCGACAAGGCTGTGCTCCAGTTCTCTCGTTTTCGGCAGGAAAATCAGGACCTGATCTCGTTCGATCTCTCCAGGTTGAGCAAGTCAATCGGGACCGAAGTGTCGGGGGCCCTGGGATTCTCGACGTTACGCCTGTTCGAAATAATAATTGACTACCGCGATGGTCTGGTCGACTTTCATTACGATGCGAATCGGGACCGTTGACTCTCCACTCGGCGGAGTGGACGACCTTTGGAGGCAGAGCGTGCTTCCTTTAGTGTTGATCCAGCACATTGGAGTTTGCTGCTAACCCGTCTGAAATCGGTCCCATTGGATGTGAACTCCCAGGCCCACTTCCTGGAGGGCTGATGTGTGCGATGAGAAGCCAGGCATCCTCCACCCGAGCTGAAACGGCATCCACAATAGATCGCACGCGGCCTCACAGCCATTGTATGCGCCAACCAGCGAGCCTGTTGAATTCGGGCTCTTTGTTCGAACCGTGCTCGAATTGGAATCGGGAAGAACTCCCCTTTACTCCTGAAACGTTGAACCCACTCATCCCATCGAATATAATGAACACGTACGGATAGGGAGGTATCCTGTGCCTCTTGTGTTCATTGCTTTCCTCCTCCTGACACCATTTTTGTTTGAGCAAGAGAGCCAAACCCCGAAAGGCTTGTCTCCTCTTGAGGCGATGAGCGAACCCACACCTCCGCAACCCACGGCGGAACTGCGTAAACGTGCCAAGATCCTGCTGGAGACTGCTGAAGTCGAGTCCAAAGCACTCCAGGGGGGCATGCGGGCTTTCACCCTCTTGCAGCTGGGACGCGCCTTTGAAAGCTCAGATAAGAAAAAGGCGGTGACTCTATTGAACGAGGCTTTTACCGCTGCTTCGACCATGGTTGAGCCTGCGGAAAACGCTGACCGTGAGCCAGCCCCATCGGGCCCACGCAGCAGCAAAGGCGAACTTGAAGACGAGATCGTGCAGGTGATATGCAATCTCGCACCGGATCGCGCAGAGGAATTGCTGACACTGATGGAACCCAGGTATCGCGCGAACGTCGTTCGGATACTTCTCGAAAGGTACGAGGAAAGAAAGCAATATGATCGCGCCTTGGAATTGGTGAAGCGTGCGGCCGAGGGTGGAGAGTTTCCATACAGCGCTGCCGACCGGCTCCTCGCCATCCTGCCGAAGGAAATGGCGATGGAAAGACAACATCTTTTTGCCATCGCCTTGCTCAGTTTTCGTGATCGCCCACCGGTTATTAGATCCTACTTTGAATCAGGCTTTTTAGACCTGGTGGTACGTCACTGGCGTGACTTGCCCCTTTCCATGGTGCGGGCCGCACTGGATTTGATTTTACGCCCGCCCGAGGACGAGTCGGCGAGCCAGAACAAAGGCTATAGAGTTAGTAGCAACGGTAGGGGAATCTATTTTACTTCTCAATATGAGTATCGGCTGTTTCAGGTTATGCCCATCCTACGGCAGATCGATGAATCAGCCTACAATGCCGCGCTGGAGGAAAGAAAGAATCTAAGAGCTATGATGGAGCGCTATCCGGATGGATGGACCTCGTTTCTTAGTTCGGAGCGTGCGGCACCGGATTCAAGAGTGATATCTACCCGTCGACGTTCCCCGGGTGTCTTGATGGTCACCGGCGATTCTCAGAGCGGCAGCTTTGTCATTACGCTCAATCAGAGTGGGCCCGGTGAGCAGGTGGAGTTTTCTGATATCTACACGCACCCTGAGGAGGCCATCGCGAAGGCAGTGCAATTGTCCGACCAGATGGCCCGCACGAGCGCGCTGGAATGGATTGCCAGCTTTACACTAACGGTGAATCCGGATGCCGCGAGGACCGCGATCGGGAAACTGCTCGAGACACCGGACCTCCGACTCAATCAAGAAGCCAATTTACTGCAGAAGGCAGCGACTATGTACATGAGGTTGGGAGACAATGAGGCCGCGCTCGAAGCCGTCAAGAAGGGTGCTGCGATCACGAGGAAGGTCTACGAGATCGAGATGAACGGTTCTGACCCCAATCAGGCCCTCAAAGCTTACTGGGTCTCCAGCCACACGTGGCGCAGGTTGATTCGCCTGGCCGCCCAACTCTCGCCCAATGTCGCTGTCGCCCTGGTGGATGCAATCCCGGACCCCGATATCAAGGCCACCGAGCGCATCGCCCTGGCAAGTGCGTGGCTGGGGCTGCCTTCTGTCGATTCCCCTGTCATCGTGAAGACAAAAAAATGGCCGTTTAACCCGCCTTCCCCTTAGCTGCGAGATCAGACAAGAGACCGGGGGTATGCGCCACCCGCTCCCACCTTTTAATTGATCACGCGGTGAAACGTTTTCTCTTCCCACAGGTCTCTGTCCGCAGCGTGCTTCGAGAAAAATTTCTGAATCTCCTCAGTCTTGGCCGATAGGATATGGTCGTCATTGCCGGGGTTCAGCCGTTCGTACCGGATGTCGATCTTATCGTTCTTGATCTTCTTCAAGAATGCCTCGTCATCGAGCACGGCCAGGCGCAGTTCGTCCCCCTGGACGTTCGCCCGTGCAAAGAAATGCGCACTGACGAGGGGTAGAAAAAGTTCCGGCTTTAAACGCTTCTCCAGAGCATTCTGGTCCGGCTCAAAATCAAAGAAAAGGGTGCCCTCGAGCCGCACCATGTGCACGGTGTAGCTACTCTGTGAGGATTCCTTTCCATCTGTCGCGGAGTAAACGACGAGGTATCTTTGCTGTTCCTCTTCCCTGAATTGAATGGACTCCGTTCCGTCTTTGTTAACCCACGTTCCCCGGAGCGCCGGCTCACTGGCGAGGTGCGCTTTGTCCCAGAGGGGATAAAGAGACAACTGCGGAATACATCCGCCCAGCGATAACCCTAAGAGCAGGATTAGGATGATCTTGGCCCATCTCATAGACGCCTCCTTCGGTCGGAATCCTGTTTCATTTGCTCCTACTTGATAAAGCGACATTCGATGTCGGGGATTACACGGGGGAAAGGAAATTTTAAGGGTGGCTGGTTCGGCGTGTTCGCCGCCAGAAACGTCTCTTGAAGGATGTCGTCCACCTCGACCCGGGCGCGCATCTCTATACTCAGTTTATACCGGATAAGCACGGCGAGACGCGAACTGTACTTATGGAAAAGGGAAGTGAAGGCGGACTCGTCACCGGCGCGCACGCGCTCGAGCAGGTCGAACGTAGAAGTGGCCAACTGGTTCTGCGACATCCGGGATCCTTCGCTACTCCGAACAGGAGTCTCAGAGGCTCTCTTGATGCAGGAGTCTATCGAAGAGTGGCGATAATCGCAATCCCGGAGTCTGCTTCCGGTCGCCCCGTAGCCTATTCCCGCAGAAGATCAGAGTCCCAAAGCGGATGGGTGAGAGTCAGGCCTTGACGGGTCTTGGTCTCTTTCAAAGATGCCCGGTGGGGGCGCGGGCCTCGAGCTTAACTGCGGGGGGTATCTTGGGTAGTCCTCGCCACGGGCATCGGGGATTGACTGGCCGATTTGGTGGCAGCAAGGTCCCGAGTTGACAGCGGGTCCGAGCCCCAGGACGAATCGGTGAACGTCAGCACTGGGGAGGAACGTTTTGGAGTTTGGAAAGCCGGTCAACACCGGTGCGGCGAATGAGAAAAGTGACCAACCAGCCAATCCCGCCCGCGACGCAGGATACCAGGAAGAACATGGCTATCCCCCGCGGCAGTCTGGGCAGGTCGAGAGCCATGCCGGCCGGCAAGCGGGCCTCACGAATAATCACATTCTCCCCTGTCAGGATGGCGACCACACTTGCCACAAAGCTCAACACCATAAAAAGGATGGCGGTGGCCGAAAAACGAAACTGGGAACGCATGACGAAACTCCTTTCTTCGATGACGGCCCACAGAGAGGAAGCCACGAATGCGCGGGCCCGCTCATCAAGAGCGCCGCGAACCAGGCCGGCGAATTCGCGAAGGTAGAAAGTGACCCGTGCGGCCGGGCCTCTCCTCTGAACTCCGCTGCGGGCCTGCCGGAAGACTGTGATCATTTCAGCCCCGAAGGTCAATCGGTGGTCGGCGGGATAAAGGTGGAGCAACCATCGGTAGAGGGTCGCCATCGATCAAGCCTCCTTCCTTGCTATCCGCTGGCCGGCCCATCGGGTGAGCTCTTTCATCCGTGCCACCTCCATCCGCAAATGACTTCGTCCCGCGGGAGTGAGTCGATAGGCCTGACGATCACGGGAAGTTTCCTCTTCTTCAAACCGCTCGATCCACTTGCCTTCGAGCAGCCGGCGCAAGGCCCCATAGAGAGTTCCGGTGCTCAGCATGACCCGGCCTCCGCTCATGTCTTCGATGTCCTTCAGGATGGAATAGCCGTGACGAGGTTGTTCCGCCAGGCTCAAGAGGATCAGCAAGACCGGCTCACTCAAGGGAAGGGACGATGCGTCCGTTTTCATTTATGTCCTCACACGACATGTCGTCAAGTGACATATTAGATGGGGGTATGCCTGGCGTCAAGTGAAAAATAATGTGAAAGCCCCATTTCGTTCACGTTTTCCCATTCCGCGTTCCGCGCGGTCCCCTCCATTGACCCCGCCCGATTCCCCTGTTAACATCGTTGCGCGCGCGGGCGGCAGCCCCGCGGTGTCTGTTCACACAGTTCCAGCAGCCCTTCTTCGGAGATTTCTGAAGCATGATCCGGATTAGCCGAAACCGAAACCGGATCTTATACGTAGGAGAGAAGATGAGTGTGTGGAGATTGGCCGAAAAGTCTGCTGCGATGGGATAAACATCAATTTTTCAGGTTGAACTAATTCAACTCCCTGCATCCCTGGCCTCGCTGGGCCCTTGGGTGTGTGCCCATGCCGCCACGAATTTCGAAGGTAAGCCACAAAGGAGCATTTCATGATTCGACGAAGAATTACGTTTGGCGTTTGCTGTGTGATGGTCGCGTTGGCGCTTCTTAGCGGGTCGCTACTGGCCCAGGATGCTCAAGCCGCAGCTTCGAAGCAGGCCCCTGCGAAGACTTCGCCGCCGAAGTCTGAAGTCGCAGTCCGCCCCCTCCATCTGAACATTCAGTCTCACCATCTGGCCAACGGACTGACAATCCTGATGGTGCAGGATCCGTTGGCCCCGGTCATTAATCTCCAGGTCTGGTATCACGTGGGATCCAAGGACGAGAAGCCAGGTCATACGGGGTTTGCGCATATTTTCGAGCATATGATGTTCAAGGGATCAGCGCACGTCGGTCCGGACGAGCACTCGCGCATCATTGAAGCCGCTGGAGGCTTTGACAACGCCTACACCAACGATGATGTCACCGTTTACTGGCAGACCTTTCCCTCCAATTACCTCGAACGGGTCATCTGGCTCGAGGCCGACCGCATGGGCAGCCTCAATGTCGACGAGGCCAATTTCAAATCGGAGCGCGAGGTCGTGAAGGAGGAACGCCGCGTGGGGGTGGAGAACCAGCCCTATGGCCGAGTATTTGAGGATCTTGCGGATGCCGCCTTTACGGTTCATCCCTATAAGCACACCACCATCGGAAGCATGGACGACCTCAACAAGGCCACCCTGGAGGACGTCCGCGAATTTCACCGGACCTTCTACCGGCCGGACAACGCCACCATGGTGATCGTCGGTGACTTGTCGGCAAGCCAGGCGGTGACCTGGGCCGAGAAATATTTTTCAGGCATCCCCAAGCCGGCCGCGGTGATCCCTCGTGTGACCGTAAAGGAACCGCCTCAAGCCGCCGAGCGTCGTTTCACAAAGTGGTATGGCTCGGAGTCACCACTCCCTGCCCTTATAGAGGCCTTCCATATGTCGGCGGAGTTTACGCCTGATTCTTATCCCCTCATCCTAGCCTCGAACATCCTCTCCGGAGGCGAGAGCAGCCGGCTCTATCGCCAGCTCGTCTACAAAGATCAGATTGCCTTGCAGACGGCCGGCATCGGCAATTTCACCGAGCATCCAAACCTCTTCCTCGCCTTTGCCATTCTGAATCCGGGGAAGAGTGTTGCCGAGGGAGAAAAAGCACTGGAAGGTGTGCTGGAAACGATGAGGACTGAACCGGTCAGTACTGAGGACCTTGAAAAAGCAAAGAACCAGGAGATTTCCGGCGATATCCTGGGCCGGCGTACCGCCCAGCAGAAGGCCGACGCCATCGGCCGGGCCGCGGTGATTGGCCGCGATCCGAACCTCGTCAATACTTCGCTTGAACATTTCCTGCACGTAACCCCGGCGGACATCCAGCGGGTGGCGCATGAATACCTGGATCCAGCCCATCGCACCGTCATGTTGATTGAGCCTCCGAAGACTGAGGCCAAACAAGGAGGAGGCAACCAATGAAACGCAGACGATTCGGTTTGGGTATAATTTTTCTGACGGCGATATTCTCCTTGCTCGCGACCACTTCCTGGCCTCAGACAAAAGGGAAACAACCCTCCCCGGCGAAATCGGCGGGGGAGAAGAAAGCCGGCGAAGCCGTTCCTCCCGGGGTAAAACTGGTGACCCCAATGCCAGCGCCGGCTGCCGCGAAGCCATATCGGTTTCCCAAGGCCGTTACTCGAACGCTTCCGAACGGGTTGCGAGTCTATGCCATTTCCGACAGCAGGCAGCCCCTGGTGACGGTGCGCCTGGTGCTTATGAGCGGCGGTTCAAGAAATGATCCGACGGAAAAACCAGGTGTCGCCAACCTGGCCGCCGACCTGCTCAAACAAGGCACGGCCACGCGCTCTGCACAGCAGATTGCCGAAGCCATCGATTTCGTAGGGGGGAACCTCAGTGCCAGTGCGGGCAAGGACGACACGCACCTGACGGTCCGGGTCGTCAAGAAGGACTTCGACCTGGGCATGGATCTGCTCTCTGATATCCTGCTCCATCCCGCCTTTAAGAAAGAGGAAGTGGACCGACGCCGGCAGCAGGCCCTTTCCGGCCTCCAGGTCCAGTATTCCGATCCCGGATACATCGCAGGCGCCATGCTCAGTCGACTTCTTTATGGCTCCAACCCTTATGGCTTCCCCGGCAGCGGCACCCCCGACTCGCTCCGTGCGATCGACCGCGACGATCTCGTGCGCTTCCGGAGCGATCACTACACCCCCGATCAAGCCTTGGTCGCCTTCTCCGGCGATATCTCTGCAGAGGCTGCCTTCGCTGCTGCCGAAAAGTATTTTGGCGCTACGGTCTGGCCGAAGCGTGATATCTCGTCTCTCGGATCGACCGCTCCGGTGCCCGTTCAGGGTTTACGCATCATTCTGGTGGACAAGCCTGATGCCACACAGACACAGATTCGCGTCGGCCGCCTGGGCATCCCGCGAAACAATCCGGACTACGTCCCGCTGCTGGTCACCAACCGCATTTTCGGGGGCGGCTTCAACTCGCGCCTTTCGACCGAAGTGCGCCAGAAAAAGGGACTCACTTACGGGGCTTATTCGACGTTCAATAGTTACAAGGAGGCAGGCGAGTTCTCCGCATCCACATTCACGCGCACCGAAGCCACCGTGGAGGCGACCAAACTGGTGGTGGATTTGATTGGAAAGATGTCCACCGGCGAGCTTGACCCCAAGGAGCTGGATTTTGCCCGCGACTATCTGGCGGGCGTGTTTCCCATCCAGTCCGAGACCGCTGAAAATGTGGCGTCGAGCATTCTCACAGTGGTGCAGAACGATCTGCCCGCCGATTACAACGACGTCTATCAACAGAAGGTCATGGCGGTGGGCCCGGCGCACGTGAAATCGATGGCGGCGCGCTACTTCGACGCCAACAACCTCGTCCTGGTCCTGGTGGGCAATGTAAAAGCATTCGGTGAAGCCCTTCACAAGGAATTTCCCCAGGCAAAATATGAAGAGCTGCCGTTCGACCAGGTAGACCTGCTGGCCCCGGATTTGCGGAAGCCGAAGGTCACAGGCGCGGCAGCCACACCGGAGTCGCTTGAACGCGGCAAGGCGCTTATTACCGCGGCGGCGGAGGCGGCGGGCGGAGCCCAGCTGGCGAAGATTGAAAGCGTCGAGTATCACGCGCAAGGTGAGTTCATCACCCCGCAGGGCACCTTCCCGATTGAGACGACGGTGGTCGTTGCCTACCCAGACCACATGAGGACTGAATTATCGCTTCCCATAGGTACGATCAAAACCGGATTCGACGGGAAATCGAGTTGGCTGAAGTCTCCCCAAGGGACGATGGATCTCCCTCCGGCATTGAATACAGAAAGCCTGCGCAATATTGCACTGATGGCAGGCTGGGGTTTGTTCCGGCAGGCCCTGGAAGGGAAGAGCGAAGTGAAGTTCATCGGCGAGGAGGAGGTGGAGGGGCGAAAGCTCGTCACCGCCGAATGGACGTCACCCGCCGGCCCGGTCAAGCTCTACTTCGACCCTGCAAGCCGGATGCTGGTGGGGGCCCGTTTCAAGCAGACCGGCCTTCAGGGAGTGGCCGAGGTGCTGGACTTGTGGAGTGACTTCAAGCCCGTCGAGGGGGTTCAATTCCCGTACAAACACACGACCTTTCGCGACGGAGCCAAGAGCAGCAACTTGACCGCCTCCACGGTTCAACTGAACACTAAGCCGGATCCGACAGGGTTTAGTAAGCCAAAGTAGATTTGCCTGGGTGCCGCAGGCATGGGGTTCGCCAAGGCGAACCCCATGCCTGCGATCATGAATTCTCCCGAGATCATCGGTAAAGCTGAAAGACTTCCAAAGTCTCCACGGCATCGGAAGTCTTCTTCTCTCATTTTTCTCGCGCCCTCCATCGATTTGCCTTTGCGCCTGCCAAGCCTAGAGATCCCGTTGACATGATGTCCATTTTGGTATATTTTTTATACCTTTATGGAATTTGAGTTTGATCCTCAAAAAAGTAGGGCTAATCAGGCAAAACATGGCATTGATTTCATTGAGGCTCAAAAACTCTGGGAAGACTCCGATGTGCTCGAGATCCCGGCTCGAACCGATGATGAACCCAGATTTCTGGTGATCGGCAAGATCCAGGATGCCTGCTGGTCCACCATCATTACCTACCGGAACGAACGGATCAGAATCATCTCCGTCAGACGATCAAGGCAAGAGGAGATGGAGACCTATGAAAGCTAAAGAACTGGACAAGAGGTTTGACCGTGGCGAGGACATCAGCAAAGTCCTGGAATTGACCCGTGCCCGACGGGCCAACCAGGAACCGAGACGCGTGAACGTCGACTTTCCCTCCTGGATGATTCACTCCCTCGACAAAGAGGCGCAACGGCTGGGCGTCACGCGACAGTCCATTATCAAAATATGGATTTCTGAGCGATTGAAAGTAGAATCCAATTTGAAATAAGTTAATGGATTGGGGCCAGGGATAATCCTCAATTTGTCTCCAGTTGGTTCAATGTCCCGAGCTGACCGGAATCGTTTGATGGGGACAGACACCTGCTCTCATAGAATTTTGAAGAATGCTTGGAAAGTGGTGTCTGTCCCGAATGGCACTAAGTTAAGGGATTCCATCTTTCCGAGGCCTGATCGGTCTCGAGTCCGCTTCAGCGGACTTGCTTTGAGACAGCCCGCCGGTTTACCGGCGGGAAGGGAGCAAGCGATTATCTCCAAGCCCCGATTAATCGGGGCTTGGGTGATTTGCAGGCGCCCCGTTAACGGGCCGCCCGGGGCCTCAACCCCGATGAATCGGGGTCAATGGACGGGAGGCGATCCCTTCCCGCCGCTCAAGCGGCGGGCTGGTAAAAGACAAGGCCGCCGAGGCGGCCTTCGAACGAATTCCGTCGTCCTGCATCCCTTAACTTAGTGCCATTCGTGTCTGTCCCCTTTTTCGGCATCGCGGAAGGAAATCCTGCTGAGATGGAATTTTCGATTGGGTTAATGACGCTTGCAGACTGGCCGCAGGTTGCGGCAATATATCAAGAGGGGATCGAGGACGAAAACGCGACCTTTGAGACAACCG
Source organism: Terriglobia bacterium (assembly GCA_041494885.1). Taxonomy (GTDB): domain Bacteria; phylum Acidobacteriota; class Terriglobia; order JAIQFV01; family JAIQFV01; genus JAIQFV01. Next base: position 53,287 of record JBGQBO010000028.1, read on the forward strand.
TTCCGAGTCAGCAGGTATGGGATGAAACACATCTCCCAACCTGCCGGCTTGTTGCCCGGTCCAACGGCATGGTGGTGGGATGGGCAGCGCTATCTGCTGTGTCGAGGCGACAGTGCTATCGTGGCGTTGCCGAAGTCAGTGTGTACGTCGCGCAAGTAGCGCAGAGGCAGGGGATTGGCAGGGCACTCCTCGAAGCGATCATTAAAGATTCGGAGAGGGAGGGAATCTGGACACTTCAAGGATCCACCTTCGAGGAGAACCCCGCGAGTCTGCGGCTTCAAGAGAAGTGCGGATTTCGAGTCGTTGGCCACCGGGAGCGGATTGGGCAGTTGAACGGTCGCTGGAGAACAACGGTGCTCACTGAGCGGAGAAGTGACAAGGTCGGCTGCGAATGATTTTAAAACCGGAGCGATAGACAACTCAATCCACCATCCATCTTTTGAAATTCCGACATCTCCAGAGTGATCACAGAGTAACCAAGCTTGCTCATACTGGTTTGTAACGCCGGGTAACCCGCCGCAAGCAGTACATGGTCGTTGACTCGCACGCAATTGGCCGCGTAATTCTCGGCGGGCTCGACGTGGAGGATGTTGTATCCCTCAAAGCCCACCTGATCTGCCAGTGCGTCAATTAAGACCAACCGATTATCGCCGAGGTGGGAGAGGCCGCTTTTAAGATGAAGAATGCCCTTGATCCCCCGAATGTCGATGCAAGTCGATGTATATTCCTCCTGCGCTAAAATTCCAGACAGTTGCCGTGCTCCCTCTTCGTTCGTCCGCTGTGAGATGCCAATGAAGAAGTGATCGTCCGATTCGCAGATATCTCCGCCGTCCATTGTGCCGGGCGATGTGATCGCGTGTAACTTTGGGTAAAACCGGGCAAGCGTGTCTTTAATGATCGCCACTTCTCCTTTCCGGCTGACCGCGCCGGGGCGAGTAAGGACCGCGAATCGGTCGGTCAGAATGGCCGTATCTTCCACAAACGTGGAGTCGGGATAGCGTGGATCAGCCTCTAAGTTCGTCAGGGCAAGGCCACAGTGCTGCAATGCCTCGCAGTATCTTTGGTGCTGTTCCAGAGCCTTCGCGTAATTAGGTGCTCCCAGGTCACTAGTCGTCAGTCCCGCGGCGAAGTTGGCAGCGGGCGGTCGAACTACGGCATGTTTGAACATGAATCTCTCTCCTGAGTCTCGGATGTACCTCGACGCCTCTCCCGAAGGCCGGGCGGTACGCTCTTTTCTGCTTTGCGTCAACCAAAGCCAACGCCCTGCCGATTCGCCCGGACTGCGCGAACGCTGTTTCCGAACAACAATCCTCCACAACGGTGATTTCCGCATGGAGTTTCTGCCTTTCGAAGTCTGAGTCTACCTCAGGAAGGCCGGGTCACGCGTGAATTCTCAAGAATAGAAGGTTTAGACTTGGCCCGAACATACAATCCCGATGGGGAAAACACTCAATTTCCAACACTTGCATTAGTTTCCAACGTAGGCCCGGGGGGCGGGCCAACGTTGGGCTGTGAGGCGCACTGCGGTTGGCGCAACCATTCCGGCCGTGCCATTCCACCCGGTCTAATCCCGATCGTTAGTTGAGTGGGGGTATTTGAAGCGGGACAGATTTGTCCTCTCTCTCATCATGGATCTGGAACGAAATGTTCGGCTTCAATGACTCGGCTTCCTCATCGGACAATAGATCCCTCTCTCTAAGATCGTGAACCAGCATCTGAAACATGTTCTTTTTGCTCTCCCACAGGAGGGCGAAATCGCGCGTGAAATCTTCAGGGCCTTTCCATAGAATCGTGTCATACGCCCTTGGATTAAAGGTGAATGACGACAACTCTCTTCCAAGTAGATATGCAAGGTACTCGCGCCGGTACGGATCTCGATCCACTTTGGAATCACTAAAGCCCGAACCCATTTGACGCCGGTAGTAGACGGTGTGAGGTCCCGGAGCAAATGCGACGTCGCCACGCTGGGGAAAGGTGGTGAAACGATACTGGAACCAGGGCGGAAATCCGGGAGGAGCCCAGTACGCTCCACATACACTCATACCGCCGCCCCACCCTGCCCCCACGCCAGGCCCTCGATTCGGGTCTTCCACCGTCACACTGAGAATGATTTTAATTTCGCTTAAAAGCTGCCCTGCAAAACCCGGTGCCCGGGCGGTTGCCAGGAGATTGCAGGTGGCCAGCCATCGGTCCTGGGTCATTTCCTTCCTGATCATTGAAAGTAGAGCCGCCTCATGTTCCTTTGGCGATTTTGACATTAATATGATTACTTCGTCCGGAAAGGCTTCGTAAAATGGCATGAGATCGCCCGACGTCACAGAAGCGTCCAGTTGAATCAGGGACCCCAGGACGATCCGGTTGAGGACCGATTGTTCATTTTCAATCCGGCTGCTCATCGTCGCCTCTCGGGATACCGGTCGAAGCAGAATCTCAAGCTGGGGAATGAACTCCACTAAGCCATATTCTTGAGCCAGGTAGGCCGCCCAAGCTTGATTCTTGATTTCCGGTGAGTACAGCAGTTCTCGAATGGTTTGGGCTTCTTGAACCCCGACAGGATTCTGTTGAAGAATGTAATCGGGGATCGTTTGCGCGTGGAGAGGAAGCACTTGACAGAGGAAAGGCAGGATCGCAAGCCATCGTTTCATCACAAATCCTCCGGAAGCTTGATATTTATCCCGCAGGGCCGGTCCATCAACTCTTGAGTTCGATGCACAGAGCGTAGAGAAAGTTTCACCAGGAAAATTTTGGCGTCAAGGATGTCGCTCCGATTGGAGCTAAATCGGGTGGGTGAGTTTACGAGCCTATAGGAAGGCCGCTCCTAGCGGAGCTGACGGATCCAATGGCAAAATGCCCCCGTGTTCCACGGATTTCTCCCGCCGGACCATCGGTCGTATCGATTTGGAGAGGGGTCCGTGGAGGTCTGAGAAGGCGAGCTGGAAGTCGCACCCCGATTCATCGGGGTTGCTGGGGAATGGGTCGGTCGTTAACGGCCGCCCCTGGTCTGAGGTCAACCCCAATGAATCGGGATGAAAAACCTATTCGGCGTGGGCTTTCCCGCAGGTAAACCAGCGGGCTGTACGCACCCAAGCCCGCTGAAGCGGGCTGTTACACGAACCCTCGGACCGTGAAGGGCGCGGGGCCTCATGCCGCGGGGCGGCGTGCTCTAAACATCGTACGGATCCAGCCCGATGGCTAGCCTGCGTCGCTGCCACTCTTCATCCATCAGAAGAAAATATCCGAACACCCGATACTTGTAGGCGTAGGCATCCACCTGCGGATCAAATTTCTTAAGGATTTCCGTGGCGTAGTTGAGTTGACCTAAATACAGGCCGTCGGCGATCTTCACCAGCTCGTCAATGCAGAAATTGTCGGGCGGGAAGGTCCGCAGCTTCGGCCACCGGTAATTGAACAGGAACACCTGTTTTCCGTGATTGTCCTCGTTGGCGGAAGGTCCCTTTCGGGCGATAAAGAAAAAAGACTTGTAGTCGTAGCCGAACTGGTTTGCTTCTTCTGCGGGAACCTCTTCCATCCAGATCCTCGCCAGTTTCATCATGTCCCGGATAAACTTTTGCTTTGTGGTCTTGAAGGACATCGTGTTGGTGCCCCAGAAGGTGGGCACCGACCCCTGTTCAAAGCCGTCGGTGAGGTCTTTCAGGCGCTCCGTGCTGATCGGGTCAAACGTTTTTCCCGTCCAGGGAGTGAAGTGGCGGCCCAGCAGCCAGCTCACATCCAGGGTATTGACGTTGAAGAATTTGTAGTACCCCTCCGTGTGGAATGAGAGGAGGGCTCCCCGGTAATACCCCTCCACCTTGTCAGGGCCGATGCCACGATTGAACAGCTCTCCGAGTTTCACAAAATAAGGCGACCGGTTGTCGAAACTCTTCATGAGCTGGTCGGAATACGCCTTGAGAGTGTCGAGGATGGTTTCATGCTGCCTCATGTCCTCGCGTATCTCTGCAAGCACGCGATCGTCGCAGTTGCCGTCGACGGGGTCCGCGAGGGTCAGTGTGGTGAACTTGGGCTGGGCCACGCCGATTTCAAGTGCAACGCGGGCCGCCTGTGGCGCAGCTTTCTCAGTTGCCAACTGGGTCGTGATGCGGCCGGGCTTGATGTTGGAGAAAACCCTTCGCGTTTCGGCAGCCCAGCTGTCGTCCATGAGCAGGAAGTACCCGAAATGCTGGTAATCGTACTCTTCAATCGGGCGATTCGGATCGAACCGGCTTAGCACATTCCGGGTTGCAAACAAGAGTTGCCCCAGGTAGATGCCCTCCCCGATTCGGACCAGCTCATCGATGAGGTAGCTGACGGGGGGAGAGTTCCCCAGGTTATGCCAGCGGTAGTTCAGTTGAAAAACCTCGCGCTTCGATCCCGCATACACCGACGGAGCGCGCCGGGCGATGAAGAGGCCCCCGTTTTTTTCATACCCGTAAAGTTCTTTTTCCCCCTGGGGTGCATCCTTCAAATGCATCCAGAAGGTGACAATGGAGAAGCTCAGCTTGCTGATCTCAGACTCTTCCACTTTCTCGAAATGATTTATTCCCAGGTAGGTGGGGGTGTCGCCATGCTCATAGCCTTCCGTGTAGTTTTGCAGAAGATCCGGAGTCAGGGGAAGAAAGGATTTCCCTACCCACGGTGCGACCGGCCCAACGACGGAGCCCCACACCAGCCCCAGGAAATTTCCGTAGGAGGCCAGCAACCCGTGCTCATCGCCGGTTCGAAGGCCGATGGCTTCGCCATCGTGATGTCCCGCCACATCCTGGGCCGGAGTGAGCCCCGCTGCAAAGAGTCGCGCGATCTTCTGGTACGGGCGGGCGTTGTTGTCCAACTTGCCGCGGAGTTCGTCCATGTAAGACTTCATCGTTTCGAGTATCGAGGTGGCCTGAACTTCCCTTTGAATTTCGTCGAGAAGGGAGTCCTGGCCCAGTTTCCCTTCCAGGCAGGTAAGCGTCTTGAACTTGTTATCGGGCATCGTCAAACCTCCACAGGGCGAGTAGAAATACCCTTGACATTGGGTCGCACCTGAATTCACCAGTCCACCTTGGTGGACCGTCGGTGGGATTTATTTGTCTACAGAGGATTTCAAAATATAGTGACAATTGTTGCTGGATGTAATTTGACCCGTTCAAGCCCGCCGCGGCGGGCGGGGATCCCTTCTAGGGGATCCCGGGTTTTTCCCTGCCGGTCGCAAGAGCCCGTGATCTCCGCCGCGGCGGAGATCACGGCTACCTAAGCATACTCCATCGCGCGATAGTGTCATGCGTCACTATAATTCATCATCCCCAATAATAAGTCTTTCAGCAACCCGCCAGGTTAGGCTTTTCTTTTTACATGGGCGCGCAGGTTTTCGCGGCGAATGCTCACGGCCTCGGCCGTCTCTTTTGAAAACTCTTTCCATACCCCGTGAGAAGGATCCACCAGCGACCCGATTCTTTGGGAGAACACATTGCTCCCCGGGGTGGCCGCCTGTACCTTAACTGAGTAATCCTTGGGGTCGGTTGCTTCATTGTACAACCGGACCGAGGCGACCTCGAGGTTCTCATCAACCAGTACGGCCGCACCCCCAGTGACCGGTGTGGGCTGCATGGCATCAACCACCCAGCCACCACAATTGTAGACTTCGAGCGGTTTAAGGTATTTGTCAGACTGAATCACCTGCTCGTAGGGCTTGTGGGTGTGGCCAAACACGAAGGTCACCTCCGGAGGCACCGTCTCCTTGCGCTCAGCTTTGATCTGTTCGAGTAGGGGACCTTCAATATATGACCTGAGACCTTGCTGCCCCTCTTCGCTCAACGGGGTCGTGGGTTGAAGTCGTTCCTGATCCGCGTATCGCCCCGCCGTTTTCTCAAGACCCCAGGTCATGGCCCTCCGACCTATCCAGCGGCTCCAGAAGGGCATCATAAACCGGTCCACCAGGCTTCGGGCCAGGTTCTGGAGGACCTGATCGAAAGCTCCCGGATCGAGCATCTTGTCGTAGACCAATTCTACGTCTTCTCCCACCTCTCCCGAACGCCCCATCGTGGACCAGAAGAAATCGATCCATGCAAAATTCTCAGTCTCCACGTCCCACACCTGGGTTGGCACTCTGCGATCAGGGAAAATCATCGTCTTCAGGGTGCTCATCATCAGGTAGATCGATTCCGTGAAGTGACCGTGATGAAACAACACGCATTTTTCTCTGTCGTCACGCAAAAGACCGAAATTCGGATACGCTGTCGCAAACGTGATGTCATCGGTACCCCTGACCCGGCTCCCCAGAGTGTTCAAGAACACGGCGGGAAGGGGTTCTCGCTCCTCGATAAACGAACTGGTCGTATGCCAGGGGTTGTCCAGATAAACACCCCGTTTGATGCCACTGATGTAATGGGAATACTGGGCCTCGCGAGCCGTTTCCCACAGATGGTGGTCATGGTTACCCGGAAGGTAAAAGATGGTGGAGTCAAACAGCGGCTCTTGACCGGGCGGCATGATCAACTCCAGGAATCGCTCGAACGCCATGGCCGCGCGGTTGTCTGTGGTCAAAGCCAGCTCCAGGATGTCGCCGTTCAGAATCAGCTTTGGCTTTTTGGAGTTCTCATTCTTCGAGATCAAATCCCTGAGGCATTCCACCAGGCTGATGACAACCGTACTGGCTTGAGTGGGATCTCCCTCGGCGTCGCCGGCTTTCATGCAGGTCATGAGGCTGTTGTCCGCACCAAAGTGCATATCGGACAAACAAACGTAACAAATGTCGGGCATACCGCGGTCCTCCTTTCACTTCAATCCGCTGTTGTGTTGACTCTTAGAGTCACACAGGAAGGGGGCGGCGGATGTAAAAATCCTGCGTCAAGGCAACCTCTTGTGGTGCGATGGAGGCGTCCCCAGTGACAAGTGACAACGGGAGACCTCACCACAGTGACAATGCAGAAGTGACCATTGCGGCGCACCCCTGCCGAATCCCTGTGAATCCGGATCGGAAGGCGATGATGCAAATCCTCTGGCTCTGTCCATCCGGATGCAACCCCCGGCTTGGCTACTCAATCAATTCTCCCGGGTCGCCTCCTCTAGAATCCCATTTCAGGCGGAAACCCCACCCACGCGGCGGCCTGATCGGTATTTCAGACGAATTTGTTAATGGGCGGTATGCTAGCCCTTCAGGGCGCTCAAAGCAAGCGGGCAGTTTCCTACCGAAGAGTCCTTACAGCGCCTCCATCATTTCCTCTCTTCAGAGAACTGATAGGCATGGAGGATGATACAGAAGCAAACAGTCGTTGACGGCTTTCAATGTTCAGGTTTACATTTCCACTACGATCCGAAACGAAAACACAGATTTAGTTCCGGCCTGAGCCGGCGGGAATCCCATCAGGCATATAAAGGAACATCGTTACACTCAACAGAACGGGAGAACCAATTGTGGGAGCCGGAAAGTGATCCAGGGCAGGTCAGCTTTCTTTCATCTCTCGTAGAAGCCCGATGTGTTTCATGCCCACGGGTAGACAGGAGGTCTATTTATGAACGATGAGCGTTTTAGTGTATTCATGGCGCTCGACGGGCCGCACCTTGATGGACTTATCGGCAGCGGAGGTATTCTCCGTTTTGATTGGCCTGAGCGCAAATTCTTCATTCAACACTATCCGGGCATCAGTGCCGCGCACAATGTTTCGATTGCTCCCGGGGGAGAGCTGGCGCTTCTGGGAAATTTCAGCCAGCAGATCGTGTTGCTCGATATCACTCGCCCCGACAGCATGAAGATGGTGGCCCGCCAATCCACCATGTATTTCGAAGATTGTCTGTACCGGCTTCGTTCCAACACCCATCACCTCTGGTATCCTGATAATCGCCGGTTCATCGGAGCCATCGGCGATCATCTCTACCGATTTAATATCGACGACCTGAAGGCGCCGGAGCAGCTGGGGCCCCACCGTCTCTTCAACGCCCATGAGATTCGTTGGGATCCAACCCATCGCTATATCTTGATCGGAGACCTCGGCCCGGAGCACCAGGCTGCGCAGCAGGTGGCTGTCTTCGACCTCGAGGAGCCTGACCCTCTCAAGCGTTCGAGAGTGATCAAAGTGCCCACCAACAATGTCTGGCACTGCTGTGTTCATCCCCACAAGCCCGTCGGCTATGCCCTGACGTACTCGTTCGCCACCGACAATGAAAACTACATCGACTGGGCTCCGTCTTATACGCGGGAATACATTCTGGAAATCGACCTCCCGAGCGCCCGAGTGACCCGCAGTTGGAGCTGCGGCGCCGAGTTTCCCATTCATCTCAATTCCGACGTGGGCGTGACAGAAGACAATGTCCTGTACGTGGCCTCGGGCGGCAGCCACACGGTCGTCGAGATTCCCCTGGAATCATTTGACGAGAGTCACGTGCTTTCGTGTGTTCCGTCCTGGTGGGTGCGAATGCTGATCGTGCGCCAGCGCCTGAAGAACCTCCTGGGGTCGTTCAGCAGGAAGCCGACCCTGATATCAACCCACTACATCCTGCAGACCCTGCAGGTCACGGGATGGCGGATCATGGACGGGATTTATGCTGCAAGGGTATCGCCGGGGGGCCGCTACATGATCACTGGTAACCGGGGCTACAACGTCGTCTCCGTGTATGAGCGCAAAACGCAGAAGAGGATATTTGAAAAGTCGCTGCCCTTCAGGAAAGACCGGTACGGCCTGAACCCTCATTACCATCTGGGATCGCGGGGCTACCATCTTGGAATGCACCACAGTGAAGTCATGCCACGGTGAAGTGAATCTCATTCCGGCCTCGAAATGAGGGGGCGAGGATGGACGCGGGAGAGCTTTACCCCGGATTCCAAAACCTTGGTTCGATTGAAAGAAGGGGACAGGCGATTAACAATTCGGGTGTCAGAGGAGCAGGCAGGCGATGCAACAGACTTACGACGTGGTTGTAATCGGCTCGGGTTTCGGGGGGGCCATCACCTCCTGCCGCTTGGCGCAGGCGGGACGCTCGGTGTGCGTTTTGGAGCGGGGAAGGAAATGGGAGAAGACGGAATTCCCGAGAGCGCCAGCGGAAGTCGCGAGCTCCTTCTGGAGGAAAGGTGAAAGTCTTGGGTTTCTGGAATACAAGACGTTCAAGAAAATGGACGTCATACAGGGCTGTGGCGTCGGCGGGGGGTCACTCCACTACTTCAACGTCCATCTGAGAGCCCCCTCGGAGATCGTGGGGGAAAAAGGATGGCCGTCCCAGGTGACCCGCCCGATTCTCGATCCTTACTACACCCTGGCTGAGGGTATGCTTGACTCCGCACCCCTGGTCCCGCCTGCAGGGCGGGATTTGCCCCTGAGAACCCAGGCGTTCATGGCCGCCGTCGCAGCGACTCAGCGCAAGGCGGAGCTGGTTCCGATCGGAGTGTACACAGGAGCGGACAGACGCAACCCTCATAGTGGGATTCCGCAGTCCCCCTGCGATTATTCGGGGAACTGCATGATCGGCTGCGTTCTCCACGCCAAAAACACGCTGGATCTAAACTACCTTCCCTTGGCGGAGCATCACGGAGCAGAAATTTTTCCCTTGCATCAAGCCGACAAGATCGAACCGCTCGGGGAGGGGGGATACCGGGTGCATTTCGAGGCGTTCGACCCCCGTGATCCCCAACGTTCTGAACCGGGCTCCGTGGTGGGAAGACGCCTTGTGCTTGCAGCGGGAACTCTGGGAACCACTGAACTCCTGTTACGCTCCCGTGACGTCCACCGAACGCTTCCTGGCCTCAGTCCGATGCTGGGGTCTCGTTTTTCGGGCAATGGGGACTTTATCCTCGCCGGCACTATGGAGGCGGATCGCGTCGTTGACCCCAGTCGAGGGCCAAGCATAACCGCTGGGGCTGACTTCTCCACTCAGGCGAACAGGATTTATATCGAGGATCTGGGCTACCCCGACCCGTTCATCTGGCTTCTCGAAGGAGCAATTCCCAGGACGAGCCGTCTGGGGGATTTGATGATCGCCGCAGTCACCTATCTGCTGGATACCGTGGGGGCGGGCAGAGGGCGAATCAGCTTTGAGGCCGACCGGCTTTTCCGGGGCGGGGCGACCACACGGTTTCTTCCCTATCTGGGAATGGGGAGCGATGCGGCGGATGGGCGCCTGCAGCTCAGCGATGGATGCATTGACTTGAAGTGGAGTCACCGCGGAAGCCGCGAGATGATTAAGGAAATGGAGAGTGCCCTGAAAAACCTGAGCTCGAACCTCGGAGGCGAGTACGTTACCAGCCTGCTCTGGCGATGGCCTCTCAGAAAACTGCTGACAGCCCATCCCTTGGGGGGATGCTTCATGGGAGAAGACAAGGAGTCCAGTGTCACCAACCCGTGCGGTGAGGTCTGGGATTATCGGGGGCTTTACGTCGCGGACGGTTCGCTGATTCCTACCGCTCTTTCCGTGAACCCCTCTTTGACCATCAGCGCCCTCGCTGAACGGGTTGCGTTTTGGATGATTCACCAGCGTGAAATGAATTCCGGAGACAGTGAGACCCCGAAAAATCAATGAACGTCTAAGGGGGATTTTGGATAGCGGTCCCATTAAGGACGGGTGCCGCAGACATGTGTTTCTTGAATGTCTGCGGACGATGGCACGGTGAAGGGCCTCCAAAACCTTGGATACCAGGCGCAGGCATGCCAAGAGCGCATGCCTGCGGCACCCGATCGACCGCTGTGATGAAGGATCAGCTGATCCGGCCAAGACTTGCGCCGTCGAACAGTTGGGACAAAAAGGAGCGCGCTATGATCGTCATGCTCTGCCGAAACCAAGTCGTCGACTTTTCCAAATGGAAAGCTGTGTTTGATTCTCACGCCCAGGCGCACCGCACCGCTGGGCTTCACCTGAAGGATTTGTGGCGAGACATGGAAAATCCGAATACGGTGTTCTTTGTGTTCGAGGTGGACAGCCTTGAAAAGGCCCGGGCCTTCATAAAGGCACCAGGAGCAGCCGAGGCTGGGAAGGCGTCGGGCGTTCTGGATGGTGATTATCACTTTCTTGAAAGCAGCACGCACTACTGACGGCCCAATCCGGCGAGAAGGAGATCAGACGCTTCTAATTCATCGAGTCGTATCCCCACGCTTACGCCACGACGGACCCGTTGTATGCGCCACCTACTTTTGGGTTTCTGGGTTCCTTAAGAATTCTGTTCCTGATTCAGGAAGGACGTTTTAGGGGAACTTTCTTTGATGGTATGAAGAGAGGACGGACTCTGCCGCCCTCCCATCGAAGAGGCCAGTGGAGTGTTAGAAACCTGCGGCACGAGCGGCAATATTGTGGAAGGTCGAGTTGCTGACCTCTAAGTGTCGAACCTGGGGTGTTCCCTCAATTACTTTTGAGAGGGCCTTCAGCACCTCGGGATAGGATCCGCGGTTGTAGGCATCGGCACTCTCTTTGTTATCCCACAAGCTGATCCCGATCACTTCGCCCCCTCCGGGTGTCACGAAGGTAATTTCGTCCTGGAAACCTCTCTGTTTTCGGAGCAAAGGGATCACTTCGTTCTCGAGCGTCCTCGTGAATTCCGTAATGTTATTGGATTTGAGATGCATGGATACGTGTCGTGCAAACATGGTATACCTCCTTCGTTTGCAGTTTAAGAAATCTAGTTTCAGATAACCCGACCCGGGTCAGATCATCTCGTGCAATAATGGGATTTGTTACTGGGGATCACTATACTAAATTTACGGGCTCAATACAATCGCCCGGTGATTTCACATTTGTTTTCAGTGATTTAAGGGTTGGGTCGAATCGGAGGGAGACATTGATTTGGGTGTCCCTTGCTCCAAAAAATTGGCCAGATCGGCAAGGACCTCGAAAGTCAAAGAGAGCACCATGAACGAGCTCCCACCATCAATATCATGCACGACGCATATCCCCACCACGTGAGGAAAGTGGCTATGTTCCAGTTCTTAAAGCGGGGAGTCCTCCTCACCTTGATTTTGGCCGCTCCAGTTGTTGCGGCGGACCTCAGTTATACCTTCCACTACACCGGCAAGCCCGAGTCTCCCCTGATAGTCGATCTCCGCTTCCCGGTGGATTCGTCGGGCCCCAGGCAACTCCTCCTGCCGGACCAATACGGCGGCCAAAAAGAGATGTGGCGATCGATCTCCGACCTGGAGGTTTTGGAAGGGCCTGCGGAACTCGAGCCCGGAGATCTTCCTTCTGTGCGAGTGATTCAAGCGAAAGGCAAGGGCTTATGCCATGTGAGGTATGCCGTCCACGGAGTTGCGGGAAAGTTAGAACAGAATGTGTACTATTGGCCGGTTCTTCGCGGCGAGTACCTCCACCTGCTCGGTAAGACATTTTTGGTGCGGCCCAACTGGCCGGAGCTTCAGCACGTTTCCGTCGAGTTGAACTGGCAGTTACCAGAAAACTGGACTTCCGCGAACAGCTTCGGCCTGGGTGAACGGGCGCAAAAAATCTCTGCGTCGCTCTTCGAACTGGAGCAAGGTGTTTACGTCGGAGGGGACTATCGTTTCCGAAGGTTTGAGATCCGCGGGAAACCCGGAGCTATTGCACTGCGGGGCGATTGGGGATTCACGGACGAAGAGTTTGCCACCTTCGTGCGACGCATTGTCACCGCAGAGCGAGCCTTCTGGGACGATGACTCCTTCCCGTTTTATTTCGTCACGCTTCTCCCCGTCGACCTCTCCCCGGGCTCGTTTGCGGGCGTTGGCCGCTGGGACGGCTTTGCAGCCTTTATGCCGCCAGGCACGAAGCTTGATTTCTCAATCCGTTATCTGCTCTCCCACGAGCTCTTTCATACCTGGAATCCTACCCGGCTCAGTCACTCGCCGGGTGTGCCGCCGGCCCTGTACTGGTTTAGCGAAGGGTTCACGGATTACTATGCCTACCTGCTGCTGATGCAGGAGGGGTACGAGACCTTTCCGGATTACCTGGACCGAATGAACCTCATTATTGCCAGGTACTGGAGTTGGGCGACCCGAAACATGCCGAACGAAATGGCCGCGCGAGAGTACTACACCAATCCTGAGGCACAGAAAATTGCCTACCTCCGAGGATTGCTGGTGGCCTTGAATTGGAATGCGGCGATCCGTGAGGCGACGCACGGCAAATCCTCCTTGAATGACTTGATGCGGGCATTGAAGCGCCACGCTGACGAAAAACAGGAGGTGTTTACGCAGCCCTTGTTGATCGCGGAGGCAAAACGATGGGGCGTTTCGAACGCCGACCAGGAGGTCTTGAGCTGGATTGAACATGGAGATACGGTTGAGGTCCGAAAAGACAGCTTTGGGCCTTGTGCGATTCTGTCGTCCAAGACCGGGGAGGCCCCGCGATTCCGGATGACATCGGGTCCGGATCTGCATGCGTGCGATGGCTGGTTCCGCTAGGTGGGATTGGAGGCCAAGAGCCATCACAAAATCGACCTCAGCTGCAAGTCCCGCGCGTGACAAAGAGGGGTGGCAGGGAATTTAAAGCGCCCGCTCTTTGGTGTTCACAAGGCACGCCCCGCGGCGGCGCCAGACGCCCAGGCCCATTGGAAGTTGAATCCGCCCAGGTGCCCCGTGACATCGACCACTTCGCCGATAAAGAACAATCCTCGCACCTTCCGGCTTTCCATGGATTTATCCGACAACTCATCGGTATCGACGCCCCCTGCTGTGACCTCCGCTTTCGCATACCCTTCAGTCCCGGCGGGGACGAGAGTCCATTCATGCACTGCGTGTTCCAACTCGGCCAGCGCTTGATTAGTCCAAGTTGAGGGCGCGTGCAAATCAAGCCAGCGGGTGGCAAAACGCTTCGGGAGAATTGCCTGGAAAGCGGACCGGGCCGTGGTCGCGTTTCGAACTCTCGCTTCGCGAACGGCAGCGGTGAAAGTGTGATCAGGCGCCAAATCAACGCGGATCGGCCTACCCTCACTCCAATACAAGGAGACCTGCAGGATCGCAGGCCCGCTCAAGCCCCAGTGAGTGATCAGCATCTTCTCCCGAAAGGAGTGATGGTCAGTGGCCACGATTACATCCGCGGAAACGCCCGCGAGATCGCAATACCGTGTTCGGTCCTCAGGCGCAAGTACGAACGGAACCAGCGCGGGTCTCGTGTTGTGGATCTTCAACCCGAACTGACGCGCCAGATCGTAACCCTGGGCGGTGGCCCCTATTTTGGGGATAGACAATCCGCCCGTCGCCACCACCAGGGTCGGTGCGCGGAACTCGGCGCCTTCAGTACACACGACGAACTCGGTTGTGCGTCGGACTTCCCGGACCCTGCTCTTGAGAAAAACCCGAACCCCCGCAGCCCGGCATTCGGCTTCAAGCATGTTCGTGATGTCGCGGGCCGAACGGTCGCAAAAGAGTTGCCCCAGTTTTTTCTCGTGGTAGGGAATGCGATGCTTTTTGATTAGGGTAATGAAATCTGACGGTGTATACCGGGCCAGAGCCGATTTCGCGAAGTGCGGGTTGGCGGAAATGAAGTTTTCCGGCTGACAATCGAGGTTGGTAAAATTACAGCGGCCACCCCCGGAGATGAGAATCTTTTTGCCCGTCCTGTCGGCTCGTTCGAGAACGGCAACGCGGCGTCCCCGTTTGCCGGCCTCGATGGCGCACATCAGTCCTGCGGCTCCAGCACCCAAAATCAAGGCATCAAATTTGTGGATCAAAGGAGTTCTCAAACGCCCTTCGAGATTCAAGAGAAGCCAATTTTGCATTGTCCAGGGGGAACGAACAAGGAGAAAGAAGGGGGAGAAGGAAAGGAGCGAGCTTTGACGGCCTGTGGCTCGGGACCGCCTCCCGCAACCTTTGCATCAAATCCATCACCACATCTTCCCTGTTTGAGCGCCACTCGGGTCTGTCACCGAATCGGAGGCGAGAACTTGACGAGGGGAGTCAAGATAGTTCACTGTGACGGTTGAGCTGGCGGCGGTGTTTCTGAGAAGGAGGATCTGCTGGGGAGACGTACCACGAGGCGGATACCGCGACGGAGGCTCGTAGCGGGGATCGGGTTCGTGGAATCAATGGAGAAGAGTAAAACGATCGAGCTCGGGCCCGTCTTGTGGCTTGGTTGCAGAAGATGAGATGAGTATATGGTGAGAGGCAAGCATCCTGGCAGGGCGAACCTCCGTGTCATTGCTCTTGCATTGGCCTTGAGTTTCATCCATGGAGGAGTTGCTTTCGCTCAGCAAAATCTTCAATGGAGATTCCTCCCTCGTAAGCAAAGACCCGTGCAGCCCCCCGGCGACTTTGCGCTCCGGGTCCTTGAGTTGGTGAATAAAGAACGGGTCAAAGGGGGCTGCCGGCCGTTGCGGATGAAGCCGCCGCTGAACGATGCGGCGTTGGAGCACAGCAGAGACATGGCACATCATCATTTTATGAGTCATACGGGTGCGGATGGTTCCGAGCCCGGAGACCGCATGACGCGGGCCGGTTATAAATGGTCGAAATCCGCAGAGAACATCGCCTCCGGGTTTACCTCCCCGGAGAGCGTGGTGAATGGATGGATGAAGAGCCCGGGCCATCGTGCCAATATTCTGGATTGCAGCTTTCGAGACACAGGAGTGGGATACGATAACCTGGGGAATGAATCCTGGAGAGAAGACCAGCATTATTGGACCGAGGTGTTTGGAATCCCGCGTTGAAGGGACATTGGGATCAGGGAGCGGTGCCTGCCCTGTTCTCAAAACTAAGAACCTCATCGCCGGAGAAACATAAGGGACAGACACCGGCTTTGGTCACAATCCTGCCAAGTTGCTTAAGAAAAGGTGTCTGTCCCTAACTTCGAGCTACAGGGACTGACACCTATACACTCACGCTCTTTGAAGGTTTCTTGAATCCGGGTGTCTGTCCCTAACTCGCACAGTTGGGCGGAGGGACAAGGCGGGACGTGCTATTCGCACCGCAGGGAAATCATGGGGTCAACCCGGGCAGCACGACGGGCGGGAAGGTAGCTGGCGAGCAGCGCGACAAGGATCAGCAGCCCCGGGATGGTCGTAAACGTCACGGCATCGGTCGCGGTAATATCGAACAATAGACTTCGCAACAAGCGGGTGAGTGCCATCGCTCCCGCCAAACCCAGGGCGACGCCGGCGAGCGCCAGGGCCATTCCTTGACGGACGATCAGCCTCAGAATGCCCCCTGGCGTGGAGCCGAGCGCGATGCGGATTCCAATGTCCCGCGCCCCCTGGTTAACCAGATAAGCCATGACCCCGTAGATGCCGACGGCCGAAAGGGCCAGGGCCAGGACCGCAAACATGGCGAGCAACAGCATGGAGAACCGCCGCCGCCCGAGCGACTGATCCACGACCTGCTCCATCGTGCGAACCGAATACATCGGAAGATCAGGGTCCAGTTCACGGATCTCTTTTTTGACCGCCGCGGTGAGCGCAACGGGATCGGAGCGGCTCCGCAATACGACGCTCATCGATCGCGCGGGAGACTGGGTTTGGTGGAGGTAAAAAACGATCCGTGGATCGGAGTCGAGCGAATCGTGTTTCACCCGGCCGACCACGCCGACGATAAGGTGCCAAGGGATGTTGGATTGCACGTAACGGATACGCTTGCCAACCGCGTCCTGGTTGGGCCAGAACTGCCGGGCCATTTTTTCGTCAATGAGAGTGACCGGGGGGCTGGCCGGGGTGTCCTGCTCATTGAAGAACCGACCCTGGAGAAGCGGGATCTCCATCGTTTGAAAATAGCTTCCGCTGACAATGCGCGCGTCCGCGTTGATGAACTCCTCGCCGGGCAGTGGAGTCCGTCCTTCAATCAGGATGGGGGTCCAGGCGAAGGTTTGAGTCAAGGGGAGCGCCGTCGTCCCTCCCGAAGCGGTCACACCGGGCAACCGTTCGAAACGCTCCCAGAGCTGGCGATACGATCTCACCACGACCTGCGGGTCGTTGTATTTCCGGCCGATCATGGTCAGTCCAAATGTGAGCACTCGCTGCGGATTAAACCCCGGATTCACGTTTTCCAGGCGGGCGAAACTGCGAAGGAGCAGTCCCGCTCCGATGAGCAACATCACCGACAGGGCGAGCTCTGAAACAACCAGCCACCGGCGCAGATTGCGACCACGTCCCCAAAGGGCGTCTCCTCCCCCTGATCCCCGGCCGGCTTCTTTCAAGGTGGCATTCAGATCGATGCGGGAAACCCGCAAGGCCGGCGCCAGACCAAAAGGAATCCCCGTAAAGAATGAAATGAAGAATGTGAACAGAAGAACTCGTCCATCGACGCCGATATCCGCAAGCCGCGGAATGCTTTTCGGCCCCAGGACATGAATCCATTTCAGAGTCCAGACTGCCAGGAGCATTCCCACCACTCCCCCACAAAAGGCGAGCAGGACGCTTTCTGTGAGCAACTGCCGGATGATGCGTCCACGGCCGGCCCCCAGCGCCGCGCGCACGGCGATTTCCTTTTGACGGGCCATGGCACGCGCCAGCAGAAGATTTGCGACGTTGGCACAGGCAATCAGCAACACGAATCCGACTGAGCCCAGCAGGACGTACAGAGGCCGGCGAACGTCACCCACCACCTGTTCCAAAAGTGGCACGATGCCGAAGGTGAGGCCACCATTGGGCGGATAGACCTCCGGATAATCGTGTCGCAGGCGTGCCGTGAGGGTTTCCATTTCAGCCTGCGCTTGCTGGAGTGACACCCCACGCTTGAGCTTGCCCACAATGTTGTAGTCCTCATGATCGCGGACTCGAAGGGCGGCAGCACTAAGCGGCAAAGGAACCAGGATGTCCGCTTCTTCAGCGCCGCCCAACGTGGGAAGCACCTCCCGCGGGAGCGAGAAGGAGGGTGGCAGTATGCCGATCAGCTGGTAGGTTTGGCCGTTCAGCGTGATCGACTTCCCGATCGCATTCGGGTCGGCGCCGAAGCGGCGCACCCACATGCCGTGACTCAGCACCGCTGTGGCCGGACGCCCCGGGGAGTCATCCTCCGCCGCGAAAATCCGGCCGGACGCCGCTCCCACGCCAAGCATGGGCAGAAGGTTTGAGGAGATGCGAATGGTTCCGACGCGTTCCGGTTCACCCTCCGAGGTCAGGGTGGTATTTCCGCCAATGGCGATTGCGACCTGCTCAAAGCCGCGGTGACCCGATTTGATGTCGAAGTACTGTGCGGTGGAGAACCAATCTTCGGTGATGCCGAGGCCCGGCGAGCGATTCCAGAGAATCACCAGCCGGTCTGCATCTTTGTAAGAAAGCGGTCGCAGCAGCAATGCGTTCGTGACGCTGAAAATGGACGAATTGACACCAATGCCGATGGCGAGAGAGAGAATCGCCGCGGCGGCAAATCCGGGATTCTTCACAAGCGCGCGGAAGGCGTATCGGATGTCCTGTCCCAGGGGACTGGCATTGAAAAGAGAGTGGGGAAACCACCGGGCAATCACCGAGCGATGGCTGGGATGACTGAGCATGTGTATTAATAGCATGAATGGGCAACAGGACGAAAGGATTGAGTCTTCTTGCTTTTCATTGGTTGCGTTTGAACCCGGACTTCACAGATGGGTTGAGGAGATCATTGTGGTTTTTCCATGGCGCAAGCCCGATAAACGGGACTGAACATGAATCTCTGCGCCCAGGTCTCGAGCGGCCCGGGTGCCGCAGGCATGCGTTCTTGGCATGCCTGCGCGTCCGACACGAGTCCTTCCAAAGTCCTCACTGGGCGTCTTTGCCAAGGACGGACTGCCCGCCGGAGTTGCGGCTTTCCGCTCCGTTTCTCGTAGACATCCACAAGTCATCCGGGTGCCGCAGGCATGCGTTCTTGGCAT
>JBGQBO010000029.1:0-71733 GCA_041494885.1 Terriglobia bacterium
CACAGAAGAGCTTCTCCTGCGGCGGATTTCCAAATCCCATCATGGGATCGGCCTCCAAATTTTGAGCGGTGAACTTTCAACAGGAGTATATCATCGAATACAAGAGGGGTATTTGGGCAACAGCCTGGAAAGACCCGACCCGAAGCATCCTGATGCTTTGCAGGGTTCACAAGCGCTTCACTTCGCGTTCGGTCTCGGCGAACACTTCACTAAAAGGTAAAGTGGATCGATGGCACGCGATACAACGCGCGCGATCGATTTGAGCTGTCGGAGCGGCACACGTAAACCGCGCGTTCGGTAAACATTGCTGATAGAAGCTAGCGCCCTCTCTTTATCTTCCTTTGGACTCCCAGCGTGAATTCCACCCATGATATTAGCCTCAAAGAGAATAATCTCACGGACTGAAAATTCGGCGCCAGCAAGCATCAGAAGAGGTTTTGAGAAGAATTGGTCCCTGGTGATTTCAACAGCAGATCTCCCGACAAGCTCGGTATCTGGATCTAGGCCATCCTGAAGGGACCAGAAGGTTAGTTTGCCTTTCAACTCGGGGCGACGGTGTGGAATATCAAAATCAGAGATTCGGAAGGAGATCCTCACTCTGTAGGCGCTATTAACTTGGTCGATAAGGGGATTTGAGTCGAGTAAAAGTTTTCGTAAGAGCCCCGAGGCACCCAGGATCTCGTAAGGGTCGCTGGATTCCATCTTCGAGCGAAGATCCTCGACCGTTCGGATGAAGAGGTACTCTACTTCTGTATTGATGGCAGTCTCCCTAAGTGGTTTAACAAGAGGTGGTCCTCACCCAAGAGTGTAAGAGTGGTTTAAGTGCTTAGAACCACGAATGTTACCAAGAGGATAGGGTCACATCATCGCATTTTGCATTTGGCATCATCATCCTTTTTTTCTATCGGGGATTCCGGTGAGATTCAAAGAGGGTGCGCCCCCGACGATTGTCAGCCTGAGGAGGTCTAATCCCAGATCTTCAACTGAGGCCATCCTTCGGCCAGCGAGCGAAAACGCTTCAGGCCGCGACAGAGCAACACCGGACGATTCTCCCACGGAGCGGCGTAGGGGTGGTGCAGTTCCGCAATGACAGTCACCTCGCGGAACCATCGGCTCGCACCCTCTGGCGTGCTTCCCACGACGATCACCGTCTGCCCGCTGTAACTGCGCGGCCCCCACAACCAGTAACTCTGGTGCCCGCTGATGGCTTTGGGTAGGCCGTATCTCGGCCCAATTAGATCGATCGCGCCGGCAGCGCCGAAATCATTGGCGAAAATAGCCACCCCGGAGCGCTCTTCCGGCGGCACACTGTAGTAAGCTTGCGCCACTCCTTTGACCAACTCCTCCCATCCGAAACTCCAGGAATAATAGTGAGGCATCGGCTCCGCCAACATGCTCTTTTCGTCCGGTTGAATCTTGAAGGGCAGCTTCGCCTGGTACCGCAGGAAGCTTTCCGGGGAGAGCACCGGGACGACCAAAGGCAGGAGCGAAATTGTGCCGAGAAAAATCACAGCAACACTCGCGAACCTGAGCCACGACAGCCGGGCGCGCAACGAAAACTGTTCGATCGCAATCGCTCCTCCGGCCAGGATGAACGGATAGGCCGGGCTGGCATAGTAGTCCTTCCCGTGCATCACGATGAAGCCTGCCAGTACAGCCAGGAAGGTCCACCCCAGCACCCGGAAGGGGTTTACCGTCTCGCCAGAAGAAGTAGTACAAGGTTCCCAGAAACCATACGGGAAAGGTGAATGGAGTCATGAGAAGGATCTGAGCCCGAATGTAACCGGCCGGTGTGAACACAAGGTCACGCCCGCTGGCGCGAATATTGCGCATCAGATCGAGAAAGGGCCAATGATGCTGGATATTCCAAATCAGGTTTGGCAGGAAGATCGCAAACGCAATGAGGCCGCCAATCCAGATCCACTTGCCGGCGAAGACCCTGCGCTCCTCGGTGAGCAGCAGGCCCACCACCACCGCCAAGCCGAACACCGCCATGGAGTACTTGGTCTCGAGGCCCGTGCCCGCGAGCACGCCAAACCACACCCACAGCTTCTGATTTCCTGTCTTGATGATGCGGATCACCACATAGGCGCACCCTGCCCAGAGGAGCGGCTCGAAGGCGTTCATGGTCAGGATGTGATGGAGGATCAGGTAGACTCCCGCGCAGGCCGTACACAAGGCCGCGAGCGCTTGAGAAAAACGCCCGCCCCCCAGTTCGCGCGTGATCACTCCAGTGAGCCAGACCAGCACAAGTCCGGCCATCGCAGGCAACAGATGGATGGCGAACACCGAGGTTCCGAAGACGTGCCGCGTCAGCCAGGCGGCCAGCGCGATGAGGGGCGGCTGGTCGACGTATCCCCAGGCGAGGTGCTCACCGCAGGCCATGTAATACAGCTCGTCGCCAAAATACCCGTACCGGTTCGCCGTCAGCAGATGCAGCAGCGTCAATGCGCCGGCAATGTACCAGACAAAGGCAGGCCCACTGGCGAACCAGGATTGCTCCTTGGCCTGTTCATGGGAACTCGCCTGAAGTGTGGACATGAATGCCTCTCCATCAGCAGTGGGCAGTGGGCAGTGGGCAGTGAAATGGAGTCAACCATTGTCCCCTCTGATGCCGCACCTCTCTGGGGAACTCAAGAATTTCCAAGATGATGGGGTTACATCATCCCGGGCCGTTGCTCAAATCCACGCGACCCATGGTCGTTACGAGAAAATGCGCGAAACAAGAGAGCATTATGCGCATGCGACCGTCAGATCCGTACTGCATTTTGCCTTGATCAATTAAAGCATGTGGGGCGTGAGCGGAAGACCGTGAGTTCCCTGCTCCCCCCTGGAAACTCAAGGCGCGCGTCGGTCAGTGCGGGTTGGTGCGCAATTCCAGCCTGAAATTCTCCAGGGCTTTTTGGAGTCGGTCCAACAGGTCGTGGAGGTCGGCGAGCTTCGCTTGCTCCATTCGCAATTGGTCTTGCAATTCTATTTCCCTCGATTGGCTCTGTTGCTCTTCGTTGCCTAACATTTCGAGCTTTGTCTTGAGTCTGAGAAGGGCGGCTTCAATCTCTTTCCGTTCAACCGGATTCTCTATGGTGCTCACGCCCTCCTCCATCCGTTTGATCTGGTCCCCCAGATTCTTTCGATCAGATTGGGTCGCCGCGAGCTTTGCACGTGCGTCATCAAGCTGACGCACTGTGCGGGTGACGACGGTCTCCTGGGCCTGAGCGCGGTAGATGAGAATTTGCGCCCGTTGTGCAGCCACAAAACTGGTCTGCAGATCCTGACGCAGTTGGCGCACCTCCGCGAGCAGCGCTTGCAACGACTGTGAATCGGTTGAGGCTGTTTGGCCGAAAACAGCAGGCGACAATAGCACCATGCCAAGAACAAAAAACCCTAGAGAACGCATTGAGAACCTCCTGGTGAACCCACCACCGGAATTCCGAAGCATCCGGAAATTGTGTGCCGGAAAGAGTAGCGCGCAGCCTCTCGCCCTGCAAGGGCGATCTTCAAGAGCCCGCTGGTCGTAGTGAAGACCCTGATAATGAATCAGCCCTTTTGTTGACTTCATGGCTCCTTTTTGGTAGATTTCGCAACGCCGACTCCAATGATATCGAGCCATCAGATAAGAATCGTGGCTATTATGTTGCTGCTTTATGGCGCAGCAGATATGCTAATCCCTGGTTTCTGTCCGTATGAAGTTCATCTCGTTGCCACCGATTCCCCTCTCGGGCCAGATACCAGCCTGACAAGTGAGCGCTCTTCGACCCGGATGTCCACGTTTGAGCCCTCGGACCCGGATGATGACTGTTATTGCTGCAGTACACGAATCCGTCCTCAGAGCCCACCTTCACTGGGCACTTTGGATTCTGTTCACATCCCAGCGGCAACCCTGAAGTTCGAAGCCTTGGCCGGCTTTACCCCTCATCCTTATCACCCTCCGCGACTTTCTTAAACGCATCTTCTGCTTTCATCCCATTAATAATCGATTGTGCCGGAGCCCGTTCGATTTCACATGACCCGTCGGAGTGTGCAGTTGGACTGCCTCGGCCTCGTGCCAAATCGCAGGAGCGCAGCCCTGCAAATTCGACGCAAGGATCTTTCCATATGAAGCGATTCTATGTGTTGCTCGTCTTTTTCTGGGCATCGTTATCGATGGGCCAGAGCACTCAGGCTGGGGCAGTTTCTGTTCCAAACGAACTGAGCTTTCAAAAAGCGCTGGAGTTGGGACTGACAAACAATCCTTCCTTGGCGGCGGTGCAAGTGGGCCGGCAAATAGCCATGGCAGATGAAATCACTGCGGGTTTGCGCCCAAATCCCGTATTCCTTCTGAACTCCGAGAGTTATCCGATCTTCACATCCCATCCAGGCTCATTTTTCAACAACCAGGAGCTGGTGACCAACGTGGTGCAGGAGATCGAAACAGCGGGCAAGCGAGGACGTAGGGTCGAAGTGGCAAAGCTGGCGGTCAGCATCTCTGAAGGGGAATCGGAGGATGCCAGGCGCCGTTTCAGACTGCTTCTCGCCCAAAGCTACTTCCAGGCGGTATGGACGAAGGCGGATCTCGAGGTCGCCCGACAGATTCTTTCAGATTTTGACCAAATTCTAAAGCTTATGCAGGAACGATATCAAGCGGGCGAAATCTCCGGACTCGACCTGCAGCGGGTCGAAGTCGAGCGGTTGAGGTCGCTGGATGACGAAGTCAATGCAGAAATCGCCCTGAAAAATGCAAAGATGCAGGTACTTTCCTTAATAAGTACCGCTCCAATCATCCCTGAATTTGATGTCACGAATTCGCTCGAAGTCCAGCCCATTTCCATATCACTTGGACAACTCCAGCAAGAAGCGCTTGCCGCCCGGGCTGATTGGATTGCACAACAATCGCGACTCAATCAAACTGAAGCATCCATCCGTTTGGAAGAAGCTCAGCGCACACCCAACGTCTCGCCTTTCTTTGGCTATAAACGCGATGTGGGGGTGAACACAGCTTCCTTCGGGGTACAGATCGGTCTTCCCCTGTTCAACCGCAATCAAGGGGGAATCGCCCGCGCTTTGGCTGAAAAGGCCCGGCAGCAATTTGTAACCGCTCAACTGCGCAATACAATTCAGGTGGAGGTGCAACAAGCCTACGACAGTTTCGAAGGAAATCGAGACCGGGTCGCCATACTGGAGAAGGAGTATCTGCCCAAGGCGCGCCAGACCCTGGAGATCGTGCGACAAACCTATCGACTCGGTGCATCGGATCTAATGACTTTTCTTGACGCACAACGCATTTATCGAGATGTCACCCGCCTTTATGACCGGCTGCTGTTCGAAACGGTTGCCAGCCGATACCAGCTTGAAGCCGCCGTAGGAAAGGAGTTTTAAGCGATGAAAAAATGGATTCCTATTCTTTTGGTGATCATTGCGGCGGCGGTTTATGTCACTGTGATCCGCTACCGGGGGGGAGCAAAACCTACTGAACCGGTGGAGGCCGTCAATCCGAATGTCGCGGAGCTGAGCCTTGAATCCCAACGAAATGCGGGACTCGTGGTCGAGGAAATCAGGCCGGTTCCCCTAGCGAACGCCTTGAAGACAACCGGCGTTGTTTCCGCCGACCAGGCCCGCGTCGCGCACATTCTTCCCCTCGCCCGGGGCGTGGTCGAGAAATTGTACGTCCGTTTGGGCGACCGAGTGACCCGGGGACAACCCCTCGTCATGTACGACAACATCGAACTCGGCGAACTTCTTGGCGAGTATAGGCGACTTCGCAGCGGACTCGGGAAATTCAAAGCCCAAGAAAGGACTGCAGAACAGTCCTTCGTGCGGGCGAAGACCTTGATTCAGGTCCAAGCGATTTCCCAACGCGAATTCGAAATCCGAGACGCGGAGTGGGAAGAGGCAAAGGCTGCCGTGGCCGCACAGATGGCAGAGCTTGACGAGGTTGAAATGAAATTGCGTCGCTTTGGGGTTGGAACTGAAGCGCTCGAATCCATGACCGGTTCCAGCGGGATGCGACCGAAGGCTTCTGCGTCCACGATCCATGCACCCTTTGGTGGAGTCATTACACAGTGCAGTGCGTCGGAGGGAACGGTTGTCGATCGAGAGAGGGAGATTCTGACCCTGGCCGACATTAGCTCGGTGTGGATTTTAGCCGACGTTTATGAGAAAGACCTCGGACTGGTGCGAACCGGCAGCAAATGTCAAGTGCGAGTCTCCTCGTACCCGAATGTGACGTTCCCGGGATCCCTGACGAACGTCAGTGATTCCATCGACCCGGCATCACGCACGGCCAAGGCCCGTTGTGTCGTAGCGAACCCGGATGGGCGTCTGAAACTGGAGATGTTTGCTTCGGTAGAGATTCCGACGGAACAGGCGCGATTGGCCCTGGCGATCCCGATCGAGGCGTTGCAGGAAATTAATGGAGAGGCGGTCGCCTTTGTTCAGCGGAATGAAACCACCTTTGAGAAGCGTCCCCTTCGCCTGGGCACAAGAACATCTCAGTGGGCCGAGATCATCCAGGGCCTGAAAGCGGGGGAGAGGGTCGTGTCAAAAGGGAGCTTCTATCTGAAATCGACACTTCTGAGAGGCCAGATATCGAGCGAGTAGTCCCCGGAGAGGAGGCAGATCGCTGTGATCGAACGCATTCTTCGCTTCAGCATTCAGTGGCGCATTTTAATTCTCATTCTTGGCCTGGCGACCATCGGGATCGGGCTTTACGCGGGCCATTCCCTGCCCATCGATGCAGTACCGGACATTACCTCCAACCAAGTCCAAATCAATACGGTCGCTCCTGCGTTTGCACCTCTGGAGATGGAGAAGTATGTGACGCTGCCACTGGAAGTTGCCTTGGGCAGCCTTCCCCGAAAGGAGGGAATCCGGTCTGTGTCCCAGTTTGGTTTGTCCCAGGTGACCGTTACGTTTCATGACAACGTGGACATTTACTGGGCGCGCCAATTGGTGTTGGAGCGGCTGATTGAAGCACAACGCGCCCTCCCTCCGGGAGTGGTCCCCGAACTCGCTCCCATCAGCACCGGCCTGGGGGAAATCTATCAATTCACGGTCGAGTCAGACGCACACCATTCCCCGATGGAGCTTCGCACCCTTTTGGACTGGTTCATCAAACCTCAACTGCGCACGGTGCCCGGGGTGATCGAAGTCAACAGTTTCGGTGGACTGCAAAAACAATACGAAGTTCTGATCGACCCAAACAAGTTGGTCAGCTACGGCCTCTCCGTGCATCAGGTGATCACAGCGCTCGAACAAAACAACATGAACGCGGGCGGCGGATACCTGGAACGGGGGTCGGAACAACAGCTCCTCCGGGGGATCGGTCTCATCCAGAACATCGACGACATCGAAAACGTCGTGGTGGCCAGTCCTCGGGGTGTCCCGGTTTATATCAGAGACCTTGCCACTGTGGGTTTGGGATCACCCGTTCGTCAGGGAGCCGCCACCCGGAATGGGAACGGGGAAACCGTGATGGGAATTGCGATGCTGCTCAAAGGGGAGAACAGTCGCGCAGTTGCCAAGGCCATTGCAGAAAAAATCGCCGCTTTACATAATGCGCTGCCGCCCGGCATCAAGATTCTTCCGTACTACGATCGCACAAAACTTGTCAATAGGACCATTCGCACGGCGGTGACGAACCTCATCGAGGGGGGGATCCTGGTCATTTTCATCCTGCTCCTGTTCCTTCTCCAGGCCCGGGCTGGACTGATCGTTTCCTCGGTCATTCCGATTTCGATGCTGATGGCGATCGTTGGGATGAGGGTTTTCGGGATTTCAGCCAACCTGATGAGCCTGGGCGCCATTGACTTCGGGTTGATCGTGGACGCAGCCGTCATCATCGTCGAAAACTGCGTTCGACGGCTCGCGGAACGACGCTCCGCATTGTCCCGCCCGCTGAGTAAGGATGAGCGCCTTGACACGATCCTGGGGGCCAGTTCCGAGGTCCGACGGGCAAGCCAGTTTGGAGAGCTTATTATCATCGTGGCCTACCTTCCCGTCCTTTCGCTCGTCGGCATCGAGGGAAAAATGTTCCAGCCAATGGCCTTGACTGTTATCTTCGCTCTTTCAGGAGCTCTCTTGCTCAGCTTGACCCTCGTTCCGGCCCTGTGTGCGGTGTTTTTGAAGGAAACCCACGAGGATCGCGAAAACAAGTTCGTAGCTTCTTTGAAGCACTCCTATCGCCAACTCCTCCAAAAGACCCTCCCCCGCCGGAAAGCCACGGTGGGCTTTGCCGCCGCCCTCGTTCTTCTCTGCTCCGCCTTGTTCCTGCTGCTTGGGATGGAATTCCTCCCCGAGCTGGATGAGGGAGCGATTGCGATTAACCACGTCCGCCTCAAGAGCGTCTCGCTCTCCGAGGCGGTGCGCCAAACAACCCGGATTGAAAACGCCATCAAACAGTTCCCGGAGGTGGAAACCATTGTGAGCCGTATTGGCCGGCCTGAAATCGCCACCGACCCGATGGGGCCGGACATGGCCGACACCTATGTTTTTCTGAAACCGAAATCGGAGTGGACCACCGTGAAGACCAAAGAGGAGTTGGTTCGCAAGATCCATGATGAGTTGGAAAAGATACCGGGTGCGGCATTTTCATTCTCTCAGCCCATTAAATTCCGAATGATGGAACTGATTGAGGGTGTGGGATCGCGCTCCGACCTGGCCATCAAGATCTATGGAGACGATTTGGATACTCTCCGGCAGGAGGCAAACGCGGTTGGCCGGATGATATCCTCGGTGGGTGGGGCCGAGGATGTGAAAGTGCAACAGGTAACCGGGTTGCCGACGCTTGAGATCAGGATCAAGCGGGATGCGATCGCCCGTTATGGCATCAACATTTCTGATGTCCAAGAGATCGTCCAGACGGCCATTGCAGGAACAACAGCGACCACGGTCCTCGAAGGCTCGATGCGCTTTGACCTGGCGGTGCGTTTCCCGGGATGGGCAAGAAATGATCCCCTCGCGATCGCAAAGCTCCTTGTAGTCGCCCCCAATGGGCAAAGGGTCCCCTTGGATCAGGTCGCGGAAATTCAAAGCGAAGAAGGCCCTTCCGAGGTGAGCCGGGAAAACGGGCGGCGCCGCATTTCCGTGGAGGCAAATGTGCGCGGTCGCGATATCGGATCATTCGTCGCGGAGGCCCGGAGGATCGTGGACCAGAAGGTTAAGCTGCCACCCGGCTACATGATCGAATGGGGCGGGATGTGGGAGCATCTGGAGAGTGGTCGTAATCGGCTTCTGCTGGCGATTCCCGTGACCTTCTTCGCCATCCTTCTGCTGCTTTTCATCACCTTCAATTCTCTTCGTCACGCTGTCCTGGTTTTCACGGGGATTCCATTTGCAGTGACAGGGGGCGTTCTTGCTCTGCTGTTGAGAGGAATGAACTTCTCTATGAGTGCCGGAGTCGGCTTCATCGCCGTTTCCGGTGTTGCCGTTCTGAATGGAATCGTCATGCTGGCTTGCATCAATCAACTGCGGCAAGAGGGAGTGGCGCGAGACGCCGCGGTGGTGCAGGGAGCTCTCATTCGCTTGCGCCCGGTGCTGATGACCGCCTTGGTGGCCAGCCTGGGTTTCGTCCCGATGGCATTGGCTACCAGCACCGGCGCGGAAGTTCAAAGACCCTTGGCCACAGTAGTGATCGGCGGGTTGATCACCTCCACACTGCTCACCTTGATCGTGCTGCCGAACCTTTATTGCTGGTTCGAGAAAGATACCGCCCGTCCCGGGGCGGATCCCTGATATCACTCCCGCATCGCGAGGAGGACCGGGAACCGGAATTGTTTGTAATTCGGAAAAGACAAACAGGAGATTTCTTTAGCACGGGATCAACTGTTCCTGTTTACTGCAAACCGGACTGCATGCGGACTTCACTAGCAACACATACTTCCTTCTCAGGTCCGCTTCCTCTTGCATCGCCCCCTTGCATTCTTGTACTCTCCCATGCGTAGAGGCGGCCATAGCTGGAAGAACGCCAAAAGCCTGAGCAAAAGGTCGCGGGTCGGACCATCCGCCTGGTTGAGGTGATGTCTCCAGCGCCGTCACACAGGCGATCCCATGGATCTCTTCTCCAATTCAATTTCACCCACCCCCGATGAGGACCGGACCGTCGACCGTTCCCGCCCGCTGGCCGACCGGATGCGCCCGCGCACCTTCGATGAACTTGCTGGGCAGGAGCACCTCATTGGGCCGGGTAAACCCCTCCGTGTCCAAATCGAAAACGACCGCCTCTCTTCAATGATCTTCTGGGGGCCCCCCGGCGTCGGGAAAACCACGCTCGCCCGGATCATTGCCCGGATGACCCATTCCACCTTTGTCACCTATAGCGCCGTCCTCGCCGGCATCAAGGAAATCAAGGAAGTCATGGCCAAAGCCGAACAGGCACGCCAATACGGTTCGCGGACGATTCTGTTCATTGATGAGATTCATCGCTTCAACAAGGCTCAGCAGGATGCTTTCCTTCCTCATGTGGAAAAAGGCAACATCATTTTGATTGGCGCCACGACGGAGAATCCCTCCTTTGAAATCATCTCGGCGTTGTTATCACGATGCCGGGTCTATGTTCTGCATCCGCTGACTCTCGACGAAATCATCAAACTGCTGCGGCGGGCACTCACCGATCCGGAACGGGGACTGGGGAGGGAGAAAATCGAAATAAACGACAAGGTCCTCGAGCGGATCGCCCTCTTTGCGAATGGTGACGCGCGGATGGCTCACAACGTGATTGAGGCCGCGCTGGCCGGCATCCGCCCGGATGCCCAGGGGATCAAGCAGGTGACCGAGAAGGAGATGGAGGCTGTCCTTCAAAAGAAAACCCTGCTCTATGACAAGGAGGGAGAAGAACACTACAACATCATTTCGGCGCTTCACAAATCCGTCCGCAACAGCGATCCCGACGCCGCCCTCTACTGGCTCGCGCGCATGCTGGAGGCGGGAGAGGACCCGCTCTACGTCGCGCGCCGGCTGGTTCGGATGGCGACCGAGGATATCGGCCTCGCGGACCCACGGGCCCTCACCCTGACCATGGATGCCATGCGGGCGGTGGAATTCATGGGCATGCCCGAGGGAAACCTGGCCCTGGCCGAAGCCACGGTTTACCTCGCTTTGGCACCAAAATCCAATGCCGTCTACGAAGCCTATTCCTCCGCGCACCGCGATGCCAATGAAACCACGGCCGAACCGGTTCCCTTGCACTTGCGGAATGCCCCGACGCGCCTGATGAAGGACCTGGGATACGGCGACGGGTACAAGTATGCGCACAACTACGACAACCGCATCACCGACATGCCCTGCCTTCCCGAAAACCTCAAGGACCGGGAATATTATCGCCCCACGGATCAGGGATTGGAAAAAAGCCTGAAGGAAAAATTGAACTGGGTGCGTCAACAAAACCGCAAAAAATAGGGGCCTCTTCTAGAATTCGCCTGTCAAATAGTTTGCCAAGCTCCCGGAAAATAGATACACTACCCTTACTCATGCTCAGGAATTCGAGCAAATTAGCCAGTTTCAACTCGTTGCGATTCCCCTTCAGATTGATCGATTCGATTGTGTTGTGGTTACACTGCAGGAGAACGCAAGCTCTTCCCGGATGCAATCGGGGATCCTCACTCGCCTCACATTTTTATTTTCGTGACGGTGTCGGTATGGGCGGGACTTTCTTGCTTTGATCATTCGCGCAGTGCCTTGTTCTTAGGTTCGATTGCCTGCCCGGGAAGACCCTTTTCAAGGACCGAGGGAGACACGACCATTCTCCTGAGGGAAGACGCTTGTATGAAACAGTCCGCAGGGCCGGCCGGAGTGGTGAGGGCAGCACGACCGAACATCATGCCCGTGTCCGCGCCGCTTCCCGGTCTTTTGATTTGCCTGCCGCAGAGGTCACAAGGAGTATGCCGGCTGAATGTCAGGTGCGAAACAGTTCAATTCGATCGGACAATTATTCATTGAGGTGACCATGGCAAAGAGGAAAGAATCTAAGATGTCGCAGAGGAGCGCGCCGAAAACGAAGAAGAGCCCGGCGACGAACCGGCCTGCGGCGCGCAGCCTGACTCGCTTGCGAAGTGCCGGCGATAAGCCGGGATGGATGGGGATCGAGGGGTTGCACTTAACCTTTACCACCAAGGAGCCACACGTCATTGCCAACTTTTACCGGGACTCCCTCGGCTTCGTCGATGCCGGCACTCAACGGCCAACCGCCACGCTGAAGCCCGGTTACGCCAGGAGCGACGAAATCAGGGGGAGTTTATGCCTTCGAACCACAAGGGACACCCTGATCGAATTCCAGGACTACAACATGGCCTATCACTGGGTCGCCCAACTGGGAGGCCGTCCCCCGGAGGAACCTCTCTCCGGCGAAATCTATTTGCTGGTGCGGGATGTGGACCGGGTGTTTGAACGATTGTCGAAAAAGGGAATCCAGTTCTTCAGTCCGCCGCGGGAGATGCCGTGGGGACACCGCATCGTGGAATGCTCCGACCCGGA
Source organism: Terriglobia bacterium (assembly GCA_041494885.1). GTDB lineage: Bacteria > Acidobacteriota > Terriglobia > JAIQFV01 > JAIQFV01 > JAIQFV01. The sequence continues at coordinate 12,445 of JBGQBO010000029.1, forward strand.
AGGCCGGCGCGTCATCTTCGCCGAGGTAGTGAAGAAGAAAAAATGAGGCTCAACGACACAAAAGATTCATTAATAAGCAGATTACTCATCTTTTCGTAGAGGCTTTCCCAAAACAACATAGTTCCCTCATAACACTAGCGGGGTAGTATAAGACCCTCCCCGCTGCCTTGCAAAACCCACAGGTATCGAGTAGTATCTGAAACGTCCTTTGGACGTGGGCCGCTAGCTCAGTTTGGGAGAGCGCATCGTTCGCAACGATGAGGTCGTGGGTTCGAGCCCCATGCGGTCCACCATTTACATCCCCCACTCCGCAGATCACCCAGATGACGCCGATTCCTAAAGAACAGGGAGATCCAAGATCCTATTCAGTGATCGGTGCAGCCATGGAGGTCCATCGGCAACTGGGTTGTGGGTTCCTCGAAGCTGTCTACCAGGAGGCGATGGATTCGGAACTAACTGCACGAGGAATCCCTCATCATTCCCAAGTTGAATTACCTGTCCTGTACAAAGGTGTACGACTACGGACCCACTATCGCGCAGACTTCATCTGTTATGACTCTCTCATTGTGGAGCTGAAGGCGTTGACGAGTCTTAGCGGAGTCGAGGAATCCCAACTGATTAACTACCTAAAGGCGACTGAGCTGAAAATCGGACTCCTTCTTAATTTTGGGGCCCGCTCTTTGGAATATAAGCGGTTCATTCGCTCTGGAGCTGAAGCGACTCTATCTGCGAAATCAGCGTAATCAGCGGACGGCTCTCTTTCGAATTTTCTTCCACATCAAGTAAAACACCGTTACCGCCAACAGCCACGGCCCTGCGCACCACGCCAGGGGCTTCATTTCCGGGACCCAGGCCGACGATCCCGTGATAGCCATGAGCGCCCCGAGCGCAACCAAGCCGCTCCATGGGAAAAAAGGAAGACGGAGGGGCAGGCGGCGCACGGTCTCCGGCGCCACCTTCCTGCGAAAGAAGAAATGCGTGATCAAGATGATCATCCAGGTGAAGATGCCTCCGAATAGCGCCACCCCCACCATCGCGAGGTAGGCTCTTTGCGGGAAGAAGAGGGCCATCAATACCGCCGCAAACAGACCCCCCGTGGAGGCGAGCAAAGCGTTGCGCGGCGCTCCCGTGTGTGTCACTTCGCCAAAAAACCGGGGTGCAAATCCGCTTCGAGAAAGGGAGAAAAGCATCCGGGAGGTGAGATATAGGTTTGCATTCATCGACGACAACGCCGCGGTCAACACCACAAAGTTCATCAAGCCGCCGGCATAGGGGACTCCGACGGCCCGGAATACGGTGACGAATGGGCTTTCTCGAATTCCGATCTCAGCGTGGGGGACAATCATGATGAGAATGAAAATCGCGCCCACATAGAACAGCACCAGTCGCGCGACGGTGCCTTTCATCGCCTTGGGGATGTTGAGCGCAGGGTCCCTGGCCTCCCCCGAAGTCACCGCCACGATTTCCACTCCCAAAAAACTGAACAGGACAAGGCTGGAGGCAAACCACACCCCCGCCCATCCGTGCGGAAGCATTTTGGACCGGCTCAAGAAATCGTGGTACGAGAGAGCCACCCCCTGTCTTCCCCCGAAAATCAACCCGAATCCCACCCCCAGGAAGGCGACAATCGTGACCACTTTGATCATCGCAAACCAGTACTCAAACTCGCCGAAGCGCGAAACCGTGCGTGAATTCACATAAACCATCGTGGCGGAAAACAGGGCGATCCAGATCCATTGAGGAACCTGGGGGAACCAGAAACGACAGTAGATCGAGGCCGCAACGACTTCGCTTCCAATCGCGATCACCTGGGCCAGCCAGTACGAATAGCGGACCGAGAAGCCGGCCCAGGGATGCAAGAACTCATCCGCATGGACACCAAACGAGCCCGCAACGGGGCGCACCACGGTCATCTCGGCCAGCGCCAGCGTGACGATTAAGGCGATGACGGCCCCCATCCCATAGGTGATCAACACTCCCGGTCCGGCAATCTGCACCGCCACTCCGCTGCCGAGAAACAGGCCCGTCCCGATGGCTCCCCCAATCGCAATCATGGTCAATTGGCGGCCGGAGAGCTGGCGTTGAAGTCCGTGTTGCTGGGAAGAATGGTCTTCCAGGTGGCCGGGTTCGGAAGGTGATTTTGGATTGGAACTCATCGGATTAAATTCGGAGGGGCGCTCCGGCCCACCGAAGCGCCCCCCGTCGAATGCATGCTCCCCTTACAAGGTTTGCAAACCGTCACCCTCCTAGTTCGATGATCAGCCCCTGAATCTCGTTGACGGCCTTGGCGTTCCCGACCTTGCGGGCAACCTCTAAACCCCGCCTCAACAGATCGCCCGCTTCAGCGGAGCGGCCCAGCCTCATCAAGAGCTGTCCACACATCTGAAAGGCCGGAAGGTACGAGGGATCGAAGCCAATTAGCTTTTTGTAAGTTGCAAGGGAGTCTTCGAACCGTCCCGCCTTTTCATATTCCATGGCCAGCGCATAGTGCGCGAAAGAATCCACGGAGGAGTTCTTTATTGCTTCTTCGAAGATTTCAAGACGGGATTTCTGCATGACGATACTCCCGTTCAACCCCTGAACGATTCAATCCCCATGATCTAGTATGCGAATCCCCTTGTCATTGGAACGTCTGAATCAAACGGAATTCTAGCACAGGCCTTCCGGTGCGGAGAGGGGTACACCGTTTGAACCAGATGAAATCAGCCGGGTCCCCACTTCACAATTTCCATTGAAGCGCCCGCTCAACTGCCCGTTTCCATTCGGAATAGGTCGCGTCTCGAAGGGAGGGTTTGAGGCGCGGCTCAAATTGTCGATCGAGCCGCCAGTGGGAGGAGATCTCTTTTTGGTTCCTCCAGAAATCAACCGCAAGACCTGCCAGATAAGCGGCCCCCAGCGCAGTCGTCTCCGTGATGGAGGGACGCAGCACGGGCACGCCCAGGATATCTGCCTGGAACTGGCAGAGGAAGTTGTTGGCCGCAGCACCCCCGTCCACCCGCAATTCACGCAGCCGGGTCCCGGCATCCCGCTGCATGGCCTCTACCACATCACGGGTCTGAAAGGCCATCGACTCCAGGGCCGCTCGAACGATGTGGGCCCGCTCGGTGCCTCGAGTGATCCCGATCAGGATGCCGCGTGCTTGCATGTCCCAGTAAGGTGCACCCAATCCCACGAAGGCAGGGACAAAGTAAACTCCCCCCGAGTCCTTGACCGAGGTGGCGAGAGTTTCACTTTGATTCGCTCGTTCAATAATCTTGAGTCCATCGCGCAACCATTGGATTGCCGCGCCGGCGATGAACACACTTCCTTCAAGCGCATAAGTGATCGTCTCTTTGAGGTGATGGAGGCCCTTTGATGTGGGCTCCCGCCGTTTTGAATTTTTGGGTTGGGAAGGGTCAAGGCCCCAGGCGATCGTGGTCAGCATACCATTCCTCGACGACACGGCGCGCTCCCCCGTATTGAGGAGCAAGAAACATCCGGTCCCATACGTATTCTTCACCATCCCCGCCTCGAAGCACGCCTGGCCATACAGGGCCGCCTGCTGATCCCCGGCATTGCCCGCAATGGGGATTGTTGCGCCAAACCACTCACGCGCGGCTTCCCCGAACACGCCGCTGGAGGGGCGAACCTGGGGGAGCATGATCTTTGGAATATCCAGCCGCTTGAGAATTTCCTGGTCCCAACACCTCTGATGGATATTGAACAACATCGTCCGCGAGGCGTTTGAAAAATCGGTGGCGTGGACGTTTCCCCCAGTGAGCTTGTAAATGAGCCAGGAGTCCACAGTCCCGAACAAGAGTTCTCCATCTTGGGCCTTGGCGCGGGCGCCGGGAACATGGTCAAGCAGCCATTGGACTTTGGTCCCCGAGAAATAGGCGTCGGTCACCAGACCGGTTTTTCGAAGTATCTTCCGGTCGAACCCCTCCTCCTTCAGTTCATCACAGGTGTCGGCGGTCCGGCGGCATTGCCACACAATGGCATTATGGATGGGCCGGCCCGTCGAGCGTTCCCAGACGATGCTTGTTTCCCGCTGATTGGTAATCCCAATCGCCGCGATTTCCCTCGCCGACACGCCTGCGCGCTCCAACGCCTCCCGCGCAGTCTGGAGTTGAGATTGCCAAATCTCCTCCGGATCATGTTCCACCCAGCCCGATTGGGGGTAAATCTGCTGGAGCTCCCGTTGGGCCACAGAGACCAGGTTCGAGTCATGATCAAACAGAATGGCACGCGACGAAGTGGTGCCTTGATCCAGCGCAAGAATGAATCGTTTGGAATCGGTCACAAAGCCTACCGTTATTGAATCAGATCTTTGAAGATTTCGCTATCGCGCGTGATGTGAAGGTCCAGCTCCAGATAATCTACTCCGCCCGGGCTAACGGCCTCCCGAAAAGCCGCCATGGTTTTTTCAGGGGCTCTCCATGACCCTCCCCGATGTGCATAAATCAAAACTTTTTCGCGATCCCCTCCCCGGGAGCCTAAAAATACACGCCTTCCTCAAAAATATTCCGGATGTCTTCGATTGAGCTGGTCTTTCCCAAAGCCAGGATCAGCTTGATCCGTGCTTTTTGCCCCGGCAAGTTTCCGCCAAAAATCGCACCCAACCGCCGCGCTTGCTTTCCTGCACCCTCATAGCCATATGTGTCCAGGACACGCCCGCGGACTGAGCGCGAACAGATCACCACGGGAAGGGGTATTTCTAATGCCCTCTTCACTGCGGTAAAAGCCGCGGGCGGGGTGTTGCCTCGTCCCATGGACTCGATCACGAGGCCTTTGGCGCCCGTGTCGATAGCATAATGGATGAGTCGCGGATCGAAACCCGCATAGGTCTTGAACATATCTACGGACGTTTCGATGCGGTCCGTTCGGATAATCTTCCGCCAGAATTTTCCCCGCGCCCACATGATGCGGTCCCGGTCCACCAGGCCGATGGGGCCGAACTCAGGTGATTTGAAGGCATCATAGGCTTCCGTATGGGTTTTCGTGACCTCGCGCGCCGTGCAGATCTCATCATTCATTACTACCATCACCCCGCGATCCGTGGCCTCGGGATCCAACACCACCCGGGCGGCCGCGATCACATTGGTCGCACCATCCCAGCCGATCTCACCGCTGTGGCGCATCGCTCCGATCACAGCCACGGGCTTATAAGAATCGACCGTCAACTCCAGAAAGTAGGCCGTCTCTTCAAGGGCGTCAGTCCCATGGGTGACCACCGCTCCCGCAATGTCGTCCCGTCCCAACTGCGCATTCAGCAGCTTCGAGAGGTCGAACATCTTCTCCGGCGTCATGTGCGGCCCCGGAATCCTTGCAAAATCGATAAGCTCGTAACGGCAGATTGAATCGAGATGGGGCACCATGGCGAGAACTTCCTTCCCGGAATAAGCCGGCACCGCGGCTCCAATCTCGGGGTCGAACTTCATCGACATCGTGCCGCCCGTAAAGATAAATAAAACTTTTGGAGAATTCATAGGGGATCGATGATTCGAGTGCGAACGAATTTAATCGGAAAACAGAAACGCAAGTCACTTTCCGGGACTCGGTCCCGGGGAAATCCAAACCGCAAGGTACTCAATGGAGACATGGCGAGCGAATCGATCTCGCGCATCATCGCCGTCTCCCCTGTCTTGCGTCCTTTGGGCCTTCTCTGCGTGCTTTGCAGTTACGCTTTCCTGGAGAGAAGGTCAAGTTGAAGTCAATCTTTTTTCCGCGAAAGCCACCAAGGCGGGGACCGCCGAGGGATCCTCCATTGAGCCCTGGGCCAGTGTCTTCGAACCCCCGCCCTTGAGCGGGAACACCTCCCCGCATGCTTTGAAAAACCGGCTCGCATCCACGCCTGAATCGGGGGAGGTCGCAATCACGATCTGAGGCTTTTCACTGGTCAGCACAAAGAACACCACGACCTTCGATTCGGAGACGGCATGGCGGGCAAGCATTTTCACAGATTCGAGATCTTCATTCTGAAGCGTCTCTACGAGGACACGCAGATCTCCGCAGGACCTCGCGTTGTGGAGCCGATTCCTTGCTTTGAATGAGGCCAATTCGTCAAGCAATTGAGACCGCTCGCGACGAGTGGATTTCGACTCCTCAATCTGCTTTTCAATGAGGGGCGGGATTTGATCGAAGGTTGACGAGAGTAGTTTTGAAGCCAAGGCCAAGGTGGCGTAATCGCTCATGGACTGCCGCAGGGCGCGCCCTCCGCAAACGAACTCCACGCGCCAACCCTGTTTGTACCGCTCCACCTTGCGCGTGGCAAGAAGACCAATCTGACCGGTGCGCGTCACATGAGTGCCGCCACATGGAGTGCGATCAAAGCCGGGCACCTCGATGATCCGGAGAACCCCTTCACGATCCGATTCCTTCCGCAAATGCATCGCTACCGCTTCCTCCCGCGAAACATTCAACACGGCGACCTCACGGTCTTCAAAAATGACCTGATTGGCCAGACGGACCACCTTCTCCAGGTGGTCGGGCAGGGTCAGGCTCGTCCGCAGATCAATGGTGGACGTCTCCACACCGAGATGAAACCCCACGGTGGGGGCCTCGCACGCCCCGACAAAAGCTGCGGAAAGAATGTGTTGGCCGGTATGCTGTTGCATGTGGTCGAAGCGCCGAGTCCAATCGATCTTTCCCACGGCGCTGCGGCCCTGGACTGCGGCGGAGGTCACATGAACGACTTCGCCCGTATCTTCCCGTTCCATCACATCGACGACTTCAACCTCGTTGAGCGTCCCCACATCATTCGGTTGTCCCCCGCCGGTGGGATAAAACGCCGTTCGGTCAAGGAGAACCTGGAACTGACCCTTCATCTCACGCACGTCCAGAATCTGCGCCTCAAACTGGCGCAGGAAGGAATCCCGGTAATACAATCGTTCAGTCGGCATAAGTTCTGTGTCGTTGCACTTCGATTCAAATTCCCAACACGTCCAGGTACTTCAGACCTGAACCCGTGTTGAACATCACAATGCGATCCTCGGCTTGGATGGTTCCATCCGCCTGAAGCCTCTTCACCGCGGGCCAGCAAGCCGCCCCCTCCGGCGCACAGAAAATCCCTTCATGCTTTCCAATCTCCGACACCGCTGATTTCAATTCCTCATCGCTGACCATGACGGCGGTTCCGCCACTTTTGTGCAGGATGTCCAGCATTATGAAATCCCCAATGGCCCCGGGCACTCGCAATCCAGCGGCAATCGTCCGGGCCTGGGGCCAGACCGTCGCCTTCGTGGCCCCCTCGTGGAAGGCCTTGACAATGGGGGCGCACCCGCTCGATTGCACTGTCACCATCCTGGGTCGCTTCGAGTCGATCCATCCCATGGATTCCATTTCCGCAAAAGCCTTCCACATCCCGATGAGGCCGGTGCCTCCCCCGGTGGGATAGATGATCCAGTCGGGGAGCTTCCAGCCAAGCTGCTCCGCAAGTTCGTAGCCCATCGTCTTCTTGCCCTCGATCCGGTACGGCTCCTTGAGCGTCGAGACGTCAAACCATCCCTCTTTATCTTTGCGCTCAGCCACCATCCGCCCGCAATCGCTGATCAGTCCTTCCACCAGCGTCACATGCGCGCCAAACGAGATGCACTCCACATAGTTCGCTTGGGGAACGTCCTTCGGCATGAAGATGTGAGCCTCCATCCCAGCTTGTGCCGCATAGGCCGCCATGGCACTGGCTGCATTCCCCGCGGATGGAACTACTACCTTTTGGATCCCCAGTTCTTTTGCCATCGAGATCGCCGCCGCCATCCCCCTCGCCTTGAACGAGGCCGTCGGATTCGGTGATTCGTCCTTGATCATAAGGTTTTTGAGGCCGGTGACCCTTCCGAGCTTTTGGGCCGACAACAGCGGGGTGTATCCTTCACCCAGTGAGACAATATTCTTGTCCTGAACCACCGGCATGACTTCCCGGTAACGCCACATGTCTTTCCGGCGTGAAGGCAGTTTTTCGCGAGTCATCTGTTCCCTTGCGGCCTTGAGATGGTATCGAACCAGAAGGGGCATCTTGCATTCCGGACATAGGTTGTAAATCCTCTGAGGTGGCCAGGAGCTCGCACACGAAGAACACTCCAAATGCGAAACGTTATTCATGAATGATGATTCCCTTTGAAATGAGTTTAAAAGCCGAAAGTATAACAGACCCTGAAGCCGTCACAAAAAAGGATATCGGGTCGAGGGAGAGTGACAGGCAGGTCACCGCAGAGGCGCAAAACGCGCAAACAAAATCATACTTTACTTTGAAAACTCCAAATACTTTAAGGGCTCTTGCGCCTCGGCGGCATAATCAGACTAACCCGTGAGATACACCAGAGGCCGGTAGAGGCGCGGGAGTGGCGGTAATGATTGCGCACTTCCGTATGCCCACAGGATCCACCCTCCGATTCTAAAGGCAGCCATTGCGTTCAATGATTTTGCCAAATCAATTCGTTTTCGGCTCGCCTTCCTTCTCCTCTTCCGGCTTCTCGGACTTTTTCGAATCGTCCTTCAACGTGTCATTCAGGGTCTTCCAGTCGAACCAACCCTCCTTGCCCTTGATCCACTTCTCAAACCAGCCGAATTCACTGACCATCTTGACCATCTGATTGCGCATGTCCGGAATGCCGTGAGTGCTCCCGGGGTAGACCATGAACTCCGTGGGCACACCCAGTTTTTTCAAGGCCATGTGCAGTTCTTCACTTTGGGGCCGGGGCACCCGGGGATCGCCCTCCACCACATGGATCAGGGTCGGCGTTTTGGCGTTCTTGATGTATTTCAGGGGAGACATATCCCAGTAGTGCTCAAATCGATCGTAGGGCAGTCCCTGAAAATAGAACTCGCGGTTTCGCTGAATGTCTGTTTCTGCATACATGGATGTCCAATTCATCGCACCGGCGCCGGACGAGATGGCTTTGAATCGATTCGTATGGGTGAGTGTCCAGTTCGACCAATGTCCCCCCGCGCTCCAGCCCATCACGCCCATTCTGGCTTCGTCCACCATTCCCAACTTGATCAGGTAGTCCACGCCGGTCATGATGTCGTCAAAGCCCTGTCTGAAGTAATCGCCTGAGATTCCCAACTTGAACTTCTCGCCGTAGTTGGTGGAGCCCCGGTAGTTCGGCATCAGGCAAAAATATCCATTGGCGGCATACACGTGAGAATAGTTCACATAGCGCCCATTAAATCCGAGGAGATCGGCGCTGGCGGGCCCCCCGTGAATTTGAACGATGAGGGGATAGCGCTTCCCCTTCTCGTACCCCACTGGCTTCACGAGCACGCCCTCAACCCATGTCCCATCGGTACTCTTCCAGCGTACCGCCTCCGTCTCCCCCAGCAGAAAGTCCGCCACCTGCGGATTGGAATTCGTCAATCGTTTCCAGGTTCCACGGTCAGCAACGGTCGCCAGGGAGGATGAATAAATATTTCCTGGCGAGGTGGGATCGGAATAGTTGATCATGAGGGTTCCCGTGTCTTCATCCTCCATCACATTGAGTGCGCCTTTGACCTCGGTCAGTGGTGTCACCTTCCCGCTCTCCACCGACACAGAAAAGAACTGATTGGTTGCGCCCATCCCTTCGTTGAAATAAACCGTTTTGTCATCTTTAGACCAGAATCCAACATTGACATCGGCATCAAATCCGGTGCCCAGTTTCTTCCAGGTCCCTCCCGCAACGGGACGCACGTAAACCCTGCCATTGCGAGAGTACTTGAAATCGTCCGAAGCAGAATAGGCGATGAATGAACTGTCCGGCGAAAAGCTCAATGGCGTTTCACTAATGTCCTTGTTCTCGGTTAGCCGCTCTATTTTCCCGGTGGAAAGATTAAGCAGATATAGATCCGCATAATCGCGGGCTTCCGTGCCCTTTTCATAGCGGTTCATCGACCCGCCGTGAAATCCGATCCACCGGGAATCCTTGGATTGGGTGAAGTCGGTCACCGTGTACTCTGTGCCGGAAGTCAATCGCTTTTCTTGCTTGGACTCCAGATCCATGGCCCAGAGATGGTTGGCCGGTGTCTGCTGGTCGCGAATCTTCACTGTGAATTTCTTTTCCTTCCGCTCTTTATCAGCCTTGTCAACAGAATCCGGAGAGAGGAAGTAGATCGACTTGCTATCGGGGGAAAACTGCCAAGAGTTGATGGGGGTGGAATGCTTGGTCAGCAGCTTCGCCTTCCCCAGGCCGATGTCGGCCGTCGAGAAGATCCAGATCTGCTGCTCTTCGGTCTTGCCGGCGGAAAAGGCAAGCCACTTACCATCTTTGCTGAACGCGAACGCGCCCACGCCCTCCTTGGCGTCCGTGATTTTCTCGGCTTCACCCCCGTCGGGGCGCATTCGATAGAGTTGGTTTCTTCCGCCGGCCGCGCCTTCGCTCCCTCCTCCACCTGGAGCGGCCGCCGCCCCCGGACCCGCGTCGCGATCCGAAGCAAATACAAAGAACTTTCCATCGCGCGACCACCGGGGGTTGATTTCATTCTTGTCGCGGGTGAAGGTCATCTCCTTATTGACCGTGCCATCGGTGGACGCGAGCCAGATATCGGTTTGGCTTTTGCCAGCCTTCCAGTCAGGCGTGGACAAGGTATAAAGCACCCATCTGGCGTCGGGACTGATGGCGGGGTTGCTCACAGTTCGCATCTCGATGATGTCCATAAAGGTCATCGGGCGCTTGGCAGGCTGCGCCAGGACCGAAATGCTTATCGAGACAAAAACGAGAAAAGATGCAAAAAGAAAGAGGGTTTTCGTACGAATCAGTTTGGATTTCATAGAAAATCGTTCTCCTGGAAGGCATGTGGTAAGAATGGAAGACTGCAGTGGTACGACGAGAGAAATGACGGTTCTTCCGAATTTGACGTTACGCTGGACAAGGATCGCTTTCGCAGGCGTAAGTCGACACCCGCAAGCCCCTGGAGACGCCGTCGGCCTTCAGTCCACAAGCAGTATGACCTTGCCCAGATTTTTCCGGTCCTGGATGAAATGGTGGGCCGCATCGGCTTCGTTCAAGAGAAAGGTGCTGCCGACATGGGGAGAAATCTTTCCTTGATCGAACAAGTCAAGCAGCGCTTTCACTTCCTCAGCCAGCACTCCCCCTGCGTTCCACAGACGACCCAGGTGAACTCCAAAGACGGCACGATTGTGGAGCATCATATCCATCGGCGAGAACTTCGGTGTGCGAAGGAACTGGACTCCCGCATTGAGCAAATTCCTCCCTTTGCTGGAGACGCTGCTGGAAAACCCAAAAACCATGAGTCGTCCCAGTGGGGCAAGCATCCGATACCCTTTGCGCAGTGATTTTCCGCCTATCGGGTCCAGAATGATCTCGACGCCTTCACCCTGGGTGATTCGCTGGACCTCCTGCTCGTAATCCTGGGTGTGATAGTCGATGTGGTGGTGGAGCCCCCGGGACATAAGGAAATCCTTCTTGGAGGCAGAAGCGGTCCCAAACGTTTCTGCCCCTGCTACCTTGCACAGTTCCAGCGCCGCCAGTCCGACGCCTCCTGCGGCCTGATGAATCAGTACGCGCTCGCCTTTCCGGACATGCCCCAGGAAGTAAAGCATGTGATAGGCGGTCAGGTAATTGACGGGGAGGGCTGCGCCCTGCTCGAACGACATGGTTGCCGGCATGGAAACCACACGATCTGCGGCGACGCAAACGGATTCCGTATAACCCCCGTATTCCGTCATGGCGATTACGCGGTCCCCGATCTGGCGGCCCTTCACCCCACTTCCCAATCGATCAATGGTTCCGCTCACCTCGTAACCCGGCACAAACGGCAGCTGGGGTGCACCTGCATACAATCCCAGCCGCATCATGATGTCGGCAAAGTTCACCCCGGAGGCTCTAACATGCACTCGCACCTCCTGGGGCTTGGGCTGCGTTTCAGCAACCTCCTGGATCTGGAGGACCTCAGGAGGACCCAGTTTGGTAATGAAGACGGATCGCGGCATAGTTTATTCAGCATCCCTTCGCATCGAAGGATAAGAGCAATGTATCGCGCCAAGACACCAGGACTGCAAAAAGCATGAAACAAACCCATTATTACCTTGACGAATTTGCAGCCTGGCGAGAGAGCATGATCTATTTCCGGGCGCTCAAAATCTTCTCGATCACTTTGGGATCCTCCGGCAGCATCTTCGAATGTGGCAACCGCGGGACAAGTTCAGCCCATTTGGCGCCCTGCTCCGCATCGGCGAAGACCTTTCTGAATAACGGAAGTGCCTCGTCGACGCGCTTGGCGTTGACCAGCGTGATGGCGTGCCAGAACACCATTTCGATGTTGTCCGGGACCATCTGCTCCGCAGTCCCGTACTCGCGGATGGCGCCCTCGACATCCGCCTTGGCAAACAGATTGTCCCCCTCGTCCATGTGATGGTAGGCGCGATTCAGCCTTACCAGCCGCTTCAATTCTGGGATGGGATTATTGCTATCCTCGACCCGCAAATCGACCAGGCGATCGACCCACGGCCGGCCTGTTGATTTTCCGGCAACCACCACAATTGCGGCCGATTGTTTTCCCCGGATATCGCCGCCTTCTGCCTGGGCGGCCTCCAACGCGGCCAGCAGGCGATCCGTTAAGTCTCCCTTGGAATCCTCATAAGCGCGGGCCATAGCTCCCCAAACCGTGTTTTTCTCCATGAGATTGGCCTCGGTGGTGAAGCCCTTCCCCACCACGTCACCGGCCATCTGGATACAATGCTCTCCAGTGTGCGCGGCGCTGCGCCCTTCGGCATCCACCATCGCCACCTGGCGCACGTCGGCGTTGGCATCCGCTGCGAGCAAGGCCTTCAGGGCCTCCGGCGCGGATTTGCCGGCGCGCATCAAATCGAGTCCCAGCGGGCCATATCCCGGCTCAACAATCGATTGCGTCGCCACTGCCCCCACGCCTGCCTCGGCCCAGGGCACGACACTTCCGACCGAAAACCAGTGCGATTGGACGGCCACTCCCAGTTCACCCGTCGCCGGATCGCGGGCCACAATCGAAAAGGTGTGGACCGGACGCAGGGCATTGCTGTTCCGGGGGGTCACCTGCCCAGAGCTTCGACCACAAGAAATAATCACACACAACAATGCTAGTTCCAAAATGCGACTTCCTTGGAGATGCTTCGACATCGATTCCTCCTTGAGGATGATCTTTGCAGGCCCAAATTCTTTCGCCCCTCTGGCGCGAACTCACGACTCACACCGTGGGGCACTCCCTTACGTAGCTTCGAAACAGGTTATCCCTTCACCTTCGTGGCTTCCTTAATTCAGTGGTTACCTTTGGTTTTCTCCATGATTTTCAAAACCGTCTCAATGTTGTAGTAGATCCGCCACTCCGACACGAGCCCCTCTTTCACGACGCCTTTCCAGGCCGCGGGGATTTCCCATCGATTTTCTGATTTGAGGATGCCTCCGGGAGCATAAGTGCCCCGCGCCGTTCCAAAAATCCCGACGATATTTTCGGATTGAGTCGTTCCTTCTTGTTCAATCCGGTAATCGGGAAACATCCGAAAATACCCCGTCCATCCCCGCCGTAGTGTTTCACGCCCTCGCGCTACTCCGCCTAGTGCATCAATGAATACGTGGTCTTCCGAGATTAGAGCGCACAACTCCTCGACACTATGCCGATTGATAGAGTCAATGAAGCTTTGGATTGTCTGTAGGGTGTTTTCACTGTCCAATGGTGCACAGTCCCTTTCGACTTGGATCGCAGATTACACCCGATCGGATCATGACAGATCTTCTTGCCCTGCGGGTCAGCTCTCTCAAGCCCCGGTGATTACTCATCGACTCTCGATGATCCGGGTGGCGGCATCAATTTGCGTCGCCACATCGAGCAACGCGGCTCGAATCTTTTCCATCTGGGGCTTGACCTCGGACCAATGCTCTTGCTCAATGGCTTCGCGCACTCCCGGCAGGGTTTTCACCCCATACCCGGTATAAAGGCCCGGAGCATAAATCTCATGTTTGAACCATGGGCGGCCGGGGAGGCCCTCTTTATTGACCATATGCCGCTCAATCAGAAGTAATATTTGATTCAATGCAGTCCGCTGAGCGGCGCTCATCACCCCGTCGCCCTCCGATGAACGTTTTCTGAATGTCGCCTGATATCGCTCTGCGGCTTGCTTCAAGTTCGCGGCGGCCTCTTTAAGTGATGACAATTCGATCGACTCAGGGGGCTTGGCCTCCTGACTCAGCTTCTCCAATTCAGTCACATATTTGGTGACCGTATCGGCAAGATCTTCGAACTCGAATGGCAGGGCACTCGCATTGGCCATCCGCATGACGGACGAGCCCACCGTCTGCGCCAGGGCGCGGCCATATTCAAACGTGGTATCTGAGAACCGGGTATACCATGCAAAGGAGTCGTAGATGGAATGATAGACACCCCCGTCCCCTTCTCCGCCGAACCCCAGGTTTAGGGACGCCACTCCCAGATGATCGATAAATACAGTGTAATCGGAACCCGAACCCAACGCGCCAATACGCAAATCCGCCCGCTCCTTGAGTTCTTTCTTTTCTTCTTCGGTCTTGGCCTTCTCCTGGCGGCGATCCTGGAGTGCCTCCCAAATCGATTTGCCGGACTGAGGATCGCGGACATCGCGCATCACTTCGTTCATGAACCTTTCCAAGGTGTGAGAACCTGAAACGCCAAGCCATCCTTTGCCATTGGTGTCGGTGTTGAGGTAAGCGGCTGCCTTGGTGTTCAATTCTTCGGCATGAGCCTCGGCCCACTCGGTGGAACCCAGCAAGCCCGGTTCTTCGCCATCCCACGCAGCGAAAATGATCGTTCGCTTGGGCCGCCAACCCTGCTGCATCAACATCCCGAGAGCGCGGGCTTCTTCCAGTTCAGCGACCAGTCCGCTAATCGGATCTGACGCCCCATTCACCCAGGCGTCATGATGGTTTCCTCGAACAATCCATTGGTCCGGAAAATCGCTTCCCTCAATGCGCGCGATGACGTCATAGATGGGTTCGATATTCCAGTTGAAAGCGGCTTTCAGATGAACAACAGCGGGGCCAGGCCCAATGTGATAGGTGATGGGGAGCGCGCCCCGCCAGGCTTCCGGCGCGACGGGGCCCCGGATGCTCTTCAGAATAGGCAACGCATCCCCGTATGAAATCGGGAGGACGGGGATCTTCATCAAGGTCTTGGCCTCTTCAAGAGGCAACCGTTTCGCGCCCTTGACACTGCCCCAACCGGGAGTCTCCGGATCACCGGGATAGATCGGCATGTCCGCCACACTGCCGCGCTGAACCCCATGCCAGGGCCGGTAGGCGCCCTCCGGATAAATGTCCCCCTTAAAATAACCGTCATCGTGGGGATCCGAGTAGATCAAACATCCCACGGCCCCATGTTCATACGCCACTTTGGGCTTGATGCCGCGCCAACTCTCGCCATAGCGCGCCAGGACGATCTTGCCTTTGACATCAATCCCCAGTTTGGCGAGATCCTCATAATCTTTTGGAGTTCCGTAGTTCACATAGATGACCTGTGCCCTCACATCACCATCGGCAGAGTAGGCGTTATAGGTGGGCAACTGACCGGAATTCGTGGAATCAGGGTCTTCCACCACGGCAGGCTCCTTCAGCAACGCCGTGTATTTCTCGGGCTCAACGAGTTCGACCAGACGTTCCCTGGGGGTAGGAAAAAGCACATAGAACTGCTCAATTTCCGCCTTCAACCCATACTCACGAAATTTCCGTAGGATGAATTCGGCGTTCTCCTTGTCTTTCACCGATCCCACGTGATGGGGCGCAGAGGAAAGAATACGCATATTTTCGCGGAGGTTTTTGGGATCGGGGATCGCCCGCATTTTCTCTTCCCACTCCCGCTCGGCTTTGCTCTCAGCGGTCGAGTACCCGCGCAGGGATTCAGTACCTCGAGCGGCGTCTTTCTGTGCCCAGGTGTGGGCTATACCACCGAGCTCAATAACGAAACACAGGGATACGATCAAAGAAGCATTACGAAAGCCACGAAGACGCATTTATTTTTTGTCTCCTTGTCGAATAAGTATGGGATCGCTGGCGGCAGGCTAGCCCGCGAGCGCAGACTCGGAATCGTGCGGCACAGGGTGGCGACTGAAGGGAGCTCATGCGAGAGGACAGTATGCGCAAGGTTCCTGTTGAAAAAAAGAAGTGGATAACCTTGAATTCAGACAAATGCCCCACCCCGGTGATCAGGGTGTTGAATCGCTGAATTTCGAAGAGTTCAAAACACAGATCCGGAGGTTGTGAACCATGTAACGGTGGAAGAAGCCCTTAGATGACCCAACCTTTCAGGATGTCAAACCACCCGGTGCTTTCACAGCCTGGGGAACAGGACTAGTGCTCTTCCTTTGCAGCATTGCGATTCCATTCGGGGACTTCCACGACGACGTCCTGGGTTCCATTGGGAACGGTTTGGCATGACAGGCGGGAATCCAGTTCGAGGCCGGGCGCCTCCTGAATCATATCATCCTCATCATCCGAGGATTGATTGCAGGTCTCCAGTCCCTGACGCACATAAACATGACACGTGGAACAGGCGCAAACGCCCCCGCAGGCATGATCCAGGTCGATTCCATTCCCCAGACCGATCGAAAGAATGGACCCCGGCAAACCATCGACGTGCTCGGGCAAATGATCGGGATCCACCTCGACGGTCTTATTCATGGGCAGGAAGGTAATCTTGTACTTGGTCTTCGGCGGTGGAACTTCCACTGCGGTCAGATATGGATTTCTTCCACCCATGGTTGAGCTCTAATCTCCCCGATTGAAATTAAACATAATTATAGCACATCGCGAACGCCGAACCTTCTGGGAGAAAAATTCCAAAATCCAAAGTCCAGATAATACCCAAAATCCAAATTCCAAACAAAACCCAAACTCCACAAATGCAAACAATGGCAAAGACCCTTTTCAATAAATTGCGGGAAAGGTGGATGTCGTTTTTTGGAATTTGGGTATTGGAATTTATTTGGATTTTGGAATTTGGATTTTGGAATTTCCTTTCGCAATTTGTAACCCGAGCACAAATTTCTCAATCGCTTGAGCTACTCCATGCTCATCGTTGGTTGCAGTGACATGGCGTCCCGCGGTCTTCAGCTCCTCCACGCTCTGACCCATGACCACGGCAACTCTTGAAAGCTCCAGCATGTCATGGTCGTTGTGGTTGTCGCCAATGGCCATCAGATTCTCAGGGGTCCACCCGTGCCCGGCCAGCAGAAACCGAAGCGCAGCCGCCTTGCTGCAGGTGGGTGAGAGGATATCGATAATGGAAACGTCATTTCGAAGATACTCCGTGCGGGTCATCTTCACCACCCCCGCCTCCACCAGCGGCGTGACGGCCTCGATTACACCATTCATCGTGGCGACCGATCCGCCAAACATGAACTGAATCGGGTCCACGGTAAGAAACTCTTCCAACGAATCGACATAGCGCACGTCTTCCTTGCTCTTGTCCAGATACCAGCGGAGGGGGCGATTGCTGGGATCGATTTTTTCACACACGAGCTGCCCGCACTCGGATTCCTCTGAATGGGCCACACAGGAGGAGCGAAAAGCCCGCGTCGCATAAAGCGCTTGCCGCGCGGCAGGAAGGGGCAAGGGATTTTTGTAGGAGAGATGATGGCTCCGAGAGGTTTTGATGACCGCGCCATTGTTGGCGATCACCGTGAGATCGTGATCAAACAGGGTGGCAATTCGTTCGGCCATCGAAAAGCGCCGCCCTGTCACCAGCGAAACTTCAACCCCGGACTCCATGGCCGCATCGACGGCACGCTTGTTCTCTTCGCTCAGGTTTCCCTTTGAATCCAGCAGCGTGCCATCAATGTCAATGGCGATCAGTCGTACTCCATCATTCATGAACTGAAGTTTATCACAGACGAGTTCTTCAGCTCGTCGCAGAGTAAGTCTAAAATTGCTTTTCTCTTGTGCAGAGATTTTTACATCTACAACCTTCGCTCATGATCTTCATTGGGGTGCAGTTTCGCCGGGGGGGATCACGCCTGATAGTGGGCCAGTTCCCTAGATGCGCGTTTCTCAGATGGAAACGTGACCACAGCTGCGCGAACAGCAAATCCCGCCAGCTAGTTCCTCCTCGCACACGGGGAAAGGCTGTGAAAATGCCCCCACTTCCGCGCTCTTGTGCGCGCGGTTTCGCTTTCACATGGCCGTTGTGTGAAGGATTCCTAGGCGACTACACCCCCCCAGTCGCGTTTCCGATCACTCCCTGCCGCCGTTGTCAACGGGGCGGGTTGTCCACAACGAGTCGGGACTCACTGGGTCGCTGGTACCACTCGCGTTGTCTGGAACGCGACAAGCCTCCAGTCGCCGTTCTGCTTCACCCAAACCCGGGTGTTGCGAACATCGCCACTGTATGGCTTCCCGTTGATCGTCGCTTTTACGGAGGCTAGCGCGTTAACGACCGCGGTGTCTCCATACGTGCGTATCTTCGCTTCGCGCACATTAATGGAGTCGTACTTGGTAGCACCTGACTTGAAATTCTCGATCTCCTGAGCCTTCGTGGATAGGTTGCCGTCACCATGGATTGCCGTGTAGTCATCGGCAAAATACTTCTCGAGACAGGTAGTATCGCTTTTTAAAATGCACTGTGTGACCTGCCCTTGAAGCGTCTTGATTTCTTGCTCGACAGTCCCGCTGCCGGTCTTTGTGCCGGCAGGTGGGTTTGCGACTTGGCCTGAGGCCATGGCCGGAACCAACAAGGAAAAGGCGACTAACAGCAAAACAAAAAGTCTCATGCTTTTCATGGAGGTGACTCCTTCTGGTGAAGATTACGAGCGGGTGGAAGAGGCGACCATTCTGCTCTCTACTCGAGAGCGGTGTCAAGGACCCCTCAGATGAAAACAATTACCCACTTCTGATAGCCTTCCTTACTCCATGTTCGCAAAAACGAGACGGCATTGGAACAGGTCTACATTTGCGAAATCGCTGCAGACCAAAAGCGCTGATTTCCGCTTTTCTTGTCCGGGATCGATACAAATGCCCAGCCAAGAGGTGGCGAGCTGGAAGTCGTACCCCGAATCATCGGGGTGAAAAACCTGGGGGGCGTCTCCATCCCCGCTGGTAAACCAGCGGGCTGTACGCAGTCAAGCCCCCCGAGGGGGGCTGTGTTCGTGCGCCTGTTAAGGCACAGCAATTCTTGTGATATACTGCCGCTTCCCTGGAGAACCGAACAACATCTGCGGTCATTGTTTACATGGTTAAAGAGTCTTGGGTTTGGGTACCTAAGAGGCAAAACCGACGCCCTGGGTAAGCCAGTGGAAGAGGCAAAGAGCGGTCCTTCTCCAAACCCAGGTTCGGAGTCCAATTCTAGATAAGGAGAAATCCATGAGCTGTTCCAAGGCCACCTCTTCTTTGTCGAATCGTAAAGGTCGACCCGCCTCACCATCACGACGGCGGATGATCAAGACACTGGCGATGGCCCCACTCCTCCCCGCGGTTCTATCAAGCGTCACTCTGACATCCGCTCAGACGCAAACCAAACCGGAAGCAATGCCTGTCGCACCCGCCCAACCGGCAACACAGGAATTGAAACCTTCGCCCGAGGCGGAAGCCCTGGCCGAAGTGGTCAAGCAGCGCTACGGGAAGTATCTAACGGACGAACAGATGGTCGAAGTAAAGCTGGGGCTGGAGCGCGGGGTGCGGGGCCGCCAGCGAGTCCGTGCATTCAAACTGACCAACGCCGACGAGCCCGTCACGATGTTTCATGCCTTGGACCTCCCCTAGCTAAAATCGTGGGGTCGATTCAACCCTTCGGTGTGCTTTCGAACCGACATCATCCCGACTCTTGAGAGGCGACATGCTTTCAGAAGACATTCTTTATTCTTCAGTGGCCAGCTTGGCTCTGAAAATTCGCGGCCAAAAGATCTCTCCCGTAGAACTGACGGAATCTTACCTCACGCGGCTGGAGGCGATTGGGCCGAAGCTTGGGGCATTGGTGACGTTGATGCGGGGTCAGGCCCTCGAACAAGCGCGGGCCGCCGAGAAAGAAATCAAATCGGGTAAGTATCGCGGGCCATTGCACGGCATCCCCTTCGGCGTAAAGGACCTTTTGGCGACCAAAGGAGTCCCCACCACGTGGGGGGCAGCGCCCTATAAGGATCAGGTGTTTGATTATGATGCTACGGTGGTTGAGAAACTGCGCAACGCCGGCGCTATTCTGATCGCGAAGCTGGCCATGGTGGAGCTGGCAGGGGGAATGGGATATAACAATCCCGATGCCTCTTTCACAGGCCCCGGCCGGACCCCGTGGAATACGAATTTTTGGAGTGGGGGCTCTTCCAGCGGGCCGGGAGCCGCTACAGCGGCTGGACTCGTGGCTTTTTCCATCGGCTCCGAAACCTCGGGATCGATCCTCACCCCCTCTTCGTGCTGCGGACTGTCGGGGTTGCGGCCTACTTACGGGCGGGTCAGCCGCTATGGTGCCATGGCCTTGTGTTGGACGCTCGATAAGATCGGCCCCATGTGTCGCACCGTGGATGACTGTGGATTGGTGCTTGCCGCCATCGCTGGTAAGGATCCCAAGGACCCCACCTCCGTTGCAAAGAAGTTCGATTATCCGTTGAATCCGGGGGTCGCGACCGCCGGGACCGATCGCGCACGCGTCACTGCTTCAACAGCCGCTGGCAGGCAACGTTTCAGGATTGGGGTCATTAAGGACTCCACCAAGGATATCCAACCTGAGGTCAAGGCCAACTTTGAACAGACTGTCGAAGTGCTCCATCAATTTTGTGATGTGACGCCGGACGTGGCCTTTCCCGACTTCCCGTGGGGGAATGTCGTGGGGACGATTGTGAATGCCGAGGGAGCCGCAGCCTTCTCTGATTTGATTGAGAGCGGAAAACTCGCTGAGCTCGAAACGCCGCGTGACCGCATTGGTGGGTACACCGCTTCGGTGGTGTCCGCCGTCGACTATATCCAGGCCATGCGCATTCGCGGCCCGATGCAGAGGGCCTACCATGAGTTCATGACCAAATTCGATGCCGTCATCGCCCCCACGCGGAGCGCCGTGGCTCCGCCCATTGGGATCGACTTCGACAAGGCCTATCCTGAGGTCAAAGGGGGAACCCCATTGATTCCGGCTGGAAATGCCGTTGGGGCCCCCGCCCTGTGTGTTCCCAATGGCTTTGGACAAAATGGCCTCCCGACCTCAATTCAATTCCTGGGGGCTCCGTTCAGTGAGAAAACGCTGCTTGAAATCGGCAATGCCTTTCAAGCCCGGACGCATTGGCACGAGAAGCACCCATCGATTTCGTGACTCCTATGCCATATATAGTGCGACGAGCCTTGCCGCCCTACCATATTTCACCCCCAATTATTTCCTTGCGTTCCTTTCAAATCTCCTGTAATCTGTCTTCAGTCTTGGTCAAGTTTTTGTTGTCGTAGCAGTAAGTTGGCTCCAAATCCATGATCGGATTTTGGAGCTATTTGTTTTTGCGGTGGACACGAAGACGAGACAAGGTAAATTAAAACAAGCAACATCAAACTAAGGAGCATTAACAGAAATGAAAGAACAAGGCACAGTAAAATGGTTTAACGACGCAAAGGGTTTTGGATTCATCCAGCGCCAATCGGGCGAAGATGTCTTCGTGCATTTCTCCGCAATCCAAGGCGAGGGATTCAAGTCATTAACCGAAGGCCAGGCCGTGGAGTTCGAAGTGACCAAGGGCCAAAAAGGTCTACAGGCGGAAAACGTCACCAAACTCTAATTTTCCACAACAAAATCCATTTTTGGAAAGGCCTCGTCGCGAAAGCGACGGGGCCTTTTGTTTTTGGGGCGGACGAGAAGGGACCAATCAGCTTACAAAATTAAGATTGTTCCATTGACTGGAGCAAACTGCTGGAGCTATAAGTGAAGGCATTCATTGAAAACGAAGAGTAGTAAGGAGAGTTCTGATGAACCGCTCCCATGGAGGTATCCGCTGTAAATCTTCTTCCTCCTTCATTTACCTGCCAGGACCGACATCGGGGGTTCCATAATGATGCGCCATCGTTTACACCTTATTGTTGCTTTGCTCTTCGTGGTCAATTGCTCTTCGGCTTTTGCGCAGAGCGATTTGCTCAGTCAAACGATAGCCCATGCTTCGCTGTGGGGTGACTTGGCGAACGTATTGGCTCAGGTAGCGCATTCCGGTCGAATACCGATGGTGGCTGAGTTGGCTCAGCCACTCCCGGACATCAAGGTCCCTGGAGGCAGTCATACGGGTCGGCATTTGCTTGACCTGATAGCCCGCCAGGCTCCCGGATACACCTGGGAACTGAAGGGTCCGGTGGTTCATTTCTATAACAGGCGATTGAGTCAGGCGAAGTTTAATTTTCTGAATCCCCAGTTTCGCCAGTTTTCCATGCCAAGAAATGTGTCCGAATTGAAGCTATGGTTTCCTACCCTCGAAGTGGGGTTACTGAATGGACGAGACACATCAGGTGCAGCTATCTCAAGCTTCCCCAATCCAGAACTCGAAAAAAGCAGACTTCGACCAGAGGGTCTCATCAAAGTTACTGGCCGGGAAATACTTATTCGGGCAGCAACTGAGTGTCCCACTTTCTTTACAGTCATCGTCTTCCCTGGCGCCGTCCCCAAAACAGCGAAGGAGGTGGAGCAAACCAATTTGAATTGGTATTGGTGGAGTTTCAATGAAGAACTCCGGCACATGTATATACAACATCCTCACCGGGACCGGCGTTAAGAGGATCAATAAAAAATCAGTATGAGGCAGCATGGAGTCTGACCCGAATGACGCTTCTAAATGACGCCGCCATTTCCGCGGCCAGCAAAATCTCTCAAGCAGTCTCAAACGAGCCGTGTGACGGCAAAGTGGACAAAGATTCCAGCCAATCTTGTGCATTCTGTGGAGCAGTCAACTACGCGCCATACCAGTCCTGTGGGAATTCAACACCTGTTTCTTACTGCCATTGAGGAGGCAAAGATGAAGCTGACATCAACCAGTCTGTTTGTCTTCACTGTTTCCGTCGTTTTCTTTTCATTTGCCTTCTCAAGTCAGGTGACGGTCGACGCCACTGGCCCAATGCATCAAAGGCTGAGGAATGCGGGGGCCGGGAGCGGCAGCGGCATTTTCCGTAAATTGCAACTTCAGATCGCCATCGAGGTTCCGAGGGCATCTCCAAATGACAACAGACCCACCGAGGTAGACTTCATTCTTACTAATTCCGGAAAGGACGAGCTTACCATCCCGATATCTCCCAATCCCGGTGATTTCGAACCTGCGGACCCGAAGGTGAGCTATACGGTCAAGCTCCTCAACCTGTATATAACCACGGATATGAGGCAGGGGATATTGCCCGGGGGAGCCGACCTATATGGAAATCGTGCCTTCCAGGGAACATTGGTAACACTTGCTCCCGGTAAATCAGTTCGCGTCCTTACCCGAGTCGCCCTGCCGCTCGTTTCGGTGGCAGACCAAACCAGCACAGCAGTGTTCGTCGCTCATGCAGTGTTAAATGATGAAACAATAAGGACGGTGGACGGTCAGACTCTCGTGGATGGGCAGGAAATCGGGTCCGCAACGTCACCCCAATACACACTGAAGTCCCTCTTCAAATCGCCCAAGTGAGTTCTCTTTTTTGTGAATACATGAGAACAGTTACCATCGGACGGCAGTATGGATCAGAAAAATACGTATGAAAGAGATGGCGCCAAAAGGGTGGTGCCAGCTCTCAAAAAGCAACAGTCCAACCCGTTGAATTTTGAGACCTGGTCCCAAGCAATCTTATGGGTTTTGATTCAGTTCTTGATTCTCTATGTCTTCCCTTTAACCCTGCGTGATTATTCCGTGCGGGCGGAGCAAAGATCCATTGATCGAGCGGCAGCCAATGTGCCCATTCTGTCGGTCGAGATCAAGTCTTTTGTGGTGAATGGTGCGGACATGGAAGAAGCTCTCCGCACGCTCAGCGACCAAGTCACTTTCCGGGTTGTCATTGGGTTTGAGAGAATTCCTCACCATGAAGGCGAGAGCGGGCAGCCAATGTCACTTGAGTTGACGAATACCACAGTGGGGAAGATCTTGAGCCGCCTGTGTAGGATGGACTTGCGGTATGAATATAGACCAGTGGAAGGTCAAATGGTGGAGGTTTTCCCCAAAGGAGCGCTTGATAATCCTGAAGACTTGCTCAACGTGAAGATTAAAGAATACAGCGTCGACCGTGAGGCCTTGCCAGGAGGGGTGATCCAGATGATCGGCCAAGATGCGCCGGAGCTGAAGGAGTTGCTGGATCACAAGAAGGAAGAGTGGATGAAAAAATCAGACGGGGCTCCGGGAGGGTCGCCGGGCTCCATGCTGTCAGGGAATATGCCACTTCCACATTTCACGTTGCGCCTTGAAAACGTCACTGTTCGCCACATTTTGAACGCTATTGCTCTAGAAAGCGTACGAATGTTTAAGGATGGAAAGGTGTTCGCACCAGGCGGCTGGGAGTATGATTTCGTTGTCAGCGGAAACGCTCCGACCACATTGGGAGGCTACCCCAAGTGGAAGACCTTTTAGACAAAGAACGAATCTTGAGACTTCAGCCACATTCGTGGAGCCGTATGCGGTCAATCGGGATTCAAACGAAACTTTTTTTGGAAACATGAATTACTCTCCTTATGCTTCGTGCACTTGACTTGGTAGCTGGACTTGTTTTTGATTTTTGAGACCAGGCCCCTCGTTGCACCGCACAAGTACTTGAACCATGGTGCGCATGAATCAATTGTTTCTCCTGCGCCATAGGTACCAGGACTCGGCACCGATATGAGACAACAATCTGCTTTTCGCTTATTCCCGCTCATGGTCGTGATGCTAGCTGTCCCGGTGGCTTGTGTGATAATTCCTGGACTTGACGTGGCAAGGCTTACAGAGGAAGCCAATCTGATAGTAGTCGGTCAGGTGACTTCCGTTTGGGAAAGTGACAAGACCATGATCGAGGTTCAGGGAAACAAAGTTCCAGCTCGCAAGATGATCGGGGAGATACGCAGTGACCGGATACTGAGAGGCCCTTCAGACTTACGGTCGATCAGATTCCACTACTTCCTTCCTGAAAAGTCGCTGGGATACCAGCGCATCCAGCCATTGAGCTATGGGATATTCTTTCTAAAGAGATCGAGAGGCGATTATGAGTTCGTGAGTCCGTATTACCCTTCAGTTGCAGCTGTTCCAGGAATCGCAGTTCAAGGGGAAAATGATCTTGATCGTGTCGTGGGTCAATTGGCAGGTATCCTTGATGCCTCGGAGAGTTCCCTCGATCAGAAACTTGATGCGGTATACGTTTTGAGTAGGACAAGAAGTTCGTCAGTGACGGCGGCACTTAAACCTCATGTGCGAGAAAAGGACGCGAAACTGCAGATAAGTGTTGTCGCCGCCTTGTTGGAGTGCAACGACATGTCAGGACTGGAAATCGCAGAAAGGACCCTGCTTGCGCCGACGGAAAACTTGCCCCCATATCTCCTTCATAATCTCGCGTATGCTATCTCTGAAGGGTTGAACGATGAACGGGCCGTTCCCTCCATTTCGAGGCTTTTGCGTGCGCGTAACACCGAGACGAGACGAGCCGCAGCCTCAGCGCTTTGGCATACTCAGTCCGCGTTGGCAATACCCCCTCTGATAGCAGCGCTAGATGATGAGGACTCCGAAGTTCGCTACTCTGCTGTCGTTGGCCTGGCGGAAATCACGGGGCAAAGCGACTGGAGGCCGAACATATTTGTTTTTCAGTCGGATCAAAAACGTTATTTGAATTATTGGAAGGAATGGGCAAGAAAACGTTAAGAATGTTTTCCTAAGGGCTCGTTCGCAAATAACATTTACAATTTATTAGTACTCTAAGCATTGATACTGGAGTTTCATTCCGCGTGAAAGTTATGCGGCTCCATACGAACCTGTTTCATCTCTTGATCTGATACTCTCATCTGGGTGGGGTATTATGGCTTTTCCAGCTTGGCTCTGACGCGCAGGGTCTTAAGGTTTCCGGATATCAGGTCAGAACCTATACGCTCACTTTCTCCAGCAGCAGTGTCAGCGATACCAATAACGGTCCAAACCGATGAAGACTATCATCACACTGGCGTTAATTTCAGTAGTGCTCTGCATCGAAGGTCTGGGCCAGGCATCGCGTGGCGATCAAAGCGCCGCAACCGTGGCGACACCTCCCCTCGACCAAAGGGTAGCGGAATTCGAGCTTAAAGACTCGACTCTCAAAGATGGAATAGCCGAGCTCAGCTCAAAGCCAATCGGGGGCCTACACCTGGGAATCGAGGAGATCCTTCGTGAAAAAATGTCAGATCCCGAGGACCGGAGTGTCCAGTCTTCAATGCATTTAGAGAATGAGACCGTACGAAAGATACTTGACGCACTCTGTCGATTCGACAGCCGTTACACATGGTCGACAGACGGGTCCTCGATAAACATCTATCCGAGAGCGATCGTGGGCGATCGCTCGTATTTGTTGAATCTCCAACTCCAGCAGATAACTCTCACGGACATTTCTTATCCTGATGAAGTGTTTTTACCCTTGCACAGAGAGTTTCCAAAAGAACAGCTCGGATATATACAGACCGGGGGGGACACAAGTTACCTTCAACCTTGGACGGTTATTTTGGAACATCTCACCGTGCGGGAGCTGATCAATAGGGTCGCCGAACACTTGGGTCCACGCAGCTCCTGGATCTTCCATGGTTCGAAAGATGAGAGATTGTTTACCTTTCAAAAGGGGGCTTTTCACACGCATAGCAAGAGCTGAGCAAAAAAAGATGGTGCCAGCTCTCAAAAAGCAACAGTCCAACCCGTTAAATTTTGAGACCTGGCCCCAGGCAACCTTGTAAACGGCTTCAGTGTCGGGACGGAGAGGGTCACTGTGACCTGCTCCGGTGCCACGGTGTAGCCATAGGGGACAAGCGAGAAGACCATGATTACTCACTGGATATTTCGCTCGATAATGTTGGTCGCAACCGGTGGCAGCTTGTTGGCAGCACAAGGCCAGGGCCAGACGAATAGGAAAGCCCCTCTCATCCTCTCGGAAAAAGTCGAATCATATCACATCGAGAATGGGACGATGGAAGAGGGCTTACGCGCCCTTCGCCGGACCAACATCACAAGGATCCTGATCGGTTTTGAAAAAGTTGCCCACCACCAGGACGAAAAAGAGAAGACGATGTCTCTCTCCCTTTCAGACGCTACCGTGGGTGAAATCCTCAACGGTTTGTGCCGCCAAGACCCGAAGTATACCTATAAAATTGTCAGCCGCCGCCTAATTCATGTTTACCCCAAGAACGGTCTGAGTGATCCGCCAGGCCTACTGAGCTTGCAAATCTCCAGATTCTTGATTGCCGAGAAGATGTTACCTGCGGCCATAATTCAGCGCATAAGCCAATTGGCGCCTGAGTTGATGTCCTACATGAGCGGCAAGCAAGCAGATTACTACGCGCAACGCGGGCTTGCACCTCCGGGGTCCCTGGGCGCCATCTTGAGCGGCAACATGGATCCCCAAATCCATCTGGATCTGCATGAGATGACAGTCCGGGAGATTCTCAACGCCGTGGTTTTATACAGCCAACAATTAAACGAGCAAACTCCACCGGACTGGACGGGAAACAAGATTCCACCCACTAGTTGGATCTACGACTTCGTCATTGACCACGCTGCTCACACCGGATTGGGAGGAACACCCCGTTGGGAGGCATTCTGACCCGGTGCATAGTTCATAACAAATAGCAACCTAGGGACAGCCACCTACTGCTGGCGAGAACCAGGCGGCTGTCAGCGGTTTTTTGAGGTGATCAATGAAAACTGTAATAGGCATATTTGCGATGATCTCTGCCTTGGTTATGTTTTCAGGAGCGGCGACGAAGCATGATGAAGCTAGCGGGAATACCCCTTGTGCCGTGGTTCTACAAGCGCTCAAGGACATGGAGCACATCGATGTCGGCGTGACGCGGGAAGTGGTCGAAAAGTATTTCAAACCTGATGGTGGCATGCAGTTCCCTTCAAACACGCGCTATATCTATCGGAAATGCGACTATATCAAAGTCGACATTGACTATCGCGCTAACGGTTCTGGGGAAAGTGATTTTTCGCCTGACGACACTGTTATCAAGATATCAAAGCTTTATTTGGGTTATCCGGCTATGGATTAGTCGAGCGAGTCGATTTGTGCCACCGGCCGAATTTGAACAAAGTAGCCTAGCAGAAACATCGACCCCCTTACGCCCTCCCTCAAACTCGACTTTCAAGAAAGCGAGTCTATGCTCCATCAACTTCTCGACACATCGGCATTGCAACGACAAAAGCTGTCGCCCAAAAATCTCCTAAAAAGGCGTGATCGAGGGCCTTGTGACGAGATTGGGCTGACAAACACCACGATCGGATTAAGGCCTCTTCGGCACCACTGCGATCAATGGAACAATCAGCAAAAGAAATTTAGATTGTTCCATTGACTTGAGCAAACCCCTAAAGCTACAAGGGTAGGTATTCACTGAAAACTCAAAAGTAGTAAGGAGAGTTCTGATGAACCGCTCCCCATCATGTGTCTCTTTCATTTTGGTGATGGCCGTTATGCTTGGTGTGGTTGCTCTTCGGGATCAGCAGGTCGTCGCCTCTCCGCAAGCCTCTCAGACCGTGACGCATGGCCCCAAGGCGCAGGCTCTCTATTGTGCCTTGTGGCGAGTCGACAAGGGATTCGTTTCCACCATTCGCGTGAAGAATGTACTGGTCATCCGACCTCTCCTGGTCTCGCCGGTGCTTTTCATGGCGGATGGAACGGAATACGACCTCGCTCCCGTGGATCTCGCTCCCGGAGGAATTGGAAACATCAATATCAACCAAGCTCTGGACAGTGCGCCGTCCAAGATCCGCGGCCACCTTTCCAACTACGGGAGCGTTGTGCTCCGGTTCAGTTCCAAAGCGGGGGGGAATGCTACCGCCACCCTGCAAATACTCAATGTGCCCGAAAGCCTGATTTTCACCATGCCCTTCGGGGGAAAGAGCGGGCGAATGGCCACATCCGGAGGGCAGACCGTTGAGGCCTTGTGGTGGAAGCACGATGCGGGGGTGAAAGGGTTCGTCGGTGTTACGAATACCACAAATGCCAGCGAGGCCGTAAATGTTCAAGTCATCGGATCGGCCGGAACGATTGCGAGCCGCACGGTCACTCTCGGCGGAAATCAAACCCAATTGGTCGATTTGGATCCTATGCTTCAGGAACTGCCCTCCCCGGAGACCATGCAGGGAGGCGTCCGCATCCAATACCAGGGAAAGCCGCAGGACATCATTGCCACCGGGGGCCTGATGAACGAGCAGGAGGGATATTCGGCCGACATGAAATTCTTTTCCCGCATGGCGATGGCAGACGCCCCCGCCGTCACGTCGTATGCCAGTGCCGGCATCATGGTGGGCGCACCGGATCCAGCCATGAACTTTCCGCCGGGAACCCGCTTTTCTCCCTATGCCGTGCTCAGAAACTCATCCAACGATCTTTTGCAGGTCACGCCGATGGCTTATGTGATGACGGGTACCAGCTCTCGACAGTTCACGCTCCCGATCCAGAGCCTTGCTCCCAATGAATCGCGGCAGCTCCCCCTGGACGCCATGCTGGCTGCCGCGGGACTGAATGACTATGACGGAGACATGACGCTCGACTTCACATACCAGGGCCACCCAGAAGACCTTTTCCTATCGACTGGGAGCGTGGACCAGAAGGGGACTTACGTTTTCCAAGTGACGCCCGAGGGCATGGGCGAGTCGTGGGCCAAAATCGTCCCCCTGTGGAGCGTGGCCAACGGCTCTGATACCATGATCACCGCATGGAACTCGGGAAATACCGCGGAGGACCTCATCGTCACGCTGACCTACTCGGGGGGGACAGGACACTACACTATTCCGCTTCATCTCGAAGCAGGCGCCTCCCAGATGATCGCTCTTGGCATGCTCATTACTCAACAGCAACCGGACGCCCAGGGGAATATCATTCCCCGAACCGTACAGGAAGGCAGTGCCCGGTTCGAGAATTCGAAGGGCCGCACCGAACCCATCCACCTCGTCCTCAGCACCGGCATCTTCAATGTGCAAACTGCCACCTGCGGAAACCAGTGCCAGATTTGCGACGCCGCCACAGACTTGACCATCGATCAGAATCCCATCACGACTCCTTCTGGCCTGTCGGTTCAGGCTACTTCGACGTTGACCATGACGGACGGCACGACCCAGGACGTGACAACGACATCAAACTGGTCGAGCGCCAATACTTCCATCGCCACAGTCAAAACAAGAGGTCAATCCAGCCCCGGGCGGGTGAATGGAGTTGCCCCCGGTTCGACAACCATCAGCGCCGCCCTCATCGCCGTGGATGGAACGGAGCCCCTCCCGCCGTGTGCCTACATCTGCCCCACGACCGGATTCAATGGGTCGTCTCCCGGAAACGTTACGCCAAACATCGCTATCTCAGGACCCAACGCGTTACCCCTTGGAACAGATGTAAGAAGCATCGATTTGACCGCCAATGGAAACCCATCTGGCGGCACATACTCTTGGCGCAGTTCAAGCACTAAGATTGGCTTGCAGAATCCCACCTCGTCTATTGTTACGGTGGTGTCTGTTGTTCAGAGCAATCAACCCAATGACGTAATTGTCACGGTTGATTACACGATGAATGGGCAAACGAAAAGTGCTTCGACGAATCTTACAGTTCAAAAGCCAAGCAGCCTATCAATCGTCCCTGGTACGTCCTCCACCACCGCTGAAAGTTCATGCTCGTTCGGCAATCCTCCACAGGCCGGTTGTGGAGTCACACGGACATTCCTTTACCAAGTTAATGATCAATTCACTCACCCAATTTTGTTCGCAGGAATGCAGTTCTGGGATTCCATAACGAGCGGGCGCACAAATGGCTGCAACCTTACGGGCTATCAAACGACTTGTACTGATTTGGGCAAACCCAATGGTGGACCTTGTGGTCCATCGACATCTGCGGCAGGCCAATTGGAAGAAGAATTAGGAATTTGTTCTTCGACTTGTCGCCTTGCAAGTGGAGTTTGCACAACCGGTTGTAATACCATCGCCATTCAAACGTGGCATATCAATGGAACCACTCTCCCAACCATCAACCCCTCTTATCAATGCGATCAAGTGCTCGTAAATGGCTGATGAGGTTAACAATGATTAGTAAATTACTTTTGCTCTTGGTCTTAGTTCAACCTAGTGGAATCTCCTTTGCACAGGAGGGGGCCCGCGTATTGGAAGCGAAGCTTCAGACAAGGCTGGACAGTTATGCTCTTACAGCGGATACCTTTCTTCAAGCTCTAACCAAGGTCGCCAGCCAATTCGAGCTTCCCATGGGAATAGTGTGGATTGAGGGACCCGAAACTCCGGCTGTATTCAAACACACTTGGACGCATGCAACCCTTCATCAAGTCGTTGACACAATTGTGGCCAGTCACCCTGGATATGACTCTGCAATTAAGAACGGAGTTCTTCGTGTTTTCCCTCGAGGGGACTTAGATGACAAGAGCTCCTTTCTTAACCTCAAAATCGATGAGTTTGAAGTGAAGAACGAGATTGCTGGAAAATCGATCCGCAGGCTCCATCGTGTTGTGAAAGAAATTGTTAGTCCTCCACCCCCATCACTGCCTGGCGGGGGAGAAGCTTGGAGTTTTGGTTCGAATGCAGACGATCAGCCCGTAAGTTTCACCCTGAAGAACGTCACGGTCCGGGATGTCCTCGATAGGTTGACCCTATCGAGCGCCTCGAAAATCTGGATTGTGACGTACTCGCAGGATTCTAGACCCACAAAGACGGGATTCCGACGGACGGCTTCCCTCTTCAATGATACACCTATTCGTGAGGACGATGAGCCCGCTTGGGCTGTCCTCCGGTGGGGTTCCATCCCACCAAAGCAACCCTGACCGTTTACCGAGATCCTTAAGTGTGCGGTGAAAATACGTAAATCGGGTCAGGACAGGAAACTGGGCCTCGGCTTCCACGTTTCACAATTGTGACGCAGCTCGTGCCGGGAACGAGGCTAGATCTCCATCGATCTCAAACGGCTGCGAAAACCGGGGAAGTCCCTTCCCTAACGTCAACATGAATTGTGGAAGCATGCCCCATTGTTGACAATCAATTTGTTGGAAAGCGGCGATGAGAATACTATAGAGGATGATAAATTATTGTGACGCCGCACGCGCAAGAATTGCCACATTGGTGGGGTCCTGGGTGCCCGAATCGTGTCACTATTTTTTATCATCCTCTATAGGAACAGCCATCTATTACTGGCCAGAAAAAGGCGGCTATCTCCGGTTTTTGAGATGCTTGATGAAAGCTATAATAGTGATATTTACGATGATCTCTGCCTTGGTTATGTTTTCAGAAGCGGCACCGATGCAGGATGAAGCTAGCGCGAATACTCCTTGTGGCGTGGTTCTACAAGCGCTCAAGGACATGGAGCACATCGAGGTCGGTACGACACGGGAAGTGGTCGAAAAGTATTTCAAACCTGATGGGGGCGTGCAATTCCCTCCTAACACGCGCTATACCTATCGGAAATGTGACTATATCAAAGTAAAGATTGACTATCGCACTAGCAGTTCAAGGGAAAGCGATTTTTCGCCTAACGACACTGTTATCAAGATATCGAAGCTTTATTTGGAGTATCCAGACAGGGATTAGTCGAGCGAGTCAGCATATGTGGTCTGATTCGCACATAGAACATTTAGGGGTAACGACGAGTATTCTGTATGCCAGATCATCAGTCTTGGGCCCGCAAACACATTGCTGCTGATCCCTTAATCACTGGGATCATGGCGCGGTCTGCGCTGGTGAGGATCGAGAACGAGGCTTGGATCGCGCTTAGAGGTTGCAGACTCACTGTCGGATCACAGCGCGATTAAGCCAGTGAACGGTGTTGACATTCTTCCTACCACATCGAGGCGCCTATCCCCTTGAAGAAAACGAATCAGCTTAAGGTCCCAAAGAGAAGTCGTCGAGAAGGACCGCGTGAAAGCACGCCATTTGCAATCGGCAGCCGTCGAGCTTTCCTGGGGAAAATGGGTGGAGTTGCGGCGGCCTCCATCGTAGCAAATGCCCTCCAAACCAGCCCTGTTGCGTCATCAGTGACTGAGGGCTCAAAGGCCGGGTCAAGCCCGGGCCGTCGCGCGAAGTGCCTGTCGGTCAGACGCTCGATTGCCCAACAGGAAAGCCAGATTCCTGCACCCGCTCAGATCACCAATGGAGATGAAGAGCGTTACCCTGATTTTATCGGCAACTTCTCCAAAGGATTGCCACACAACCCCATCGGTGAAGTGGACGCCAAGGCCTATCGTCATCTCGTAAGCGCCCTTGTTCAAGGCACAACCGATGACCTTGAGGAAGTTTCCCTCGGCGGTGGAGTCAAACTCGTTAACCCCCTTGCAGGGATTGCCTTTGATGTGGAGGGCGCTGATTCCCATCAGTTCGCCATCGGACCGCCTCCGGGGCTGGCAAGCCGGGCGCGCGCCGATGACATGGTGGAACTTTACTGGATGGCGCTCTGCCGGGATGTGAACTTCATCGATTACTCCACGGATCCGATTGCCCAGGCAGCGGCCGCTGAACTATCGTCCCTCCATGGCTTCGAAGGGCCACGATCAAACGGGCGAGTGACCGCACAGACGTTGTTTCGAGGATTCACAGCAGAAGATTTGATCGGCCCCTACCTTTCTCAGTCTCTGCTCAAGCCATTCAACTACGGACAATTCCCGATTTCGGGCCGAATCATCACTTATGTTCCAAGGCTGGACTATCTGACCGACCCATCTCATTGGCTGGCGGCACGAAATGGTCAAGGACCTTTCGTTGACAATGAAAACGACCACCAACTCCGACACATTCGCAACGGGCGCGATGCCGCAGCCTATGTCCACAGCGATCAAGTCTTCCAGGCATTTTACAACGCCGGCATCTGGCTCTTGACGAACGGAGCGGCCCCCAACCCGGGAAACCCTTATGTGAAGCTGAGGAAGCAATCCTCTTTTGCCACGTTTGGTCAACCTTGTTTTCTAACTCTGCTCGCCGAAGTCTCCAACCGCGCGCTCAAGGCGGTCTGGTATGCCAAGTGGTTTGTCCACCGCACCCTCAGACCGGAAGACTTCGGAGGCCTGGTGCACTTGACCAAAACCGGTCAGGCGGGCTACCCGCTGCATGGGGACGTCCTGGATTCGCAAGCCGTGGCCCGGACTTTTGAAAACTATGGAACCTATCTTCACCCGCAAGCATATCCCGAGGGTTGCCCCCAGCATCCCTCCTATGCACAGGGCCACGGAGCCATTGCAGGCGCCTGCGCGACGATTCTGAAAGGTGCTTTCGATGGGGCCACTCCCTTCAACACTCTCCGGAACGGCACGCCCGTGACGGCCAGCAAAGACGGCCTCTCGTTGATCACGTACGTCGGCCCGGATGCGGACCACCTTACGGTCCTTGGTGAAATCAACAAACTCGCTTCAAATTTCGCCATCGCCCGCAACTTTGCCGGAGTCCACTGGCGCACCGACTACTCCGATGGGCTTCAGCTCGGTGAAGCCGTCGCCCTCAGCATCCTTCGTGAACAGAATTCCCTCTGCGCCGAAGTATCTTCAGGTCTCACAATCAGGAAATTTGATGGGAGCACGATCACGGTCTAGTGTGAAAAACAAGATTCCTTTTCCATTCACACAAATCCGTTCTGCCATTCCAGTTATCTTCCACTTCAAAGCGGATATTCATCCCATCGAGTACGCCCTCGCCGAAAACACCCTCGCTTAAAGAAGATTTTTAAATATAGTGACAATTGTTGCTGGATAAAATTTGACCCGTTCGAGCCCGCCGCGGCGGGCCGGGATCCCGTTTTGGGGGATCCCGGGTTTCTCCCTGCCGCTCGCAAGAGCCCGTGATCCGCGGAAAAGCGTGCGGATCCCGGCTACCTAAGCGTACCCCTTCGCGAGATGCTGTCATGCGTCACTATGATTTATCATCCCCAATAGCCCCTTTTTTCTCCAACAATTCCCTTCGCAAGTGGTGTTACTATAGGAGCGCTGATTCAACGTATGAAAATCCATCCGGACACAACCCAGGAGTCCTTTGCATGAAGACCCTCATCCAAAACGGAATCGTCACGACCGCAGTCGACAATTTCAGCGCTGATCTTCTCATCGAAGGCTCGAAAATCACCGCCCTTGGCGCCAAACTTCCTGCTCAGAACATCGACAAGATCATCGACGCGCAGGGCATGCTGGTCATCCCGGGGGGCATTGATGCGCACACCCATCTCGACATGCCGTTCGGAGGCACCACATCTGCTGACGATTTCGAAAGCGGCACCCGCGCGGCCGCCTTCGGAGGAACCACCACGATTGTGGATTTTGCCATCCAGGGGCGGGGCGGGAGAATTCAGGACGCCCTGGAAACCTGGTGGAAAAAGGCTCTGGGCCGCGCCGTGATCGACTACGGTCTGCACATGATTGTGACGGATCTGAGCGAAGGTTCAACGGACGCCGACAAGGGCCTCGACTCGATGAACTCCGTCGTGCAGGAAGGCGTCACCAGTTTCAAGCTCTTCATGGCGTATCCCGGCGCCCTGATGGTGGATGATGGGACAATTTTCAAGGCCTTGTCACAGACCGCCAAAAACGGCGCCCTCGTGTGCATGCATGCCGAGAATGGCAGCGCCATCGACGTCATCGTGCGGCGGGCCATCGCGGAAGGAAAAACCGCCCCTATTTATCACGCCTTGACGCGCCCCACCACCGCCGAAGGCGAGGCCGTGAATCGCGCCATCGCGCTGGCTGAAATCGCACAGGCCCCCGTCTATATTGTCCATTTGTCTTCCAACGAAGCCCTTCAAAAAGTCGCTGAAGCCCGAGACCGCGGCGTGATGGCCTATGCCGAAACGTGTCCTCAATATTTGCTGCTCTCACTTGAAGACATGGAAAAAATGCCGGATTTCGAGGGGGCGAAAGTGGTGTTCACCCCGCCCCTGCGCGAGAAATGGAACCAGGCAAAGCTTTGGGAGGGACTGAGAACGAATAGCCTTCAGATCGTCTCGACCGACCACTGTCCCTTCTGCTTCAAGGAACAAAAGGAACTCGGCCGTGGAGACTTCACCAAAATACCCAACGGGGGGCCGGGCATCGAAAACCGGTTGCAACTGCTCTACGAACACGGCGTCAATCAGAAACGAATTTCGGTCAACCGTTGGGTGGAAATCACCTCTACCGCCCCTGCTAAAATGTTTGGACTCTATCCCCGCAAAGGGACCCTCGCGGTGGGCAGTGATGCCGACATTGTGATCTGGGATCCCAGCGCCGAACATGTCTTATCCGCCAAAACACATCACATGCGAGTGGATTATTCGATGTTTGAAGGATGGAAAATCCGTGGCAATGCCAGGACGGTGATCTCGCGGGGAGAGGTCATTGTCGACCAGGGACAGTTCCTCGGGAAGCCGGGCCGCGGTGAGTTCCTCAAGCGCGCGACTTATGCGGGGGCATGGAAATAACCTCGGCGCCCTCTGCGTCTCTGTGGTGAATTAATCCTCACACCCAAGAATCATAACCTGGTCCTCGACCTGGAAACCCTGATGCGGCCTGTCCGAGATATCATCGACAACATTGATTTGGAGCCCCTGCGAGGCAGTCCGCTGTTCAATGAAGATCTCGCGCCGGTCCCGCGGGAGCGCCGAACCTGGGGGATGTACAACTACGCGGCCCTCTGGATCGGGATGAGTGTGTGCCTGACCACGTATCTGCTGGCCGGGGGATTGATCGCCAAAGGGATGAACTGGTGGGAGGCCATCGGAACCATCTTTTTAGGCAATCTCATCGTCCTTATCCCGATGGTCTTGAACGCCCATGCCGGCACACGTTACGGAATTCCCTTCCCCGTCTTTGCGCGCGCCTCCTTTGGAGTGCTGGGGGCCAACATCCCCGCCATGCTTCGCGCCTTTGTCGCCTGCGGGTGGTTCGGCATCCAGACCTGGATCGGAGGGTCAGCCATCAATGCCATGCTGGTCATCCTCGTCCCGGGCTGGGTTCATTTCTCCGCCGGCATCTGGGTCGCGTTTTTCGCCTTCTGGCTGGTTAATGTCTTCATCATCATCCGGGGAATCGAGACGATTCGGGGGCTGGAAAGCTGGAGTGCCCCGTTCATGATCGCCATCGGACTGGCGCTGTTATTCTGGGCCTGGCGGAGAGCCGGGGGCTTTGGCCCCATGCTGTCGCAGCCCAGCCGCTTGAAAACCGGGACGGAGTTTTGGAAGGTCTTCGTCCCCAGTCTGACGGCCATGGTCGGGTACTGGGCGACTCTTTCCCTGAACATCCCGGACTTCACGCGCTTTGCCAAGTCGCAGCGTGATCAGCAGATCGGGCAGGCACTGGGATTGCCCTCCACCATGACGCTTTACTCCTTCATTGGGGTCGCAGTGACCTCGGCCACGGTCGTTATTTTCGGGCAGGCCATCTGGGACCCCGTTTTGCTGCTGTCAAAATTCAACCAGCCCCTCATCGCGTTTATTGCTCTCCTCGCGCTAGGAACGGCCACCCTGAATACCAATATTGCCGCCAATGTCGTTTCCCCGGCCAATGATTTCTCAAATCTTTGGCCCAGCAAGATTACCTTCGTTCGTGGGGGAATCATCACGGCCATCCTCGGCGTTTTGATCCGGCCGTGGCGACTCATGGAAAACGCCGACAAGTATATCGGATGGCTGGTGGGCTATTCCGGACTGCTGGGACCCGTCGCGGGGATCATGATCGCGGATTACTATTTGATCCGGAAAAAAATGATCGCGACTGAGGATCTCTATTTGCGCGGAAAATTTTATGAGTTTTCGCGAGGCTTCAACCTCCGCGCCGTCATTGCGTTGGTTCTCGGCATCGGGATCGCCCTGATTGGCGAGGTGGTCCCGTCCCTTCACTGGCTCTACGACTACGCCTGGTTTGGCGGCTTCTTCACCTCGGGAATCGTTTATGTTGTCCTGATGAAGCACGCTTACAGAGGGTCTTAGATTATAGTGACAAATCTTGCTCGATGAAGATTGAGCCGTTCGAGCTTTGGTAGCCGGGATCCCGTTTTTGGGGATCCCGGGGTTTTCACTGCCGGTCGCAAGAGCCCGTGATCCCGCTAAACCTTTCCATCTTTTTCTCGCCATCTACTCTATCTTCGTGTAGATTTTCTTCGAACCATTTATTGATGAATGAAAGGAGGAAATCGGATGCTGCCCCTCGAAGACCTTCGTGTGTGTGATCTCTCGCGCATCCTATCGGGTCCCTACTGCACCATGACGCTGGGCGATATGGGAGCCGAGGTCATCAAGGTGGAGCCGCCCGCGGGAGACGACACGCGAGGCTGGGGTCCCCCGTTCCTCCAGGGTGAAAGCGCGTACTTCCTGAGTCTGAACCGGAACAAGAAATCCATAGTGCTGGATCTGAAGACGGAGGCCGGCAAGAATGCGCTCTGGATGCTCATCCAAAAATCCGATGTGTTGGTTGAGAACTTCAGGGCAGGGGCGCTTGCCCGGCTAGGGTTTGATTTTGATCACGTCTCGAAAAAAAATCCCCGACTGATTTATTGCTCCATTACAGGGTACGGTCATACCGGTCCCCGGGCCTCGGCGCCGGGGTTCGATGTGGTCATTCAAGGGGAGAGCGGGGCGATGGATGTGACGGGTTTTCCGGAGGGACCGCCGATCAAATTCGGATTGTCCATCGCGGACATTGTTGCCGGAATGAATGCCGTCCAGGCTATTCTGCTGGCCTTGCTTGTCCGCAAAACCACTGGACGCGGACAGCATATCGACATTGCGCTGCTCGATTCACTGATCGGCTGCTTAACTTACCAGGCGCAGAACCATTTCGCCGGAGTCACTCCCAGACGACTCGGAAACCGTCATCCCTCAATCACCCCCTATGAGATGTTTGAAACCGCTGATGGGTTTATGAATGTGGGAGTCGGAAATGAAGGCCTATGGAAGAAATTCTGTGCGGCCATCGGGCTTCCAGAATTGTGCGAAGATCCTCACTTCGCTTCCAACGCCGACCGGCTCAGAAACTACGATCGATTGCACCCGCTCCTGGCTGAGCGGTTTAAAACCCGATCCCGCGGTGAGTGGAAACGAATTTTCGAGGATGCCGGAGTTCCGTCGGGATATATCAATACGGTGAAAGAGACTTTTGAGGATCCCCAGATTCAGGCCCGGGAAATGGTCACGTCTGTCATCCATCCGACCATCGGTAAATTGAAACTCGTGGGAATTCCGATCAAGCTCTCGGACAGCCCAGGGGAGATCCGCCTGCCTCCTCCCCGGCTGGGAGAACATACCGAGGAGATTCTCGCCTCGCTCAGTTAATTCAGCCTTGTTTGCCTTGAGAAACCATTTCACCGCAGAGGCTCTAAACGCGCAGGAAAGCAGCGTCTCAACCAGGGTGCCCAGTGGCGAAAATCTTTCCATTTAGAGCTTTCATGTACGATCCTGAAAGGGTCGGAGGTCTCGACAAGGTCGTCACCCAACCGTACGACAAGATCTCCGATGAAATGCAGGAACGCTACTACGCCTCCAGCCCCTTTAACCTCTCCCGCATCATTCGTGGAAAGCAGTTTAGCGGTGACAACGAGACTGAGAATGTTTACACGCGCGCCCACAACTCGCTCTTGGAGTGGCTCACTTCCGGAGTTCTCCGTCAAACGGATCAACCGGCCTTGTTTGCCTACTTCCAGGATTATGAGCTCCCTTCCTCTCCGGGCAGGCGGCTGACCCGGAAAGGCTTTATTGGCCTTGGGCAGTTGGAGGATTATTCTGCCGGAATTGTCTTCCCTCATGAGCAAACATTCAGCGGACCGAAGGAAGACCGCCTGAGATTGCTGCGGCAGACCCGGACGCATTTCGGCCAGCTCTTCATGCTTTATTCAGATCCGCACCGGGACGTTGATTCGATCCTGGAGGAGGTGGCATCCCGCAAACCGGAGGTTCAGGTGACGGATGAGTACGCCGTCGTCCATTCGGTCTGGAAGATCGAGGATCCCCTGCTGATCTCGAAGATCCAGGGGGAACTGGAAGACAAGCGCCTGATTATCGCCG
The DNA here is from genome assembly GCA_041494885.1 of Terriglobia bacterium. Taxonomy (GTDB): domain Bacteria; phylum Acidobacteriota; class Terriglobia; order JAIQFV01; family JAIQFV01; genus JAIQFV01. The sequence continues at coordinate 52,443 of JBGQBO010000029.1, forward strand.
ACGGTCATCATCGCTATGAGACGGCGTTGAATTTCCGGAATGAGTGCCGCACACTCCACTCCGGAACGGCAATGCCAACAGCCCCCGGCGACTTGCCTCCTTATGAAAAGGTGATGATGACCTTCGTCAACATGGACAGCGAGGGGCTGACCATTTTGCCCACCCATCGGCTGGTCTCCAACCTCCCCCACTTTGATCTGAAGGATTTCCTCGTCCGGGTGCAGTGGTTTTTTGACCTCGCGGGCTTCAAATTCTTCACGCCGGAGGAACGGAAGCAAAAACTCGAAGAATTCCGCCGGGAGCTGTATGAGGTCGGTCAGGTCATTCCCGCCATCGGGCTGCGTGCAGCCAATACGTCGAACTTCTACTTGATGAAATTGAAAGGGACCCTGAATCTCCAACAGTTACTGCCCGAAGTGTCGGAGCGCCAGCATAAGCTTGATGTGGTCCTCTTGCACAAGATTATCCTGGAACGATGTTTGAGAATCACGGAAGAGGAGATCCGGGATGAGAGGTACATCCGATACGTTCGCGAATTCGAGGAGGGATTGCAGGCCGTGGATGGAAAAGATTCTCAGCTCGCCTTTTTTCTTAACCCCACGCCGATTGCCCAGGTGCGCGACCTGGCTTTTGCCGGGGAGCGGATGCCGCAGAAATCAACCGACTTTTACCCCAAATTGCTTTCCGGCCTGACGATGTATCGACTCGATGCGAATGGCCCTTGATTTCATGTCCCGCAGGGATCCGAGGCTACTTCTTTTTTTCTTCCCCCTGAAGAACCTGGTATGCGGCAATGACGCTGCTCGTGTAGGTCTTCGTCAAGGCGACCCATGATTCGTAACTGAAATAGGTCAACAGGAACCCGACGACCACGATGCCGAGCGAGGCAACGAGTCGATACTGGAGGGAGCGTGTGCCACCTGAACGAAGCCAGACGAACAAGAGGGCGGAAAGGGTCAACAAAGTGAAATTCAGGATGGCAGCGCGGGCAATCCGCAAACGGCTGCGGGTATATTCCAGCTGCTCATAGGTGTCTTTTGATTTGTGAAGAACATAAAACCGCATAGAGAGGAAAGGAGGAAGATGTTCCATCGGATGACTTTTTCTGAGGTGGTGGTCCTTGGAGATGCAGGCCAAATCACTTAACCGGTCGATCACGATCCCCAACACGTAGGTCACGGCCAGGCCCGGCAAGGCCAGATTCAACGTCAGCAGTTTTTCCCAGGGGACATTCCTAAATCCGACAAAGGCCAGGATCACCAAACCGATCCATAGAATCGAGTGTAGGCCAATGACGACAAGTTCAACAAACAGCGTTGTGGTAGTCATATCCGGTTTTCATCCGCACAGTCGATTGATGACATGATCTCCTGAGATCGACCGCCCAATAACGCTCGCGTTTCGACCCCCCTCCAGCCTTTTTACGATGGACCTACTCGCAAGATCCGCTCCAACTGAATCGCCGGACAGATGTTCTTTTGAATGTAATTGACCAGATTGGTTGGCACGCTGCGCACCATTTTTTCAACAGAGGGATCGAGGCAATGACCGTCCTTGTCGAACACCTTCTGCACGTTGGCAATGGAGATGGCCAGTGGAAGCACAATGGCGCCGATATGGGAGCAGATGCTCCGCAGCATTTCCAGGGACTTAACAGCACCGATTGAACCCGCAGCCACGCCCAAAAGTGCGACAGGCTTTCCTGCCAGGACGGAAGGAAATCCGAGGTTCTCGATCACCAGCTTAATGACGCTGCTGAAACTGCCATGATACTCTGGCGTCGCCAGAATGACCCCGGTCGCATTCCGGACATCCTCCTGCAAAGACTTCGTAACCTCGGAACCCGGATCTGTTCCCGGAAGAGGTAGGCTTAATAAGGCCGGATCAATAACTTTCAAACTGATTTGCGGATGTTTCTTGAATTCATCGATCACCAGGGCGAGTGCCATATTCGTGTAATTTCCTGGCCGTACGCTGCCACTGATCGCCACAATGCGGATCCCGTTGGATGAGTGTTCCATCTCCCTCCTCACTTCCTCCAGACGCTTCCCGTCAGCACCCCATCTCGAATCCATCCTTCCATTACAAAAACTCGGGCCGGACCGTTCCTCCCAGACCTCCTAAGTCAGCAATTCTACTCTTTCACCAATCCCATCACATTTTCCCCTCAATGCAATAGTGTGAGAGCATACTCCCGATCATTAGAATTCCCCCGGGGAGCCCGGAGAAGTTATAAACGTAAAAAATGCGCGCCCATCATATGACAGAAGCCCGCCGCGTTCAACGGTCAGCACGCGGTTCCATAGCCCCAACATGCGGCGCAACTCGTGGAGCGTGGAACCTTGCCGCGTCCTTGTTCTGGAAACGTCCCGGGGACATTTCTACGACGACCTTCCGGCCTGACATGATAATGGGGGGGACCCGCCGCTCTGAGAATACCCCCATGACGTCAACGGACTGTCCACCCAACTCACGAGGCAGCCGCTCCTCTTGTTTTCGAATCCGCTTTGAACCGTTGCTTGTAGCCGTCAGCCAGTTGCTGCAAGGCCCGCGCCCCATCCCCTTGAAAGGCCGGCCCGTGCATTAAACCCAGCGTTCGAGGGGAGAGCCCTCCAAGCCGTCGAATCGTTGGTGCCGTGTTTGCGGTGAGGGCAGTGGCTTGATACTCGTCCTCCGCCTGAAGCGCCGGTTCCACGATATCGTCCTCCGTCATGGCCTTGCAGTCTCCGATCTGCGTGAACAAATCGCCGCACAGGAGAGTCTCCGTAGTTTCCTCGTAGAAGAGGCCCGCATCCCAGCAATGAGGAACATGAGGGGTTGAAAGGTAGCGGACCTTCTTGCCCCCCAATTCAAGTGTCTCTCCATCTTCGAGGGCCTTGGGTTCCCGCAGGGCGAGGTCGGTTGCGGAAAGCATACAACCGATTCTTCCGAGCACCACGCGAGCCTTGGGCGCCGCTTCCAGCCAGTCGTTCATCGAACCGGATTCATCCGCTTCGTGATGTCCATAGGAAATCCATCGGATCTTTTGAAGTGGAACCACCCGCGAGACCGCCGCAGAGACCTGCGGAAAGAGCCGGCGAAAGCCGCAGTGAAACAGAAGCGGCTCTTCCGCATCGATCAAAAACTGGTTGAACCGCAAATCCGCGGGCTCCACGTATGTTGAGAAGCGATAGATCCCCTTTGCAATTTCAGTGACCATTGTGTCCATGGCTGAACCTCCCTTGTTTATAAGTCCTTCCTCACAGTGATGAAAACTCCGCTGGCTTGCTGAATCGAGTGTTGGTCTATTGAGGCAGGCTGCTGCTAAGCACCTGTCAAGCAGTGTAACCGCCATCGACCACCAGATCGGCTCCCGTGATATAGGAAGACTCGTCGGACGCGAGGAATAGAATGGTTTGGGCGATTTCGTGGGGATCAGCGAACCGTTTCAGCGGTACGGCGTCGGACGGCGCATTCCAAGCATCGGAGGCTTCTACCTCGGGCCAGCTTGGCATCTTGTTCCACATCGCTGTTTTGACGCCGCCCGGAGAAACCGTATTGATCCGGATGCAGTCACCCCTCTGGGCACATTCGAGGGCGGCCGTCTTCGAAAAATGGATGACCGCGGCCTTGCTGGCGCAGTACGCGCTGGCGCCGGGGGCCGCCTTGATTCCGGAAGCCGAGGCCACGTTGATGATACTCCCTCGCCGGTGTGCCTGCATGGCTACGATCCCGGCGCGTGTTCCCAGAAAAATACCGTCCAGATTGACGGCCATGACATGACGCCACTCCTCTACGGTCATCTCCGTGATCGGCTTCGCAAATGAGATTCCGGCGCTTTGGACTAGGACATCCAAAGGTCCCCACTCCTGTTCCAACCGCTGAAGGGCGCGATGCCAATGCGGTTCTGAGGTGACATCGAGCTGATGCGCCGCCGCGATTCCCCCAGCGGCAGTAATTGCCTCCACCGTTTGAGACGCTCCCAATTCGTCCAGGTCGGCAACAGCCACCCTGGCCCCCTCGGTTGCAAGCAATAGCGCCGCTGCCCTTCCAATTCCTGAAGCGGCGCCTGTGACCAAAGCGGATTTGCCCGCAACACGACCTTGTCTTTCCTGGTTATCTGTCTTCATGCCCCCGACCATTCAGATCCCCACTGGATCAAGCTGCTCCTCCCGATCAAGGGATTGAGGCTCGACGGGCAACGACTTGTGGGATCAATCGTGCTTCGCCTCGTATGCCCGCATCCGCGGGATCCAGCGCGGAACGGACCGGCAATATCGATCATACGATTCCCCGAATTTGCGCCTCAAAGTCGGCTCCTCATAAACCAACACGAATAGGTAGAAGAAGAAAAACACGATGGCGACGTATTCAAACAAAATACGCGCCCGGACAAAAATGGCTTCTCCCAGGACAACGAGAGCCACGCCAATGTACATCGGATTGCGCACGTACCGGTAGAGGCCTTTCACAACCAGTTCCCTGGGTGGATCAATTGGCGCCGGGGTTCCCCGGCCCCCGATGGCAAAGTCCCAGGCGCATCGAAGATAGACCAGCGCTCCAACGATCAGGGGTAAAAGACCGAAGTAGTGCAAGACGCCCAAATTCAGGGGCGGAGTGCTGGTCCGCGATGAAAGCAGGTAGTACGGAACCAGGATCGTCACTGTCCCAGGCACGAGAACGGTAAAAAGGGCTGTCTTGAACAGAGCCATTTCTCCACCTGTTAAAGAAAGCTTAAGGAATTGCGGTCCCCTCGGAGTGAACTAAACTCGATTATGTCTTTTTGACTCTCGGTAAGGGAAAGTCTTACCACAAAGCCGTCCAGACCGCGTCAATTCTTTTTATCCTGGATAGCGAAACTTGAAAGAGGGTGAGAAGGTCAAATCCCTTGGGTCTGCAAGACGAGGGCAAGCCGACTTTGATCAACACGCTCCGTGCGATGAGAGTGAAGACCGGGTGCCGGACCCGATTAAACGCAACAAATGGTCGGTCGCGCCAGGAGAGAGCTCTTTGTGGGTCCGACTTTGGCGCTTTGGTCGTATGAAATCCAGAGAGGAAGCCAGGTGGCACTGCCCGATATGAATTTTACCGCGGCGGATCATTGGCACGTTCATCCGCCGCGGTGAAGGAGGCTAATCTCCGTCCTTTCGAACAGAGATGACTAGGGTCGCGGTTCCAGGACAATCTCGCGGGCGAGTCTGTCTCCAAGGACTTCTCGCATATCGGCCCGGTCTTTGTATCCTTGCATCTGTTTCTGGTCATCACCGACCACGCGCTGAGCCATGGCATCGGCCTTCGGCTCATTGGCCTCCATGGTCGCCAGATCCTTGTATTCGGTGAGGAGCAACAGGTTCCAATCTCCGCCGCTATGCCCCTCAGTCGTCATCACCTTGTACGAAAGAATCAGTCCTTCTTTCTTCAAGGCCTCCTGCTCTTTTTTCCACCCTGAGGCGAGGTAATTCAGGTAAGCCGCATCCATACCTGGTTTCACCCGGATGAAAGCAATGTTCCATACCGAGCCGTTCCGGTAGGGACGACTCATTTGAGCGTAGACCGAGATGCAAAGCAATATCAGTGACGCCATCACGGCAGCAATGACGATGCGCTTAATTTTCATACCTATCTCCTTACCCATTGAAGGGTTGTTTTATCGTTGATCCTGCAAAAACTCAGAGTGGTTCCGAAACCACCGACCTGTGTTGTCAGTGACCGCCCCGACCTTAGTTTGAGGCCAACGTTCCTTGTTATGAATCTTATATTCTGAATCCTTCGGATCTTTACCGAAGCCCTAGACCCGACACACATCGGATGGCCAGGTTGAAGGTCCAGGCAGCCCGGGCTAACCACAAGTCCCGCTGCGGCGGAAGACAGTCTCTTTCTAGGATGGTGTCACCATTTTGAGGCTAATCTGAGAATTGTCAACGATTAAATCTCCCATCGACGGGGAAGGTCTTGGCAGATAGGAAAAGGTCGAGGGGGTGCGCGAGGAAGGGCCGAATGCATTCTCCTTCCCTTGTGTTCGAAGGATCAAAATCGGTGCCGGCCCCCGGTGTCGAAAAATTACTCGACAACTTTTTTGTCTCTTGCCATGATGGGCGGCGTTGGAGGAGGCCTGTTCGGTGAGCCAGACCGCGAACGTGGATGACGTCAAAGCACTGGTCCTTTCATTCCACCCGGTCATTGTGATGGAAACCGTGGAGGAGGAGCGTGCCCGTTCGCTTCTCTACTCCGTGGCCGGCCAACTCCGCATGCCGTTGTTCGAATGGTCGGTGACGCGGGGATTGACCCGCGCCGAGGAACCCAATCTCCTCAATCGAATGACGTCCAACCCGCTCCCCCTGCTCCAGCACATCAGCGGACTGCGCCTGAAGGCCATTTTCCTTCTAAAGGATTTTTCACCCCACTTCGGCGACCCCGCCGTGGCGCGCCAGTTTCGGGAGTTGGCGGACTATTTCATTCAGACGCGCTCCACGGTGGTTCTGTGCGGCGAGACGGTGTCGCTCCCGAGCGAAATTGAAGCCACCGCGGTTCGATATAAACTGCAACTCCCCGACCGCGATGAACTGGAGGGGGTCGTCAATAACGTGTTGCAATCCCTCGGTACGGACTCCCTGGGCGCGTTGCAATTAGGGCCGGCGGACCGCGAGGCCCTGCTCAACGCGTTGCATGGCTTGACCTCGAATCAGGCCCGCCAGGCCATAACCTACGCCATCGTGAAAGATCGGAAACTCACCGCGGAAGATATCCCGGAAATTCTGGAACGCAAGGTACAGCTCATCCGGGAAGGCGGACTGCTCGAGTATTACCCGGAGAAGGACAACCCATATCAACTGGGTGGGTTCGCCAACCTGAAGGCATGGCTCGCGCGCGCCCGGGTCGGATTTACTCCCGAGGCCCGCGCCATGAACCTCAGCGCGCCGAAAGGCATTCTGATTGTCGGGGTTCCCGGATGCGGTAAATCGCTGGCCGCCAAAGTGATCGCCCGGGAATGGAAACTGCCTCTCCTCAAGCTCGATGCCGGCAGTCTCTTCGACAAGTATATTGGCGAGTCGGAAAAGAACTTCCGCAAGGCGATTACCATGGCGGAATCAATGGCGCCGGTCGTCTTCTGGATTGACGAAATCGAAAAGAGTATCGCCACCACCGCCGGAAGCGGGGAGGCCGATGGCGGGCTGAGCCGACGCCTGTTTGGAGAGTTTCTGACCTGGCTTCAGGAAAAGCGCGAGGAGGTTTTCGTCGTCGCGACCGCCAATGATCTCTCCATCCTTCCTCCCGAACTCCTTCGGAAGGGTCGATTCGACGAAATCTTTTTTGTGGATCTTCCGAACCCAGAAGAACGGGAAGCGATTTTCAAAATCCATCTCTCCGCGCGGAAACAGGATCCCGCACAGTTTGATCTCAGCGCGCTCATCGCGGCAGCCGAGGGATTCAGTGGCGCTGAGATCGAGCAGGTCGTCGTTGCGGCCATCTATCGATGCCTCAGCCAGAAGCATCCACTCGACAACTCCCTGCTCCTTGAAGAAATCCGGCAGACCGTTCCCCTCTCGGTGACGCGCCGTGAGGAAATCGAGCACTTGCGAGAGACGGCCAGCGGACGGTTCGTCAGTGTCCGTTGAACGGAACGCACTCACCGCTGAGAGCCCGGGCCGTCAGGAAACATCCTCTTGGTCCTGTCGGGTCTTTGTGGTAAAAATCCTCCCTGTACATCTCATCACCATTTTGAGGCTCGACCAGACTCCTTGAGCGAAAGGAGAAATCCATGCAAGACTCTGTGCTGCGCAAAAACGTCATCGCATTACTCGAGGGTGGACAAGCGTATGTGCCCATCAAAAAGGCCCTGGCCGGAATCAAGACCGGGAACCGGAATGTCCGTCCGCGAAAGGAGGTGCGCTCGGTGTGGGAGCAGTTTGAACATATGCGGCTCGCCCAGGAAGATATCCTGCGGTATACGCTTGATGCAAAGTGGAAATCTCCCGCTTGGCCGGAAGGCTATTGGCCGGATCCCAAGAAGCGCTTGACCGCCGGGATGTGGTCGGCCTCCATAAAGAAATTCTATGCCGATCTCAAAGAACTTATGAACCTGGTCAAAAATCCCCGCGCGGATCTGACCGCAGAAATTCCGCACGGCGAGGGACGAACCTATCTCCGCCAGGTCCTTCTTGTGGCGGACCACAACGCCTATCACACCGGACAGATTGTGGCGATTCGAAAAATGTTGGGGGACTGGCCGGAGTAGAGGACGAAGTCAGAACTCGGAAGTCAGAAAGAGGCGCGAGGATGCAACGACGCTCAATACTCTTGCTGTGTGTGTTCATGGTCACCGCTAGGGGTTTCTCCCAAACAGGTCAGAATGCAGGGGGTGCCACCGGCAAAGAATACTCACTCAAGCCCTCATCAAAGACGGTGGCTTGGGGCTATTACGACGCCAGTACGCCCCCGGTGCTGCGCGTCAAATCGGGGGATACGGTCGAGGTTCAAACCCTGATTACCTCGAGCCCGGCCCGACTCGAAGGGGCGGGACTGGAACCTCGCCAGGTTGAGCCGGCCTTGCGCGAAATCTACAAGGAAGTCACCAACAAGGGACCGGGCGGTCACATCTTGACCGGCCCGATCTATATTGAGGACGCTGAACCCGGAGATGTGCTGGAAGTCCGCATCCTATCAATCAAACTCGCCGTTCCCTATGCGTACAACGGATTCCGACCAGGCAGCGGTTTTCTGCCGGAGGATTTCCCTTACCCCCGCATGAAAATCATCCCCCTCGATGAGCAACGGATGGTCGCTCGGTTTGCCGACGGGATCGAGATCCCCCTGCGGCCATTTTTCGGGAGCATCGGAGTGGCCCCTCCCGATGTTTCAGGGCGCATCAGCAGTGCGCCGCCATGGATTCATGCGGGCAACCTCGATAACAAGGAGTTGGTGGAGGGCACGACCCTGTTCATTCCCGTCCACGCGCGCGGCGCCCTCTTTCTGGCGGGAGATGGGCACGCGGCGCAGGGCAATGGTGAAGTGGATATCACCGCGCTGGAAACTTCGCTGGTAGGAAAATTCCAGCTCGTTGTCCGCAAAAATCTGCATCTTCGCTGGCCCCGCGCCGAGACGCCCACCCATTTTATTACCATGGGGCTTCACGAAGACTTGAACGAGGCCACGAAAATGGCGGTACGTGAAATGATCGACTTTCTGGTCACGGAAAAGCACCTCACGCGCGACGAGGCCTACATGCTTGCCAGCACGGCCGCCGACCTGAGTATCACGCAACTCGTGGACGGCAATAAGGGCGTCCACATGATGATCCCCAAAGCGATCTTTACCACAGGGAAATAACAAGAACCCTTTAACAATGATCGACAGGGTTGACAGGATAAAGATTTAGAATAGAATGCTTTCAGACTTAAACCTCCCCCGACCTCCATTGGATTGCCTATACTATGCCTCTATTGCACGAAGAAACCACAGGTCAAATACTTGCGTCGTCTTTCGAGGTGATCAACGAGTTGGGTGCTGGTTTTCTTGAAGGGGTCTATGAGAAGGCATTGGCCATTGCGCTGCGGGAAAAGGGGCTGAGGGTACAAGTACAGTTTCCGCTAAGGGTGATCTTCCGAGGGCAATGCGTGGGTGAGTACTTCGCCGATCTGCTGGTTGAAGATAAAGTGATTGTGGAACTCAAGGCGGTGAAGGTGCTCGCACCCGAACATCTCGCTCAGGTGATCAACTATTTGAAAGCGACCAGCATCAAGGTGGGACTCTTGATCAACTTCGGTCACCCTAAGCTTGAGTACCGGAGATTATACGGACCTGAGGCCAAATTGGAAGAGGATGTCGAGGATAGATAAGATTTCGCTCGTGATATGTCTCCAAAAATTATCCTGAAAATCCTATCTATCCTTGTTCACCTTGAAAAAACCTCCTAAATCGAAATCCTGTTTCTACCACCCGTTTTGCTCTTATAGAGAAGCTCATCGGCGCGCTTGACCAGGGACGCCAGGGTGTCGTCTCGCTGGGCCAACGTCGCGCCAATGGAAACGGTGACTTGAAGCATCTCCTTCCCGACGGGAAGACTCGAGTGTTCGACCAGGAACCGGAACTTATTGGCGAGCTGATAAAGTTGCGGCTCCCCAACATTCACGACGATGCCTAAGAACTCTTCTCCCCCCCATCGCCCGATAAAATCAAACGAACGCAAGTTCATGAGAAGGGTTCGAGCGACGACTCTCAGAACCTGGTCGCCCACATCATGGCCATAAGTATCGTTCACTTGCTTGAAGTTATCGATATCAAAGAAGAGAACTGCGAAGGGCCACCCATACCGTTGCATTTCGTTCAGACGCCCGTCGAGGATCATCTCAGTGTAGCGGCGATTGCCGACACCGGTCAGCGGATCCAGGAAGGCAACCTTCTCCAACTCCTGAATGCGTTGAGCGGCGGTTACCTTCGAAGAATTCTCGCTGAAGATTTCGACCGCTCCAACAACGCTTCCCTCAGCATCGCGGATGGGCGTGACGCGAACCCGGACTGGGACTCGATGCCCTGCTTTATGATGGAGGTAGATTTCGGACTCGTGGGCTTCCCCGTCCTGAACGGACAGGGCCAGGGGGCACTGCCCGCAACAGAGCTCAGTGCCGGAGTCATCCACGTGCTTGAGGATGTTATCCGTACAGCAGTGGCCGACCACGTCCATGCTTGAATATCCCGTAATGCGTTCCGCTCCCTTGTTCCAGTAAGTGATTTTTCTCTCACCATCAACGAAATAGACCCCATCGGACAAGTTGTCCAACAGATCTTTGTAGAACTCGTTTACCCCTGTCATTCCAGCCTTCCTCGAGTGACCTTACGATTCAGTTGAGCACAATACTTGAACAGAATTCCAAGACCAAGATGGCGATTGAGGACTTAGAAAAAGAACGGATATGATTTGGTCGCCGGACCGTGTGCAGTCGTCGGCGAACCGGCGCAAGAGGGCCATTCATTTTACAGTATGAACCCTGCTCTTCTCTACTAATTTCCTCCCTTCCGGCTATGCCCCAGCCAAAATGTCATTGAAATCTCCATGGGGATAGGGGTATGTTTCACCGCTTTGGATCACCCACGACCGGAATAAGCAGGCAGGCAGCCTCAATCCTCATCATTTCTGAAACCCGGCCAACCTTTGAGACGTAACGAGTTGTAGCATCCAGGATTTAAGCCCATTGGACCCAAACGGAGAAAACCATGTTCAATAAGAAGATCGTTTTGACGGTTGTCATGTTCCTGCTCTTGCTTTTTCTCGCCGGGCTCTTGTTTGCGGCGGACACCGAGACCCGGCTGATGCGGTATCCGGACATTAGTTCAACGCGGATCGTCTTTACTTATGGCAACGATCTGTGGACCGTCCCCCGCGAGGGCGGCGTGGCGGAAAGATTGACCTCCCATCCCGGCCTCGAGATTAATCCCAAGTTTTCTCCGGACGGAAGGTGGATTGCCTTCACCGGACAATACGATGGCAACACCGATGTCTTTGTGATCCCGGCCGAAGGGGGCGTGCCCAAGCGCCTGACCTATCATCCGGCCGCTGACTTTGTGCTGGGCTGGCATCCCGATGGCAAGCGCATCCTCTTCCGATCGTCCCGATACAGCGAGGTCCAGCGCTACAACAAGCTCTTCCTGGTTCCCCTCGAAGGCGGGCTGCCCGAAATGTTGGTCCTCCCTTTCGGGGAGCTCACTTCCTATTCACCGGACGGCACCAAGATCGCCTATAACCGGGTCGCCGTGGAAAATCGGACTTGGAAGCGCTACCGTGGCGGTTGGCATCAGTTTGTCTCCATCTACGATCTGAAAAACAATACCTACGAAGAAGTTCCGCATTCCACTGCAGAGGACGAGTTCCCGATGTGGTACAAGGAGGCCATCTATTTCATCAGCGACCGCAACCGGACGATGAATATTTTCAAGTATGACCTGAAGACCAAGCAGATTAAGCAGATCACCGATCACAAAGAGTACGACGTGAAATGGCCGTCCCTGGGAGCGGGTGCCATCGTTTACGAGAATGGCGGATATCTCTATGTGCTGGATCTCAAGACTGAAAGGACCAGGAAGATTCCCGTGATCGTTCCCAGCGAGATGTTGCAGGCGCGACCGGAGTTTAAGAAGGTCGAACGCCTCATGAGATCCATCAGCCTCTCTCCTTCCGGCCAGAGGGCACTGCTTGAAGCGCGCGGCGAGATCTTCACTGTGCCGGCCAAAAAGGGTGACGTGCGCAACATCACCAACACCACGGCGGTCCATCATTTGGACCCTGCCTGGTCGCCGGACGGCAAGTGGGTCGCGTACCTTTCGGATCAGACCGGAGAATATGAGATCTATATCCGGTCGCAGGATGGCAAGGGGGAGGAGACCCGCATCACCCACGACGGCGGGGTCTATCGCTTCCATCCCCTGTGGTCGCCCGATAGCAAGAAAATCGCATACTCCGACAAGGGGTTGCGCCTCTGGTACGTCAACGTCGACGAGAAGAAACCGGTTGAGGTGGACCACTCCCTGTATGCCCGGATTAACGATTATTCCTGGTCTCCCGACAGCAAGTGGCTCACCTATAGCCGCACCGGAGCCAATCGCTTCGGGGCGATTCAGCTTTATTCGCTGGAACAGAAGAAGGTCTCCCCGGTCACCGATGGATTCCTGGCGGACAGCGAACCCGTGTTTGACCCCACCGGAAAATATCTTTACTTCATCTCGAGCCGGAACTTCCATCCCTCCTTCAGTGACTTCGAATTGAATCCCACCTTCAGCAATACCCGCGGCATTCACGCGGTCACCTTGAAGGCTGATGCGGCTTCACCGTTCGCCCCCGAGAGTGATGAGGAAAAGGGCGCCGAAAAGAAGGATGAAAAGAAAGACGAGAAGAAGGGCGGAGATCAAGATAAGAAATCGGGCGACGAAAATAAACCGGATGCCTCCAAACCTGCCGCCGACGAGCCCACAAATAAACCTGAAGGAAAAGATGCCAAGAAAGATGAAAAGAAGGACGAGAAGAAAGTCCCCGATGTGGCCATCGACCTCGAAGGCATCGGAGACCGCATCGTGAATGTGCCCATCCCCGCGGGGAACTATGTTGGTCTCTCTGCCGCCAAAGACAAACTCTTCTATCTCTCTGCTCCGGTGGTGGGGGCGGGAGCTCTTCCCCCCGGCGCTCCTCCTCAAAACGCCTTGCACGTTTATGATTTGAAGAAACGTGAAGACGCAGTGATCATTTCAGGCATCGGGCCCTACGACGTCTCTAAAGATGGAGACAAGGTGCTTTATCGGAGTCAACAAACCCTTGGCATCGTCGAAAGCACGGCCGGAAAAAAGGTCGGCGATGGGAAGCTCAATCTGTCCGGACTGGAAGTTAAGATCGATCCGCGCGCCGAATGGAATCAAATGTTCAATGAAGCGTGGCGCATCGAGCGTGATTTTTATTACGACCCGAACATGCATGGCCTCGATTGGCCAAAAATGAAGGAACGTTACGGTCAATTGCTCCCCTATGTGGCCGACCGGACCGATTTAAATTATCTGATCGGCGAGATGATCGCGGAGCTCAGCACGTCGCACGCCTATGTGGGGGGAGGAGAGACTCCCGAAATCCAGCGCCTCAGTGGCGGCCTCCTGGGAGTGGATTTTGAAGCGGATCAGGGGTTTTACCGTTTCAAGAAGATTTACCGGGGAGAAAACTGGGATTCCAGCATGCGGTCGCCGCTGACCGAGCCCGGTGTGAACGTCAAGACGGGCGATTACCTGATCGCCATCAATGGCCGTCTCCTGCGCACTCCCACGGACCCCTACAGCTACTTCGAGGAGTTGGCTGAAAAACAAGTCACCCTGAAAGTGAACAGCAAGCCGAGCGAAGAGGGGGCTCGTGAAGTCACTGTCCAACCCATCCGGGATGAGTCCGGCCTTCGCTACCTGGACTGGGTGGAGTCGAACCGCCGCAAGGTGGCCGAGGCTACGGGAGGGCGTGTGGGCTATATGCATGTGCCCGACACGGCCATCGATGGAGTCCGGGAGTTCAGCAAGGCATACTATGCGGAAATCGGGAAGGAAGGCCTGGTGGTCGATGAACGGTTCAATTCCGGTGGTTTCATTCCCGACTTTTTTGTGGAGCGTTTGAGCCGCAAGTTGCTCTCGTTGTGGGCGCCACGGGAGGGAGCTGATTTTCTGACCCCTGGGGCGGCCATTTACGGGCCGAAGGTCATTCTGGCAAATGGATTCTCAGGCTCGGGGGGCGACGCTTTTCCGTACTATTTCCGCCGCTACAAAATCGGCCCCATTATCGGTGAACGGACGTGGGGCGGATTGGTCGGGATATCAAGGAACATTCCGATGCTGGATGGGGGCTTCGTGACGGCCCCGGAATTCGGCTTATGGTCCCCGGATAACGGCGGCCATTGGGATGTCGAAAACCACGGGGTGGATCCCGACATCGAAATCGATAATCGCCCGGATCTGGTCGTCCAGGGACATGATCCGCAACTTGAAAAAGCGATCGAGTGGGTCAAGGAGGCTCTCTCAAAGGAGCCTGCAAAACCCAAACGGCCGGCGTATAAAGTCGAGAAATAGGAACGATTGCGGATTGGCGAGTTCCAATTTCGGATTTTTGATTTCGGATTTCGGAATGGGATTGCGGATTTTTGAACCGCAACTTGGATTTCCAGCGGGGGTGCACTTCGCGAGGAGAGTACTCCCGCTTTCGAAAAATGCCTGGTAGTAATCAGACTGTGACCCCGTTCTCAAGGGCGGGGTTTGCTCCCTCCCTGTGAATGAGATTCCGTTAAGGAGCACGGAAAGCTCCAAACGGGAGCGTTCGCTTATCGGAAAAATCATATTTGCAGGGCTTCCTGTGGTATGATCGCCCGCTCCAACATCAATCGCATTTTGACGTATCCATTTTGAAAAGGAGATTTCAAAATCATGATCGAAAAGATTCTTCTCATTGCGTTTGCCAGCCTCCTTCTTCCCGGCATGAGCTTTTCCGCCGAACCGAAAGAGGTAACGACCCCTTCGGGACTCAAGTACATTGATCAAAAAGTGGGAACAGGGGACGAGGCGGTCAAAGGAATGACTGTCGATGTGCATTACACAGGATGGCTTTATGAAGGCGGGAAGCGCACCAAGAAGTTCGACAGCTCCGTGGATCGTGGCAAGCCGTTTAGCTTCAAGTTGGGGGCGGGACAAGTTATTAAAGGATGGGATGAAGGGGTCCAAGGGATGAAAGTGGGCGGAAAACGCGAACTCATCATCCCGCCCAGCCTGGGGTATGGCGCTCGCGATGTCGGCGACGGGTTGATCCCTCCTAATTCCACGTTGGATTTTGAAGTGGAGCTCCTGAAAGTCGCTAAGTAGGCTCGTAACGAGGGGGCGCCCCGGCCTGTCGGAGCGCCCTCGTGATTTGTATTCGACTTTCATCGGCTTTTCTCCCTGCCCACTGCTCACCGCTCACTGCCCACTGCTCACTGCCCACTGCCCACTGCTCACTTCTTTCCTCACACCTAATCCCCATCCCCTTCCCCTCGTACCGTTCAACAGAAAATCATTGAAATCCTGCCCCGAAAGATAGTATGTTCCTGATGGCAAAAGCCGGGAAAAAACACACACAATTCCCCTTGGGGAATGGGGTCTGCGGAAAGCTTGTGGAGCGATCCCAGGTAAATGGGAGAACCCTTCACGACTCGACCCATCGCTGTCCAAAGCGGCGCGCGACGCTTTTAGTCAATGAAAAATGGAGGTCCAAATCGGGGACTCCGAGAGGATTCAAAGGTCCAACTTCAATTCATGCAGATCCTCACAATTATTCTGGGCAAAGACAGCTCAAACAGAATGATTCAATTCAGGCACCGAGGAGAAGAAACCTATGGGATCACCCGGACGCAAGATTGTTCTCGCGGCGAGCGACTCTGAATCTTCAGAATACATGCGAAGCACCTGGCGGCAGATGCTTTTGGCCTGTTTGCCGCAACGGTTTGCCGCTTACTGGGGGACGGACTGGTCCACCGAGCACGAACTCGCGGCCGACGGCCAGGCCAAGTACGTCCCGCATGGATTGCGCATCATTGAATCCCTGCTCTTGCAGAAGTTCTCTCCCGACGATATCGCAGTCTGTTATACGGATCAACTCGATCTCTTTGTGGGCGACCAAACGCAGGTGGTCGGGATCCATGCCCATAATCCTCTGGGCATCACCTTTGCCACCGACGTCTATGTTCACCTTTACGGGCGATACCAGGAGCCCGTGAATGCGTACGAGTTCCGCCGGATGATCACCCATCCGGTGTTAAAGCAGCACAAGTCCCACATGAAGATCATCGTGGGCGGGCCGGGGTCCTGGCAGATTGAAAAGAAGAATTTACAGGACGAATGGCTGATCGACACCATAGTGGATGGCGAGGCGGAAGATGTGGCCCTGCCGCTGTTCGAGGCGGCCATGCGCGGCGAGGCGTTGCCGCGGAGGGTGGCGGGCCATAGTCCGCAACTGGAAAGCATCCCGCGTATTCGTCACCGCGCCACGCTGGGCGTGGTCGAAATTACACGCGGCTGTGGACGGGGCTGCCAGTTCTGCTCGGTGGCGTTGCGACGCGGCAAGAGCATCCCTCTCGAACACATCCTCGACAACGTGCGCACCCAGGTGGCAGAAGGCGCTGATTCCATCCTGCTCACCACCGAGGATCTTTTTCTTTATGATCAGGGCCCGCGTTTCGAGACCAATGTTCCGGCATTGAAGCGGCTCTTCAAGTCCGTGGCCGCTGTCCCCGGGGTCAACTACATCGCCCTTACTCACGGCACGATGGCGCCAATCGTCGTCAACCCGGAACTGATCGAGGAGCTGACGCCCATCGCCGTGGGGAAGAGTTATACCCAGCACCATGCCTCCACTCACCCGGAAAAACGCTACACGTCCCTGTTCATCGGAGTGGAGACCGGTTCGCCGCGGCTCTTCGAGATGCATATGAAGGGGAAGGCCTATCCGTACCGACCGGAGCAATGGCCCGATGTCATGCTCAAGGGAATTGAAATCCTCAACAAGAACAACTGGTTTCCTCTCTGCACCTTTATCATCGGCCTGCCGGGAGAAAAGCGGGAAGACACCAAGCAAACGCTCGATTTGCTTTTTGCGCTGAAAGACGCCAAGTGGGCTCCGATTCCGACGTTGTTTGTGCCGCTTGAGGAAACCAAGCTGC
This sequence comes from Terriglobia bacterium, assembly GCA_041494885.1. Taxonomy (GTDB): domain Bacteria; phylum Acidobacteriota; class Terriglobia; order JAIQFV01; family JAIQFV01; genus JAIQFV01. The sequence goes on from JBGQBO010000029.1 coordinate 69,617, forward strand.
AAAAAAAGGGCAACCAAAGCGCCAAGCTGGTGGAGCTTACCGATCTGCAATGGGAGCTCTTTTGCACCGCCTGGCGTTACAATCTCGACTTCTGGCGAAACACCCCCTCGGTGCAGTGGAAATTCATCGCCGGGGTCCCCGTGTATTACTACATGATGGGCCGCAAGCTCTTCGGAGATGTCATGAAATACCCCTTGCTCCGGATGGGCCACTTCCCGGAGTGGTACTTGCGGCGCAAGTTGTATCTCGATTTCAGCGGCCGCCAAAAGCCGCGCTACCAGGTTCCGGAAAGCGTGGAGGTGCCGGAGCACCTTCATCGCCCCATGATCCCGGAACTCGAGATGGTACAGATGATGGAATGAGCAATTAAGAAGGAGAGACTGACGAAGAAGGTTGGATGGGACTGTGCCAAAGACGACTGACCTGTTAACCCGGATTATTCATGAAAGTTGAAAAACTCCCGCAAATTCCCAAAATCTACCGGGATCTACTCCTTATGCGAGCGACGAGCGACTCTAAGAGTTGTGACCGAGGGGTTGGATGTACTGATCCGGAAGGAAAAGTGTCGTAAAAGGTAGCGTCGGGCTTTTTCAGCGCACACTTCTCCCTGCGGAAGCGAAACTGGGAGCGAATGGTTTTGTTCTGGAGCGTTCATGAGGTGGCTCCGACGGCCTTCGCAATGTGTTTCCAGCAGGAGAACCAAGGGTAATGCAACGGCAGATGGAGCACGATGCGACGGAGCGATCGCTCCACCCACACGCCCAACTTCAACAATCGCTCGCGCAGGGTGCTGACCTGGGCGCGGGCCAGTTCCGTGCCTGCAGCGCAGGAGCGCAGGTGTTGCATCAGAACATAAGCAGCGGCCGTCATCAAGACGCGAAACTGATTGGCCCAGAAACTGGAGCAACTGGTGCGATCCACTTCCAAGCCGTGATGCAGTTCTTTGATGCGGTTCTCGCTTTCACCCCGCTCTCGATAATGACGATACACGGTCTCGGGCTGGAAGCGCAGATTAGTGATGACGAAGCGGGGATTGTCTCGGGGCGCATGCCGCCCGTCGCGCACCACTTCGGCTTTGAGGATGACCCGACGAGCACCCCGCCATTTTTTGGCCCGATAGCGCGCTTCCACGAAGACGACTTCAGTCTGGCCGCTCAGCAGCGACTTCAATCGAGCCAGGGCCAAGGCTTTGCGAACGAGTTTTAAGAGACGGGTGTTGGCGCCCATGGCCACGAGGTATTCCACCCCGGCGGCTTCCAGGAACTCAAACACCTCGGGGGTGGCAAACCCGGCGTCGAGTCGAACGCGCAAGCTGGCCCGGGGAAACGCCTCGCGCAAGCGTCGCAGGAGGCGACCGAGCAGCGCGATGGCTCCTTGAGCCGGGGCGGCGTTGCCGGGACGTAACGCGGTCGTGAACAGATACTGTTCCGCTTCCTGGTTGAAACGCATCGTCCCCACCATCGGCAGATAACACCAACTGCCGTAGTGACCGTTGAAGAAGCTGAACTGTTGCTGCCCGTGGGTGGGATCGTCGGTGGAATCCAAGTCAACCGTGATCAACCGGGCTTTGCCGTTCAGCCGTTCGGCGTGGTGTTGGATGACCACTTCGGCTAATTCCTGACCGAAACGCAGGAGTTCTTTTCGTGAGACGGCATTTTCAAACCGCGATAAGCTGGGCTGCGAGCCCAACCGATCGCCGTCGAGGGGATCGCGATCCAGCAGCAACTTCTGAATGGGATCTTCGGCCAGTCGCGCCGCATCGTTACAGTCGGCATAGCCACAGGCGATCCCATAGATGCGCTGGCGCAACAGGTCGAGCAGGGAGTGATCGACCTTGCCCGCTTGTCGCCGATCTTTCAAACACGCGGCTAAACGCTCGGTCAGGTGCAACTGCTCGTCGGCTCCCTTCAACAGAATCGCGCCGCCATCGGAGCTGCCATGGGCTTGATCAAAAGTGGCGACCACGGGTTTCGAAAAAAGTTCGGGAAAAAGAACAGTCTGTGTGTTATCTTGAGTCGTCACAAAAACCTCCTGCAATGCGTTTTGAGCCTGTCACCACTCGCTTTAGACGCATCGGGAGGTTTTTTGTTTCATAGATTCATGAATAATCCGGGTTA
>JBGQBO010000030.1:0-64391 GCA_041494885.1 Terriglobia bacterium
CATCGCCAGCTCGCAACCCAGCAGCTTCCTGACCCTGCGGTTGACGACCAATGAGCGGGGCGAAACCATCTACTCGACGCTGCCGGTTGCGGATCTGAACAATCCCCCCCAGGGAATCCAGATCCTGCCGCAGATCGTCAACGGAGGCGGATACAAAACCCAGACCATCGTGCTCAGCACCTCCACAGGTCCCGGTGATGTGTTCATCAACTTCTTTGACGAGAGTGGAAGGAGTGTGCCGCTGAGCGCAATACAATAATGAAGTGGCTTGCCTGGGAAACTACCAGCGAGCCGGCACGAAGATAGAGGGGATGAGGCTGTGTCAAGATGTCACGCTGTTGAGTTTTGACACAGCCTCAAATACCTGGAATTTCCACCGGCACAATTTCTGAACTAAGGGTGTGGGGTTCGAAACTCTTCGGGCAAGACGGAACCCCACCGAAAAGATAGATCCGAATTCAGGCTTGATCCTCTCCAACAACCTTACGATCCTCTTCAATACTCCCTTCGCCACCCACCGAAATTGACCTCATCGCCGAATCCGTGGCTCGATGGCCAGGCACTTACCATCAGAGCAGCAATGACTGCGGTGGGTGATGTGGGGACACCCAGCGGTCATGGTTCAAGGCGGGAGGACAGTCAGAACATGGTTCCAGCTGAGTCCTGCGTGCTTTGTGGGGCGAGGGTGGGCTGGGAATGATAGAAGTGATCAAAGCCCCGAATCGCTGGTCGATAGATTCCTTCCATCCCCCAATACACGATTCATCATGGTGGAGGTCATGCTTCTTGAGGTCATGCTCACTTCCTGCCAAGTGAAATGAAAATGTGGACCATCATGGGTTCTCCAATCACGCATAGCAGGGATGGACAGGGTAGATAGGATGGAGAGCACATCGAGCGGATGAAGAAGTGGAGGGAATTGAATTGAGGTGTTCTGGACCTTAGTTTCGCCGATCCACATACGGTGTGATATTCGGGAGTCGGTACCAGTCAAAGGATTCTACAGGCTCTGATAATCCCGATGAACTTTTCTCACGTCGGGAGCTTTTATTTGAAGCTCACAAGATTCATCCTTCCGCCCGGAATCGGTGACGGCGACCTCTTATTCCTTCCTCCGTGATTCGACCGCCAGAATCCCTCATGCAAATTCCCGCGGCGAAAAGAAGGCTCACCGGGGCTAGGACATTTTCATATCGCTGGACAATCCATTTGGCTTGTTTGGTCGCTTGCCCGATCAATTCAGTCTATCAAATTTCTTTGGATAGACGAAATAGACAATACAGACCACCTAGACCGTAACGTGGCTTTGTGATATACCGTCACAAGCAAAGGCTTTGAGGGAGGCTTTATATGACTGCTGTTCTGGTACCTTGTCCCACCCTGCTGACCCGCATTGGAAACACCCCGTTGTTGAAGCTGAAGCAGGTTGTCGCTGCGGGTGGCGCCACCGTCTATGCCAAGGCTGAATACATGAACCCAGGCGGCAGTGTGAAAGACCGGATCGCTCGTTACATTATTGAGCGGGCCGAAGAACGGGGGGAACTGTCACCGGGCTCGACCATCCTGGAAGTCACTAGCGGAAACACCGGAATAGCGCTCTCCATGGTCGGGGCGCAGAAGGGATACCGTGTTGTTATTATCATGCCCAGGACGGCAAGCATCGAGCGGAGAAAGATGCTGGAAGCTTTTGGGGCCGAGCTTGAGCTGATCGAAGATGTTAATGACATCGAGCGTGCAGTGGCCGAAACTGAGGATCGAGCCAGGAAAGACCCTACCATCTTCCTTCCGCGCCAGTTTTCGAATCCCGACAATCCTGCGGCGCATATCGCCACCACCGGCCGTGAAATCATCGACGAGTTGGGATCCGATGTCGATGCGTTTGTGATGGGCGTGGGGACGGGGGGAACCCTTATGGGGGTCGGGGAGGCGCTACGGAAAAGGAATCGCAGGGTTCAAATCGTGGCTGTGGAGCCTGCGGAATCGGCAGTGATGTCAGGGCAAGCCGCGGGAAACCATGGAATTCAGGGCATTGCGGATGGCTTTATCCCACCGCTCATAAAGATGGAAAGAATTGATCGAATTATAAAAGTCCCGACGCAAGAAGCCATCCGAATGGCAAGAAGGTTAGCCCGGGAGGAAGCGTTATTTGTCGGAATCAGCGCAGGGGCAAACGTGGTGGCGGCGGAATGCGTCGCCCGAGATCTGGGACCTAATCAGAATGTGGTCACGATCCTCCCGGATCGGGGCGAGCGGTATCTTTCGGTATGGTAGAAAACCAATGACACAACCACCATGGCGCCGAGAGCGCTGAGGCAGCCTGATGGATATGACTCTCTTGTCCCGTCGGGCATTTGTCCAATAAGGGGATTTTCATAGCCATTTGGAAAAAGTCTCAATGATGACTGGATTGAAGAACCGAACGCCCAAGTGAACCGAACCGTGGAAACAGACGAAGTAGATAGTTTTTCCTGCTAAATCCGCCAAAAGCGCGGCGAACCATCGACCGTACAGACCAAAGCCCACAGAGAGCGCCATTCCATCTCCCAAAGTAGTATAATATTATCTTGAATCTCATCGAGGAAGCTCGCCTCAGGGCGGGCGCACACCCACGCAATGACAACGTTACAAGACCTCGTCAATCGAAACGTTCGCGAAGGCGAGCTGTACGAAAGGCTTGATCAGAACTGGGTGCGTTGTTTTGCCTGCGGACATTGCTGCCGCATTCCCGAAGGCCAACCCGGCGTCTGCAAGGTCCGGTTTAACCACGGAGGGACTCTCTTTGTCCCCTGGGGATATGTGGGCGGAGTTCAATGTGACCCCATTGAAAAGAAGCCCTTTTTCCATGCCTATCCCGGGGCGTTGGCGTACAGCTTTGGCATGCTGGGCTGTGATCTGCATTGCGCCTACTGCCAGAACTGGGTGACGTCCCAGGTGTTGCGTGATCCGACGGCCATCGCATCCCCGAAGAAAATCACTCCCGGGGGACTGGTGAGCGACGCTCTTCGTCAAGGCGCCAAAGTAATCGTCAGCACATACAACGAGCCGCTCATTACGAGTGAGTGGGCGGTGGCGGTTTTCAAAGAGGCGAAGGGCGCCGGGTTAATGACCGGATATGTTTCTAATGGAAATGGCACTCCCGAGGTGATCGAATACCTTCGACCCTGGGTGGATCTTTACAAGGTTGATCTCAAGAGCTTTGATGATCGGCATTATCGTCAACTTGGAGGACGCCTGCAGCCAATACTGGATACCATCCAGCGGCTTTTTCAGTTGGGATTTTGGCTTGAGGTTCTCACGCTTCTGATCCCGGGTTTCAATGATTCTGAAGACGAATTGAAGCGGCTGACCGGGTTTCTGTGTAGCGTCTCGCCGGACATCCCCTGGCACGTGACCGCCTTTCACAAGGATTACAAGATGACAGATCCTGAGAACACAACCCCGGAGGATCTGCTGCGGGCTTCCCGGATTGGGGGGGAAGCAGGGATACGATATATCTACGCTGGAAACTTGCCGGGACTGGTCGGTGGGTTGGAGAACACCAGTTGTCCCAAATGCGGTGTGCTCCTCATCGAGCGATTCGGTTACTTAATCATCAGTTATTCCCTCACGGCAAACGGGTCTTGCCCATCTTGCGGAACAGCAATTCCGGGAAGATGGGATTCTGAATTCCGCGGTCAGATCACTGCACGGCCGTTTGTTCCGAGATTGCATCAATGAACCCGGTCATAGAATTGCGGAATCCAGACATTCGGTCGGGGGCGAGGGCTTCCCCCCTGTATCTGTTAATAGGGAGGGCGCGCCGGCCGGCGCGAACGGAAACCTATAGATTTGCTCAGGGCCCTTGACGATGAGTGGATCACCTTCCCTGACGCGCAAAATCTCTGAAAGACCACTCAAGAATTACTTCCCCTCCTGATGATCAAAAGGGGATCATCAAACTGGCTACATTCTGCGGGTCCGGCAAGAGGAGGTCAATGATGGATTACTTTCAGGACTACAGGGCTCATATCGGTTATTCCAAGGAGAAACCCTCCAAGGCAACGCTCTTCCGCACCCCAAGGCTGCTGCTGGGCATAAACAGTTTGGAGCCTGGTCAGTCACAGCCGCCCCACCAACACGCGGAGCAGGATAAGTTCTACTTCGTTGTCGAAGGTGAAGGTGAGTTTACGGTGGGAAAAGAGACACAGAAGGGAAGAATGGGAATGACCGTGTGGGCCCCTGCAGGGGTCAGCCATGGAGTGACCAACGCTGGCCCGTACCGGCTGGTTCTATTAATGGGGATAGCTCCTGCCCCACCCAGTGCATAAATAAAAGGGACGAGTCCTGGTCTGGGTCGGATAAGAACAAACCGTAAATTACGCCAGGCAAGCGCCGAGGGCGCGATGAGGAATTGGATGTAATAAGAGATTGGGGCTTTTCGCGGCCCTAGGGCCGCGATTGTCGAAGCGTTATGGAAACTCCGCGAGCTCCTGGGGGTGCTCTTTGCGGCTTAACGGGTCTCTCGGTACTTCTGAGTCACATCATTTCACGATACGGTGCAAGAAGCGGTGCGGCCCGGCGCGACAAATCATCCTACTCTACGGTGACGCTTTTGGCCAGGTTTCGCGGCTGGTCAACATCGCAACCCCGACGAATAGCGATGTGGTAGGCGAGCAATTGCAAGGGGATCACTTCGAGAATTGAACTCAACATCGCATTGGTATTCGGGATTTCCAGGAAGTGGTCCGCGGCCTCGGCGAGTTCGGAGTCGGCTTCACTTCCCAGTGCGATGACAATGCCGTCCCGGGCTTTCACTTCCTTCACGTTGCTCATCGTCTTCTCACGGAGGATCACCGATTCGGCATCGGCCGGATCGGTCGAAGCCAGAATCACTACCGGTAGATTTTCGTCAATGAGGGCATTGGGTCCGTGTTTCATCTCCCCCGCAGGATATCCCTCCGCATGGATGTATGAGATTTCCTTGAGCTTGAGCGCCCCCTCGAGGGCGATCGGATAATGGATCCCGCGTCCGAGAAACAAGAAGTCGGTGCAGCGAAAGAAATGTTTGGAAAGCTCCTCGATTGTTTCGTCCTGCTGGAGGATCTTCTCGATCTTGCTCGGAATCTCTGTCAACTCCTGAACTAATCGTTTGGAAACGTCCTCCCCGATCTGCTCCCGGATCTGCGCCAGGCAGATGGCGAACAGGTACAGGGCGGTCAACTGTGCGGTGAAGGCCTTGGTTGAGGCAACGCCAATCTCCGGGCCCGCGTGGGTGTAAATGGTCCCATCAGAATCTCGGGCCACCATGCTCCCCACGACATTGCAGATGGCCAGGCTCTTGGAGCCCCGCTGGCGTGCCTCTCGCTGTGCCGCGATGGTATCTGCCGTCTCGCCGGATTGCGTGATCACCATGGTCAGCGTGCTCGGGGTGATGATGGGATTGCGGTACCGAAATTCCGAGCCGTAGTCCACTTCCACCGGGATGCGCGCCAGTTTTTCGAGCATGAATTTCCCCGCCAGGGCCGCATGCCAGGAGGTGCCACAGGCCACGAGCCGGATGCTGGTGAATCGCTGGAATTCCTCTTCGTCGATCATCATTTGATCTAGAAATATTTTTCCGGTTTCCAGCGAGATGCGACCCAGCATCGTGTCACGGACGGCCCGCGGCTGCTCGTAGATTTCCTTCAACATGAAATGCTTGAAGCCGCCCTTCTCCGCCATGATCGGGTCCCAGGTAATATGCTGAATGGGGTGGGTCACGGGGGCTCCCGAGAAGTCCATGAAGGAAACACCGTTCTCCGTCACGACAGCGATGTCCCCATCGGCAAGAAAGATAATATCCCGGGTGTGAGGCAGGACGGCGGGGACGTCCGACGCAACAAAAAACTCGTCGTTCCCCAGGCCAATGATGGCCGGCGGGCCACTGCGGGCAGCCACAATCTTGTTGGGGTCTTTGGTGGAAAGGACGGCGAGGGCGAACAGGCCCTTGATCTGTTGAACTGTTTTCAGAACGGCGGCTTCCAGGTTCCCGTTGGAATGTTTTTCAATCAGGTGGGCGATGACCTCGGTGTCAGTCTCCGTGACAAAATGATGTCCTTCGGCAATCAAAGCTTTTTTGATGGAAAGGTAATTCTCGACGATGCCATTGTGGACCACCACAATGTTTCCTTTGCAATCGCGGTGGGGGTGTGCATTTTCTTCGGTCGGCCGGCCATGGGTTGCCCAGCGAGTATGCCCGATTCCGTAGGTTCCATCGAGCGGCTTGAGGCGGATGGCTTCCTCCAAATTGCGCAGCTTTCCGCTGGTGCGTCTGATCTCCAGATGTCCCTCGTTAACGACCGCGATCCCTGCAGAATCATAGCCGCGATACTCCAGCCGCTTCAATCCGTCGAGGATGACAGGGACCACCCGTTTCTTGCCCAGGTATCCGACAATGCCACACATGACTTACTCCCTCTCCTTCGACCTATGCTTTGGTGGATTTTGATTTTCTTTCGGCTTGTTTCTGCTTCCAATCCTGTTTGTTTTCCTGGCGGCCCCGCGCGATCGCCAGTGCATCAGATGGGACATCGTGGGTGATGACTGAACCCGCCGCAACATAGGCCCCTCTGTGGATCACCACGGGAGCCACCAGTTCGACCCCGCTGCCAATGAAGCATTCATCTTCGATCACCGTCTTGTTCTTATTGACCCCATCGTAATTGCACGTGATGGTTCCCGCCCCGATATTGGCGTTCTGACCCACCACGGTGTCACCGAGATACGTTAGGTGAGAGACCTTGGAATTTTGGCCGAGTCGGGCTTTCTTGAGCTCGACGAAATTTCCGACGCGAGCATTCGACTCGACCACGGCATTCAACCGCAGGTGGGCAAACGGACCAATGGAGGCCTTCGACTCGACCTGGCTTTCATTGATGATGCTTAGATCGTTGACCGTGACGTCATCTTTTAGGATGGAATTCGAGATCCGGCTGTGGGAGCGAATGATGCAACGCTCGCCAATCGAGGAAACACCTTCAATCCGGACGCCCGGAAAGAGCACCGTGTCCTGTCCAATCGTCACCTCCTCCTCGACCGTGGTCGTCGCGGGATCGATAATCGTCACGCCGTCCCGCATCACCCGCTGCAGAGTCCGGAGTCGAAGAATCCGGTCGACCTCCGCCAGCTCACGGCGGTCGTTTACTCCCAATACCTCTATGGGGTCCGCGGCTCGGAAGAGATTGACCTTCTTCTTCGCGGCGATCAACAGCCCGATCAGATCGGTCAAGTAGTACTCCCGCTGGGCATTCTGATTGCTGAGCTTGGGAATAAACTCCTTGAGAAGCTGCAATGAAAACACATACAGGCCGACATTGATGTCGCGGACCCGGCGCTCGGCCGGAGTGGCGTCACGATGCTCAATGATCCTGGAGATCTTTCCGGAACGGTTCCGTACGATCCGGCCATACCCCGAGGGATCCTCGAGCCGAGTTGAAACCACCGTAGCAGCGGCACGCCCGGAGTGGTGCGATTCCAGGACCTGCCTCAGCAGCTCGGGCCCGATGAGGGGAACATCCCCGTTGAGAACCAGGACAGTCCCTGGTCCTTTCCGGATGTGCTCGACCGCCACCTGCACGCAATGGCCGGTTCCCAGCTGAGGTTCTTGAGTGATGAACTTGACCGAACGATCGCGGAGAGCGGCCTCGATATCGGCGGCCCGATGTCCTACCACGACATAGATGGTTTGGGGAGCGAGCCCGGCAACCGCATCGATGACCCGGGCAATGATGCTCTTCCCGTTCACCGAGGTCGCCAGTTTGGAGCGTTGAGATTTAAAGCGCGTGCTCTTGCCTGCTGCCATGACGATGGCAATGACTGAGTCTGGCATGGACGTATGCTCGCAGAAATTAGGCTCTTCGCCAATCCCAAAATGTGGAGGGACGCATCACAAAACCACGCGTCCCCTTAATGTTCAGCGGACGTTCCCCGGACGAGGGCTTGAAATTCTGCCGATTTCGCCATGGGTTCAAAATCGGGATCGTTCATCGCGGCGGTCCGGTTCAAGGGATTCAGCTGGATCGCGCGTTGGAGATGCTTCAAGGCCTGCTCCGCACGGCCCCGCAGGGAATCCAACGCGGCCATACCATAAATAATGTGGTCCCCCCTGGGATCGAGGGCGAGCGCTTTTTCAAGGCTGGACTGGGCCTCCTCAAAATCTCGTCGGTTTAAGTGTGCGATGGCCATGTTATAGAAATCCTCGGCGGTCTTGGCCCCGCTGCCTCCCTTGGCGAGTCGTTGCTGGCAAATGGCCAAATGAACGCGCGCTCGTTCAACAATGTCAGGTTCCTTTGGAGATTGATCGATCACCCTTTGAAAGGCCTCCCGCGCGCGGGCAAATTCGTGTGAGTTGAAGCTCTTCAGGGCCGTTTCGTAAAGTTTTACCGCCTGTGGATCCCGCTCTGCAACCATCAACCTTTTCACAGGACGCTTCTCCGGCAGACGAGTCTTTGACACTGGCGTCCGGCCTTGCGCCCTTCGAGGGGGATACTTAAGAGTCGCCCGGCCAGTCGATTTTTTGTGCTTGGCGGGTGTGGAACTCTTTGACACTTTCTTCTTTGCACTCCGCTGTCTAATCACTTTAGCCATGCTTGACCTCTAGGGAGATGAATCGGTTGTTGGTGCGTCTGGCTGGCCCTCTCGGTGACATGAGGAGCAGGCCTTCTCATTGACAAAGGAGTGACCACGGTCGCCCGACCTTTGGTCAAAGACAATCTGAGGGATCCGACGGTTAGCGTCTTGAAGCTTCCGACTGACGCGTTCACTTATAGCAAACCTTCCAAGCGAAAGTCAAGGCGATGGGATCAATCCGAATTCGTTGACAATTAGTCAGGTGTGCGCTAGTTTTACTTTTTTGTATTTCAGGAATTCCGGGATGGAAAACAAGAAGCCCGGGGAAGGTAGGTTCAGGAGCCGGATGAATATACTGAGAGAGGTCGTTGAGGCGTCGGTTGCCCTGGTCAGGGGTTACGGGATAACCCTCAAACACGTGTTCCGGCCTGCCATCACAGAGAACTATCCCGATGTAAAGCCCCGTTTTGAAGAGCGATACCGCGGGATCCACGAACTCCAGCGAGATGAGAATGGATTGGAAAAGTGTGTGGCGTGTTTCCTGTGCTCTGCCGCCTGTCCTGCCAATGCCATTTACATCGAGGCTGCTGAGAACACAGACCTGGAAAGGTTCAGCCAAGCCGAGCGTTACGCCAAGGTGTACAACATTGATTACGGGCGATGTATATTTTGCGGTTTTTGCGTGGAGGCGTGTCCCACGGACGCAGTTACCCACGGGCACAAGTTTGAATTTGCAATCTACGATACCAAGGACCTGATTTACACCAAGGACATGCTGCTCGTGCCGAATCCTATGAAGACAAAAGAACACAAGACTACGGAAGAGGCGGCCTAAGTACACCCCATTCCATAATTCGGTGTCCCATTTGGCGTACGCAAGCTTGCCGCTCCGAGGGAATGCGCGCGAAAAAAAGCTTCACCCTGTGAAAGCGACAGCAAACTCCCGTACTCCATTGACCGAGGCCAGATTCCGCTGCCATTCGAATTTTGAGGGGAGGAAATAATCAGGAGGGGCCGTGTTATCTTCTGTGATTGCATCCAAGGTACTTGGCGCCAAGTGGGGGGGGAGCGCCACCTGCCCCCATCTTCACGCCACGGGAGAATAATTCAAAAAGGTGGTTGCACACGTAAGGCCCCTTACCCCAAAAACTGATAAGGAGCTCTACTCTTGTGAGGGTCTGAGAAAGGCCTCACCCCATCCCGTTTTATTTTGCTACTAAGACAGTCTTCTCTTGGCGGTTTCGCCACAGGCCTGCTTCGATATCCTAAAAAGCGATGGCGGCAGATGGGGGTAGCGCCACCTGCCGCCGTCCTTACTGCCTCGCGAGACGATTCCTTCGGGGAAATCGCTCACGCGCAGATCCGAGTCCAGGGAGTAGGATGACCTTTATTCTCTGAGCGTACTGCGTCGCCCTTGCCTACTCTTGTCTGGTTTCATACCCTACCACTCCCCGCTTCATTTCACTATGAGCTGAAGGAGGGAACAAACTCTGACTCTTTATCAAAGGGCGGCAGGCGGGGGTAGCGCCACCTGCCGCCATCTTTCTGCCACGCGAGAAAAATTCAAGGAGGAAAGGCTCGCGGACAGAAACTCATGAATCAAACACCAAATCTAATAGCTCAGCCCTAGCCTACCTGACTTCTGACCCAAGGGTGGTATTGTCTGCTCTGTTTCCCGCTGGTTTCGTCACGATCAGATGCCCTTGTCCGCCGGACTTCTCTTGCTTCCCTTCGACCGCCTTCAGGTCTAAGAATCCCGCTCTCTCAGCGGGAAATCAAAAATACAAAATGGCTCCGACCGACTCTTTGGAACTCTACCAAGATCAGTCCTGAAGGATAAACCTTGCGTCCCTTCCGACGATTCCTGGTGTGGAGCTTGGGAAATGTTCAACTGTTCCGTTTTGTAACATAGCAACGAAGTGGCCAAACTTTGGGGTTTTCCTAATTTGGTGAAATTACAGGAATAAGCAAACGCCAGAGGGTTTTGAGCGGCTGGGAAGACAACAGGGAGGGGTGAAATCAGGGAAAAAATTCCTTTTTGAAGTCAAGCTGGAGGCGTATAATCCACGCACTCTATGACAACAGACAAGCATATTCTTATTGTGGATGATGATGCGTCGGCACGCGAGATTTTGAGTCTGGTCGTGCAGGAGTGGGGCTATCAGCCTATTGAGGCAAAAGATGGCGAGGAGGCTCTGAAGAGGCTGGAGAAAGACCCGGTCTCCGTCGTCCTCACCGACGTGATCATGCCCAAGGTTGGTGGTTTGGAACTTCTCCGACGAATGAAAAGTAACAATCTCAACACCAAGCTCATCCTGATCACGGCGGAGGGAACCATAGATCTGGGAGTGGAGGCGATAAAGCTAGGGGCGGTCGACTTCCTGACAAAACCCATCGATTTTAAGAAGCTGAGAATTCTCCTCGACAATCTCTATGAGGAGGAAGCCGAAATCGTTGAGCTGGACGATCTCGACAAGCTTCTTCATTCGGAGGGGTCCTTCTATGGGTTCATTGGGAGAAGCCCGGCAATTAAGTCAATCGTTCGGTTGATTCACGATGTGTCCAGCAAAGATGCGGCCGTCTTGATTACAGGCGAAAGTGGGACGGGGAAGGAAGTCGTGGCCAATGCTATCCATCAGGCAAGTCCCCGGGCCATGGAACCGTATATCGCCATCAATGCTTCAGCAATCCCTGAAACTCTTATTGAAAGCGAGATTTTCGGACACGAGCGCGGGGCGTTTACAGGGGCGGTGGATCGACGGCTTGGCTGTTTTGAGCTCGCCCACAAGGGAACGCTGTTTCTCGATGAGATTGCAGAAATGCCGTTGAATCTCCAACCCAAGTTGCTCCGGGTGTTGGAAGAGGGGAGTGTCCGCCGGCTGGGGGGGAGAGACCCGATTCCCATTGACGTGCGGATTATTGCAGCAACCAATCATCGACCTGAAGAGGCTATACAGGACGGGTCGTTGCGCAAGGATCTGTATTACCGGCTGAGTACAGTTCAGGTGGAATTGCCTCCGCTGGCGCACAGGAGGGAGGACATCCCCCTGCTGGTCCGTCATTTTATCGCGATGTATAACCAGAAGCACCAGGTACAGATCAAATCGATGTCCCGCCGGACGAAGCAGATCTTTATGAGTTATGCGTGGCCCGGGAATGTGCGCGAGCTTCGCAACGTCATCGAGCGCGCCGTCATCGTGGCCAAATCGGAGTGGATTGAGCCGCAGGATCTGCCCGCCTACTTGACTCAGTCGACGACGGAGCAGGAGCAAATGATTACGATCCGACCCGGTACCTCTTTCTCCGAGGCCGAAAGAGAGATTATTCTGCGGACGCTGAAGGCAGTCGATAATAACAAGGCGGAGGCGGCCCGAGTGCTGGGAGTTGATGTCAAAACGATCCGGAACAAGCTGAAGGCGTATGGAATCGCCGACCTTGAGTCGGCTGTGTGATGATTTCACTCGCCGGAGGGGTCGCTCAGGTTTCTGACCTTGCCGGGGATGGAGGGACCGGGTGGATCCCGTTCACCCTGGATCGGGCTGAGGACCGCGAGGTCCTCCTTCCGGTGGTCTCAGCATCAGGATCTTATGCCTTCATGATTCCCTGTGGATGCTTGGAGACTTTAGTGGACGCGGGGTAACCCTCAGGGAGACATCCCGATTTCCCCAAGGCACAATTTTCAGTTCCGGTTGTTTTTATCGACCCGGGTCAAGCGATCAAATCCATGAAAATCCGGACTCAGATTTCGCTGGGATACCTTAGTCTGGTTATCCTGATTGTGGCGGTGACGCTCTATTTGATGGCTGAAATCCGATTGCTGAATCGGACGAGCAGAGACCTGTCCAATGTCGATTTTCGCGCACGCACGGAAGAAGAGGAACAGGGACGGCTCATTGAAGACATTTTCCTTTTTGACCAAAAGTATCTGGTGACGCAGGATCCGGACTATTTGGAGCGGATGGTCAACTTGGAGAAGCAATATGATTCGAGCTTCGCTCGTCTGGATCGCTTGCTGGTAACCTCCTCGGAACGGGCCATCGCCGGTGAGATCGAAAAAACCTACCTGGCTTACAAGGACGTTTTCAATCGCCGAATGGCGTCGGAGGGAGCTCTCCCCACCGAGGATCTGATTTCCCTCGAAAACCACAAGTATGATCTGACGCAGACCTTGAAACGCCAGTACCTGGAATTGGAGCAATCCACCGTCGAGGTCATGCAGAAGCGCCTGCTGTATTCTGAGAATGTTCGACGACTGGCGCGTCAGATTACGTTGACCGCCGGAATATCCTCAATCGCCCTGGCCGTTGGTCTCAGTCTGTTCCTGGCCCGAAGGATTTCCAAGCCTCTTCTGAAGCTGATCGCAGGAACTCGGATGATTGCGGCGGGCAAGTTTCGAACCTTGATCCATCTCAATCGTCGCGATGAATTTGGAGAGCTTGCCCAGGCGTTTAATTCCATGGCGAAGCAACTGGGAGAGCTTGATGAATTGAAAAAGGGATTTGTCTCTCACGTCTCGCATGAGCTGAGATCCCCCCTGGCCTCCATGCTGGCCACCAATGATCTGCTGCTGAGTGAGGCCATCGGGTCCCTCAATGAAAAACAGAAACGACTGCTGACCATAAGCCGAGAGAAATCAGAGATGCTTTCCCGCAGGATCAATGACCTGCTGGACCTCTCGCGCATTGAAGCGCGCGCCATGGAGTATCAACTGGAGCCGTCCGACGTTTCGTCAATTCTAAAATCCGCAATCGAGAGCGCATCGCCCTTGCTCCGTGAGAAGAATCTTTGTATCGTGACGGAATGCGGCGCGGAGAATTCGCAGGCCACCATCGATTCTCGTCGAATCACCCAGGTTGTGGAGAATCTATTGAGTAATGCGATCAAGTTCTCCCGCGAGAATACGACGATTCGGGTGGGTTGCCACCGGACGTTGGGTCAACAACTCGTTCCGGTTTTTGAAACCTGGAATGGGAACGATCGTGTCTCCTCCACCTGCGATCCGGGGGAGGAGTATGTTGTCATTAACGTCGAAGACGAGGGGATTGGGATTCCCGCGGGGGAAACGATGAAGGTTTTTGAAAAGTTCTACCAGGCCGGTCATGGGAATGAGACTTCGAGAACGGGAACGGGGTTGGGTTTGGCCATCTGCCAGAGTATCATTGAAGCTCATAACGGTGTGATTTGGGTGGAGAGCAAGCTGGGACAGGGAAGCCAATTTCATTTTGCCCTGCCCACCTCTCTGCCCCGTGGGTTGAGGAAATCAAGTCAAGTGGTTTGAAAGAGTTCATGGCGACTTGAGACACTCTCGTGTATCTCGCTATCTTTCAACGATTACAAGCATGACATTTTCCGGAATGGAAAAGGTGACTGAATGATTTCCAAGGGCAGATGGAGATGGATGATCCTCGGGGTGATCCCCTCCTTGATGGTGACCATGGCCGCCTGTGGGAAAAAGGCGCATGTGAAGTCTCCCACGTACTCGATTCGCCAGCATGAGCAAATGATTGCGAATGTGAATCGGCTGGCGGCACAAAACCGCTTTTCCGAAGCCATGACCTCCTGCCAGGATTTTCTCCATCAGTATTCCCAAAGCCCGGTTTTGGACCACGCCTTGTTTCAGTGCGGGCTCCTCTACGCATCGGAGCAGAATCCACAGAAAGACTACAGTCAGTCTGTGGCTTTGCTGACGCGCATTCCGGCGGAGATTCCCATGAGCCTCTACGCCACGAACGCCGGCATCGTGGCGAATCTGGTGAATTTACTCGATCACCTCCAGAGAACAAGTGCCAAGCAGGCGGAGATGATCAGCGCCCTTCAAGCCTCTGAATCGCATTTGGAGGAGACACTGAGCCAGTTGCAGGATTCCTATGACAAGCAAAAGGAGACCGCCGGCGCACTCCAGAACACCGATACTCGCCAGAAGCAGACGATCAAAGAACTCCAAGCCGCGCAGGCCCAACAGGCGCTGATCATCAAAGAGCTTCAGAGTGAGATTGAAAAAATGAAGCGGATTGATTTAAGGAAGCGGCCATAGAGGGAGGGAGTGAGGACAGACGACCGCCACACCCATCGAAAATGACGGCCTTCACCTCCTTTCGCGATCCAATAGGGATACAATCTTTGCTTTGCCCCCAGGAATCCAACGGCGAGGGATCAAACCCATAGAGTGCACGAGCGAATTCCGGAGAGCCCCGATCGCTCGGGTGCTGCTCTTCCGTTTCATCCTACGGCTGTGACGCGAGTGAATGACCTCACATTAAAAGGATAGCCCCAGACGCCCTCGATGTCGGGTTCTTGTTGGGAGCAAGTATCATCAATCGGGAACCGCCGACTAGGATTCAGCCGCGGTGGTCGGAGGGGAAGTGTTCGAATTCTCAGTCTGGGAGGCGCGAGGCTTGTCAATGCCGAGACATTGGCTGAGCGCCTAAAGGGTGTTGACTGGAGGTTCTTCGGGGCAACCGGCTGTTGCAACTCACCAACTTTTGGAACAACGCCCGCCGGAGGGGGGAGTGAAAGGAAGATATGAAGAGAGATAACGACCTTGTCACCCCGCCCTCCGTTTCCAACACCTGCATGAACTACTTCTTTGCGCTCATAATCTCCGGGTTCTCAAGAAGGTGAACTTCGACACGGCGATTCTCTGCGCGCCCGGAGCGTGACGTGTTGGGTTCAACCGGCTTGCTCGCACCCAGCCCCACAATGAACAATCGATACAATGGGATGTCGTATTTCTCCGCGAGATAGCGGACGACAGACTCGGCACGCTTTTGGCTCAGGTCGTAGTTATAGTCCTTGTTGCCCACAGAGTCCGTGTAACCCTCAATCTGGACAATGTACGCGTTGCGGTCTTTGATCTTGGACGCGAGCTCATCCAGAGACGTTGTCTCCTTCTCTTTCAGCTTGAACTGATTAAATGGAAAGTTGAGAGTGACCGTTTCCGTCTGCTTGTAGTTGTCGATATTCCCAAGCTTGCTTTCAACGCCCGTCAACTGGCCTTTCAGGTCGTTTGCCATTGACTGTGCGGTTTCAGCTTTCTTATCAGCGGTCATGGCCTTTTCGTCGGCAGCATCTGCTTTGCCGCTGGCCGTTTGGATCCCCTGTTGTGCCCGGGAGTCGACGTCTTTGATGTCATTTGAATTCTTACGGGCTAAATCGCTGAGTTCAGTGACCTTCCCCGTCAAGGGGTCGATCTGCTGCCTTACATATTTCTTCGTTGCGCATCCGCTTGCGAGCAACAGTACCGAAGTGACTGCTGCCAGCAATAGCATTGTTTTGAATGTCTTGGTGCTTACCATGTTTTTTCCTCCTTAAATGTGCTTTCGTTTGATTAGCTATTTCATCAAGCCTAATGAATTCCGCCATGTGATCTCCAGGGGCTAAGGAGGCGGCTCACTCAACTGGTACCGAGGATATTGCGGCCCCTGTCAGGTTCAAAAAAAATCGTCTCTCAAAAGTGCAAGCAACCTAATTCCCCGTGGTCGCTCATGACGCTTTGACACTGGATGGCTCCTTCAAGGTGAATCGCAATAGCGTTTCCGAAGGAATGGTCACCTCATATCCACGGATTAAGGCCTTGGTTCCGAGACCTGCTCCAAGTCCAACGGGACCCCCAATGGCCAGGCCTTTGGCTCCGCCTGCAATCGCGCCAATTCCTGCGCCTGTCCCTGCACCACCTCCCAGCAAGGCCAGATTTCGGTTGCGGTTGGGCTTTCCCAGACGGCTGACGGAATTAGTTGCGAGTTCCAACTTTCTTCCGCTCTTTAATTCTATGGTCTCGAGCCGCAACGAAATATAGGAACGCCCTTTCAATCTCCCCGATTCCTTGACGGATGTCACCACGCCGAAAGCTGTCGAATCCCGAGGCACGATCTCAATTCCATCCACTTGGATGGGGTGTTCAATAGAGGCGGCAAACTGGTCTCCAACCTGGCTGCTCTTTGTACTGAGTGTGGTCAGCAATCGCACTTCGATCTGAGTACCCTCCGGAATAATGACAGGAGATATCTTTTCATCAGGGTGCTCCGCTCTCATGTTCTCAGTCCGGGTACTGGCACTAGCACTGTTTCCTTGCCATTTGGATGAAATCAGATACCCGGAACTGCCAAGCAAAACTATCAAAGCGAGAAGGACGGATACGCGTTTCAGCATCCTTGACCTCCTTTCTCAGCCTATTAGGAACACCATTGAATAGAGCATCTCCGGTGCCAAAACGCAATTTCTATTAACCACATGAAAAGGAATGGGTTGCTTGAGAGGTGGAATGACACAATCGCGCAATGTAGCGAGGGAAGGGAAAAATTCCCGTAAGTTAAGTGATTCGACAGTGGTGATTGACAGAAGGAGGAACAGGCGAGGAGAAGCTTAGATTCTTGTTGTCTTTGAGCCGCGAAGGAGCTCTAAAAACTCAAGCCGGGTTTGCCCCTCTTGCCTAAATGCTCCTAGCATGGAACTGGTCGTGGCTACGGAGTTTTGCTTTTCGACCCCACGCATGATCATGCAAAGATGCTGGGCTTCAATTACTACACCAACTCCAACAGGATTGATGGCTTCGTTAATGGTTTCTGCGACTTGGCAGGTCAGTCTTTCCTGGATTTGGAGCCGGCGGGCGAACATATCCACCAGCCGTGCAATTTTGCTGAGGCCGATAACCTTTTCATTGGGAATGTAGGCCACGTGGCATTTGCCAAAGAAGGGGAGCATGTGATGCTCACATAAGCTGAAAAGATCGATATCCCGTACGATCACCATTTCATCGTATTGGACCGAATAAAGGGCGTTGTTCAAGACCCGCTTGGGATCCAACTGATAGCCCCGAGTCAAATAATTTAGGGCTTTGGCCAGCCGCCTGGGTGTTTCGACGAGCCCTTCCCGCCCAGGGTCTTCTCCAATTCGAATCAGAACCTCCCGGATCAATTCATCAAGCGAAGCTTCCTGCAGAGCCTTTACGGGATGGGTCAACGTGGATTCAGACATGAAGTTTTGCCTTTGTGGGTGATCGCTGTATAGACCAAAGATAGCACACCCAATGGATGAAGTCCTATGCTAAAAAAATGCCCGAGTTCGTACTCGGGCATGATGTGCAGAGTATCCTCCAGATCCGCTATTCGAACGGCGAAACCGGAATGAGGTGATCAAACTCGGGAATTTCCTCTCTAAGTGTCTCCTCGATGCCGAACTGCAGTGTCAACATCGAACTGGGGCACCCGATGCAGTGACCGAGTAAACGAATCCTCGCACAGTTGTCAGCAACCTCCAGCAATTCCAAGTCACCGCCGTGCATCTGAAGGGATGGCCGAATCTTTTCGAGGACGCTCTCCACTTGCTCGCGGGTGACCAAAACGGGAGACCTTTCACAACCACCAATCAGATGCTTGCGCCCCGGAACCTTTGAGGAATCGACGGGATTACGCGGTCGTTCGGACTGATTCCTCTACGGTCTTCAAGTTATTGCCGTGCTTCTTACGGAAATCCTGAATGGCTGCTTTGATGGCATCCTCGGCCAAGACCGAGCAATGGATTTTGACCGGTGGCAATTTCAGTTCATTGACGATCTGTGTGTTCCTGATGGCATAGGCCTCGTCAATGGTCTTTCCCTTGACCATCTCGGTGGCGAGACTGGAGCTGGCGATTGCACTGCCGCACCCGAACGTCTTGAACTTGGCGTCTTCAATCACGCCTTGATCGTTTATCTTGAGCTGAAGCTTCATTACATCCCCGCAAGCAGGCGCGCCCACAATGCCGGTCCCCACACTCTCGTCATCTTTTGAAAAACTCCCGACGTTTCGCGGGTTATTGTAATGATCAATCACCTTCGGATCATACATGGTAGCTCCTTCTCCTATTGATTATTTTAGCGAAATTCCCCAAATTATTCATCGAGTTTATTCACCAAGCCCGGAGCTCAACTGCGTCTGAGGACCATTCCCCATGAATCAACAGTCAGGGGCTGCCGCCCTCCAATCGGACCCTCATCAACTGGCAGACCACTTGATGGAGTTCAGGTCTATTCCTTCCAGCACCATTTCATACAGCGGTGACAACTCCCTCAGACGAGTCACGTGCTTGACCACCGCCTCGATGACAAAATCAACTTCCTCTTCGGTGTTGAAGCGGCCGACGCAGAACCGAATGGAGGTGTGGGCCAATTCGGGCCCAACGCCGATTGCGGTCAGAACATAGGACGGTTCGAGGCTGGCCGAAGTACAAGCGGAACCCGACGAAACCGCCACATCCTTAAGCCCCATCAAGAGGGACTCTCCCTCCACAAACTCAAAGCTCAAGTTCAAACTGCCAGGAATCCGCCTTTCGGGGTGCCCATTGGGGTGAACGTAGTCCAATTTCGCCAGCAATCCGTCTCGCAGATTATTGCGCAGCTGGGCAAGACGCTTCATCTCCTCCGGCAACTCCCGGAGGGCGACATCGCATGCCTCGCCAAAACCGACGATCCCCGGTACGTTCAGAGTACCGGAACGCTTTCCCTTCTCGTGGCCGCCTCCATGGATGAGTGGAGTGAGCTTGATGAAGGGCTTTTTCTTTCGCACGAACAGTGCGCCAACGCCTTTGGGCCCATAGAGCTTGTGCCCCGAGATAGACATCAAATCGACGTTGTTCGATTGCATGTCGATGGGGATCTTGCCGGCTGCCTGGACCGCATCACAATGAAACAAAATCCCTTTTTCCCTCGCAATTTCGCCAATTTCAGGGATGGGTTGAATTGTGCCGATCTCGCTGTTGGCATACATGATCGAAATCAGAATCGTCTTATCGGTAAGGGCCGCACGGACCGCTTGGGGATCCACCACTCCGTACTTGTCGACATCGAGATAGGTGACCTCGAATCCTTCCTTCTGTAGATATTTGCAGGAGTCCAGGATTGCTTTGTGTTCCGTCTTTTGGGTAATGATGTGATTGCCCTTGGCCTTATAACTCCACGCCACCCCCTTTAGCGCAAGATTGTCAGATTCGGTTGCACCGCTTGTGAAGATGATTTCGTCGGGTGACGATGCATTCACCAACTGGGCAATCTGTTCCCGGCCCTTTTCAACTGCGGCCTCGGCCACCCACCCGAAGGAGTGAGTCCGACTGGCTGCATTCCCAAAGCTCTCGGTCAGGTACGGCATCATGGCACTGAGAACGCGTGGATCCAAGGGTGTTGTCGCGTTATTGTCCATGTAGATAGGCAGCTTCACCATGATTTTCCTCGCCCCCCAAAAATATTACTTAAGAAACCAATGCCTTGAATGTGGTGGGAATTTCACCTTCGTAAAAAATGCATTCCTGGCAGTACTTTTCCAAGGGTTCAAATCGGCAGGTGGGGCACCCTTCCAAGACCTGGAGCGTGCTGTGAAGCTCGCCCTTCATCTTGGTAAGAAATGCGATCTTGAAATTAAGAGTCTTTTCCTGCTCGGTCAAAATCGTCTTGATCTTCCCGACGGCATCCTTCTTGCTGGCGGCTTTGTCCTTGGCATGGAATATCTCTTCGATCTCTGAGAGCCTTAGACCATACTCCTTGAGGTTATTGATGGTGACCACCTTGTCGACGCATTCTTGAGAATAAAGCCGATTTCCCTTAGTACTATGGTCGGTCGGGGTGATTAACCCAATTTCTTCGTAAAACCTAAGGGTTCGCGGCGTTATCCCCGTCATTCTCGCAAGTTTACCAATCCTCATGAGATGATTATTCTGGTTTGTAGCCATAGAGTGGACCTTCTTGAAAGTTGACGATAACGTAAAATTTAAGAGGTGTCAAGGCCTTTTTGTAATCAAAGAGTCGAAGCAAATAGAGAGGCGCAGTTATGAGGACTTATATCCGGCCTGGCCTCACGAGATATGTTTTCAAGCTATTGAATTATAATACTATTAACTGTAATGTCGGATATAAAATTAGGTCTGATTACATTCCCATGGAATTATGAGTAGGGCTGAATTTGGTCTGATTGGGATCAATGTCCTCAGTTTTTTGATTTGACAATAATTGACTTAAACGTTAAGTTAGAGAGTTGAGTGGTCTGCTAACATTTATATGACAACAATATGAGGGCGAGGTCACCAGATCATGATTACCTTGACGCAATCGGCAGCCGAGAAGATTCTCCAAACAATTCATAAGAAGGGTCAACCGGACGTAGGCCTCCGGGTCAGAGTGGTTGGGGGAGGCTGTTCAGGATTACAGTACAACCTCGACTTGGAAACTCAGGAACGTAGAGGCGACAAAACCTTCGAGTCAAATGGGGTGAGGGTGTACATTGATTTGAAGAGCCTTCTTTACTTAAAAGGGACAGAAATTGACTTTGTTGATGCCTTGCAGGGTGGAGGGTTTAAGTTTAAGAATCCCAATGCACATGGGAGTTGCAGTTGCGGTGAGTCATTCCACTAGGAGGGGAAGCAGGGAGCGCTTAATGGAGCATCAATTTTCGACGGGGGGACAGGGAAGATGGATTGGGATGACACAGAAGAGATTGCGGAGCAACTCAGTTCCAAGCACCCGGAGATTAAAGACCCGTTCACAATCCGGTTTGTCGAGTTGCTTCATTGGGTCGTGAACCTGGAAGGGTTTGAAGGTGAAAAGAATCCCAAGACATCGATGGAAGGGAAGCTGGAAAATATTGTTCAGGCCTGGTCGGATTACATCGGGTGATCCCTCGTTGCGGACCATGTCGACTCGTTCGGGCATGGACTGGATCCTTAGAGAAGTTTGTGGAAGGGGTATATGAGAGTTGTCTGTATCAGCTGTGACTCGAGGGAGTCCGGGCATTGGTGTAGCCAGTGCGGGACCATTTTGCCGACGCCCGAAAATGAAGATTATTTCTCAGTCCTGGGGCTCCCACAGAAAATTAATGTGGATGAAACGGCCTTGAAGGAAAGGTTCTTCGATCTGAACCGAGCTTTTCACCCGGATCGGGCGGCAAAGTTGACTGATGAGCGGACGCGTGAGATTGCGCTGCGTAAAGCCGTCATGATTAATAACGGCTTCAATACGCTCCGCGACCGCACCCGGCGAATCCATTATCTTATCCGCCAGGAACTGGGGGAACGAGAAGAGAACTCCGGGCATGTCCCCGTCGAATTGTTTGAGTTGGTGGAGGAAATAAACGAGCTCATGGCGGGGGTGCGTCGGGCAAGGCAGGCAAAGCCACAGGAAGGGAGTGTCTCCAACCCGGGCAACGGGAATCAATTGGCCGATCTGCTCACCCGGCTACAAGGGCATCTCCAGGATCTGACCGCTCGACGCGAAGCATTTGAACAAACATTGCGTTCCAAAGAAGAGGAATGGGATGCCCTCTGCGACAGCACCCACAATTTCGAAGTCCTTGATGTGCTCACGAGAGCAAAGCGGCGCCAGATTGTTTCCAGCCTGGCGGTAAAGATGGACGAGATCTCCTATGTGGATTCATTGATTCGAAGAATTAAGGATATCCTTTACGAGTAAAGGTTACATGATGGCCAAGATTATCGGCATTGATCTGGGAACCACCAATTCTGTTGTCGCGGTCATGGAGGGGGGTAAAGTCACAGTGATCCCCGATGACGAAGGGCAGAAGTTGTGCCCCTCCATCGTAGCCATCGGTGAAAGGAAGTTCCAACTGGTGGGAATACCTGCTCGGAACCAGCTCCTCTTGAATCCCAGGAATACAATCTACTCGATCAAGCGCTTCATGGGTCGACGCCATGAAGAAGTCACAAAGGAAGAAAGATCGCTGTCTTATGAGGTCATTGGCAAGCCGGAAGAGATGGTGAAGGTCAAGGCTGGGGGACGTATTCTCACGCCGCCTGAGGTCTCAGCGATGATTCTGCGGACCTTGAAGGATCGGGCCAGCCACTACCTCGGGACTGAAGTCCAGAAAGCCATTGTCACCGTGCCGGCTTACTTCAATGACAGCCAGCGTCAAGCGACCAAGGACGCGGGCGGTTTGGCCGGGTTAGATGTGGTACGCATCATCAATGAACCGACCGCGGCGGCGCTTGCCTATGGATTAGACAAGAGACAAGTGTCGAAGATTGCAGTGTTCGATTTGGGCGGAGGGACATTCGACATATCCATCCTTGAACTTTCGATGGGGATTTTCCACGTCCTCGCCACCAATGGAGATACCCACCTCGGAGGGGACGACATCGACAAGAGTCTGGTGGAGTGGGTTTATACGGAGTTTGAAAATGAGAACGGTTTTGCACTCAAAAGGACCCCTGAGGTTTACGAAAGAGTGCGGCAGGAAGTTGAGAAAGCGAAATGTGAGCTTTCATTGAGTGAAGCGGTTGACCTGAGTCTTCCGATCCTCGATTCGCGCGACGGGAAGGTGTTTAGTTTCATCCGGGGGCTGCGTCGGACCCAGCTGGAAGCCCTCAGCCGCGGGATTGTTGAGCGGACGGTTAATCCTTGCCGTCGAGCTATGGACGACGCCGGACTCGCTCCGGACCAGATCGATGAAGTCATTCTCGTGGGGGGTAGCACGCGCATGCCTCTGGTTCGACAACTGGTCAAAAACGTTTTTGAAAAGGACCCTAATACGAGCGTCAACCCCGACGAGGTAGTAGCAATCGGTGCGGCCATCCAGGGAGCCGTGCTCTCCGGCGACATCTCGGATGTTTTGCTCCTGGATGTAAACCCCCTTTCGTTGGGTATCGAGACGTATGGCGGAGCCATGAGCAAGCTGATTTTCCGAAATTCACCCATTCCCGCGACTGCAAAGGAAGTGTTCACAACGGCCGTCGACAATCAAACCGCCATCGATGTGCACATCCTGCAGGGCGAGCGCGAGATGGCGTCCGATAATCGGACGCTGGCGCGTTTTGCCTTGAGCGGCATCATCCCCCAGCCAGGCGGAGTGCCCCGGATTGAAGTGACATTCGTGATTGATGTGAATGGCATATTGAATGTGACCGCTAAGGATCTTTCGACCGGGAAAGAGGAACACATCGAAGTCAAACCGGCTTATGGCCTGACGGAAGAAGAGATCTCCCGGCAGGTTGATGAATCGGTCGAACATGCGTTCGAAGATATGGATCGTCGCATGTGGGTGGATCACAAACAGGAGGCGGAAAGGGTCGTCGCTGCCACCCAAAAGACAATGTCTCAGTATGGCGAAAAACTCGACGATGCAACTCGAGAGAGAATCATCGGACTGGTCGTGCGGACCCGAACGGCGCTGGAAGGTGGTGACTGGCATGAACTAAAAGCGGCGCTGGACGCATTGAACGAGGCGACCCTTCCGTTAGCTGAGGTGCTGGTCACTGAAGCGATTAAAGCCGAAGGGAGTCTCCAGGCGCCTGGGACACATTCGCCTTCATCCTAGCACTCCCCAAGCACTCCGATGAGCAACCTCATTCGATTCCTTCAAGCGCTCATTCTCGTCCTGTGGTTGGGGGGGATGATTTTCTTCGGATCGATTGTTGCCCCGTCGGCGTTCGAAGTCATGCCCACACGCCAGTTGGCGGGCACCCTCGTGGGGGTCACCCTTTACAAGCTGAATTATCTCTCCTGCATCCTCCTCGCTATTTTCATTCTTCTTGCTCTTCTCGTCTCGACTCTCCCCCGGCAGGTTAAAAGCATTCGCCGGCAGATTCTGGTTGTCACGGCCATCGTGGCCCTCGCCATCGCTCTTTACTCGTGGTTTGGAATTGACCGACGGATGCATTTTTTGCGTACGCAATTGGATGCCGTTGAAAAGCCGGTCGCGGAGGATCCCATGCGGGCTGAGTTTGACCGTCTGCATCGCCGCTCCGTCACCTTCTTCGGCATGAATGTGGTCTTGGGATTATTGATGCTGGGGATGTGGACTCAGGACCGCTAACTCGGATGTTCGAAATTCAGGGCAGGAAGGGCTGCCGGGCAGGCCCGAGACGGGTCACCCTGACAGCTCTCCTTCGAAGTTCAGGCCCACTCTGCAAGAAAGATCTCGCACAGCGCCGCGCAGCGGGAACACACCCCTCGCGCCGGTCATTTCAGTTCTTCTTCATCCTTCTTGCGCAGCAAAAAGTAAATCATGAAGATTCCCAGGATGGTTAATACCATCGATAAGGCTATCCAGGGATAATGTTCTCTCATCCAGTGTGTCCCTTGCTCCCCCAACTTCATGGCAAGGTACCCTTCGAGATAGTACCTAAAACTTCGCCCAATCAAGACGGCTGTGACGAACTTACTCAGCTTGATTTCAAACACACCTGCCGAGAGAACGAAAACCTTGAAGGGAGTAGGCGGGGGAAGGATAGACGGGATAATCACTGCCAGGATGCCATAGCGATCAAACCATCGCCGCGCCCGTTCCACTTTTTTCGGATCGAATCTTCTTTTGAGCAGGGCATGACCTCCCCGCCTTCCGACCCAGTACAATGCGGTACAGCCCAATACTGAACCGATCACCGTCATCGTGGCTAAATACAGCATCCGTTCCGGGTTGTGGTAGGAGTTGGTCATGATGATGAGGTCGTTGACTTCGGGGAAGGAAAGAAACGAGGAGTCAAAAAAGGCGATAATCAACAGTCCCGGGCCGCCAAGAGTCATGGCAACCGATTTCAGAAATGCCGTGATCTTCGCCAATATCGAATACATGAAGTGGGCATCTTCGCTGGAATTTGTATGAAGTGTCCTTTGGCCGGGCGGGGATCTGTGAGCGCGCCGACGCACTGGACTCAAAAGACCGCCCATGATAACGAAGTGGGAATTTCTTGTCAAAATGTTGTTTGAAGACCTTAACCGCGTCTCTGCACTTGAATCGTTGACGAAGAAGAATGTGCGCCGGAGTCGTGGTAAAGCATCCGCGATTGCTTCTTGAGTCCGCTCCACAGTTTCGTTAGAATCTTTCCCCTGACCACCGCGAGGAGCTCATGCCCCCGAAGGCCGACGTCAAGAAGAAGATTGAAGACCTGCGAAACTTGATCCGTCATCACGAGTATCGCTATTATGTTCTCGATGATCCGGAAATGTCAGACCGGGAGTTTGACAAGCTCATGCACCGGCTGCATGAGCTTGAGACGGAACATCCCGGGCTGGTGACACCAGATTCCCCGACGCAACGGGTGGGCGGGCAGCCTGCGGAAGAGTTTCTCAAGGTGCGCCACGCGACCCCAATGATCAGTCTTGACAACACCTATTCCGTGGATGAGCTGAAGGACTTTGATCGACGCGTGCGCGAGCTCTCCGGTCGAGAAAGGATCGAATATGTCGGTGAGTTAAAACTGGACGGTCTCTCCATGTCGCTGACGTATGAACACGGGGTCCTGACTCGTGGCGTCACGCGCGGCGACGGCCTTGTAGGCGAGGATGTCACCTCGAACGTCAAGACGATCCGGTCGCTGCCGCTACGCATTGATCCCCGGAAACTGAGAGCGATTGGGAGTCCGCCGCGGTTTGAAGTGCGCGGGGAAGTTATCATGGGCCGGAAATCATTTGAGAAGGTCAATACCCAGCGCGAAGCGGCGGGCGAGCCGAGGTTTGCGAACCCGCGCAACTCCGCCGCCGGGACCATGCGACAACTTGATTCGCGCATCGTGGCGGAACGCAAGCTCGATATTTTTCTCTATTATCTGCACGTAAATGGGATAGAACCCCTTCCCGAGCATGCCGGCACGCTCGAGGCGCTTCGAGAGATGGGTTTCAAGGTGAATTCCCACTGGCGACTGTGCAAGTCCATTGACGACGTACTCGGCTTTGTCGAGGCATGGGAATCGAAGCGGAATAGCCTGGATTACGAGATTGACGGCATCGTGATTAAAGTGAACAACACACGATTGTGGCAGGAGCTTGGATCGACTGCGAAGTCGCCTCGATGGGCGGTCGCCTTCAAATATCCCGCGCGCCAGGCCACCACCAGGGTTTTGGATATTCGCGCCCAGGTTGGCCGGACCGGCACCCTGACTCCAGTGGCGGATCTTGAACCCGTGGATGTGGGAGGCGTCACCGTGAGCCACGCCACCCTTCATAACCTGGACGAGATTGTGCGCCTGGGCGTGAAGATCAACGATACCGTACTGATCCAACGGGCGGGAGAAGTCATCCCCCAGGTCGTGAAAGTGATCAGACAGGCTCCCGAGGGACGGGAGTTCCGGATGCCCCGGAAGTGCCCTGTCTGCGGCTCGGAGATCCACCATGCCGAGGGTGAGGTGGCCTACCGGTGCGTCAATGCGGCCTGTCCCGCGAAGCTGAAGGAATCGCTCTTGCATTTCGCCAGCCGCCGCGCCATGAACATTGATGGACTGGGCGATGCCCTGGTGGACCAGTTGGTGGACAAAAAGCTGGTAAACGACGTCGCCGACCTTTACCGCTTGACCCACGAACAACTGTCAAGTCTGGAACGCATGGGGGAGAAATCTGCGGCGAACCTCATGAAGGAGATCGAAAGCAGTAGAAAGGCGGAACTCGCTCGCCTCATCTTCGCCATCGGAATCCGGTTTGTTGGGGAGCGGACGGCCCAGTTCCTGGCCGACCACTTTGGATCTCTCGACAGCCTTGCCAAGGCGAGCGAAGAGGAGCTTCACGAGGTTGAAGAGGTGGGCCCCCGGGTAGGAGAAGCGATCCTTGAATTTTTCCACGAGCCCCGAAATTTGATCCTGCTCAGGAAACTCCGCGACGCCGGCCTCCAGTTCGAACAAAAGAGAGTGCGCAAGGCGGAGGGTAAGTTGGCAGGAAAACAGTTCGTCTTGACGGGTGCTCTGCCACACTACTCGCGTGACGAGGCAGCCCGATTAATAGAAGAATCCGGCGGCCGCGTGACGGGCTCCGTCAGCACAAAAACTGATTACGTGGTTGCGGGTGCTGAGCCCGGCTCCAAGCTCGAAAAGGCCCGTTCGCTGGGCGTAACGGTACTTAACGAGGAAGACCTGTCGAGAATGCTCGGGAGGTCCAAATGAGAGGACGAATTTGTTGAACCCTTCTGCCGGCAGAGTCCGGCGAGCCAGATTGGACCTGACCCCGGCCATGACACCATCTTTTACACTTGTTCGAGGGATTCCGATATTCTGGGCCTGGAAGAGTTGATCATGCGAACGGCCGTGATTCTCAGTGGAGGGGGCGCGAAGTCGGCTTACGAAGCCGGCGTCTTGAGAGCACTTGAGGACAACAATGTGCGGGTAGACCTGGTCATTGGAACCTCTGCGGGGGCATTGAATGCAGTACTTTACGCCGTGGGCGAGACTGAACGGCTTTACAATGGGCAGGGAACGGGGCTCTGGCAACGCAACAGCAAAAAGGCCATCCTTCGCGATGGTCTGCTTTCCACTTTTTATTCTCGCGTTGTAAGCTGGAAGCTTGCCTGGTTGGCCATCGCGGTCTCAATTTTGAACCTGGTTTTCTTTGCCCTGGGTTTCTCCCTGATATTTCTTACCGGATACTATGTCAGCTTCAAGAATCAAGGGATTTCGAAGGCGACGGGAAGGCTGGGGAGTAACTTCCTGACGGGGATATTCTACGGATTGGTTTTCCTCGCAGTAGTGATGGTCCTCGAGTACCTCTTTGTCGGCAGGGTGGTCCTTACGGTTTATCACTGGTTGAAGATTAAGCTGGGAATAGTCCCGGTCAATGACGAATCTCTCAACAATCTCCGAGTCATAGCCCGCCACATCCCGCGGTTTACAAAGAAGGTTTTGACTCGCTGGCTAAAGCTGCCCCCGGATGTTCTGGACACGAACCGGCTCTTGGAGAGCATTCAGCAGGTGGATGCGCCTGCGTATTTTTCCTCGCGCCCCCTCGAGGAAATGTTGGGCGGGGAGATCCAAAGGGTCTTGTCCGACCACAATCTGACGGCCTCTCGGACGGACTCCGCGGACATCGGGCTCACGTTCACCACGTGGCTGCATTCCAAAGTCCAAGGGGGCGATCCCCGGTTTCGGGAATTGATGATCACCGCAACCGATTTGAATGCCAAAACAGAGTGCCTTTTTCTCGCATTGCGCGATCAATACCGCGAACAACTCGTAACCCAGAGGTTGAAAAGGTACGACCTCAATAAGAGCGATCTCTTTGTCCATTCCCAGGGGATCGATCACTGCGGCCCCGACTACATCGATCTTCTGTACGAGGAGAATGGGTGTTTGCTTATTGACGCGCTGTTGGCTTCGACCTCTATTATCGGCGTCTTTCCACCGCGGAAGATCAAAATGCCCGATAAGGGGTACTGGCGCTCTGTCGAACCGCCCCATACGTTCGTGGATGGAGGGTTCGGAAACAACACCCCTATTCGTGACGCCATCGAAGCGGGGGCGACCCACCTTATTGTGGTTCAAGTGGAACCGAAAAATGTAGTCGAACCGCTCAACAATCCGGCGGAGCTCAACGCCACCCGGCCTTGTTTGATGAGAACCGTGGAAACGGTCCTGGATACGACCGTCGACGATGACTATCGCTACTATGAGCTGTGGAACAAGTATGCCCCCAAGGACGAGCGGGTCAGAATGTCAATTGTCCAACCCCGGTCCTCGTTATGCATTGCCACGTTGGATTTTGATGGCGGGATTTCAGCGAGCGGGAACAAAGTGCCCCTCAGCGCCGCTTGTGCGCGCGGTTATTCTGATGCGCTCAAACAGTTTATCTATACTGACTGGCCCCGGTGGAAGGAAGAGATCCCGAACGAACCCTCCAAGCAAACGATCTGACGTCGGATACGAAATTCAATCTGCTTTCTGACGCTCCATGGATTCTGGTAGCACTCCTTGGGATATTCCCATATAATTTGAACTGGCAGGCCGAGACGATCGCCGCGATCCCGCATGAGGGGACCGGGGAGGAAAGTCCGAACTCCGCAGGGCAATGTGCCACGTAACGCGTGGGCGCCTCCTGATCCAGTCGGTTTTTTCGTGGGGATCCCAGAAGGAACCGGGGAGATGGGGGCGACGGAAAGTGCCACAGAAAATATACCGCTCCAGAATTTCGGAGTAAGGGTGAAAAGGTGCGGTAAGAGCGCACCGCTCCTCCGGTAACGGGGGAGGCAGGGCAAACCCCACATGGAGCAAGACCAAATAGGCCCCACCCTCGGCGAAGGCCGAAGAGAATGGCCCGTTCAGATTTCCGCTGAGGCGGAAGGGTGAGGCGGGTAGGTCGCTTGACCCCGTCAGCGATGGCGGGGCTAGAGGAATGATCGTCGCTCCGGATTTGCCGTGCTGCTTCAGAACGGCGCTTTCGGAGAACAGAATTCGGCTTACCGGCCTGCCAATAATCTCTCCCTCCGCGGGATGAGAAGGCACCAAACCTGTTGAATTCGGACTCGTTAAGTCCAAATTACGCGGGATCTGAAAGTTCCCCTTGATTTACTGATTCAAGTCGGTATAATCACCCCATACTTAATCGCGACGAACCAAGTTTCATCCCCGGTTCGGCGAACTGTGCAACAGGTTTTTCGGATCTATCTAATTCGTTCCGAGTTGTCCTGGGCCGAGTCATAAAGCAGTCCGAGTAAAGAAAAAAATAAGAGTCTAAGGTCATCATACTGAATGGAAAAGCGTATTATACTCGCACTCTGTGTTTTCTGCTTTGCCGTCACGCTTTGGGCTGGACAAGTACCTGGCCCTGTCACCGCCCCTGACTCCCAACCTTTAAATCCTCGAATCCTTGAATCGTCATCTGTCAAGATAGAGAGGACCGCGAACCCCGTTCATGTGGTCTCGGCGGGGGATACCCTCTATGATATTGCCCGGGCGAACAACCTTAGCGTTCGAGAGCTGAAACGCATTAACCATTTACAGAGCAACCGTCTCAAAGTTGGACAGCGCCTCTTGATCGTTTCCTCGGGCGATTCACGCGGTGGAACCGAGAGAAAATCAAACAACGTTTTGCGTGAAGCAGCGAAGTCAAAACAGAGCTTGTCCGCCCCGATGGCAGCGGATCGGGTCGAGGGATTCGAACCAGGTAACACGCCGGAGATTGCCATTCGGTCAACAGAGGCCCTGTTATCGGGTTCTTCCCGGGAGGAAAGCGGGGAGGAGACGGAAAATTCCCTCCGAAGTCAATTGGTTCTAGCCGGTCTGGACTTCCTCGGAGTCCCTTATCGGTGGCGGGGAATGTCGGAGCGTCGCGGGGTTGACTGTTCGGGTCTTGTGAAGACCCTGTTCGACAAGTTTCAGATTGACCTTCCTCATTCCGCCCGGGAACAATTCAAATTGGGAGAAAAGGTAGCCCGGGCTGAACTGGCGGTGGGTGATTTGGTTTTCTTCTCGACGCGTGGGAAGATTCCCACTCATGTGGGGATTTATATCGGCGACAACCGGTTTATTCACGCGGCGCGCAAAGCAGGCCATGTCGTCGTCAGCAACTTGAGTCAGAGCTGGTATCAAAGGAATTTTGTGGGAGCCCGGCGTATCTCGGATCTATGGAAGGATGAACCCAAGCCACCTGAAGGCAAAGGGAACTGACGGGGAGTTTTGTCCGAGGGAACCACAAAGGCCGGGCTGATGAGCTCGGCCTTTTGATTTTCGGGTTGAGGCCCCCAGGGTGATGGGATCGGAGACGGACACTCGCCAGGACTGCAGACTCGTGCCAGGGCCCTTCGAACAGGGAATTCCCCTACATCCTCTCCGGCACTTCAATGCCGAGCAATCCGAGTGATCGTTCCAGTGTGCGCATGACGATGTCGACGACCAGCAAGAGGAATTCTTTACGCTCCGGATCGGGTTCGGGAAGGATCCGGTGTTTGTGGTAGAAGTTGTTGAAGGTCTGAGCCAGGTTAAAGGCGTACTTGGCGACCACGGCGGGCTCACGGGAGGCAACGGCCTGAGAGGAGAGAGTCCCGAGTTGGGACGCCAGGAAGATCAGGCTCCACACTTCGTCGTTGGCCGCCCCCTCTATAAATCTTCCAAAGTCACGTCGACGGGCCAGTGTGCGGAGCTCGCGGAGAGAAAAATTCGGCTTTTCTTCAGCGTATTTTCGAAAGATGTTTCTTGAGCGGACCACCGCGTACTGGATGTAGGGCCCCGTTTCGCCTTCAAAGCTCAGCGCCTCGTCAAAATCAAACGCAATGACGGAGTGCAGGGTGTACTTCAGAAGGAAATATCTCAGCCCCCCGACCGCAATCTGGCGCGCGATCGTCTTCTGCTCCTCGATGGGTAACTCAGTATGGCGCTTTTCAACCTCCAGCAGTGCCTTCGCCATCATTTGATCAATCAACTCATCGGCTTTGACTCCAAGCCCCTTTCGCCCTGACACCTCAACGTAAGGGCGTTTGCGGTCTTCGTCGGAAAGTTCAATCCGCAATTCAGCACAACATTGGGGCGACAAGGCCACCATTTCATACTCAAAATGGACGGAATGGTCAGCGGCATCGTTGAAACCCAGGGCTCGGAGCCCCTGCGCCACAATATTTTGGAGGTAGGCCTGACGGACATCGATGACGTTGTAAACCTCGCCGCCCGCGCCGAAGCGGGGAGGCGGATCGGGATCTATAGAGGGCTGGGATGAAGACATCCAGAGGACATGGCCGTCTTCATACTGGTGGAACTTCCGGTAATAAAAATCCCTCCCGAGCAAACCAAACTTCCAAAGTTGGTAGGCGATGTCCTTTCCCACATAGGTGACCGTTCCGTTGGAGCGGACGATGACCTTGTCTTCATCGTAGGATTCCTCACCGTTCGAACCTTCATCTTTCCCCTCCTTGGGCACGTCCCCCTTCATGACCCAACATCCGCGGTTCTTCCCTTCGTTTTCGAAGACAATGGCCGCATTTTCCTTCAGAAGATGAAAGGCCTGCTCCCAGAATTTTAGATGGAGGATGTCACTCTCTCGTGGCATGAGGTCATACTGGACATTCACCCGCTGCATGGTGGCGATATGGGTTCGAACAATCGCGGTCGCTATGAGATCGGCGAGTTCCGAGGTCTCATTCCCGCCCCGTTCAATCTGGTGAAGGGTTTCGGCCCGCAACGGCAGCCTTGAGGGGTCTTCCTCATAAAAATGCGAGACCCGTGCGTAGAGGTCCCAGCAATAGAAATCAAATTTCACGTGGGGATCGATCACGAGCGACGCCACGTGCTCCCTTGTGAGTTTCTCGATGTGCTGGAAGCCGACCACCACGTCCGCCACCTGGACCCCGGTATTGTCGATGTAGTTCTGAACTTCAACGCTCCGCCCCAGGAATCGCAGCAGCCTCACGAAACTGTCCCCGAGGGCGGCATTGCGCAAATGCCCAATGTGTGCGGCTTTGTTGGGATTGATATTGGTGTGTTCGACAATGACCTTGGGCGTGGAAGAGGAAGCGGATGAAAGGGTCTCCGGTTGTTCGTCGAGCAGTTGTCCGAAGAAGTCGCTCCGCTTCAAGTGCAGATTGATATAAGCGGCTCCCGCTACGACAAGTCGCTCGATACCTTCAATGGGACCAATCCCTTCGACGATCTGTTGGGCAATGAGTCGCGGTGCTTTCCGGAGACGTTTCGCGAGATCAAACGCCACGGGCAAGGCGACCTCTCCGAAGTCAACATTTGGGGGTATTTCCAATTTCAAATCAAGCTGTTCAATCCCAAATTCCGTCTTTAGGAACCCGGATACACGATCGCGAACTCTCTGCTGGATGGTATGATACATGGGCTGTCTCCAAAAGCGCCGCATTATAGCTCAGCCACTTGGGTCCCGCAATTTGATTCCAGGGTATTTGATTCCAGGGGATGGCAGGCCTGCTTCCGGTCAGCGGGTCTTGCGCCCGGAGAACGGGCCGAGGCACACCAGGAGTCGTTCCCAGGTTCCCTGCGGTTGTTCCCAACTGTGTTATTGCTTTTGTTGTTCTTATATGCGAATATGAATTCATATTCATATGAGGTGATCTATGAACCTTCGTCTCTTTCTGTTCGGCCTGGGAATCTGGATCGTTGCCACCCTCACCTTGCGGATGGCAGGACAGCGCTTGCTGCATCCAGGGGATTGGAGGGGAACGCTCATCCTGTTCGCTGTCACCTTTCCTGTCATGGCCTGGATCGTACGGCGCCTATGCCGGCGCCTTCACCTGCAACAGGAACAGTGGCTTGCCGGCGCGGTCTCGGTTTTGCTCCCGACGTTGCTGCTTGACCCCTTCTCAAGCGCCTTTTTTCCAGTTGTGTTTCCGAATATGTCCCCCGAAGTGGCTGGCGTGTTTGGCGGGTGGATGCTTTGGTGCTGTGCGGGCGCTCTGGTGGGGGTAACCGTTCACCGGCGAGGGCGATCGTGATCCGGCGTCCAAACCTGCTCGTGCGGGAAAACCTCCCGGCGGCCCCGCATCAAAAACGCAGCCGGGAGAAGCGAGCGCGGCTGAAGGCGGCTGGGCTGGCGCTCTTTGGTGAACGGGGTTACGAGGCCACTTCTATTGGGGCGATTGCCCGGCGGGCGAAACTCGCGGTGGGAACTTTCTACCAGCACTTCCGTTCGAAACGGCAACTGTTGCTGGCTTTGATGGATGAGCTGCTGGAGAAACTCAACACGCTTGATCTCCGCCCAAAGGCTGCAGTTGATGTTCGAACCGGCCTGCACGAATTGTTGTCCCGCGCTTTTTCAGCCGATCTCCGGTACTTGGGCGCATACCGGGCCTGGCAGGAAGCCGTTCTGTGCGACTCGGGGTTGGCGCGGAGGCAAGCCGATATTCGCGCTTGGACGACGGCCCGTATCCTGGCCGTGTTTCAGCTCCTCGAGCAGCTCCCCGGCGCGCGGTCGGGGGTTGACATTCCGGGGCTGGCAAGCGTGATGGACAGCTTCTTTTGGAGCCTGATGGCGCGAGCCGTGGAATCATCCGAAGTGGAGCTGAACCAGTGGATCGATGCAGCAACGCACCTCATTTACCATGCATTGTTCAGCGATCCCCCCAGGAAGAGAAGACCGAAATGAGCCTCATCGGCTAAGGCTGTAAACGAACGATACCTCACGGAAGAAGACCGTAGAAGAGCAAGTCCCGCTAACATCCTCACGCAACAGAAATGTGGACGACGAGCCGGCTCAAAAAAACTGACCCGTCACCGTCCTCACCGGTCATCGAATTGACTTTGACCGATATTACTTCTATCATTGCGGGTTTTAGATTACCCTCGTGGATGCAGACTGTGGCTGTCAGGAAGCGGCGGGGCCGAAGGTGGGGCCTCCATGTGTGTGCCCGGATAGGTCTCATATGAAAGTTGCATATTTCGATTGTTTTGCGGGGATTAGCGGCGACATGACCGTGGGGGCCCTGTTGGGAGCAGGAGTGAGCTTTCAGGATCTCAAGGCGGAACTTTCCAAACTGCATCTCAAAGGTTACGAAGTGCGACATTCCCGGGTGTTAAGGAGCGGTATCTCGGCGATCAAATTTGATGTGCTTGTTGCCGGATCCAACGGCGGTTCCGTTGTAAAGAATCCAGGAATGCCCAAGCAGGCCAGTTCGAAAGGGCAGCGTAGGGCGGCAGGACACCGTCATGCAAACCACCACGGCGAGCACTCACATCGTTCACTGAATGAAATTCTGGAGATGATTGAAACCTCGAACTTGACGAAAGGCGCGAAGGCGCAGTCTCAGCGGATATTTCGGCGTTTGGGGGAGGCTGAAGCCAGGGTCCACGATATCCCCATCCAGCAAGTACACTTTCACGAGGTGGGGGCAGTCGATTCGATTGTTGACATCGTGGGGAGCGCCATTTGTTGCGACTGGCTGGGTTTCAAAAAGATCATTTGTTCGCCTGTAAACGTGGGGTCGGGCTTTGTGGATTGCGCGCATGGAAAGTTGCCGGTACCTGGGCCCGCAACAGCTGAGCTACTCAAGGACATTCCCATCTACTCGGAGGGCCCCGAGGTGGAGCTGACCACACCCACGGGAGCCGCGATCATCTCGACCATGGCATCTGAGTTTCGAAGAATGAAAGGATTTCAATCCAAGGCTGTGGGTTACGGGGCGGGGTCTCTCGAAGTAGCGGGTTTTCCCAACGTGTTACGGGTGTTTGTGGGTGAAGAAACGACCCTGCGGAATGTCGCGACTGAGCATGCTTCGCAGGTCGTGAATCTCATCGAAGCAAATATTGACGACATGAGCCCGCAAATTTATGGATATTTTCTTGATAAGGCCCTGTCGGCCGGTGCCCTGGATGTGTACATCACCGCGGTCCAAATGAAGAAGAACCGCCCGGGCCAATGCCTGACGGTGATTTGCGACCCGTCCAAGCTGGAGGTGCTCACGCGCTTGATGTTTTCCGAGACGACCACCATTGGGTTGCGTATCCAGGAGGCCCAGCGCCGTGTGTTGGATCGATCCCTGAAAACGATTGAACTCCGGTTTGGTAGAGTGAGAGTGAAGGTGGCCCGACTGAATGGTTCCGTGCTGAACGCCATGCCCGAATTCGACGATTGCCAGCGCCTGGCAGAGGAAAAGGCAATTCCACTGAAGGATGTTCTGGCGGAGGCGAACGCAAAAATTCGGACCTTGAAGTTATAATTTATGCCAAAGACCTCAACGACATTCTACGTGACGACCCCGATTTATTACGCCAACGCGAAACCGCACCTGGGTCATTTGTACACAACGTTGGTCGCTGACACGTTGACTCGATTTAAGCGGCAACGTGGGGTCGAATCGTTCTTCCTGACCGGGACTGACGAGCGAGGAGTCAACATCGAGCGGGCAGCCGCGGCCCGGGGGATCCCCGTTCAGCAGCACGTCGACGAAATCGTAAAGGAATTTCAGGATACCTTCCGGGCCTTTAACGTGGGATACAGTCGATGGATCCGCACCACCGATGACTACCATCGGGAAGGGGTGCGGAGTTTGTGGCGGCACCTCAACGAGCGCGGTTTCATCTATCGCGGGGAGTACAAGGGATGGTTCTGCGTTTATTGCAATGAATTCAAGGACGTGGAAGAGCGGGCGGAACAGCCGCTTTGTCCTACCCACGAACGACCGCTCGAAGTCGTGTCCGAAGAAAGCTATTTCTTCAAATTGTCGGAGTTTGAGGGCCGTCTCCTGGAACTCTATCGATCGCGTCCGGATTTTGTTCAGCCCGAATCGCGACGCAATGAGGTGATCTCATTTGTGGCCGGCGGACTGAAGGATCTATCAATCAGCCGCATCTCGGTGAAGTGGGGAATCGAGGTGCCCGACGATGCTCGTCATACCATCTATGTCTGGTTCGATGCGTTGGCCAATTACATCACGGCGCTCGGTTGGGGGAATAGTTCGTTTCAGGAGTTTGAACGATTCTGGCCGGCACTGCATCTGGTCGGAAAAGACATCCTGAGGTTTCATGCGGTGTACTGGCCAGCCTTTCTCATGGCAGCGGGGATCGAAGTGCCCCGGACCGTCTTCGCCCATGGGATGTGGCTCTCCGGCGGGCGGAAGATGGGTAAGACATTGGGCAATGTGATTGACCTGCCGGTGCTGCGAAAGTACTTCACCCCGGACCAGGTGCGTTACTTTTGCCTGCGCGAAATGGTGTTTGGCCGGGATGGTGACTTCACATATGAAGCCTTGATCGATCGGCTGAACGCGGACCTAGCTGCCGGGCTGGGCAATCTGTCGAGCCGAACGCTGACCATGGTGCGCAATTATTGCGATAACAAGATTCCGCCCTCGCGAGAGGAACCGGGAGGGGAGTTCGACGGCGCGGCGGCGGAAGTTCGTAAAGCGATCGAACAGGCGGTCCTACAGCTCGATCATGACTTTGAGCGTTATAACTTCAGCCTTGGACTGGAGGCGGTATGGGCTGCCATGGCCCGCGTCGACAAGTTTATCAGTGATGCGCAACCTTGGGATTTGGCCAAAGATCCGGAGAGACGCCAGACTCTGAACCGGGTGCTGGGCACGGCCCTCGAGGCGGTCCGACACCTGGCGGTCGTGCTTGCCCCGGTCCTTCCCGAGGGATGCCAGGCCATCTGGGAGCAACTGGGTCAGCCAGGCAAGGTGGCGGAATTTTCGCCGGGGGATCTGCATTGGGGCGGTCTTCCAGAGGGAGCACGGATCGGTGAAGTCAAGGCAATCTTCCCTCGGATAGAGAAAGGGAAAGTCATGGAAGAAATCATGCAGGGCGAACTGGCCGCTCAGAGCGTTGAGGTCGGTGCGGGAGAAAAAGGAATTCAAGTCGCGACCTCGGCCTCCCCGGCCACGGTTCCGGCCGCCGCCGCAGGAGAAGGTGGGGGCGACGACGGGCTCATCTCCATCGAGGATTTTGGCAAGGTGGATTTGCGTGTGGGAACAGTGCTGACGGCGGAACGCATTCCCAAGGCAGACAAGCTCTTGAAACTCACAGTCGATATTGGACATGAGGTTCGGCAGGTCCTTGCAGGAATCGCTCTGTACTATGCGCCGGAATCATTGATTGGACTTAAAGTCGTGGTCGTGACCAACCTGGCCCCCCGAAAGATGCGCGGACTGGATTCCAACGGAATGATCGTGGCGGCGTCGGTTGGACCGGAAGGCCGCCCGGTTCTTGCGACTTTTAAGGAGGAGGTCCCGAACGGAGCGCGCTTAAAATAGCGACCACGGCTCAAGGGGCCCTTCATTACAGAAAATCCATGTTCATTGATTCTCATGCCCATCTGGAATTTCCTCAATACGATGGCAAGGGCGCA
The DNA here is from genome assembly GCA_041494885.1 of Terriglobia bacterium. GTDB lineage: Bacteria > Acidobacteriota > Terriglobia > JAIQFV01 > JAIQFV01 > JAIQFV01. The sequence goes on from JBGQBO010000030.1 coordinate 38,048, forward strand.
GAGGTCCTCGCGCGCGCCCAGGCCGCAGGTGTCGAACGGATCCTGGCCATCGGCAGCGGAACGGGACCGGGGAGCCTGGATTGTGCCCTTCAGTTTGCGGAGAGGTACGATTGGATCTTTGCCACGGTGGGCATTCATCCGCATGAAGCAAAGCTCGCTGCGGATAAAGATTTCACAGAAATTCGGGGTTTGGCCGTTCGCCCCAAGGTGCTGGCCATCGGTGAGATAGGCCTCGACTATTACTATGATCACTCTCCCCGTGATGTCCAGCGCGAGGTGTTCATCAGGCAAGTCCGGATTGCGAAGGACCTGGGGCTGCCCATTGTGGTCCACTCCCGGGACGCCGAACAGGACACGCTGGATATCCTGCGGCGCGAATGGAGAAGCACAAGGCTGGGCGGCATTCTGCATTGTTTCACAGGAACCCTCGAGATGGCCCGCACCGCTATCGAGATGGGATTTCTTGTTTCTTTTTCCGGGATTATCACCTTCAAGAAGTCTCAATCCCTGAGAGAGGTTGCCCGCTCCCTGCCGAACGAGAGGGTGTTGATTGAGACGGATAGCCCTTATCTGGCACCGGAGCCCTACCGCGGCAAGACCAATGAACCCGCTTTTGTCGCGGAGACCGCTCGCGTTCTGGCTGAAGTGAAGGGGCTGACGACCGAAGATATTGCTCGCATCACACGATTCAATTTCAACCGCTTTTTTAAGTTGCCCGATCCCTCCATCGGGCGGCGCACGGTCACCTACAGGATCCGCCGCTCCCTTTATGTGAACCTGACAACCCGATGCACGGCCGACTGCGTTTTTTGCGCCCGGTTGTACGACCCGGTGGTCTCCGGATACTATTTGGGATTGAAGGAGAATGAGGAACCCAGCGCGGCCGAAATCATCGCGGAAATCGGCGATCCCCGGCGATACGAAGAGATTGTTTTTTGCGGTTATGGGGAACCAACGCTTCGACTGGACGTCATTAAAGAAGTTTCGCGAGACGTCAAGTCCAAGGGCGGTTTCACCCGCATTGACACGATCGGTCATGCGAATCTGATTTACAAACGAAACGTGGTGCCCGAACTGGTGGGACTGATCGATCACGTCTCCATCAGCCTGAATGCGGCGGACGCACAGAAATATGAGAAACTCTGCCGCACGGAATTCCCCGAGGAGGCCTTCACGGGAATGCTGGAGTTTGCGCGCCAATGCGTCCAGGTCTTGCCCCGGGTCACCTTGTCGGTGGTCCGGTTCCCCAACCTGGACATCGAGGGCTGCAAACGAATTGCTGACGAGGTTGGAGCGTCCTTTCGAATTCGAGAGTATGATTTGGTGGGATGAGGAGGGTTCTCGGTTGTCAGTTCTCAGTTGTCAGCGCGGTGCAATCTGATCTTGCGCTCTGGCTGACAACCGAGAACTAAGAACTGACAACTTCTCTTTCCAGGTTGTCTAACTGCAAACAGGAGGCAAATGGCCGTAGAAAACAGTTTTGATATCGTTTCGAAAATCGATCGGCAGGAGGTCTCCAACGCTATCCAGCAGGCCTTGAAGGAAATTCATCAACGCTTTGACTTCAAGGGGAGCAAGAGTTCCATCGAGCTGCAGGAAGAGAAGATCATCCTCCTTTCTGACAACGAGTTCAAATTGAAAGCAGTGATCGATATTCTGGAGCAAAAACTCGTGAAGCGGGGCGTGCCTTTGAAAGGATTGGCCTTCGGCAAGGTCGAACCTTCCGCTCAGGGGACGGTGCGGCAGGAAATCACCCTCCAGGAGGGGATTTCGGCAGACAAGGCCCGGGAGATCATCAAGTCCATCAAGGAAACCAAGTCAAGGGTGCAGTCCACAATCAACGGCGACTTTGTGCGCGTTTCAGGCAAGGATCGAGACACGCTGCAGTCTGTAATCGCCCATTTGCGGTCTCTTGACTTTGGCATTCATATGCAGTTTGTGAACTACCGAAACCAGTAGCATTGCGTGGCAAAGAAACGCTGCCCGGCGCCCGCCTTCCCGTCATAGGCAGGGTTGCTGCCTCCATCCGGATGCAGGGTACGAGGAGATCGTGTTGTGACTGTCGAGGAGATTTTTGATCTTGTACAGGATGACCTGAAGGAGGTCGAAGCGGAATTCGGTCGGCAAGTGGTCTCGCCCGTTGAGACCATCTCCTCGATCGGGAGTTACCTCCAACAGAGCGGCGGGAAACGTTTGCGGCCAGCTCTGCTGCTCCTCTGTGCTCGGCTGTGCGGTTCAAACGGGAGCTCCGCATCGATCAAACTCGGGACGGTTGTCGAATTTTTGCATACCGCGACGCTGGTCCACGATGACATCATTGATGATTCCAACCTTCGGCGGGGTCGCGCTTCCGCCCACTTGAAATGGGGCAACCAAACCTGTGTCCTCGCTGGGGACTGGATGTACATGCAATCCTATGTGCTCGCTCTCTCGGAGAAGAATTTTCATATCCTGGAAATTTTGACGGAGGTCACCCAGAAAATGGTGGAGGGGGAACTAATCCAACTCCAATGGCTGGGGCACAGCGACATCGATGAATCGAGTTACCTGGACATCGCCGCCCGAAAAACGGCGCTTCTATTTGCCGCCTGTGGAAGGTTGGGAGCCGTCTTGGGAGGACGATCGACTGAAGAGGAGGAGCGGATCGGAGAATACGGCCGGAATCTCGGCATGGCCTTCCAGTTGGTGGATGATTTACTCGACTTTACTTCCAATGAGAAAACCCTGGGCAAACCGGTGCTGAGCGATTTGAAAGAGGGCAAAGTCACCTTGCCGTTGATTTACGCATTGAGCCGCTGTGAAGCGGGTGAATCGCTCAAGGTAAAACAAGTCTTGAAAGACTCGGGGTTTGAGAACATCGGAGCCCAGGAAATCATACGCTTGGTGGAAAAGTACGAGACCCTTTCGAAAGCACTTCAAAAGGCGAAATTGTATGCCGAGGCTGCCCGAGGGGAATTGTCCTGTTTTCCCAAGTCAGAATACAAACAGGCATTGCTGGATATTACCCATTTCGTCATTGATCGCAACCGCTAGATGAAGCTGAATCGGAATCGTCTGCGACGGGCGTTGAGGAACGGATCTAGGAGCGTAAAAAGCAAGGGCGTGCAGGTCCGGACCCCCGCAGGAAATGTGATGAAGGAGATAGAGGTCAAGCTGAAGGTTGATGACGTCCCTCGTTTGCGCCGCCAACTTCAGGAGGGCGGGTTCGAGCTGGTCCGGGATCGAGTCTTCGAAGATAACTGGCTGTTTGACTTTCCCAGCCGGGCGTTGCGCGAGTCGAGTTCCCTGCTTCGGTTGAGAAAATCCGGCGAACATTTCATCATTACTTTCAAAGACCCGCCGGAAAGCAATTTGCGGTACAAGGTACGTGAAGAGATTCAAACCGAAGTAGCGGGGGGAGAGACGGTCCGATCTATTTTTCGTAAACTGGGGTTGGAAGAGACGTTCCGCTATCAAAAGTATCGCACCGAGTTTAGGGCGAAAGATGATTCCCGTGGACATGTCCTGCTGGATGAAACCCCGATTGGGACTTTCCTGGAACTGGAGGGCGCTCCCGAGTGGATTGATCAAATCGCCGCGCGACTGGGTTTTTCCTCTCGCGATTACCTCCTGAAAAGTTACGCCACGTTGTTCCTCGAAAGCTGTCCAGGACAGGAGATTCAAGAACGCGGGATGGTGTTTGACTCCGCCCTGGCAGACCCCAAGCCAAAAGGATAGGCTGAATCGTGAATCTCAAGACCGAATCGCCGGACCCCTTCATTCTGGATGCACGGTGCAAGCGGCTGGTAGAAGAACTTGATCCGAACCGGATGCCGCGGCACATTGCGGTCATCATGGATGGAAATGGCCGATGGGCACAACGGCGTCATCTCCCCCGGGTCGCCGGACACCGCGCCGGTATCGATGCGGTTCGGGACACGGTTGAAATGTCCCGTTTCCTGAATATCGAAGCGCTGACCTTGTATGCGTTTTCCATGGAAAACTGGAAAAGGCCGAAGACCGAGATAAGCGTCTTGATGCGGTTGTTGCGCGAGTTTCTACACAAGGAACTGGCCCGATTGAAGCGGAACAACATCCGCTTCCAGGTCCTGGGAAGAATGGATGAACTCCCCCCCCTAGTCCAAAAGGATCTGATTTACGGTAGGGAGGAGACCCGGAGGAACACCGGGATGATTTTCAACGTGGCCCTGAACTATGGGGGGCGGGCCGAGCTTGTCGATGCGTTCAAACGTGTGGCCATCCGGATGCGAACCAATGGCTCCGATCTGGACCATTTGAACGAAGCGGACATTGAGCGGGAACTCTACACGGCCGGCTTGCCCGACCCGGATTTGCTGATCCGGACAAGTGGAGAAATGCGTGTTTCGAATTTCCTGCTCTGGCAGATCGCTTATTCGGAGATCTGGGTGACACCGGTTTTGTGGCCTGATTTTCGCCGATATCATTTACTGGAAGGAATTATTGAATTTCAGAAGCGCGAACGGCGCTATGGTGGCCTCCACGCATGACGCGAGTGTTGAGCGGTATGGTGCTGGTTCTGGTTGCGGTCGTCGTGGTCGGGTGGGCTCCACGGTGGATGATCTTTGCGGTATTGGCCGTGATCGGCACCCTCGGGTTACACGAGTTCTACCAGCTTTCAGGGAAGTGCGGCCTTCGACCCTTCCGGGTGGCAGGGCATCTTTTCGGGATATGGCTGCTAGCCGAGCAATGGCTTTTTCCCCAGCAGGTCAGCATGGCTGTCCTGGCTGGTTTCGTCTTGCTGGTGATGAGTCTCATCTTGATTCACCCCGGCAGCTTTGCCCTTGCCATCGGCTCGTCAGGTGCGACGATCTTGGGCGCACTGTACACCACCGGCTTCCTGAGTTTGCTATTGGCGTGGCCGAATCCCGCTTCCCACTCGGGCATGCGTCTTTCGCCCTTTGAAAATCGAGCGGCCATATTCTTTCTGCTGGTTGTGATTTGGGCTTCGGATATTGGGGCCTACTATGTCGGTCGAACGATCGGGAAGCATAAACTGGCCCCCAAGATTAGCCCGGGAAAGACCATCGAAGGCCTCATCGGTGGGACGGTCGCCAGCGTGCTTGTCTCGGTGGTTTTTCAGCGGTACTGGCTCCGGGATTACAGCATGGGATCTCTCATGATTCTCGCGATTGCCCTCGATCTCGCGGGGGTTCTGGGTGACCTGGCCGAGTCCGCCTTGAAGCGAGGGGCGGGGGTGAAGGATTCTTCTTCGATGGTTCCAGGGCACGGCGGTGTCCTGGATCGGATCGACAGTTTGTTATTCGCCATTCCGGTGATGTATTATTATCCGTCCGCGTTGGCATTTCTGAAGAAGGCCTTCACAGGCGAATGAGGTTTTCCCATCAGGATGGACGCTTGAAAGCCGAATGAAGAACATTTCTATCCTCGGGTCGACAGGCTCGGTAGGGGTGAACACCCTCCGAGTGGTCGAAAAATTTCCGGACAAGATCCGCGTTATTTCACTCGCCGCAGGAAGCAACGCCGCCCTCCTTTCCCAACAAATCAGAAGATTTCATCCCCAGGTTGTCTCGGTGGCCGATGAGGAGACGGCTGATGCGTTGGCCCGCGCCCTGAGGGGGCTCCCCGCGCGGCGCCAGCCCCAGATTGAGGTCGGCGAAAAAGGAATGACGGCCGTCGCCACGCATCCCGCCGTTGAGCTTGTCGTGGCCGCCACCGTGGGAGTGGTGGGATTGGTTCCCACTTTCGAGGCGGTCAAACACGGCAAGTCGGTGGCCTTGGCAAACAAGGAAATTCTCGTCGTGGCAGGGGAACTGATTACTCGGGAGATGGCCCGGCAGGGGAAGCCCCTGCTGCCCATCGACAGCGAACATTGCGCCATCCATCAATGCCTGCGATCAGGACATTCTCACGAGGTCCGGCGATTAATCCTGACTGCCTCGGGAGGGCCCTTTCGCACCGCCACCCTGCAGGCCATGCGCCGCGCCACCGTTCGAGAAGCCCTGGCGCACCCGACCTGGCAAATGGGGAACCGCATTACCATCGATAGTGCCACTCTCATGAATAAAGGATTCGAAGTCATTGAGGCCCACTGGTTGTTTGGGTTAAAGGCGGAGCAAATCGACGTGCTCGTGCATCCGCAGTCGACGATCCATTCGATGGTCGAATTCGTCGATGGGTCGATCATGGCACAACTGAGTGCGACCGACATGCGCCAGCCCATCCAATATGTATTGACCTATCCACACCGGTTCAATTCCAACGTTCAGTATTTTGATTTTGGAAAGTCAATGAAATTTGATTTTGAGAGGCCCGATCTCAATCGGTTCCGGTGCCTCGCCCTGGCATATCAGGCGCTCAAAACGGGCTCGTCCGCGCTTTGCGCCTTGAACGCCGCCGATGAGGTGGCCGTTCATGCTTTCCTCAAAGAAGCCATCCCACTTACCCGGATTCCAGTCGTCATTGAAAAAACGCTGGAACGCCTGCCTGCGATGAAGATCCAATCGATTGGCCAATGTATTGAGTATGATAGGGAAGCCCGGCGGGTTGCCCTCGCTGTGATATAATGTCGCCGAAGCATCACTTCACTACACAATAAGGAGAGTTTTTTGTATAACGCGGCCGTTTATGTCCTGTCGTTTGTCTTTGTTCTGGGTGTCCTCATCTTCGTCCATGAACTGGGGCACTTCCTCGTCGCTAAGTTTTTTAAAGTCCGCATTCTGACTTTTTCACTCGGGTTCGGGAAACGCCTGGTGGGCTTCGAACGCGGAGGAACGGACTACCGAATCAGCATTCTTCCAGTAGGTGGTTATGTCCGAATGGCCGGCGAATATCCAACCGATGAGACGGTCGGCGCCCCCGACGAGTTCTTGAGCAAACCCCGATGGCAGAGGCTGTTGGTGGGGGTGGCGGGTGCCGCCATGAATCTTCTCACGGCCGTTCTGATCCTCGCTGCGGTTTTCAAGATCAATTACCTGGAACCCATGTACTTGGAGCAACCCATCGTGGTGGGGTCGATGACAGAAAAGTCGGTTGCGGCTGCGGCGGGTATCGAAGCGGGCGATCGAATTCTTAAGTTGGGCGACAAGGAGAATCCGAAATGGCATGACCTCGAGATATTGTCCATCACGAATCAGGCCACACCCGTCGCCGTCAGTGTTGAGCGGAACGGAAGGAGAATTGACACGACACTCAATCCGCGGCTCGTGACTTTCCCGGAGACCGGTGAGCGGATCAGCGACTTCGGAATACAGCCCTCCATTCCAGTCCAGGTACGCAAGCTGGTAGCCGGGTTTCCTGCGGCCCGGTCCGGCGTTCAGGAGGGTGACCTGATCGTGAAGATGGGAGATCATCCCATCGCCCGGACCGAGGATTTTATCTATCTCAACGACACCATTCATAAGAGCGTTGGCAAACCGCTGGTTTTTGTGCTGAAACGGGGAGACAACACGTTCACGAAGGAAATCACCCCCGTGCTCGATCCGGCCCACGGGTATGGACGAATTGGTTTCACACCCGATATCCCCAGGGAAAAGATCAATCTAGGACTGCTGGGCTCTATTCGGAAATCCATGCAGGAAAATCTTCGCATCGGGGGATTAACCTTCAAGGTCTTGGGACAACTGATCACCGGCAAGACTTCTCCCAAAACCCTGGTGGGACCGATCGGCATCTTCAAAGAGACCGGTGAAGCGGCCAAAGCAAGTGCCGCCGATCTGTTCCGTTGGATGTCGTTTATAAGCCTCCAGCTGGGGATATTCAACTTGCTTCCCATTCCAGTCCTCGATGGCGGGATGATCTTCATGCTCTTGATAGAGAGCGCCATTCGCCGCGATCTAGGTCGGGTGACGAAAGAGCGCTTCATTCAAGTGGGTTTCGTTTTCCTGATGCTCCTTATGGTTTACGTCATTTACAACGATGCCATGCGACTCACCCCTTGGGGGAAGGCCTCCGAAAACACGGGATCTCCTCCAGCGGCTCCAGCGAAATAGGGAACCGGAATTCTCTCTGGGGAAGCGGCACCGAATTTCCTCAAGGCGGGTGGCCTCCACGGTCGGCCTGTTTTGTGGTTTCTTGTATTCTTATTCCCTCCAACTCGTTCCTCTGATCGCCGGGACCGGCGTCACTGGCCGCACGGTGGTTCGGCCGTGCGGGTCCCCGTCGACACCTCGATCCACCCATAGGCTTGAGCGTCACAGGAGGACCGTTCGGCCGATTCCTTCGAGCTATTCATTCCTGATTCAACCGCATTAAAGTTGTCGGTTCCAGACAAACACCGGGAAAGCAATTTGTCCAAAAAATAAACTTGACAGAGGAAGGGGGGCGCCGTAAGCTAGTAATGAAAATGACAGTCATTTTCAATATAGTCTTCTTGAGGTAGGAATTGATGACATTTCCAAACGGAAATTCCAATGGTTCCTGGCTGCGCAGGATTCATTTCTGGCTGGGCGTGTTGGCGGGCCTGTATTTTCTCTTCCTGGCTCTCAGCGGGATTGCACTGAACCACCGGTCCGAATGGAGGATGGAGGAGAAGACGGTCAGCCACCGTTTCTTGCCCTCACACTATCGCCCCCTGGACGAAGGAGAGAGAACACGGCTGGATATTGTCATCGCCGACCTTCATTCCGGGCTTCTCTTGGGGAAGTATGGCCCTCGGGTGAATGATTTCATTGCCTTGATCCTGGTGACTTCGACGTTGTCGGGGTTTGGCCTTGCGTGGAGACGAAACCGGAAGCAGAAAACCCTTTCGCCGGCCACCCTTTCATTCAATGCCACAACTGACCCTCCTCGAGTGGAGGGCCAGACGAATCCACGGCAGGTTCGGTACAAAACTTCTTATTGAACCCGGTCCCATCAGTGCCGGGCAAACTCCCAAGGATGTTTTCGCGATCCCTCCGGCATAGAGGAGGTCTCTTCTCCGTCTCAAAGCCGTGGGGATCCTCAGGAGATTCTTATATGCAGTTTCAGAAGAGTTCGAAATGGTTATTAGGCCTTCTCGTCGTGATCATGGGGGGCGGTGTATCGTGGGGGCAGAATGTCGGCAGACCCTCGGACGCAGATCAGGAAGGACAGAGGGTGACACGCCAGTCGGAGCGCAATAAACTCTTGGCGAAAATCTCTGATCTTCAGGCTCAGATCGACGCGCTCAGAAGACTGATCGAGCAGGATGAGACAGCTGGGACTGGGGCACCCGGGGGGGCGGGGCCAGGTCCTGAACAAAGCCAAGGGAGAAATTCACCCGGGCAGTCGTCAACCCCGCTTGTTGAAACTTCATCGCTCCCCGACAGACCCCCAGCAGTCAACCTGTTGGATGCCCGCGTGAAAATTGGAGGTTACGGTTCGGTGCGGTTTGAGGCCAACAATGCAGGGGGTGACCACTCAGCTCCGGGGAGTGCAGCCAGGGGGTTCACCTTTCGACGCTTTGTTCTGACTACTGATACCCGCATAAACGACCGGCTTCGCATTTATACCGAAACTGAATTTGAACGGCTCCTGGAGCTTGAAATCGAAAGAAAGGTTCAGGGCGGGCCACAGGGCCTTCAGTTTGAACAGGGATTAGAAGGGAGTAACGGGGGATCCGTTGAGCTTGAACAGGCTTGGGCGCAGTTTGATTTTTCAAAAAATCACGGGTTTCGTTTTGGAGTCGTGCTGTCGCCGGTAGGGCGTTACAACATCAATCACGACGACGACTATTGGGACATTCCACGGCGTACCTTGACAGACCGGGATGCTCCCGTACTCCCGGTGAAAGCTGCTTGGAGGGAATTGGGGGCGGGGTTTGTCGGGCATGCCAATATGGGCGGCAGTGGCAGAATCGATTATCAAGTCTATGTTCTGGGAGGAGCCACTCTGGATTTTACATTAAACCAGATCACTCAGACGGGCAGCTCGCAGCCGAGGCGGCTCATATCAGAGGCAGAGGTGGGGTTGACCTCCGGCGCTTTTGATGGGACGAAGTCCGCTCAGGCGGTGAGTTATCGGGTCGCTTATAGTCCCCGCTTGGGAAGCGAAATCGCCCTTTCGGGATATCATGGAAAATATACGCCGGGATTTCTTCCGGTGTCGGAATCCATCCACGTCCTTGGCCTTGATGGGATCTTCAAGCACAAGGCGTTTCAGGTGGAAGGGGAATTGATTGTCTCCAGTTTTGGAAACGTCCGCAACGTGCTGAGTGCCTTCGCCAGCCGGGCCTTTGCCTCTTCAGTCGAGGCACCGGGAAACGGGGGGCAGGATTTGGGGTCCGAGATCGAGTTTAGTTTGGAGGGCTTGGCCCGGAGACGGTACGGCTTTTGGGCTGACGTCAAATATTATTGGCGACCGGAATTCCTGAAAAAGACTTTTTTGGGCCGCGGATTTGAGGATCCAATCCTGATCCCAATTTTCCGCTACGAGCGCGTTTGGCTTAAGGATCTGGTGACTGACCTTTCTTTTGACCAGGGCCTCCTCACCGATCTGGCTCAAGAGAATCGAAGTCAGGATCGGCTTACTTTCGGAATTAGTTATCGACCTGTGCCGTCTTTTGCATTCCAACTTGCCTATGAACACAATCAGCGTCGATCAGGATCGGGGTTGATCTTTCCGGCCCTCCCGCTGAAGTCGACGAATGGGTTTCTTGCTGGAATGACTTTTGGATTTTAGAAAATAAGCGGAGAGAATGCGAAAATCCATCAGGCAGTCCCGTACAAATTGTCAGAACCAGGTAGGACTTGAGTAATGAATAAGCAGGTGTTGTCGATATCATCGACACTTTTGTTTCTGTCCATCTCGATAGCTTTCGGTGAGCAATACCTGACTGAAGCGCAGGCGTTGAAGATGGCGTTCCCGCAGTCCCAAAGAGTCGGATCAGAGACTAAAGTCCTGACAGAACTCGACCGCCAGGAGATCAAAAAACGGTACGGAGTTGAGGTTCTGGGCACTTCTGTAAAGATATATTCGGGAGAGAGTGATTCCAAGGTCAACGGCTATGCGGTGATCGCAAACGAGATCGGAAAAAGCGAGCCGATTACGTTTGTAGTGGCCATGGACGCAAACGGAAAAGTCAAGACGGTGGCAATCATGGAGTTCCGTGAGTCCCGTGGATGGGAGGTGAAAGAACCTCGCTTCCTGCGGCAATTCAGCGGGAAGAAACCGACCGATCATCTCCGTGTCAACGACGACGTGGTGAACTTGAGCGGCGCCACTCTTTCGTCCTATGCAGTGGCCAGGGGCGTTAAGAAGGCGGTCGTCCTGGTCGATTATTTCTTTCTTCGACCCGTCGGAAATAGGGGAGCTCGATGAAAGCGCTCTATCGAGATGCCTCTGGGGTATCCTCCTCAGGGAAAAGCAGGCCTGAGGGATCGTGGTGTCTGATCCCAAGGCTGATGGTCTCTGCTGTGGTGCTTTCTGGTGTGGTGTTCAGTCAATCGTCCCCGCAAAGAGTGCCTTACAAACAGATGCGATATGTGATGGGGACTTTATGCGAGGTCAGTATTTACGACTCCGATACGATGCGGGCCCAGCAAGCCTCGAATCGTGCGTTTGAAGAGATGCAACGGGTGGACCGGCTCCTGAGCAACTATGATCCGGCAAGCGAGTTGAGCAGAATGAATCGTCTCGCCTCCTCTGTTGTCTTTGAAGCCTCTCCGGAACTGTTTAAGTTCGTGAAGGAGTGTCATAGGTTTTTCGGAATTACCGAAGGGGCGTTTGACCCCACCGTGGGCCCGATCGTCCGGGCGTGGGGCTTCCTCGGAGCTCACCCTCACATTCCCTCAGAGGATGAGACCAAACTCCTTCGCCGCAAGATCGGGATGGAAAAGGTTGAAATCAATGATGCCGATGCCACGATCTACTTCCCGGTTCAAGGAATGGAGATCGATCCTGGTGGGATTGGCAAGGGTTACGCTGTGGACCGTGCTGCCAGAGCGCTCAAAGAGTTCGGGGTCACTTCGGCCCTTATCAACGCCGGCAGCAGTACTTTTTATGCGTTGGGGCATCCCCCTGACCAGGAGTTCTGGTGGATTGGGGTGAAGGACCCCCAAAGGCCCGAGCAGGCGATCGCATTCGTCCCCCTCTGCGACAACTCTCTCTCCACCTCAGGAATCTTGGAAAGACAGGTCCAAGCTGGAGAGCGTACATTCGGGCATATTTTTGATCCGCGATCGGGGCGCCCTGTGGAAGGAATTCTCGAGGTGAGCGTCATCGCTCCGACAGCGACTGAATCGGATGCCCTGACGAAAGCGGCGTTCGTACTTACACAGAGGGCCGGCTTCAAGATTTTTCAAGCATTGAGCGGGGTCCATGTCTTGCGGGTCGAGGTAAAACGACCTCACGGGTGGCAGGTCGCAACAACTCCCTGGTCAACAGGAATTTTCAGAATCGTCAGGGGGGTCGGCTCGCCAGCCCTGAGCCGGACAGGCAGAAAAGTTGAATTGAGAGGCGAGAACTGATAGATTACAGGCCACAAACCCAAGAGGCTTCAACAAGAAGGGCATCGGCCGAGGAGACCCTATGAACACGGTCCGGGTGATGGACATATCAGAGGTAAACAAAACGCAGGGAACCATCCCTGTCAGCGAAGAGAAAAGGGTCTTCGAAGACCACCTCAGAACAGTCGGCCTGAAGCACTCACATCAACGCGATGTCATCCTGGATGAGTTCTTGAAGCATCGCACTCATCTGAGTTTGGACGATCTGTATCAGATGGCGCGTCAACAAGACCCGCGGATCGGTTTCAGCACGGTCTTCCGGACCATGAAACTCCTGAAAGATTGTGGCGTCGCACGTGAGGTCATCCTGGCCGACGGAATTTCGCGCTTTGAACGCAATTACAAGTATCCCCACCACGATCACCTCATTTGCACTTCCTGCAATAAGACTGTGGAGTTTTTTGTTTCTGAAATCGAAGATCTTCAGGAACAGGTGGCGAAGAAGTATCACTTCAAGATGAAGCATCATGTGATGGTGTTGTACGGCCTGTGTCGCGACTGCCAGCGCACAGCCAAAGCATAAGTAACCGTTCAATCATCGGACTTTCAGGGACGGCATTCATTTTGGGGGGGGCTCGACCCCCGGGGCGCGTGTTGTGGCCAACCGGCCCTTGCCATCTTCAGATCCGCTCCTGAACCCCTCCCCCCATGGAACCTGAGAGGAGCCCCTCTCCTGAAACTTCGCCCTTAGGTTCTGCTCAGTAAGGGTGTCAACTTATGTTGGCGCGAAACCCTTGGCATTATCTCCCGGTTTTCGGGATGGAGACTAGGGGTGGAGACGCTGGACAGGGGGGCCCCAGGTGATCCTCCCGGACTGGGCGATCCTTTCATTCGATAGAAAATTCGGGACCGGAAAAGGAAACCCGTTGAATTGGAGTGTCAACGAAAAATCCGTCGGGAAACTGCTTGACTAAACTCAACCCCTCGTATAATTTTTCATGACGAAGGTCAATCCAAATCCAAAACCCACAAGGCGCAACCCTATCACCTGAAGGAGGGGAGAATGCAACCCAAAGAAGTATTGGAGTATGCCAGAGAGAACAACGTGAAGATTCTGGATCTTCGATTCACGGATCTTCCGGGCTTATGGCACCATGTCTCATTCCCGCTTCACGAACTGACCGAGGAGAGTTTCGAGGACGGTTTTGGCATCGACGGTTCTTCGATCAGGGGCTGGGCATCCATCCACGAGAGCGACATGCTGTTGATTCCTGATCCCAGTTTTCCGTGGATCGATCCGTTCCATGAAGCACCGACCTTATGCATGATCGGCGACGTGATTGACCCCATCACACGAGAGCATTACCCGCGCGATCCTCGTTACGTGGCCAAGAAAGCGGAAGCCTACCTGGCCTATACGGGAATTGCGGACACCGCATACTTTGGGGCGGAAGCGGAGTTTTTCATCTTCGACAACGTTCGCTTCGACCAGAAGGAACACTGCGGCTATTACTTTATCGATGCGGAGGAAGGGCGATGGAACTCGGGGCGAAAAGAGGGAAACCGCGGTTATCGGCCCCGTTACAAGGAAGGTTATTTTCCCGTTCCTCCCACCGATCACTATCAGGATCTGCGGTCGGAGATGGTCAAAGTCATGGAACAGTGTGGGATGACGATCGAATGTCATCACCACGAAGTGGCGACGGCAGGACAGACCGAGATCGACCAGCGGTACAACACGCTCGTCAAGTCCGCCGACAACATGATGCTGTACAAGTACATCACTCGGAACGTGGCTGATCGACACGGCAAGACCGTGACCTTCATGCCCAAGCCTCTCTTCCAGGATAACGGTTCCGGGATGCATTCCCACCAGAGCCTGTGGTCGAAGGGCAAACCCCTGTTTGCCGGTGACCAGTATGCGGGGTTAAGTCAGATGGCCCTCTGGTATATTGGGGGATTGCTGAAGCATGCGCCCGCGATCGCCGCCCTGATTGCCCCCACCACCAATTCGTATAAACGGCTGGTCCCAGGCTTTGAGGCCCCCGTGAACCTGGCTTACTCGCGTCGGAATCGCAGTGCCGCGGTCCGCATTCCAATGTACTCGGCCTCCCCCAAGGCGAAACGCCTGGAATTCCGTCCTCCCGACCCGTCCTGCAACCCTTATCTTGCCTTCGCGTCAATGCTCATGGCGGGCATCGACGGGATCGAAAACAAGATCGACCCAGGAGAACCGCTCGACAAGGATATCTACGATCTCAGTCCCGAGGAGATGAAGAACGTGCCCACGCTGCCCGGCTCATTGGAAGAGGCATTGAACAATCTGAAGAAGGATCATGCCTTCCTAATGAAAGGCGACGTCTTCTCGCAGGATCTGCTGGACACATGGACCAGTTACAAAATCAAGAATGAAGTCCAGGCGGTGAATTTGCGCCCCCATCCCTATGAGTTCGCGTTGTACTACGACATCTAGAACGGGATGCGGGTTCGCGTCTTGAGGAGTCGGGTTTGTGCTAAGATGGGTGGGACGGCGATCTTCCAGGGAGGTCGCAGTCCCATTTGTTTCGCCTTCATTGCATGCCCATTCGACATCCATCCATTCCATTTCAGGATCCGGGAAAAGCGCAGCAGAATTGGACGCGAATTGAGCGGACCGCGCCACGGGAGATTTTGGCTCCGCTTTCTTCGCTACTGAAAGGTTCTGCCGATCCTGACACGGCCCTCAACTATTTTGAAAGGTTCAATTCAAATGCCCCGGAAAAGATTGTTCATTACCTCACCAAGAATCCGGCGGCCCTGAATGTGCTTCTTCCCCTGTTTTCTCAGAGTCACTTTCTTTCTGAAACCCTGCTGATGCACCCCGAGTATGTGGAATGGCTCTACCGGGACAAGCGGATTGAATTTGTCAAATCGAAGGAAGACCTATTGGAGGAATTGTCCCGTTTCGAGGCGACTCTGGGCGATATGGATCTGGCGGAGCGACTCGTGCGCTTCAAAAGGCGGGAGTATCTCCGGATTGCATTGCGTGATGTGACGAAGATTGCCACGCTGGCAGAGACCACGTGGGAGCTGTCGGCCCTCGCCGAGATTGTGCTCGAAGAGGCGCTTCGATGGTGTGCTCAAACCCTGCGAAACCGCTACGGAGTTCCGCGCTACCTTGATGAAGCGGGACGAATCGCTCCGTCTGAGTTTGTTGTCCTGGCGTTAGGAAAACTGGGAGGCAATGAACTCAACTACAGTTCCGATATCGATCTCATGTACCTCTATTCTCACGACGGAGAGACGGAGGGGGTTGAAGGGCGCGGCGAGACGCAGATCTCGAATCAGGAATATTTCATCAAGCTTAGCAGCGCCATCAACGAGGCGGTGAGTCGCGTCACCCCCGCGGGATGGGCCTTTCGCGTGGATCTGCGATTGCGCCCCCAGGGAAGAGAGGGGTTTCTGAGTCGTTCAACGAAGAGTGCCATCGAATATTACGAGCGGCATGCTCATCCTTGGGAGCTTCAATCGTTGCTGAAGGCGCGACCGGTAGCCGGGTGCCTGGCTGTTGGAAAACATTTGCTGCACAGTCTGCAAGCCCGCATCTATCCCGCTGAGGACAAAGGCCGTATCATTGAGAGCATCGAGCAGATGCGTATAAAGCTGGATGACAAATTACAGGGGTCCGAGTCCGTGGGGTTCAATGTGAAGCTGGGGCGCGGCACAATCCGCGATATCGAGTTCTTCACACAATGTCTCCAGCGCATCTACGGAACGCACGACGCCTGGGTCCGGGAGGGCAACACGGTACTCGCGCTCCGACGCCTTCATGACAACAACTACCTGGGGCGTCCGGAGTTTTTCGCTTTGGCGAGTGCCTACGAGTTCTTCAGAATCATCGAACACCGATTACAGCTGGATCGGGGACAGCAAACACATACCCTTTCGAGCCTGCCCTCCGATCAGCAGCTTTTGGCCCTTCGCATGGGGTTTGAGGATAGCCGTAACACTTCCGCGCGGGAATCTTTACTCCACGCCATCGAGTATCACCGGGGAAATGTCCTTCGCATCTCCCAACAGATTCTCGAGGAAAATCGGGTCAAGACCGCTGCCTCCGATGAGGAAAGTCGGCGGGTGGGGGGGGAGGAAGAGGCTCCGGACGCAAAAAGGAACAATGAGGTGGCCATCGCTTTGCGGAGACTCGACCAACTGCATCCCGACTTCGCATCAGCTCTACGACAATTGGATTTGGAGAAGCATGCCAGCCTCTACTTTCATACATTCCTGGAGTCATTGGTTGCCCGGGGACAGGCGCTCGGTGATTTTCAACTGGGCTTAGATCCAGGCCGTAAGCTGGAGATCCTCTTTGCCTCCGGGGCCGCCCTTTGTGAAACGATGATTCGCAATCCTGATTGGCTGTTGCCCCTCCTGGCCAGGTCGATGGCAACCGCCCGGCCCAAGACCCCGGGAAAGCAGCGTAAGAATCGACGCCTTGTGGGCAGGGATAGGAAAGGGAGCCGCTTAAGTCAATCCCCTCAAGACAATTCCCCAGGGGCAGTCGGGGTGAATCTTCTCCGATACGAAACCCGTCGCCTAGTTTTCGAGACGCTTGCGGACGATGTGCTGCGGCAGCCCCCCCTGGAAAAGCCCTTGCAGAGATTGACGGCGGCTGCTGAGAAGGCGGTGGTTGGCTCCCTGGCCCTGGCGGGTGAGCAGTTGAGAGGACGATTCACGACGAGCCTCCGGAAAATCCTAATCAGCCCTGATTTTCACTTTGGCATCTTTGCATTGGGCCGTCTCGCGGGAAATGAATTGGATGTCGGATCGGATCTGGACCTTGTTTTTGTATGCGATTACTCGTACTTCAAATCACGCGAAGCGGTCCGCGAGGTGGCATTTAGGCTGGCGGAAACCGTGGTGTCCATTCTGACCAGTTACACGCGTGAAGGCCCGCTTTATCAGGTGGATCTCAGACTGAGGCCGAGTGGTAAGGAGGGGGAACTGGTTCAGGATGCCACCTATTTGATTGAGTATTTCCGCGGAATCGCGGAGAGCTGGGAACATGCGGCCTTTCTGAAGCTGCGACCGCTTGCGGGGGATTTGAGGTGGGGGAAGTCAGTTTCAAAGAAGCTTACCCATGCCAGTTTCGCTGCCGTGGACCCACAAGTCCTCAGGGAAGATCTGTGGGATATTCGACTGCGTTTGGAGGAGGCCACAGGCTCTTCCGAGTCCTCCTTTAATTTAAAGAAAGGGCGAGGGGGAGTCTACGACATCGATTTTGCTCTGGCGTACAGTCATTTGAGGAACGCCCGACCCTATCGCACCGGTTCAACACTTTGCGAGGCCGTGGGATTTGCCCATCGCGCCGGAATCCTTTCGGGTCCGAGTGCAGCCGTCTTCCAAAAGGCGCTTCTGTTTTATCGCCTCCTCGACCATTCTCTCCGTCTGATGATGGGGAAGTCCATGCACACGATCGATCAAAAGATCGTTGGAGAGATCCCCCTCACGTTATTCGGGCGGATTGTTTCTGCATTGACTCCG
Source organism: Terriglobia bacterium (assembly GCA_041494885.1). Lineage (GTDB taxonomy): Bacteria > Acidobacteriota > Terriglobia > JAIQFV01 > JAIQFV01 > JAIQFV01. The sequence continues at coordinate 55,951 of JBGQBO010000030.1, forward strand.
TCATTAAGCGAGGATCAATCGACCCGTGTTGATCGGGCGAGCGCATTGATGGAATTCTGCGGGAGGACTGCCTCCCAGGTCCGACGGGAACTGGAACGAACTTTTGAAAGGACTCCGCAAGGACCCGCCAGGGCAGCCTAGTTGTCGCCCCGTTGAGCCCTTGTGATAGACTTCACGCTGTGCACTACGCAATGACTGCGCGGCTGTGTTTTCCGCTGCAAACATTGAGCCCGAGGCGTTGAAGGAGCAACCACTCTATCGACTGCCCCCGCTGGAGGGAAGCCGTTCTGAGCTATTATGACCCGACTCGTTCAAGCTACCCGGCTCTTCACCTTCCTCAGCGTCATCGCTATCCTGGTCTCGATCGCAGCATCCGAAACATTTCTCGCACTGGCATTTCTTTCCTGGCTGCCGGTCGGAATCAAGGAAGGTTGGGAGCGTAAGCGGCTCCCCATCGAGTGGCCTCCTTTTTTTGGGGCGATCCAGTTATTTGTGGCGGCGACAGTGGTTTCGGTGTGGTGGTCTTCCAACCCTCATCAGGGTATGTCGGCGGTACGGAAATTGCCTCTTTTTTTTCTCTGTTTTCTTGTTATGAGGTTTTTTGATCAGGTGTGGGTCAAACGCACTTATTACAGCCTGTTCGGATTGGGCAGCTTGGCGGGCCTTTACGCGATTGCGCAGTTTCTCGAAAAATGGTGGCATTTCCAGCGGACTCGCGAGGTCGCCGATGATCCCACCCTGGTCTTTCGAATTCACGGTTTCATGGGTCATTGGATGACTTTTAGCGGGGAACAGGTGTTAATCCTGGCCGTGCTCCTCGGGTATCTGGTCTTTTTCCCAACACAAAAAATCTGGAGGTGGGGGACTGCTACCGCGTTGGTTTCAGCGTCCGTGGTATTGAGTTTTACTCGAAGTGCCTGGCTGGCGGCCGTAACGGTATTCGGCTGGGCCGTGGTCAGAGCTCAAAAGCGAGTTCTCTTGATTTTCCCAGGAGCCCTTCTCTTGCTCGTCGTGATATTTCCACAAGCTTTTCATGAACGACTGGATTCGTTTGTGGACACCGGGTTCTCTTCGAATGTCGGACGAATCGAAATGGCGCGAGCTGGTTGGAAGATGTTCAGGGCGCATCCGTGGTTCGGGGTTGGACCGCAGCGCGTCAAGGGAGAATTAGAAGCCATCCTCACGGCTCAAGGGATGCCCAATCCTCCCTTTTATACCGGCCATCTTCACAACAACTTCATCCAGCTTGGGGCGGAGCGGGGCGTATTTGCGCTGGCTGCCTTTATCTGGCTTATCGGTGAATTGATCGTCCGGTTCAGGCGCCGGAGCCACAACGAGACCCTGCCTGTCGAAGCACGGGCAGCCTCAATGGCCGGATTGCTGTCGACGGTGGCCCTGGTCATCGCTGGCCTTTTTGAATTCAACTTTGGAGATTCGGAAGTTCTGATACTCTTCCTCTTCTTGATCAGCGCCCCATATGCCATCCACCCTCCCGCCTCAAATCCCGCCCCGGTTTCAATCCCCTCGGAAAAGCAGGGGGGATGGAAGCCGCAGCCCAGTGGGATTTCTATTTAAGCCTCCCCGGTCAATCTGAATTCCGAAGTGTGAACAGGACAAGAGGAGAGAGCGGATCCAGGCCCCGAGGATTCCCGGCTCCCTAGGCCGTCCAACAGGAAAGGGAAGGGTGCTGTCAGGGTCCCATCGGTGGATGATGGGATCAGCGCATGCGTGATGGCCACCCATCCGCCCTCCCTCGTAAATTTGGAATTCAGGCAGGCAGGTTCTTTGTCAAGTAAGCGGAGGGATCCGGACACGTCGCATCCGGTGGATAGCAAGCTGGGTTGGCGGCGACCGGACTAAGATTTCCTGGTCGAGACAGCACTGCCGGCAAATCTTTTGAGTCGGTTGAAGAATTTCTTTGCGGCCTGGACATCCCGGCCGATCTGCGCTTTCAGTTCAGCAGGACTCGAAAATTTCTTTTCGTCCCGCAGCCGATAAAAGAAGGAAACCGCCATTTGATCTGGAGCCTCGATTTCAGCGAGATCGATCAAATGGGATTCTATGGAAAGGGAAGATTCGCCGAATGTGGGTCGGGTTCCCAAATTGGTGACTGACGCGAAAACCTTCCCGTCGAAGGAGGTCTGGGTTACATAAACGCCTGTCTTGGGAATCAACTCGTTGGAGGGCTCCAGATTCAGCGTAGGGACTGTCAGTTGATGGCCTCGGCCTGCCCCTGCAATAACTGCCCCCTCAAGAGCAAAGTTTCTCCCCAATAGCCGATTTGCTTCGGCCACGTTTCCTTCGCGAATATAACCGCGGATCAAGGTGCTGCTGACCCGGGTCTGGCGCCAGGTATACTGGGGGATGCCCTCCACTTCGAAATTGAACTCCTTGCCCAAAAATTGCAGCGACTCAAGGTTTCCGCGCTGTTGGTATCCAAAAACAAAGTTCGAACCCACAAAGACCTTTCGGGCTGCCACGCACTGGACCAGGATCCTTTCTACAAAATGGCGAGGGCTCCATCGAGACACTTGTTCGTCAAACGGGACGACCAGAACGTAGTCAACATCGTGCTGGGCCAGGGCTCGGAGCTTCTGCGCAGGGGTCATAATCAAGGGAGGGGCGGTGTCAGGCAACAAAACGCGAAGGGGATGGGGATCGAAACTGATCACTACGGAACAGCCTTGGACCAAGTGGGCTTCCTCCACCGCCCGCTTGAGAATGAACTGATGGCCGATGTGAACGCCATCGAAGTTGCCGATCGTAACGAAGGGCAAGGGCAAATCCGCGGGAAAAGATTCCAGGCGCAAAAACTGTTTCATGAGTCGAGTGAGACCTTGAGCCCATCATATGCCAGACGAACATGGGAGGGAAGCTGTGTTTCGGTCGTTTGATGATCCAGGTCGTGGCACATGTGGGTAAAATACGCCCTGATCGGTTTCAGGATCTCGACGACTGCCAGGGAATTCTCGAGATGGGAGTGCGTCGGGTGAGGTTTTCGCCGCAAGGCATCCAGCACGAGCAGCTCCAAATCCTGCAAGAGTGAAAGTGAGGCCGCCGGGATGGTCTTGAAGTCCGTGATATAGGCAAAGCTGCCAATTCGATAGCCGACGATCTCGTTGGGTCCATGCATGACGGGGATAGGGGTAATCTGCCTTCCAAAGAGCTCAAACGGACCGTCCACTTCGAATTCATCCACCTGCGGGATCACGCTGAGCGAAGACGTGGACTCGAAGATGTAAGGGAAAGCGCGGCGGATGTGAGACAAGGTTTCGATTCGGCCATAAATGGGTACAGCCCCCCGCTGCCAGAAATTATAGGGCCGTATGTCGTCCAGCCCGAGGATGTGGTCTGCGTGTGAATGCGTGTAAAGAATGGCATCTACGCGGGGGATTTGTTCACGCAAGGCCTGGGCCCGAAAATCCGTGGAAGTATCAATGAGGATGTTCTTGGCGTCGAAGGAGATCAGAACTGATGCGCGGGTACGCGTGTTACGCGGGTCTGACGAGTGACACACTCGACAGGCGCATCCGACCACGGGGATTCCGGCAGAGGTCCCTGTCCCTAAGAAGGTGATGATCATGCGGGTTTCTGAATCGACTGGTTCACCTCAAGGTAAGTCATCCGCAACTCATACAGGATATTGTCGAGGAGCTTTGATTCTGAGGCGTCTAGATTCCCCTTTGTTTTTTCCTGTAGGATTTCCAGAATATCAATAGTCTGCTTGGCGGCGGGCAGGTTCTGTTCCGGCTGATTGGTCGTCGGCTCCGGAATCAGGCCCAGTTGAACCATGGCCGTGGAGCTCAATGACAACACCAGAGTTTCAAAAGTCATCTGAAAGCCTTCCGGGGACGCTGGATTTGTCGATGCCTGCGGTTCACCCGACTGGGCCATAGGGGGCGGTCCTTGTGTCTCTCTAAATGTCTCGTCCGATTCCGCTCGGGGTTCGCCCTCCGAAGTAAACTTTCTCTTGTCACTCACTTTGAAAATCGCATCACTTTCTGATTCGTGCATAGAATCTCCTCACCTCGGGAGAGGGTTCTGGGTTACTGAGGCGGGTCGGTCCGGGTCCCCGCCGCAGGTTCATTTGGAATGAGCCCTCATGAAGTTTTCATCATTCGCAAAAAAGGCCTTCTTGTCAACACGTTCCTCGTTCCCAGTCCTCGCAGGGCTTAATGGCATCGGGCCGAACACAGAGGGAAGCACGGGCTCTCCGCACGATCGTGGTGCCGGTTCACCGGGAGAGGAGCATTCGCCCGAATCGCCCGGGAACATGAAAGTCGGGCTGGAGGCTCAGTGTGGGGCTCCAGGCGAGGTACAACTGAGACTTCATCTCCACCCGGTAGGCATTCAAGGCAACCTGAGTTCCTGCTGGCAGCCCGACCATTCCCAACGATCGGAGTGGAACGCGGAACTCGGCCTGCCAATGCTTCTCGTTGTGATTGACAACACTTCGTGATTCCATTCCGGAAGCCCATTCGAAGTTCTTGAAACTCCGGGCGGAGTCCAAATCGATTTCAATCCATTGGGCCGAAGGGCTCAGTTCAAACTCTTTGTATCGATTCGGGGAGTTGAGGTCTGGTGCCAGAAAGATTTCAACCACATCTTCCTTATTCCAGAGTTCATAAGTCCGCCCTCGAACGACGGGCTGCTCGGTCATCGTCAGGCATTCAAATCGCGCGTGAAAACCAAAATACAGAAAGCCGTCAGTCCAACGACTGGCAAAGGAGGTTTCCCAGCGCGGATCGACGGGCTCTCCATTCCATTGGGTCGCGATTGCTTGCCAGTGTGCGCCTTTCCAGAAGCGTGTTTCGAGGTCTGCTTTCACGGCTTCCTCTTCACCTGACCACCGGCATTCAATCAAGCGAGAAAAGTGCGCAGGAGGTATGTTCAACATGTCTGGCTGGATCTCTATGGTGACGCGTGATGGCGTCAGCGGCCCTCATGGCTGAGGGGTTCCGTAGTAAGGCGAACATCGCCTCTTGTGAGGATTTTTCTTAACAATTGGGCCAGAATATGGGAATCTGTTTCCAAGCACTGGTGGGCGCTATAGGACTCGAACCTATGACCTCTCCCGTGTGAAGGGAACGCTCTACCAACTGAGCTAAGCGCCCCAAGGCGGCGATTAAGCTAACAAACTTTCCATCGAGCGTCAACGAGGAAAACTGCACTGGCATCTCACGCTGGAATTGACGGGGTCCTCCGGAGCCTTAAGTTGTATAAGCATATTGAAAGAAAAAGTGAGGCTTTGGAGAAAATCCAGGCGCTTCAACGGTCTATTGCGACCGTCATCAAAGGGAAGAACGAAACCATCCGACTGACCGTGGTGGCCCTGTTCGCGGGGGGACACCTTTTATTGGAAGACGTGCCGGGAGTAGGAAAGACTACCCTCGCCCACGCCATGGCGCGGTCCTTCAACTGCAACTTCCAGAGGATTCAATTCACAAGCGATCTGCTCCCGTCCGACATTATCGGGATCTCAATCTACAACCAGGTAACTCAGAAGTTCGAGTTTAAGGCGGGCCCTCTCTTCGCCAATATTGTCCTGGCCGATGAAATCAACCGCACAACCCCGAAAACCCAGAGCTCCCTGCTAGAAGCAATGAACGAAGGCCAGGTGACCGCCGATAACCATACATATTCTTTGCCCAGGCCATTCATGGTGATGGCCACTCAAAACCCGGTGGAACATCATGGAACCTACCCCCTTCCGGAATCGCAGCTCGATCGGTTTTTGATGCGGATTACCATGGGCTATCCACTGGCTGGCAGCGAAAAGGAGATCTTGCTCAGCCAGTCAAGCCATCACCCGCTTGAGGACTTGAAGCCGGTCTTGAATGCAGAGGATGTCCTGGCAATCCAGGCACAGGTCCGGAGTGTCACAGTGGATGGGGCGCTTGTTGACTACGCCCTCCGGATTGTCGAACGAACACGATCGCATGAACATCTCTCCCTGGGGGTGAGTCCCCGGGGCTCGTTGTCCCTCTATCGGGCTGCTCAGGCATGGGCCCTGGTTGAGGGCCGAAATTTTGTGCTTCCGGACGATATTAAACAACTGGTCAAACCGGTGTTTGCGCATCGAATGACGGTGAATTCCAAGTTCTCATCCACGCTCAAGAAGATCGAGCAAGCCGAACTTGTCCTCGACGAGATCCTTGACTCCCTGGAGGTCCCGCTTTGAGCTGAATTGTGAAGTTTGAGCATCGGTAAGAGGACCGAATCTCTGTTGACGTCAGGGCTCCGCCCGTCATCGTGTACGCCCTGGAAGGAAATAAGCATGCGGGCCGGTTTCTCTTCGTAGACCGCAGGAGATCTTTCTTCTGGCGAAATCCGGATGTCGCCTCCCCCGTAAAGTTCGAAATTCAGGCTCCGGACTCCACTCATGACCCTTGAAAAAACCCATCTTCGGGCGTGGGGATATTTTCTCATCGCCCTGGTCACCCTGGCCATTGCCTTGGCGGCTGCGCTGGCGTCCCGGGTGGCGGCCTTAAACAATCAACTGATAACCGCCTCCGTTTTGGCTCTCGTCGCACTCGGACTGGCGGGCCTCGTCTCACTTACTGTGGTTCCTTACCTTGCACGCCGGGTCCGGAAAGAGTGGGGAGGGGCCCGCATCGCCTTCAAGGTCACCCGGGAAGGGTGGATCTACTTCGGCGTGACGGTGTTGATTGGGCTTTCAGCGGTTAACACCGGGAATAACTTGCTTTTCATCGTTCTTTCGACGATGCTGGCCTCCATTGTCATTTCCGGAGTGGCTTCGCGAACCACGCTCACAGGACTTGAGATTTCAATGGACCTCCCGGAGCGGCTGTTCGCCCGGCAAGTAACGTGGTCGACTGTAACACTGAAAAACCGGAAGAGATGGTTTCCTTCTTTTTCTATATCTGTTGAGTCATCCCTTCGAGCGGGGCCGACCCTCTCATTCCATCGAATCTACTTTCCATTCCTTCCTGCCGCGGCCTCCCAGAAGAGGAGGATGGAACTTGTTTTCGTTCGTCGCGGCCGGTACCCCCGATCGAGTATTCGACTTTCCACGCGCTTTCCTTTTGGCTTTATCACTAAATGGAAAGAGGCGCTTTATTTGCGGGAATTGATCGTTTTCCCGTCCATTGAGCCGGTCGATAGCTTCTTCGAGATTCTGCCTCTGATTAGCGGTGAGTTTGAAAGCTATTTGAAGGGCCGGGGAATGGATTTGTATGCCCTCCGTGATTATTCGGTCACTGATTCCGCCCGAACGATTCATTGGAAGGCTTCCGCAAAGGCGGAGTCCCTTAAAGTCAAGGAATTTGCCCGTGAGGACGAGCGACGCCTCGTATTGATATTTGATGCGAAGACGGATGGTAGGCCTCTGGCCAATCCGGCGCCTTTTGAATGGGCTGTTTCCCTGTGTGCGTGTCTTGCCCATCACTTCTTCAGAGAAGGGGCGGATCTGAGTTTCTTAAGGGAAGATGGCACTTTGTTGGAAGGAACCACTGAGGAAACACTTGATGAGATCTATACTGAACTCGCTTTGTTGGAACTGAGTCCGGGTTCCAGCCGGCTGATCAGCCAGGTTGAATCCCTTCCCCCGGGGGAAAAGGATTCGTTCAAGATTGTGTTCACGCTGAGGGATCGCGGGACACTCCCCACCCTGCTGTGGCAATCATCTCATGTTATTTTCGTTCGCGAGGCTCTCCCCACATCAGGCAACCCCGCCTGAGCTTAATGAAATCAAAGCTTCAGGTCCCCCCGTAAGGGACCTCGAGTCATCTCCGACATCAAAGTGAGGAGGATACAATCATGCGAAGACTGATTCTGGGTACGGTGTGCCTGTTGCTCTTGCCCCTGGTCACGCTGGGCAAGGATGCGCCATATGCTGAACTTTTTGGTGGCTATTCTTATTATCGGGCTGAGGGCGGGATCCACCTGAACGGTTGGAATGCTTCTGTCGCGGGGAACGTAAATGACTACCTGGGGATTGTTGGCGATTTCAGTGGACACTACGGAGATTTCCACCAACACTCCTATCTGTTCGGGCCCCAAATCTCCTATCGCAAGTTGCCGTTCATTACCCCGTTTGTTCATAGCCTTTTTGGGGGTGCCCATATTAACGTGGTCTCGCAAAACGCCTTCGCTATGGCTCTCGGTGGCGGTCTCGATGTGAAGGTGGGATCACATACGGCCGTCCGGCCAATCCAGGTGGATTATTTCCTGACTCGATTCGGTGGAAGTTCACAGAATAATACCCGGCTTTCGTTCGGACTGGTCTTTCGATTCTAAGGACGGCTGATCCCCCTGGACGAGACGGGGCGTGACCGGATCAAATGAATCACCGTACTAGCCCGGATTTCTCACGAAGGAATTGAAAAAGGCTGTCTCTTGTGGCATAAGTTTTTTTGCGAGAAAAAGATGTGCCACGAACAGGAGACAGCCTAATGAAGACAGATTGTAAACAAAGTGGG
>JBGQBO010000031.1:0-62027 GCA_041494885.1 Terriglobia bacterium
CCATGGCACGAGTGAAGTAGGTGATGGCGTCTGCTACCGGCGTGGTGGAGTGAGGTTCAAGTGCCGCAGCCTCAGCCCATGCACCCCGTTCAATGGCATAGCGTGCTGGAATGGCGGCGAAAGCGGTGTATCCAGCCAGTACCGCCCCCGTTGGATTAACCTCCGCTGAAGCCGCCTGTGTTTTTTGCAGCGCCGCACTTTGCTCCAGCAGACGCTTTGCCTCATTATCCTGTGCACCTTGGAGATAGGCGTACACCATGAAATCCATGGCATGCACGTAACTCGGAGCAACATTCAAGGCGTCCCGGTTTGCGTTTATTGACTCTTGCCACATTCCCAACATGGAGTAAGTGTGAGACGGCATGTGGAGTGCATGCGGAGCCGAGGGAGCAACATTACCGTATTGCCGTGCCGCCGAAATTCCACGATCCGCCAATGGCGGAAAGTCGTAGGTGTGGATCAGGTAATGAAGTGCCCCGGGGTGCTCCGGCTGCTGAGCAAGAACTTTCTCTAGAATCGCTGCGGCCTTCAGCTGCCGGGTGTAGTTCTTGTCAGGCGGAAGGACTGTAACGGCTTCATTCAAAGCCAGCGCGTAGAAAACCGCAGCCTCGGAATCTTCAGGATAACGCGTGTACACCTCTTCCATTGCGCTTTGGTACGCCAGAACTCGCGTTCGGTAATCGCGCTTTCCCCAATCCTTGTAATACGTTTCGATCGCTCCGATGTAGTCCCGCTCTCGTTGGGTCTTAGCACCGGCGGCCTTGGCCTTTGCAATCGCATCCAGTCCCTCCTGAAGAGCCACACGGTTGGGTGCGCCAACGAGCGGGTTCGTACGACGGCTCATCGCCATTCCCCAGTACGCCATCGCACAGGTCGGGTCGGCGTTCGCGACCTCCGCGAATGCCTTGAAATCTTGGGGATACCAGAAGGAATGTAACATGGAAACGGCCGCATCAAATTGCTGCTGAGCTGCAGGCGTGCAGGAGACAGGAAAGTGAACTTTTCCCAGTTTTTCCGAGTTTGCTGTTTTCTCCTGAGCCGCGAGAAACGATCCGGAGGAGATCGCGAGGACAATCAGGAACAGAATGGGGTGAGTCATAAAGCACCGCCAAACCAAAACAGTAATTTCAGCGAATTCCAGCGTCTTCGGCGAACGGACAAGGACTGAACGGACTGAAAGCGGTTCAACAGGGATTTTCATTTTGAGGCCCCGAGCTGTTGGCATTGTGCACCCGGGCTGTGCTTTTGACAATCGAATAGGGCGGGGTGGCGCATACATCGCGTTTTGTGCGATGTGTGCGAGTTATCTGAGGGAATGAAGTTCCACTGCGGACTCAAAGCGATGTCTCTGCAGATTCAAAAGAACTGGTAAGTGGGAATAAGTTAGTTTTGACATGAATGACTCATGCCAATTGTTTACCCGAGAAGAAGAACCGCACACTCCGATGGATCGGAGTATCCGCCACCCGTTTCCCCTCATTTGTTCTCAACTTCGGAATTCAGGCTTACTCGTACCGGAGGGATTCGATGGGGTCGAGGCGGGAGGCCCTGAGGGCTGGCAGGAAACCACTGATGACGCCCACAAAGGCGAGGATGCCGGTAGCGGCCAGAAGGACGTCAGGCGACAGAATCAGGGTGATGTCCGTCCTGCCGGTGGGGTCGTCGAGCATGCCGGCAAGGAAGGGAAGGGAATGGATGATCCCGATGACGGCATAGGAAAACAGCATCCCCACGATGCCGCCCAGAAGCGTGATGACCAGGCCTTCCAAGAGGAATTGAAGGAGGATATGGGGTCGGCGGGCGCCCAGGGCTTTCAGCACCCCGATCTCCCGCGTGCGCTCTGTAACCGATACCAGCATGATGTTCATGACCCCGACACCACCGATCATGAGCGTCAAAGTCCCGATGAAGATCAAGACAATTCTCAGGCCATTGGTTATCCCCCCAATCATCCGGTTGTTCTCCACCGAATCTTCAAAGTTGAGGGCGCGCTCATCGCGGGGATCGAAGCGGTACCTCGCCGCCAGAAATTCCCGGACTTGTTTCAGGGCCCTCGGCTGCATGGAAGGATCGACCGTTTGAAAGACGACGTTGTCCACCCAATCCTGGCTCCAAACCTGCCGGACCGTGGTGTACGGAATGAACACGCATTCCCGGTCGTGGGAATAATAAGAGGATAACTGCACCTTGTTTGCCAGCACGCCTATCACTTCGAACGATAATCCATTAATCCGGATGGTTTCGCCGATGGGGGAGCTGTTGCTGAAGAGTTTCTGAGCGACCTTGTATCCCAAGAAAACGACTCGGCGGCGCTTCTCAGCATCTTCCAAGTTAATAAATCGACCGGATTCCGGCATCTCACTCCGCATCGTGCCATATTCAGGGGCTACGCCACGCACAAAGGCCGAGGTCTGTCGATTACCATAGGCCAGCGGCAGGTTCTCGACATATTCCGGGCTTGAGAACTTTATTACCCCCAAATCCCTCAGGGCAAGGGCGTCGTCCTCTTTCAAACGGATTCTTCTCCCAGCGCGCTCACCCCCGGCCTGCATGCTGGTCTGCCCGTTCCAGATCACCACGGTGCCATCAGAAAATGCCCATTCCATCCCCGTCATGAGGGCATTGTGAAAGCCGTTCCCATAGGCCATCAACAACACCACCGTCATGATTCCCCAGGCAATGCCGAGCAAAGTGAGTACGGCGCGGGTCCGGTGGCTGGTCAGCGCGTGAATGGCTTCTTTGAAGATGGCTTTCAGCATGACAAGCGTTCCTCACATCTCGTAGCGCAGGGCTTCGATGGGCGGCAACTCGGCGGCTCGACGCGCGGGGTAGGTCGAAGCGGCCACACCGATAATCACCAGGGCCGCGGTCGAAAAAACGGCGGTCCTCCAGGTGATGACCATCCCGACAAAACGGTCCGGCATGGGAAGCATGTTCACCAGACTCGAAAGAACAAAAGCACCCAAGAGGCCGACGGCGCCGCTGACGAGCGTCAAAACCAGCCCCTCACTGAAAAATTGCCACTGGATGTTTCGGGCCGTCGCGCCAATTGATTTCCGTATCCCGATTTCCCTGGTTCGCTCCTTGACCGAGATCAGCATGATATTCATGACTCCGATGCCCCCCAGGATCAGGGTGATGATGCTCACGGCAGAGAAAAACTCTCTCATCCCAGTAACGATCTTGCTAAAGAGAGCGGTTTCGAGGCCGGTGTTCCAAATCGGGAGTGCTGCGAGATCCCGGGGATCAAAGGAATGCCGGGGCGCCAGGATGGTCCGAATCTCATTTTCAAATGGACCCCCTCGCTCGAAATCAATCTTCCCTTCGGTTTCCAAAATACGCACCAACTCGTTGGTCACCTCCTCGTGGGGAGTAGTGATGATGGTATTGATGGTGTCGGACGTATCCAATGGGCCCGAAAGAGGAAAATCTCTTCGCATCGCTTCATAGGGAACAAAAATCCGGTTGTTGTCGGGACCCATGTAATTGGACTCCTGTGACTTCTTGCGGATTTTCCCCACCACAGCATAGGGAACCCCGTTCAGAGTGACCTCACTGCCCACCGGGTCGCGCTCGGCATAAAGCTGCTTACTCACCTCATAGCCCAGGATGACCACGCGACGTGCGTCCTCACTGTCTTTTTCGTTGAGGAGGCGTCCTCGCTCTACTTCGATGGTGCGAATCGACTGGTAAACTGGCCACACGCCACTCATCCCGACGGAACTGGCATTGAACGCGCTTTTCACCTTGATCCCGCCGCGCATCAGCTCAGGGGAGATGGCCTGCAACATTTTGGACTGCTCTTTGATGGCGTAAACATCGTTGATGTCGAGCCGCACCAGGCGGCCGGCGCGCGCCCCACCCGCCTGCATGCTGGTCCGTCCCCTGAAAACGATTGCAATGTTCTTTCCCAACTCCCGCAAGACTTTCTGGTTGCCGCGTTGAAATCCTTCACTGACCGCCGACAGGATGACGAGCGAAATCACGCCCCACAAGATGCCGAACATGGTGAGGAAGCTGCGCAGCTTGTGTGCGGCCAGGTTGAACCAGATTTGGGTCAATAATTCTCGCATAGTCTCAATTAAAAGTGGGCAGTGGGCAGTGGGCGGTGAGCAGGGAGCAGTGGGCAGTGAGCAGTGGACAGTGAGAAGCCCCGCAATGGTGGTTATGCATCTTAGTTCACTCTCTTTCCGTTTGTTTTTCGGTCCAAGGAATTATAGAGTCCATTAATGAGCCGCCCGACCTCAGCAGTTAGTTTCATAATCTGTTGGCTTTCTCGCTGTTGGAAGTAGCCAAGCCTTTCGCCAATTAATACTTGGGTTTCAACCTCTCGCAGCGAGCCGTGGGCTATTGAAAGATGGTGAAGAAACTCGCCCGTGGATTTTCTCCCCTGTCCTTCTGCAATGTTCGAAGGAATCGATACAGCGGCCCTTCTGAGTTGACTTGTCAGGCCATACAGCTCTTCTTTAGGCGCGTTTTTGGTCGCCTTGTATACTTCGGTGACCAGATCCATCGCTCGTTGCCATGCAATTAGCTCACTATAGTTTTTGACAGCCACTTGACGAATTCCTTTGTGCTGAGCTTAACTGCCCACTGCCCACTGCCCACCGCCCACTGCTCACTGCAACACAACCTTCTCCCCCAGCGCTACTCCCTCCAGGACTTCAGTTTTTGTCCCATTGCTGACCCCAACCTTAATCGGTTTGCGTTCACGGCCCGTGCGGGAAACGTTAGAAGCCACCTCGACCCATGCTTTATGTTGGGCATCGTAGATGATGGAGCTCTCAGGGACGATCAGAGTCCCCTTGTGTTCTTCCAGGATAATTTCCGCATTGGCGGTCATATTGGCGCGCAATTCGCCGCCAGGGTTGTTGATGGAAACCCTGACTTCGAAGCTGATCACATTGTCCTTCTCCACTCCCAGGGGAGAAATTCGCGTCACTCGACCTTCAAACTGTTTGTCCTTGAAGGTCTCGACCTTAATGCGCGCGGATTGGTTCAGCCGGACCATTCCGATGTCGGCTTCGTCGACCTTTCCCCGGACGAACACCTGGCTGATGTCTCCCAACACCATGACAGAAGTTGCCTGGGCGCCCATATTCAAAATCGAAGAGACCGGGCTGCCCACCTCGACGTCGCGTGAAAGGACCATTCCCCGGATGGGAGAGCGGATGGTGGAGTAGCTCAGTTCTTCCTGGGCGCGATCGACGTTGGCTTGCGCTTGGGCGACGTCGGCTTTCGCTTGTGCAATACGCGCCTGACTGATGCTCAGTTGGGAGCTGGCCGCATTTTGCCGGTTGACGGCCATATCCAGCGCGCTGCGGGCGTCGTCGAGTGCCTGTTGAGTAATCAGGCCGTCTTTATTGAGTCTGTCGGCGCGCTCTTTATTACGCCGGGCGAAGGGAACGTCCGGGCCTTCCGCCTCGATCTTATTCTTCTCGAGTTGGGCTATCGCAGCTTTTAGGTTCGCTTCTGAGCTTAACAGAGCGGCACGCGCTTGCCGCAGTTGTGCCTCCAGGTTGTCTTTGTCAAGTTCAGCAAGAACCTGCCCATCGGAAACCAAATCACCAACATCGACCTTAAGTTCCTTGATAATTCCATTGGCCTTGGATTTGATCTCGACCTTTGAAATAGGCTCAATGCGGCCTGTCGCTACGACCGACCGTGCCAGATCGCCACGTTCCACAGCCGCCAGGCGCGAGGGATCGATGTTGGATTTTCCACGCGATTTTGCTGAGTACGCAACCACCGCCAGGCCTGCAACCGCCAGGACTGAGATGACCACGATGATGATTTTTCTCGATTTCTTCTTTGCCATTTTTCCCCCTGCCTGAGTGAGGATAGCGTTCACAACATCGTGCTTGTTTAGGGATACGGTGACCTCACGCGAATAGTTCCGAAAATCTCAGGAATCAGTCCCTTAGGGGATCCATAAGGTAGTCAAAAAAAGGCCTCTTCGTTTGCCTAACGGAGCCCTCCCTTTTAATTTGACAGGATTGATTGGATGACAAACCCGCCCCTTATCCGCGAGTCTGAGATGGTGTGCTGTTCACTTAGACGTAGGAACCAGGGCTTGGTTCTCGAGGATCTAATAGATTTTCTTATGTTTTGCCCAAGCGAATTTGTTAGCCCTGGTCAAACAGGCCCTTGGGGGGAGGGAAGAAGGTCTTGGATGAAGTCCCATACCTGGGTACATTGGCCAGCCGGGCCACTTGTTCAAGAGTCCCGGCTTCTACGGCAGGCTTTTCTCGCAGCCAGCGCGTAATTCGAGGGGCACGTAAGACGAAGCCCGATTTATGTCTCGAGGAAGGTGAGAGATCATCAAAAGTGACTTCAAGTACTTGATGAGGCTCAACAGTATAAGTTGACCCAAATCGTTGAGTTGTATGCCTGACAATCCAGCGAATAAGTTCCGGGAAGTTTTCGAGAGCAGGTGCCTTGGGAATTCTTGCGAGGGGGATAAGCGCATTCTGCTTCCATACCGCCAGGGTGTATTCAGAAGGGTGACTTAGGCCCTCACGCGGATCTGCCTTGACGTTCACAAGGACCGCGCTGATCGTCATCGGATCGAAGTGCCATTCCCACCAGTCTTTGCTTGGACCACCCACATATTTCGAAGCCAACCGGCGAAGCAGTATAAGATCATGACCCTCCTGCCGCGAGTTCTTGAAAACCTCCCTCAGTTTCGACCAGTTTCTGGGTTCGAATACAGGGGGAGTTCGAAGTAGCGGCAATGGAAGTCGCAACAACCCCTCGATCTCCCGGCGCCTGTCCACCAAAGGCAAGTTCCGCACATCTTTCCCGTTTTCCTCGAGAAGATCCAGGGTCATGAAGACAGCCGATGAGGGGTCAACAAAATCGTTCAAAATCCGTCTCTCCCCAATAATCCGGTGAAGAGATGAAACGGGCGGAAGGCGGAGGTGTTGGAGTGACACGATCTTTCCATCAAGAACAGTTCCCTCAGGAAGCATCAACGCCGCCCGGCATATCCCGGGAAAAGACTTCGTCAAGCATTCCCCCTCCTTCGACCAGACAGATACCGAGTTTGCTCGCCGAACTAACTGTGCCCGGATCCCAGGGAGCATCCCTTCAGCGAGCCAATCTTCACAACTTCCCAAACCTTCCAGAGGCTGCTCAAGTGTCGAGGGTTCGAGAAAGGGAAAGGGATGGGTGCGAATCTCCTCCGCACCTCCAGGTGAGATTAAGTGTCGGAAATAATCCGCAGAGGGTTGCCAGTCCTCGCCAAGGCGGAGCGAGATGGTAGTGATGGGAACCCCGAACGCTTGGGAAATGGATCGAACAACATCCAGCCTCGGAATTGGGAAGCGCAGGGTGCCGGTCAACAGTTTATTGAGTAAGTAAAGTTCGCCGCGGTCCGACTCACTCCACCATTGGCACACCTTGCGGCGAAGAGCGTCTGCATGGATCCGCTGCGAGGGCAGAAGACGGTCTTCCACCCATTGGCTGAGGGGGAAAGATTTCTGGACACTGTCCCGCGCTGAGCTGTAAACGATTAACGCGACGGTCTCCCCGAGGTCGCCGACCGCTTTGTAAGATTCTTCAAACAGCCAGCGTGGGATCGCGGCGTGCTGGAGGGCCCATTCACGCAGGGTTGGCGAAGTCACGAGCCGTTTGGGTCGTCGGCCCAGCAGAAGGTAAATTGCCCAAGAGGCATCTTCTGGAGGAATCGAGGAAAAGTAGTCGACCAGTATTCGGATCCGGTCACGGGTCGGCTCCGTTCTGGTCAGGAGTTCGATTAAATTGGCAAATCGTTTCATCTCGTGTGTCGCCAGGGATCAGAGCGGCCGGGCGGTTCAGGATCCAGGCGGGCCGCATCGAACCCGCTCTCCCGTAAATACCGCACCACCGATTCAGTATGACCATGCGTCACAAGGACTCGGTCGGCTTCTGATTCCTTCACCGTTTGAATCAGGGCCGGCCAATCAGCATGATCTGAAAGGACAAACCCGCGGTCGAACCGGTTCAGTCTCCGGCTCGAGCGAGTGACCATCCAGCCAGAGGCAAACGCGGTTTCATAGGGCCCGATGTGCTTCATCCATGATGAGGAATCAGCGTTTGGAGGTACCAGAATCAGCTGACCGGAAAGAGTAATGTTGGGAGGTTCCTTTGGAATAGGAAGGGTCGGGAGCATGCGAATGCGTTCCTCGCGATAGCAGTCCACGACAGAGTGAATGGTCTCATGGACAAAAACACTTTGAGCGGTGATTTGCGCCAATTCAGCGAGGATGCGCTCGGCCTTGCCCAGTGAATAGGAATACAGAATAGCCGCACGGCCTGCTTCGCGGCACGAATTCCACCAATCCAGGATCTCCTGAGCGATACGGGCTCCGGAGTCCCATCGATAGATTGGCAAGCCGAAGGTTGATTCGGTGATAAAGGTGTTGCAGCGGACAGTCTCAAACGGGTCGCACGTTGGGTCATCAGCCCGTTTGTAGTCACCGGAGAAGACCCACACCTCGCCGCTCGTCTCAATGCGGATTTGTGCTGACCCTAGGATGTGGCCCGCCAGGTGAAAGGAGACCCTGACGTCGCCGATCGATCTCTCTTCCCCATATTGAATCCCGGAAATGCGGGCGCGGGCGCCCAGGCGGTGCCGAAGAATGGAGACTCCAGGGAGCGCGCAAAGATATGCCTGACTGCCCGGTCGTGCATGATCGCTGTGCGCATGGGTTATGAGGGCTTTGGCGACTGATCGGCGAGGATCGATATAGAAATCACCGGGCTCGCAATAGAGTCCTGATGGAGTGGGGATAAGGAGCGGTTTCCTTTGCGACGATGATTGGAGTCTCTGTGCCATCGAGGTGTTTATTCAAACTGGCCGCATTGCCGTTACGAGTTTGCGTCTCGAAAGTTAATGATTGAACGGTCCGATTATATCTTTCGGCTTCCAACTTCTCGAAAGGACGTGCGGGTTCTCGCTGCTAACCCGCAATCCGAAATTGAATGGGGATTGCATGAGATTGCGAGCGTCACGCTGCACCGATTCGCACAGAGAGTGTTCAAGAAGACTCAGGGCCAAACTTCTCCCAGACGGGCCAGCACTGAGGCGAACATTTCGATCCCATCCCATAAATTTTGCAAGCGGAGATTCTCGTTTGAGGCATGTTGGTTGTTGTCATGATTGACGATGGGGAAACCAATCACGGGACTTTTGAGCTGTTCGACAAACAAGTACATCGGCACGCTTCCGCCCAGCGAAGGCATTCGAATCACGGATCGACCGAGGGATTCCTCGATCACCCTTGTTAACGCCTTGGAAAGGGGCAAGTCCATGGATGTGCGCGCCGATGGATAACCCGGACCCCAGGCAAGCTTGATGATCTTGGGATGAGCTCGACGCATGTCCATCGTCGGAGGTTCATAAACGATAAGGAATCCCTGCCGGCGCAGGTGTTCTTCGACCTGTGACCGCACCCGGTCGGGGGTCTGATCCGGCACCAGGCGGAAATCGATGGAGGCAATGGCCTCGCTGGGGATGGAGTTTGTTGTCTTTTCGCCAACATGGCCCGCCTGGATACCACGAAAATTGATGGCCGGACGAAGGATCCCTTCGGCCAGCGAATCTTGCCCGCCCTCATTTCGGGCGAGTCCAAAATCATGGCGCAGCTGTGCTTCGACCGCGGGAATTTCTTGCATAGCGCGACGCTCGGAATCGGTGAGGGGCCTGACGTCATCCTGGAAGTGAGGGATGCGAATCTTGCCCTCGCTGTCACGCATGCTGCCTAATAGATCGGTCAGGAGTGAGATGGGATTGGGGGCCCAGTTGCCATAATGACCGCTATGCAGAGCCCGGTTGGGGCCATAGACCGTCATCTCCAGTTCAGTAATACCGCGTGCTCCAAAGTAGAGCAGCATGTGACGGGTTTGATGAACGGGACCGTCACAGAGAAGCCAAGCGTCCGCTTTCAACAAGTCCTTGTATTTCTCAAACAGGGCTCCCAAGTGAGGCGAACCGGCCTCTTCTTCACCTTCGAGAAACACTTTGAGATTGACTGAAAGTGGTATGTTGTCAGCATGAAGGGCATCAAGTCCAGCCAGCAAGGCCATAATCGGTGCCTTGTCATCACTGGCTGAACGCGCAAATAGACGCCACTCACCCTCGAGCGGTGAACTCAGCGAATTGACTGAGATTTCACTGCCCCCGTCCTCAACCGGTCGATCGCGCAGCACCGCCTTCCAAGGGTCGCTCTTCCATAGTGCAGGGTCCACTGGTTGACCATCGTAGTGCGCATAAAACGCCACAGTCCGGATCGCTCCGGGAGAACGCAACTCTCCAAATACAGCCGGAGGGGCATTCTCGACTTGAAGCAGTTGGGTGCGAATTCCGCGTCGCTCGAGCATTACTTTGAGCAAGTCCGCATTTCTTTTGATATTGGTCAGATCGGATGCGACATTGGGGATGGAGAGGAATTCGCCAAATTCTTTGAGGATGGTCACATCGTGTTGGATTCGATACTGACGGACCTGTTGCGAAATGGATGTGGCGGCGGGGGTCTTGTCCTGCGCCAGAAGAGAGTGACAGACACTAAGGGCAATGGCCGACAGAAAAACGAATCGAGTGATGGTTGCAGAAGACTTTGGCATCGCAGTCCCTCTCCGGGGCGAGTGATTGTCGCTGTGGAGTAATAAAATCAGATGCCATGCATTTTGGAACACCTTCGTGCATTCTGCAACTGCAATCATTACCTAATGACTCACTCGAGTGAGCAGCGATCCCGGCTCTTCTATCGGTGCAGGGATGCCAAGGCGAAAATGCCCTTGCACTGGGCACCGGGCTTGATTGGATTGAGAAAGGGACGGGGTCTCGAGAGGGAACGGAGAGTGTTGGCAGGGCCAGTCCAGTTCAGTTCTTAATGAGTCTGACCCCACCCGCCCGGAAGAAAACCTGTTAATACAAACGTCCTTGAAAACGGTACAAAATCGTGCATGATTCAACGTAGGGGCGCATAGCTATGCGCCCCTACCGCGAGGATTCTCCAATTACCTCAAGTAACTCTATTTCCAACATTTGTATCAGTCCACGATCTTGGCGGTCACGACGAGGACCATAGCGCCGCTCGAGCCATCTGTATTGGCCTTTCCAACAACGACTTTCTTGCCGTCGCGGACGTCTACATCTGTCTCGATGCCGGTGTTCTGGTATTGGACGTTTGAAGACTTTTCTGCCGGTCCAGGAAGAAGGAGGGGTACTTTTGCACCCAATTTCAGGTGGTTTAATCGAATGGTTCGCCCATCAGCACCCTCCGTAATATTGGCTGTGCGAAATTCAAAGTTATAGAAAATCTTATACCCTTCCGAGGTTGCGGGAGCGATTCCGCTCACGCTCCCACCCTGTCCATCCCGCACGCGGATCACCATCGATTCCGAAAGCCGGAACCCTTTGTAGGGGAAGATGCCTTTCAATTGATCGACCACGCCTTGGAGATCAGGGGGCACTCCCTGAGATGAAGCTGCTTGTTCAGACGCGTTCAAGAGGTACACGGTTAGTTCGATGTTCTTCGAACTCGCGGGCGGTAAATCAAGCCGCTTGATGACATCCTCAATTGCAGGCATGGTATCAGGCGCGCAAGAGACAGCCAGCACCTTCAAATCACGGTTTGGAATGACCTGGGCACTAAAAACTCTCAGGGGCTGGGACAGTTCAAAGACATCCGCGTATTTGACCGTGAAAATCTTGGTCACCCACCCGGGTTTTTGAACGACCTGCTGAGACTTTTCAGCTTGAGGCTTGACGGCCTGCTCTTTCTCCTGGGCCGGATGTGCCGCGCCAGGCTGATTGAGGATCAGGAGCGCCAAAACAACTAACATCACCCACCAGATGGAATGATGCGCGAACGCTTTCATTTTATTCTCCCTTCTTGTCAACTAACCAAATGATTTCGATGTCGGGATCCTTGGAAACCCATTTGATCACCAACGGATCCGGTGTACTCGGAAACTCGATTTTGAAAGGCTCGATTTGAATGGGCACGATCTGGGATATTTCAAAGCTCGAGGGCAAGATCGGCATAGTGGGTGTCTGCGCCAATTCTCTGGATGGTGCGACGTGCTTAATTTGATGGCTCGATCGGGGACGGGTCGTCAAATTCGGATTCAGGCCTGCGCGTTGCGTCCCTTGAACGCCGTGCCCATCGGATGGAGGATGAGCGGGTGCCCTGTTCGGCGCAGCGGGCAAAACGATATTCTCTTTGGGCCCCTTAGCCAAATCCACACGGGAACGGTTGAACAAGTTGAGCTTGAAAAGAGCAAGGGTCAAAATGGCCACAACGAGGACAGCCAAAAGAGCATGGTTCCATTTCCAGCCGGATGGGACTCGAAATCCACTCCAAACGAGGCGAGAGGTCGGTTTTGAAGAAACCTGGCTCAAAACCTGTTTCCTAATTCCTTGAAGAACGGCCTCATCCAGCGGTTCGTCGCTCATCTCATTGAGCGTTCCAAGGTCACGCTTTAGTTGTCCGGCCAGGTCATGACATTCGAGGCATGCCGTGAGATGCGCTTCGATTTCACGGGTCTTCTGCGCTGGGAGGTCGCCCCCGACATACAAGGCAATAAGCGCTTCGTAGGATTTGCAGTTCATGGTTTTCGCCTCAGGAAATACTCTGTAAACTTCTTGATCTTTAATCTCGCCATGGAGACCTGGGAACGCACCGTCCCCTCCGAGGACCCGAGGATTCGGGCCACTTCGTTGGTGGAAAGGCCTTCGATATCCCGCAAGACAATTGCCGCTCGCTCTTTTTCGGGCAACCGCTTTAGCCCTTCAGCCACGATTCGCCTCTGCTCGTCGCGACTCAGACTGTGATCAGGGTGTGGAGAGGGGCTCAAGGCTTCAACTTCTCCGGTCTCCTGGAACTCATCCAACGAGATGGTATTCGCCTTCCCTTGCTTGCGGCTGAAATCATGGCAGGCATTCACTGTCATTCGATAAAGCCAAGGCGACAAATCACGGTTTTCGTCCACCCGGTGGATGTACCGGTGAAGCCTCATGAATACCTCCTGTGCCGCATCTCGGGCATTCTCAGGATGGGCGAGCATTCGCAAAGCGGTGAGATAGACCCGCCGTTCATGCCGGACCATCAACTCTTCAAAAGCGTCGAGGGCGCCGGCTTTGGCTCTCCTGATGAGCAGGGAATACTCTTGGGTGACCGGTGGGGTGCTCGCTTCCAGCAATGAACCTGTCATCATCAGCGCGTAGTCTCGAGATTCAAGCTCCAAGTTTTCCTCGCCGCATCCTTCTGACCTTTCACAATAGATATACTTGATCCCGGGAGAAAACGTTGAAGGAATATTGCTGACCCGTTGGACTCAATGAGCCAGGAGGCCATTTATTCCTCAGTGGAGCTTCGATTTCGGCAAGCGTTGTCAGGAGTGAGGCGGGGGCAGGTGCGGCCCGCCAGCCGGACGATAGGATGAGGAAGCTCTAAAGAGCCATCGTTTAATCTCATCAAGTTCGAGATTCGGGCGTGAGCAAGAATGAACCCGGTACAATCGTCCTCAATGGACTGCCTAGCGTTGCGGTTTCAGGTCGCCCTCTGATCCCCGGTGATTCTAATGATTGGAATTGCCTTTCGCAAGCTGTTAAGATGGCGCTTAAATTTCCGGCGGCATCCAGGAAACCAATCAAATGCGGCCTCGCGGCAGTCGTCGGCCAGATTGCGCTTGAAGGAAAGAAAAGCGGCGAGTCATCCATGACTAAAATGAATAACGTTCAAGGAGGGTTCGGCAGGGAATCAACGTGGTTCCCCCGCCAACATCATGCCCAATAAACACAGGGTGGCGTACTTCTCCATGGAAATTGCCCTTGATCCGGCGATTCCCACTTACAGCGGAGGTTTGGGTGTTCTCGCGGGAGACATGCTCCGCTCCGCTGCGGACCTGGGGGTCCCCGTGATTGGAATCAGCCTGTTGCATCGGAAAGGGTATTTCCGGCAACGCATTGATGAGAGGGGAATTCAAGCCGAGGAGCCGGAGGTTTGGAATCCTCAAGAAGTGTTAGTGAAGATGGAGCCGTTGATCAATGTGATGATCGAGGGACGCGTCGTAGCGATCCGGGCATGGCAGTACCTGGTTCAAGGCCATTCCGGGCATACGGTGCCGGTCTATCTTTTGGACACCGCCCTGTCGGCCAACACACCTTGGGATCAGTCCTTGACTGACTCGCTTTATGGCGGGGATGATCGCTACCGCTTCTGCCAGGAAGTCGTGCTGGGAATCGGGGGAGTGGAACTGCTTCGGAGCCTGGGCGAGGATCATATCGAAAACTTTCACATGAATGAGGGCCACTCGGCGCTTCTCTCCCTGGCCTTGCTCGAACAGGTTCTCGAAGGACGCGATTTGAGTTCAGTCACCGAGCAGGATGTGGAGGCGGTGCGACGCAAGTGCATTTTCACTACTCACACTCCGGTGCCGGCCGGCCATGATCAATTTCCACGAGAACTGGTCTTCAATGTCCTGGGCGAAAAGCAGGAGAACTTATTGCAGAAGACGCGCTGCAGTTCGAACGGCGGCTTGAACATGACCTACCTCGCGCTTCGCTTCTCTCACTACATCAACGGGGTGGCGATGCAGCACGGGGAGGTGTCCCGGGACATGTTCCCGCGATATCCGATCAGCGCGATCACCAACGGCGTTCATGCGGTGACCTGGGTGTCGCCTCCATTTCAAGAACTTTTTGATAAACATGTTCCCGAATGGAGGCATGATAATCTCTATCTCCGATACGTCATTGGGATCCCCACCCAGGAAATTCGCGAAGCTCACCTCCGCGCGAAGCGCGCGTTACTGGAAGAGGTCAAGAAACGCACTGAGGTGTCCATGGACGAGACGGTCATGACCATTGGGTTTGCCCGACGTGCCAGCACCTACAAGCGCGCCGACCTCCTCTTTTTCAGCCCCGAACGGTTGAAGTACATTGCTCAAAACGTGGGACCTTTCCAGCTCATTTTTGCGGGGAAAGCCCATCCCTATGATGAGGGGGGGAAGGGCGTAATCCGGCGCGTTTTTGATGCCGCCGCCGCATTAAAGGACATCGTAAAATTCGTCTATCTTGAGAACTATGACATGCATTGGGGGCAATTGATTACCAGTGGGGTCGACCTCTGGCTGAATACTCCGAAAAGACCCCAGGAGGCTTCCGGAACCAGTGGCATGAAAGCTGCCTTGAATGGCGTGCCCAGTCTCAGTGTGTTGGACGGCTGGTGGATTGAGGGACATGTGGAGGGGTTTACAGGTTGGGCGGTCGGACACGGCCCGGGGTTGCTTGAGGATAACTATGCCGAAGCGGCGTCGCTATACGAAAAACTGGAGCTGATCATCCTCCCCATGTTCTACGGGCGCCCGCTTGCATTTGCCAAGGTCATGCGCTCTGCCATTGCCCTCAATGGGTCCTTCTTTAATACTCAACGCATGGTGTCGCAGTATGTCTCCAATGCGTATACGTTGGATCATGAGTGAGGGGGAGAAGGTGCCAGGTGTCGGGTATCAGGTGTCAGGGAGAGATAAGATCGACAACATGGATTTTCAAGGAAGGAAGTTGTTGCCTCGGCGTTGAAGCTAAATGTTGCGAGTTCCCGCCGAAATGCTTATTGCATTCACCTGACACCCGACACCTGAAACCCGACGCCTGGCACCTATTCTCAAGCCATTCTAATGGACTGAATCCTGTCGCCTTTCGAGATCTGCCGGATGACTTCCATCCCGACCGTCACGCGCCCGAAAACGGCGTACTGACCGTCGAGCGCGGGTTGCGGGTTCAAGGTGATGTAAAACTGGCTGGACGCGCTGTCGGGACTTGAAGCGCGGGCCATCGCCACAACTCCCGCGGCATCATGCTTTAGTTCGGGATGGATTTCCAGTTTGAGGCGTTCTCCGGAACCGCCGGTCCCATCGCCTTTTGGGCAACCCCCTTGGACGACGAATCCCGGTACGACGCGGTGGAAGGTCAATCCATCATAGAAATTCTTCTGCACCAGTTTCGCAAAATTTGCAGCCGTGTTGGGTGCCTTTTCAGTAAACACCTCGAATTCGATCCGTCCTCTAGAAGTTTCAATGACCGCCGTCGGTACTGCGGGTTTGGGCGGTGGCGGGGGAGGGGCCACTTCCACCGGCTTCTCCGGTTCCTTCTTCTTTCGACGCCAAAAAAATACCATATCGACTTTTCCCTCCTCATGATGGGTAGGATTTCACCCATTCAGATTATCACAACTTTCATGCTTCCTCCAATAAACCGCCGTGGAACACCGGGGATTTCCTGGTCAACGGGGAAACGGGGCGATCCCCACCGGGGTCCACAGGTGCATAATCCCGTGTTCGATCCTAGGGTTTCACCTGCGAAAGCAGCCCGATTATAAGCCTTCGGAGTCGGGCGAGGCGTGTGATCCCCATCACAGTCGGTGGCGACCAGCGCTGCTTTCATTTCCACAGGCTGATCCTCGGCGCGAATTGATTCCTGGGGCGACCTTCATCGGAAAAACAAAAAAGGCAGTCTGCGCAGACTGCCTTTTCCCAGCCAAAATATTTTCGAAAATACTTGGATGTTGCTTCCTGATATCCTCAGTCCGCTACGTCCTTTGAGAGTAGTCGTCCTTCGGGCAGACCCAGTACATGCCGCCGGGCCGGTCGGCTGACCTGACAAACTTCACCGCCACCATACTTTCGCCGCAATGAGGGCAGGACTTCGCATAATTCGTCACGTCCCGGTCGGCCATGCTAGCGCGAGCTGTCTTCGAAATTTTTTTCTCCGCCATGTCAGTTCGCTCCTTTCCTGCTTCGCGCCATCTTGGGTCTTGCCTTTCGGGGCTTTCCAGATCCGCTCAAGCACAGAATAAAAAGGCGGAAGAATACAGAAAAGTCCGTGTTCACGCAAGTGATTTGTTGCACAAAACAAGATTGGCCGCACCTCACATTGGCGAGGATTTGGGTGGACCCGATGCTTCTTCTTACCTGAGTTCCGAAGCTAAGGGCGTCAACCAGGCGCTAGGTTCTTCGATTCGAATCGATTGGGATGGAATTAAAGAGGAACGGAAATGTCTCTTCCATGAAGGGACCGGAGAAGGAGGGAATCGGATCTCTCCCCGACACTAATTACGGCCTTCCACATCGGAATTCGGATTCTATTGGGGTAGAGATTGCGGGGCGACTTCTCGCTCCATTCGAATACTCACGCGGGAGGCCGGGTCGGATGCCACTTATTGAAGATGTAGGTAATCACGGTGTCGATGGAAGCCTTCATCCCAGCGTATTCTTCCGTATCCAAGTGATACTGCCAGAAGGCATGGGTTTCGGAACGGAACCTCTCTTCACTTAAAGGGGTGGTCTCGTGCAACAATTTGCGTTCCTTGATCCGTTCGAGGATCCCTTCTTCGCAGGCATCGTAAACATTACGTAGCTGAAGGGTGAGATCCAGATAGTACTGGAAATCCTCACAGGACCAGAAGACCCGTGATTTGTATTCCGTGAAAGGAGAAAGTGATGGGAGTGCGGCGGGATCGTGATGTTCCAGGACAATGTATGTTTCTTTACCGGTCTCGTGTCCGAAGCGCAGTTCATCATTCATCCCGCTGGAGAAGACCATTCTTGGGAGATAGGCGACTACCTTGTCGCTGTTGATCCCGATCATCCATTCCAGGTCCCGCACAATAGTGTGGTTAGAGATGGCCCGCTTATCTTCCTCGCTGAAGTGGGGAGCAATATCGTGGCTCGAATCGATCGCCGCCGGATCGAAGACGGTAAACCGCTCCTTCAAAAAATCCACAAACCTCCGCACCTTCGGCTTTTCCTCTTCCGGGAGATGGGTCATCGGGTAACTTGCATACACCGGAGGCTTGAGTGCCAGGTCCAGAAGGATAGTTTTCAGTGTTTCCGTCTG
The DNA here is from genome assembly GCA_041494885.1 of Terriglobia bacterium. GTDB lineage: Bacteria > Acidobacteriota > Terriglobia > JAIQFV01 > JAIQFV01 > JAIQFV01. Next base: position 17,885 of record JBGQBO010000031.1, read on the forward strand.
ACTCTCGGCGACGACAAAATGCCGGACCCCCAGAATGCGGGCGAGCATGTTGGTGATGTAGACTTCGAATTCCTGCCACTTGACGATGTCGGCCACAGTCAGATGGAGGTATTTTCCCGGATGGCCCCGAAGCTGGCGGTGAATCTGTTGGGGCCCTTGAATGATCGTCAGCATCAAATCGGGACCAAACCGTTTCACCTCATGAAACGACAAACCCTCCTTCAGTCCTGAGCGCATCAGAAAAGTCGCATGGACATCGACCAGGTGCATCTTGTGCGTGTCAGAGAGCCGCAGATGAATTCGCTCGAAGGCGGCGACGCGGAGCGCCGTTAAAGTTTCTTTGGGCGCGTTCAGGATATTTCCGCTTTCCAGGGACATGCCACTTTCGTGCACCAAGCCCATGATCTCATGACCCACATTGTGAACCTCCACGCGCTCGCTGCCGAGATCGGCTTGCACGCGGCGCAGGCATTCACTGGTCGAAGCCCCGGAGATCCCTGTCACCAGGATTCGTGAGAATGTCATGGCTGGGTCAATTCTTCTTCTCCGTCGGCGGCGCCGCTGGCGGGGGAGAGGGCGGGCTGGGTGGAGCAGGCGGGGAGACCGGCGGGAAAAACTGCTGGTTCAATTCGATCTTTTCGGATTTCTTGACACCGTCGATGGACTGTTCCAATTTCTCACGGCGCAGAGTGGTTTCGATGTCGCTCTTGGCTTCTTCCTGGCTCCGGGTCTTGTTTTCCTCCACCTTGATAATGTGGTAGCCAAACTGGGTCTTCACGGGCTGGCTGATTTCTCCCGGCTTCAGTGCGAAGGCCGCCGCCTCAAACTCCGGGACCATCCGGCCGTGGGGGAACAAACCCACATCCCCGCCCCGCTGGGCAGAGTCCTTATCGTAGGATTCGGCTTTAGCGATGGCTGCGAAATCCGCGCCTGGGGCGGTGACCTGCTTGTAGATTTCTTCTGCCTTGGTTTTGGCTTCCTCATTGGTCAGGTCTTTCTTGCCTTCCGGAATGGGAGCGCGGCTGCCTTGGGTGCGGATGAGGATGTGTCTGGCCTTGACCTCTTCGTACTCCTTAAGATGGGCGGTGTAATATTTTTGCACTTCATTGTCCGTGATTTTGATCCCCTCTTGAATACTCTGGATCAGCGACGATGCCAGGGATTGGTTGACCAGTAAGCCGATCCGTTGTTTCACGGCAGGATCATCGTCCAGCTTGCGCCGCTTTGCCTCGTCCGAAAGAATCAGCAACTGGCTGAAATCGTCGGCGAATTTTTGCTTTCCCGGTCCAGTGTAATAGGCACGCTGTTGGGCCGGAAACATCTCCATGATCTGCGTGAATTCGGCCACAGTGATCTTATGGTCGCCCACCGTCATAATGACCATATCCTTGGGGAAGAGTGGCGGCTGGGTGGACTGGGTCGCGCTTTGCAGAACGGGAGCCGGGGCGGGAGATGCGGATTTAGGCGCCGCTTGAGGTGTTGCAGCCGGCGCAGGTTTTGGAGTTTGCGCGCTGACTCCGATAGCACCTGGAATCAGGACCATAGCAGCAACAAGGATCCTCACCCCGATCTTACCTTTGAAAAATCTCAAATGCATTGAAAACTCCTTCATGGTTTCGAATTTGAACACTTCAATATATATGAAAGCCGCCTATTTTTCCATTAGAGATCATGGAGGGTTCATGAGAGCGGGTTGACCCCCAGGGCCCTGCGCTTCGCGCATAAAAGTTTTCAGCTGGTTGATCAATTCCACTCCCCCAAGCTCCAAACATTCCATATGGTCGGCACCGAGAACGGGATAAAAGGTTTTTGGTGGTGGAGCGCCCTCAAAGAGCCGGCGTCCTTGATCGAAGGGGATCAAGCGGTCCCGATCTCCATGAATGATGAGCTTGGGGACTCGGAGCTGTTTGATTCGATCAAATGAATCCCAATCATTGGTCAGAAAACGGTAAACAAATCCTGGAATGACATAGTAGTGGGCTTTCCCTATGTCCTTGAAAGACGTAAAAGGAGATTCCAGGATCAAGCCCTGCGTGGGATGTTCCAGGGCAAGTTCAATCGCCACCGCCGTGCCCAGCGATTCCCCATAAAAGAACAAGGTGTGGGGGTCAATGCGCATCTGGTGGACCAGAAACTCATAGGCCGCCGAAGCATCGCGGTAAAGCCCGGCCTCCGTCGGCCTTCCGCTGCTCCAACCGTAGCCGCGGTAATCGACTGCAAAAACACGCCATCCTTGAGCGGCCAGATATTCCAAACGTGTGATGCGGTCAAACAGGCTGCCGGCATTCCCGTGAAGATAGAGAAGCGTCGTCAGCGTTGGATCGGTCTGACTTTGGGAGGTAATCAACCATCCGTTGAGACGGACGTTGTCGCTTGTGTTAAACCAATAACTCTTCAGGTTGAGGCCCGGGGTTTGCGGAAGGGGGGTCTCGGGGGAAATCTTTTCGGGAAAGAAAACGAATTTGTTTTCCAGCAGCCGCAACAGGAGAATACTCACCACAAGGGCGAGCAGGACACGGGCCGCTATTATTGCCAACGCTTTGAACCCCATGGAAGCTCCCGGTCAGGGAGCAAATGAAAAATGCTTGTCTTCCTTATTGAGGATGAGCTTGACTTCTTTTTTCCCATTTAACAGAACCGCAATAACGACTCCATTCCCCCGGGAATGGGAGCTTTCCAGTCGAAAGGACATGATCTTGCCTTCGGCATAGAAACTCTTGTCACCCCAATCCTCAAGGAAGTCACTGTATCTGTAACTGGGTGTGGGCTGCCAGAGCTTGTAGGCTGCCGGGTAGTCGCCAGCAATGAGAAGCTTGAAGAACTGGTTGGTTCGCATCTCTTCGCGAATATTGTAGTACTTGAGAAACAATCCTAGAACAACGAGCATTCCGATGAGCGTGTACAGGATGATCCGCTTGCGCCGGTCTCGGAGGATTGTCATGACGAGGTCCTTTCTACTCAGCCTCGAAATCTTATCACAGGCTTCGAGAGGACAGAAACCCCTTCGGTTCCGATCGAAGCCTAGTGAGCATTCGCAGGCCTTTCCCGGTTGTCCAGATCGGTTCCCGGGGTCTCGGGGACGGGAAGAGGGATGAAGCGGCTCCCATTCTGTATCCGTGCAAGAAGGTCATTACCTAGAGCGATCGCAGGGTTATCCCCACGGCCTCACCCTGCGGTGGACATCTCGGTTTTCGTTTGCCAAATAAATTCGTACTGGATAGACTGACTCTGTCGTTTCCAGGAAAGGGTAATTCGATGACGGCCCAAGTGCTTGAAGGCACGAGCATTGCCAACCAGATCTATACCGAGCTGAGCCGCGACATTGAGAAACTCAAGATGTCTGGCCACCCACCGGGGCTGGCCGCAGTGTTGGTGGGTGATCATGCCGCCTCGAGGATCTATGTGAATCGAAAGGTGGCCGCCTGTGCCAAAATGGAGATTGTCAGTCGTAAGATAGAACTCCCTCAAACCGCGAGTACACTGACCGTCCTGAAGGAACTGGACGCTCTCAATGCCGACGACTCGATCGACGGGATTCTTGTTCAACTTCCCCTTCCCCCGCAAGTGAACGAACAGGAGGTGCTGTTGCGCGTCTCCCCGCTGAAAGATGTGGATGGCTTGCACCCTGCAAATCTGGGGGCCCTTCTGATGGGGAACCACATCTGGGCGTCATGTACACCCAGCGGCGTGATGCAAATGCTCCGCCGGTCGGGTGTGGCGGTGGAGGGCAAACGGGCCGTGGTGGTGGGCCGGAGCCTTTTGGTGGGACGCCCCCTGGCGATCCTCTTGATGCATGCGCATGCAACGATCACCGTCTGCCACTCTCGAACGAAGAATCTGGCTTCGGTCTGCCGCGAGGCCGATATCCTTGTCGCTGCGATCGGCCAGCCACTCATGATCACGCAGGAGTTCGTTAAGCCGGGTGCCGTGGTCATTGACGTTGGTATCAGCAGGGTGACGGATGCAGGGCTCGTTCACAAGGTATTTAACAAAGACGTTGCGCGCTTGCGGGAGTTCGAAGAAAAGAAATATTTGATCGTGGGTGATGTCGATCCCATCTCGGTGGGTCAGGTCGCCGGTAAACTCTCCCCCGTGCCCGGTGGGGTGGGTCCTTTGACAATTGCTATGTTGCTCCATAACACCGTGTGCGCCGCCCAACACCGGCGTGCGCGAGTCTCATAAGAGGACGGGTCCCGTCACCTGGGTCGGAGAGGATTTGGAAGCCTTGATGCGACGAATCGGTTTGACCGGGGGAATTGCATGCGGAAAGACGACTGCCTGCGGGTTCTTTGCCGCTCTGGGGGCGGGAATCGTCAGCGCCGACGAAGTGGCCCATCAAATCGTCCAGCCGGGCGAAGAAGCCTATCTGAAAATCGTCGGAGATTTTGGTGAAGCCATCCTCAATGAAGACAGAACCATCAATCGATCGGCGCTCGGCACGCTGGTTTTCAACAGTAACGACCTGAGGTTAAAGCTGAATGAAATCACCCATCCCATCATCATCCGCCGGACCACAGAGATCATGGAGAGGATGGCGCAGGAGCATCGCTTTCCCTTCTCGATTGTGGATGCTGCGTTAATGTTGGAATCAGGGAGTTTTAAGCGATTCGAGAAGTTGATTGTGGTTTGGTGCACGGAGGCCCAGCAGATCGCCCGCATCCGGGCCCGGTGGGGTTTCAGCGAGCAAGAGGCGAGGTTGCGGATTGGCGCTCAAATGCCTCTCTCTGAGAAGCGGCGATATGCGGATTACGAAATCGATACTTCAGGAACCCTGGAGTCCACTGAACAGCAAGTCCGAACGATCTATCACTCCCTCCTGAATAAATAGGAACAATAATCTTCGTGTTTGAAGATTCGTTCGACGAGAGGGGCAGGGGCTGGCGCGCCCCCGGCCCCCCCTCGCCCCGCGGTTGAACTGGCCTGGTTTCTCACTAAAAATGTTCCAGGAGATCGGCGAATTGATTGAGGACTATGAGCCTCGGCAGATCGGTTCGCACCGGGATTTTTTCAAAGTGCCAGGTCACCGCATGGGGCACATACACGGCGCCGAGACCGGCTTCAAGGGCAGGGTTGATATCGCTGCGGGGGGAGTTGCCAATCATCCATGTGATCGACTTATCCAGAGTGAGCCTGCTGGCTATCTGCTCGTAAGTGACCACATTCTTTTCAGGGACGACCACGACTTCCTCGAATAGGCTTTCGAGGTTGGATTTTTTGACTTTGGAGGTTTGCTCGCGTTCATCCCCCTTGGTCAACAGGAAGAAGCGATGGCGATCACGCAGGGAGGCCAGGGTATCGGCGACTCGGGGGAGCAATTCAATCCGGAAATCATAAAGTGCCGAACCCAGGGATTCAATATCGTGAAGCGTGGTTTCCCGGTGGTCCCGGTCTCCGGCAAAGAAGGCGAACGTCTCCTTGAGGGAGCGGATGAAATTTTCACTGCCGTAGCCAAAAAGCTTGATGTTTTTTTGTTCGGTTCGATCGATCTTATCTTCCACCTCGGCCCGGCTTGCTCCGAGTGCGTCCGTCAAACCGAGAAACCTCTCCCGAACCTCTTCGTAATAGATGTTGTTTTCCCAGAGGGTATCATCCGCATCGAAAATGAGATTCTGTTGGGTCATTAGGGCCCTGGGGCCTTCACGCCGGCCTTAATCAAAGCAGACGCCCGACGCCTGCATGTCGCGAAGCATTTGATCCTTGCCACGGAAAGGGAATGCGACCCATCCGAGTCGCGCTGCCGCTTCAACGTAAGCAGGGATGTCGTCGACGTAAAACATTCTTTCAGGCACCGTGCGTGCCGCTTTGGCGGCGGCTCTGTAGATCTTGTCGGAGGGTTTCATCGCACCCACTTCATGGGACAACACCTGTTGATCAAAGGCGCTGAGGACCGGAAACCTCTTCCTCAGGAACGCCGTGTGCATCGGATTGGTGTTAGACAGCAAGACCAACCGATATCGAGGTTTGAGGCGCTCAAAGAAGGAAGCTTCCAGGATCAGTTCATCGAGAAAAATATCAGACCAGAGTGAAGTGAAATCCTCAAAGCTGATCTCGAGTTTGAGGTGGTTACCAATCTCTTTGAAAAACTCCTCGGAATTCAATTCGCCGGATTCGAACCGGTTGACGGCATCCGTTCCCTTCATTCTCGCTAGTAGCTCCAATGTGCTGTACGGGGTCCGGCCTTCCAGCTTGCGGATCGCCCGCATAGGGTCAAAATCGATAATTACTTTGCCCAGGTCGAATACAAGCGAATCAATCCGGGAATTTTCAGATCCAGTCATTTGTCATCTGCCGTCGCGAAGCACTGAACGAGACAGGCCTTTGAACGTAGTGTTGGAATCACCCCAAGATTAATGATACCAGAGGGAAGGAAATTTGGAAATTGCTGAGAGGCGTTGAGTGTCTTAGACCTTGGAATCCTGTGGCCGTTGGCATCGTGCGTATGCTAAGGCCTTGCTCCCTTGTCCCCAGCGTATGGAATTAGACTCTTCAGCGCGTCTTCGAGATTGCCTTTAATGACTCGACTATTCCTAGAAATGCCTGGCGAGAATTGGACGCTTCGAGAATGGGACGGCCGATCACCAGATAGTCGGCCCCGGCCCGGAGGGCGGCCTCGGGGGTGGAGATGCGCACCTGGTCGTCGAGTTCGGCGTTGGCAGGCCGGATACCGGGCGTCACAATCAAGAAATCCTTGCCGCAGGCTTCCCGGATGTGGGCGATCTCGAGGGGGGATGCCACCACTCCATCAAGACCCGCGCGTTGAGCCATGTGGGCCAGCCTTACGGACTGGTCTGCCGTGGGGAGGGAAAAGCCGATTTCACGCGCGTCGGCTTCCCCGATGCTAGTGAGCAGGGTCACCGCAACCAACCGCGGGCGCTCCTCCGGAGAATAATTCTCGGCGAGCGATTGGGCGGCCGCTTGAAGCATCGTCACGCCCCCGCTGGCATGAAGATTAATCATGGACGTTTTCAGGCGGGCTGCTTCCAGCACCGAGTTGGCGACGGTTTGAGGGATGTCGTGGAATTTGAGGTCAAGAAAGACCCGCGCGCCTAGAGCCACGAGGTCTCGAACCAGATCCGGGCCGCACGCGGTGAATAGCTGGCTGCCGACCTTGAAGTAGGTCGCTGGCGGCATCAGTTCCTTTACGCATTTGAGAGCACGGGCGCGGGACTCCACATCCAGCGCCACGATGATGCGATCCTCAATGTTCATCGGCGGCATTCTATCAGGAATCCTTAATTGGTGCTTTAGAACAACGTTCTTCAGTTTTGATGACGTTTGTGCTATGTTCCCGATTCCTAAAAGCAACTGAAACAGCATGCGAGCGAGCCCCTCCGGGGGGTGTATTGACTTCAGATCCGGAAGCGATCTTGTTCGCAGGATCTTGGCTGGAGGTAGGCGATGACCCACCCCATTTTGGTCACGGTCAATGGAATAACTTATAAAGATGACGTTGAATCACGTCTATTGCTGGTGCACTACTTGAGGGATCGGCTGGGTCTGACGGGGACTCACATCGGCTGCGAAACGTCCATCTGCGGCGCTTGTACGATCCTCTTGGATGGAGCCGCCGTGAAGAGCTGCACCCTGCTGGCTGTTCAGGCGGACGGTAGCAAGATAACGACGATCGAAGGTCTTGCTGCTACCAGCAGAAATGCGTTGCATCCGGTTCAGGAAGGCTTTTGGGAATGCCACGGCCTGCAGTGTGGTTACTGCACTCCCGGAATGATCATGATGGGGGCGCAAATCCTGGACCGGGACCCTCACCCCAGCGAGGAAAAGATCAGGCACGGATTAGAAGGGAATCTCTGTCGTTGTACAGGCTATCAGCACATTGTGGATGCCATCCAATACGCCTCGAAGAAGATGTGAACGGTCAAAGTGGACTTCAGGAAACAAACGATCGCCCCTTGAGGGCGAGGGCGTGCACCAGGGAGTTTTGGAAGTTGCGAAGGAGAGGGAATGATGGGTACCCACTACGTCGGTTCCCGGGTCAAACGCACTGAAGACCCGAGGCTAATTCAAGGCATTGGTCACTATGTGGATGACATCAAGTTGGCCGATACGCTCGAAGCCGTCTTTGTTCGCTCCATTTATTCACACGCCCGAATCAAATCCATCGACACAGCGGCCGCGAAAGCTTTTCCCGGCGTCGTCGCGGTATACACCGGGGCCGATATACAGGATCGAATTGGGAGCGTCCCGTGTGCCTCCTCACTCGAGGGACTCAAGGTTCCGTTTCATCCTCCCCTCGCAATAGGAACGGTTCGTTATGTTGGGGAACCGGTGGCGGTGGTGGTGGCCCGTGACAAGTATATTGCGGCGGACGCGGCCGCGCTGGTCAATATTGACTGCGACCCATTGGATGCCGTTGTTGACCCCGAGAAGGCGGCTGAGCCCGGGGCGCCCCTGGTCCATGAGGAATTTGGCGACAATATCGCCTATCGATGGAAGCTTGCCGGTGGGGACATGGATAAGGCATTCAAGGATGCAGACCGGATTATTAAAACGAGGATTGTCCATCAGCGGCTGATCCCTGCGGCGATGGAGCCCCGAGGAGTACAGGCACGGTGGTTGCCAGGCGAAAAGGAGCTCACCCTCTGGTCTTCGACGCAGATTCCCCATCTGCTCCGAACACAACTTGCCATCATGCTCGGACTGAGTGAAAACCGACTGCGGATCATTACGCCCGAAGTGGGCGGAGGGTTTGGGTCGAAACTGAATGTGTATGGAGAAGAGGCTGTCATTGGGTGGATCTCAATGCAATTAAGTCGACCCGTGAAATGGATGGAGTCTCGTCGCGAAAACTTTCAGGCGACGATCCAGGGGCGTGCCCAGACGGGAGAAATTGAGGCTGCGGTTAAGAGCGACGGGACGATCCTCGGCCTCCATTACAGAATCGTCGCGGACCTCGGGGCGTATCACCAGTTGTTGACCCCCGCCATCCCCACCCTCACCGGCCTCATGTTGGGCGGGGCCTACCGTTTTAAGAATTGTCTGATGGATGTAACCGCTGTGTTTACCAACAAGGTGGCGACCGATGCCTATCGGGGAGCAGGCCGTCCCGAGGCGACCTTCACAGTCGAGCGAATCGTTGATATCGTCGCGCATGAACTGAAGATGGATCCGGTCGAGTTGCGGAGGAAAAACTTCCCGAAGCCCAGTGAATTTCCTTTTGTATCCGCGACGGGGCTGACCTACGATTCCGGAAATTATGAACCGGCTTTGGACCGGGCGCTCGAAATGGTGAACTACGCGGGCCTGCGGGAAGAGCAGGCTCGCCGTCGGAAGGACCCCTCCGCGAAACTGCTGGGGATTGGATTGTCGAGTTATGTTGAGATCTGTGCCATGGGTCCATCACCGGCGATGCCGGCGGGCGGATGGGAATCCGCGACCGTCCGGGTGGAGCCGACCGGGAAAGTAACAGTCCTGTCCGGTGCCTCTCCTCATGGACAGGGTCAGGAAACCTCATTCGCGCAGATTGCCGCCGATGAATTGGGCGTGGACTTGAATGATGTTCTGGTGGTGCACGGCGACACTACCATTGTCCAATACGGGATCGGGACCTTTGGGTCGCGGGCCACGGCGGTGGGGGGAAGCGCCGTTTACTATGCTATCCAGAACCTTAAAGCCAAGGCCGGCAAGATTGCGGCACACATGATGGGGATTGATCCGGCACAGGTGAGGTTTGAAAGAGGAACATTCGCCAATGCCGGAGATTCACAAAAGACTCTCACCATACAGCAAGTGGCTGCCGAGTCGTACAATGCGAAGAACATTCCTGCCGATTCGGAACCCGGTCTGGCGGCCACTTACTTCTTTGAGCCGAAGAACTTCACTTTTCCTTTCGGAACGCATGTCTGCGTAGTGGAAATCGACCGGGAGACCGGCGAATACGACGTGACGAAATATGTTGCGGTCGACGATTGTGGGCGGGTGATTAATCCCCTCCTCGTGGACGGCCAGATTCACGGCGGGATTGTGCAGGGTCTGGGACAAGCCATGTTGGAAGAGGCCATCTACGACGAGAACGGCCAACTTATCACCGGTGAGTTCATGGACTATGCCATGCCGCGTGCCCATAACTTTCCACGGTTTGAACTCGATCGAACGGAAACGCCCACCGACGTCAATCCGCTGGGCGTCAAAGGAGTGGGGGAGGCTGGAACAATCGGGTCGACTCCGGCCCTGGTCAACGCTGTCGTCGATGCGTTGGCGCACTTCGGGGTGCGTCATGTGGATATGCCGCTGCGGCCTGAAAAAATATGGAAGCTCATCCCGCGGGATCAGTGAATTCGTTTTGTCCGGGTATCTTGTGAAGTCTTCCAACCCCCGAGCGGTCTCAATTTTCCTTGGTTGCTCGGGGGCAACAGTAATGGTGGAGGGCGCATTATTCGTCATCAGAACGCCCTCAGGAAACCGTTGGAGAAATTCATCCTCTTTGACGCAGGCACAGCTCCCCGCAATACGTGGGGCTGATTTGCAGAGTAACTTCCATCAGGAGTTCTATTGTGATTCCAGCGAGTTTTGAGTATTTTGCCCCCAGGACCATCCAAGAGGCCCTCACGCTCCTGAGTCAGCATGGGGATGCCAAAATTCTCTCGGGCGGGCACAGCCTCTTGCCCGTCATTAAGCTTCGTTTAGCAGAGCCGAAGGTAGTGATCGACATCGGACGCATTCCGGGCTTGAACGGTATTCGTGAGGAGGGTGGCATGATTTTGATCGGCGCTTTGACCACTCACTACGCGATTGAGTCGTCCGGGTGGCTCAAGGAGAAATGTTCATTGCTTGGGGAGTGTGCCTCGCAAATCGGTGATGTGCAGGTGCGAAATCGAGGCACCGTCGGCGGCTCCTGCGTCCATGCGGATCCGGCGGCGGATTACCCGGCCGCGATGCTTGCGCTGGACGCGGTGATGGTGGCTGAAGGGCCCAGCGGTCGCCGCGAAATTGCAGCGGAGAATTTTTTCATAGATATGCTGACGAGCGCGGTCGGCCCACAGGAAATCCTCGTGGAGATTCGCATCCCGCTTTTGACCGGGCGGACCGGTTTCGCCTACCGCAAAGTGAAACAATCGGCTTCCGGCTTTGCCATTTGTGGAGTGGCGGTCGCACTCCAGACGGAGGGCAACAATACTTGCCGGAGAATCTCGGTGGGCGTGACGGGAGTCGCCGCTAAGGCATATCGCGCCGCAGTCGTGGAGTCTATGCTCCTGGGCAAGGCCATCGGAGAGAGTGTCATTCGGGCCGCCTCGGCCCACGCTGCCGATCACGTTGAAACTCTCGGCGATATCCATGCCTCAGCCGAATATCGGAAACATCTGGCAGCAATTTATTGTGCCAGAGCCATTCAGGCGGCATATCAAAGACTGTAGCCCCGGCGCAGAATCCCATATCGGCACAGTTCTCCCACTGCTTATTCTATGAAGATTGAAGGCGAGCATCGCTTTGAGGGACTCACCCTGGTACAGGCCTGGACCCTGCTGACCGATCCCCTCATCCTCAAGCGCTGTATGCCCGGATGCGAAAAATTGGAGCCAGTGGCGGACGGGGAGTTTGCCGTGGAGATTCTCGCGGGCGTGGCTTCGGTGAAGGGTCGCTATACAGGAAAGATCAAGCTTGAAGACCGGATTCCACCCTCTCATTTCAATATTAATATAGATGGGAAGGGGGCTCCTGGGTTCATGAGAGGGAGTGGCTCATTTGATCTTAAAGAGGATCCGGGCGGCACGAAGGCGATCTACAGCGGGGACGTCCAGGTCGGAGGTACAGTGGCCGGGGTGGGTCAGCGCATGCTTCACGGGGTTGCCAAGATGATGATTGGTCAGTTGTTTACGGCCCTCGAGGTGGAGGCGACTGCCCTGATCGAGGCAGAAAAAAAAACTCAACACCCCGAAACCCCGAAGCATGGAATCCTTCGTGATCTGATCCGGTATTTGTGGAAACGCCGGGGTGGCGTCCTGACCAAATGAATTCCAGGGTTAAAACCCGAAGAAGACACCCGACAAGCCGGTCTGGCATTGCCCTCCTCTGTTTTCCAACCAACAGGTGGGTCAAACGTTCTTTTCGACGCTCCGATTCTCCGAGTACATTATTAAAGGATCAGAGGGTTTGATCTGCTATAATGCGCCGTCTATCCAGCATTGATTTTCACGCCCGTTCGGCGAACACGGCGCATCGTTCGTCGGGTCAAACTCATTCTGAAAAACCAGAAAAGTTTTAATCTATGAGCGTGGTTTGAATAGCGAGGGAGCTCTGTAAAAATGGAAAAGCTTCTAGAGGGAAAAAAGGGTCTCGTGGTGGGAGTGGCCAATAAACGGTCTATTGCTTGGGCCATCGCGCAGGCGTGTGCTGATGAGGGCGCAAAGCTCGCATTGACATATCAGGGGGAACGGCTTGAGGACTGGGTGAAGGAACTTGCGGAGTCCTTGGAGGACCCCCCGCTTGTGATTTCGTGCGACGTCCTGCACGACCCGCAGATCCGTCATGTCTTTGAAGTCATCGAGAACAAGCTTGAGTCCCTGGATTTTCTGGTTCACTCAGTCGCCTTTGCTTTGAAAGAGGACTTGGACGGGCACTTCGTCGACACTTCGCGGGAAGGGTGGCGCATCGCTCAACAGGTGAGCGCCTACTCGCTCATCGCGTTGGCAAAATATGCCTTGCCATTGATGAAAAAGAATGGCGGTTCCATCATGACGATGACCTATTTGGGAAGTCAACGCGTGATTCCTCATTACAACGTCATGGGGGTGGCCAAGGCCTCTCTGGAGGCAACGGTACGATACCTTGCGGCAGATCTGGGGCCCTATGGAATTCGCGTGAATGCGATCTCAGCAGGTCCCATCAAAACGTTGGCGGCGATGGGCATCGGCGGGTTCTCAAAGCTTCTCGAGTTCCATCGCGAGCACGCTCCGCTCCAACGCAACATCGAGGCTTCGGAAGTGGGCGACACGGCCCTCTTTCTGGTAAGCCGATTGAGCCGCGGAATCACCGGAACCACAATCTTTGTCGACGCGGGTTACCATATTCTCGGTGCCTAGACCGGGCTGACTGATCAAGGAGGATTTGTTTGGGCGAATTCAAGTATGCCACCCCCGAGGGAACCGTCCGATATCGGGACCGGTTGACGGGCCGCTTCGTGGACGGCCATTTTCGGATTCAGCAGGGACTCTGGATGTCGTCTATCGGGATTGGAACTTATCTGGGGGGTGACGACGAAGCAAGCGATCTCGCCTACACGGGCGCGATCTCCCATGCGGTGAAGCTGGGGGTCAACGTCATTGACACCGCCATTAACTATCGCTTTCAGCGGAGCGAACGCGCTGTCGGCGCCGCCCTCAAGCAGCTTTTTTCGTCAGGTGAATCGTCGCGGGATGAACTGGTCGTTGCCACCAAAGGGGGATTCATTCCCTTTGAAGGACATGCACCCCAGAGCCAAGAGGAGATGCAATCTTATTTTGAGGAAACCTTCATCCGGCCGGGGGTACTCTTCCGCGAGGACATCGTCTCCGGATGCCACTCTTTGAAGCCCCGCTACCTTCAAAACCAACTCGATCAGTCGCTCAAGAACCTTGGAATTGGCTGCATCGACATCTACTACTTGCATAATCCCGAAACCCAGTTGGGCGAGGTCCCCCGGCAGGAGTTTTACAAAAGGCTGCTCAGCGCGTTTGAATTGCTGGAAAAGAATGTGGCCGACGGAAAAATCCGAATGTATGGAACGGCAACATGGAATGCCTACCGGGTGGCGTCGACGGCCCCCGATTACCTGTCCTTGAATGAGATGGTCGAATTGGCGAAAACTGTGGGGGGCGACGGTCACCATTTTAAAGTGATTCAACTCCCCTTTAATCTCGCGATGCCGGAGGCATTTGGCTTTTGGAATCAACGCGCCAACGAAAAGCAAACTTCGACCCTCAAGTTCGCAGAAGACCTGGGGATCACCGTCATGGCCAGTGCGTCCCTCCTTCAGGCACAGCTCGCAAGGAACCTGCCGGCCCAAATAACGGAGATTCTGGACGGGAATCTCGACAGTGATGCGCAGCGTGCCATTCAATTTACGCGATCCACTCCGGGCATCAGCGTCGCGCTCGTGGGCATGAGCCAGACCGCCCACGTCGAGGAGAATCTGAAACTGGCTGCTGTCCCTCCGCTCTCCTTTGAACAATACCGAAAACTATTCAAGGATTCGTCAGCCGCGAGCTAGGTGTGCTGGGTCTAAGGTCGGGAGGCGTCGGGTATCGGGTGTCACGTCGGAGGGTAAGAAATCCAGAAAGAAACTGTCAGTCGTCGATGGAGGCACGGTGGGAGACCAGACTTTGTCCCAGAGTAGGATCTGCATCGTAAATGACGCTTTGATCTTGAATTTTGTTTACTCGGTCTTTTCAAACATCTCGAGCTTTTTCCCCGGTCACCCAAATCCCAGTTCCAACTGCTGCGCTGCTTCCTCGTGCGATTCAGCCTTCAAGTGGGAAGCATGGGGTATCCCATATTTTTCCCTCAAACGATGAACCTTCTCTTGAATCAGTTTCGTGTAATCCTCGGGCAGATAGGCTGATCGCGAAAATAGCCGTCGATAGCGCTTTGCTATATCCGGGTAATGTTCTTCGAGGAAGGGGAAGAACTGTGCCTGGGCCGAGGGCATCAGGAATACAACCCCCGCAAAGAGGTACTCTGCCCGGGCGTGAGCGGCATCACGGACAACCGACTCCATGTTCTCCGCAGAAGTTGTGATTTCGGGTAACAGCGGCATCATGAAAACCCCGGCTGAAATGCCGTTCTCAACCAGGGTTTGAACGGCCTTGAAACGCAGGATTGGCCGAGGCGCGCGCGGCTCCAGCAGGCGGGCCATCCTCTGATCAGTGGTCGTGATGGAGAGACTCACCCGGACTCGATTGTTTTTGGAAACCTCCTTCAACAAGTCTAAATCGCGAAGCACAAGGTTCGATTTTGTTGCAATCGAGAGGGTGACTCCACGAGTCATCGATAGGGTCTTGAGGATCTGGCGGGTCACCTTGAATTCTCGCTCCGCCGGCTGATAAGGATCCGTTGCTGTTCCCAAGGCAATCACTGCGTCTTTTACCCGATGGGGGGTGAGTTCGCGCCTGAGAGTCCTTGCGGCCTCCTCCTTGGCATAGATCTTCCTCTCGAAATCAACCCCATTGCGGAGTTCCATAAACTCATGGGTGTATCGGGCATAGCAGTATTTGCACCCGAACTCGCAACCCCGATAGGGGTTGATGGTCCATTCAAATGGCATGGAGGGGTTTGAGCAACGATTCAAAATCGACTTCGAGGGGAGCGAGAAATACTGGACATCGTTTTTCTCGGCGGCTAGGTCGCTTTCTGCTGCCAGCCGCGCAATTCCTGAAAGGGGGAGAGGGGAACTGAATGGCTCGACTCCTTCTAGGGGTTCCTCTTCCACTTCGTAACGATCCATGGCCGGTGACCTCGCTAAAAGTCAACCCCGCCTTTCGGCGGGGTTTGTCAAAAGTAGGGTTGGTCGACCTTGTGAGTGTAAGCATATTCGCTTTTTGTTCGCCTAATGTCAAGAAAAAAAATAATGCGCCCGGATTTTAATGGCGGATGCATTCCCGGGCATCATCCCGTCGCGGCAATCATCTCAATTCCAAGGATGATTTCCTCTCGGGTCCGTTCTCAACTGCCGCTGAGTTTGAAGTTGACTGTAATGGTTGTGATCACTTCGACCGGTTGTCCGTTGAGCAGGGTCGGCCGGTACCTCCACTCCTTCACCGCTGCAAGCGCGGCAGGGATGAGAAGAGGATGCCCGCTCTCCACTCGGAGGTCTTGTATGGTCCCATCCTTGGATATAATCGCCTCCAATACCACGGTGCCTTGAATGTGATTCACCGTTGCGAAAGGTGGATAAATGGGAGTAGGTGCAAAGATCAGCTTGGCTTGCTGGGGCCCGGTACTGATTTGAATTCTGACGGGCTTTGAAGGTTCGGTTCTTTGGACAGGTGGCGGAGGAGCAGGGGCCTGGCGTGGACCAGGCAACCACCGTGGAATCCCATAGGGTGGGCCAGTCTGCGTTCCCCCGATAACACCATCTGGCAGCCCCACGGGAGAAGAAGCGGTTGGTCCTTCATCGACAATTCTTGCGATATTGGGGGGGATCTGAGCGGGCATTTGGATCTGATTGGAATTAACCTCCGACACGTGGTGTTCCACGCCTATGATTTTTACGGCGCGCGCTGCCGGAGGAGGCGGTGGCGAGGGAGGCGCCGTGATAAAGTAATTGCGAATCTGGGACAGGGGAAGCGCCTCGGTATAAATCAAAGGGATCAAGACGAGGATTACTAAAGCAATCACATGGAGCCCCACCGAAAAAAAGACAGTCAGGGGTTTCCTGGAGTTCTTGTCTTGAGATCTCTGCATATCCATGGTATCGAACATCGCTGTACCCCCCTTTCGACTCATATCCGGAAAAGAATTCCTTCAGCGGATCGCAGTGAGCCCCCATCCGGACAAGATCCCCACCCACAGGCGGAGCGTCTCTTCTGGGTCCGGTTGCCTCTTCCAATTGGACGCCTTCTGTTGGATTAGACGCCAGGCTGAATTGGAAGTTCCAATTCTTCTTCCCGCTGGTATCCCCTGAGATTAATGGTAGACTTGGAAAACGACCTGATTCATACGTTGGGGAATCTTCAGTCTGGTGGCAATCAAACGATGAGGTGAGTCATGGATAAGAAGGCCATTGTGTACGGGATCCGAATGTTTGATGCAGAAGAACTCGATGAAGTACCGGAGGCGTACGTGATGATGAAAGATGGCACCACAAACACGATCACAATGCATCTGATCGAAGGCTCACCCGAAGAGTGTAAGACCCAACTGCTTCAGTCCCTCGATGCCTTTTTCGAGTTGAGTGAATAGGCGGGGTTCTCGCCCGAAAGAACCAATGGACCCAAAGCCCCGCCATCGACCCGACTTCCTGATAGGAACCCATTGGGGCGTCGTCTTCATCGAGGACTCGAGGGCGTGAGTCGGCTCCCTTGACGGGACATCTTGCCGCAATCCCACGAGTGAGGCGGAGCTGCCTGGGTGAGACCCCGCTTTGTCCCACCCCTTGCAGCTGACCCCTCGGACGATCTTGTGAAGAGTGCACATTCAAACACCGTCGTGTCTTCAATGCACGGCATGCATTCTGCCCAGTCTCAGGGGAGTCGTTCAATGTCCATTTCATAGGTTAGGATCAGGTGCTCCTCCTTCGTTTCGACCGGTTGTCCTGTTCACTCCCAGCCTGCCACTAGCGGTCAGTGGCCGGTGGGTCCCAATCATTTTTATACGGGCCCTCACCGTGGATCCCCTTTCTCCAGGTTACGAACTTTAATAAATGCAGCTGACCTCAGATGCACTGGGAGGGGTTCGAACCTATGTGTTAGTTTCGAATGGACACAGAATACTGAGAAAAGGATAAGGCATTCGTGAAGGGAGCGTTACCTAGTCAAATAACAATATTTTCTTGTATTTACAAGAACCTGGACAAAGATAGTCTTATTTCTCTTGTTTCGCGTTTTGAACGCCAAATAGATGCGAAATATCTATGACAATAGGCTGTCGTACAGGTCGGAAATGTTTTGCAGTAGAATTCTTCAGTGGTTGGCAGATACGTCGCCTTTTCGAAGTCAAATGGCATCCTTCCAGATTAAGTCACTATGCCCCATAACGTTATGGTCTCCCTCTAACTCATCTGACGAGCATCTCACTGCCCGCCTGTGATCTCGATGATACTTGAGACCCAAGATCTATGAAATAAAACTGCGCTTGGTTCTCTTTTTGCACTGTTCCTTATGTAGGGAAGTGTAACGGTAACATTGGGCGCTTCTCGCACACACGATCTCAATCCTACATTTCGCCTTCTGAGGCTGGCGCCTTGAAATCGGACAGAAAAGTTCAATCAAGTTTCTTTTTGTGCAGTTAGCAATTGATTGAACTTCAGGATGCACTGCTGTGAATGGCTGGCAAATGCCCTTTTTTCAGGAGCCATTCGAGAGGCACGGGAAAGTTTAAGGAGGTAGGTTAATGCTGAGTATCGACCGCGTTCAAGCAAGAATTCTCCCAATCAGTATCACATCTTTGATGGCCTTCATGGGGGCGATGTTTTTTCTCTTCACTCCCGGTTTTCTATCGGGCCAGTGTACAGGGACAAAGACGGCAGACGTCGTGGCGTTGAATCAACCGTTTTTTTACAATCGACTAGGGGCGACCAACCCCGCTGGGATGATCTTCGCCCTAAGGCGCGATGTAGTTTCCATCACGCCTGGAACGCCGCTGGCGAGTGGAAATGTGAAGCTGCGGGACGACAAGCGTCCGCGTCCCATTGTTCTTCGCATGAACGTCAATGAGTGTCTCACTCTCAAGTTCACCAACTTGCTCAGCACGATCCCGCTGGCTCTTGACGAACCCGCGACGCGCTCGGCCAGTATTCATGTTATTGGCATGCAACTGGCAGGCAGCATTGCCTCCGACGGCTCCAACGTCGGTAATAACGTAAGCAGCTTAGTATCCCCTGGCGGGAGTGCTACGTATACTTTCGCGGCTCAAAAAGAAGGCACCTTCTTACTTTACAGTGCAGGGGCGACCACGAGCGGGGAAGGCGATGGCGGCACGCTCTCCGCGGGGCTGTTCGGGGCCGTGAATGTGGAGACTGCGGGCGCCGAATACTACCGCAGCCAGGTGACGGCGGCGGATCTGGCTCTCGCCACTAGCGGCAAGAAGCCGGACGGACATCCCAAGATCAATTACAACGCCGTTTATCCCGTGGGGCATCCGCGCGCTGGTCTTCCAATCCTAAGAATGACGCAGGGCAATGAAATCATCAGTACCGATCTCAATGCCATTATTACAGGACCCAATGCCGGTCGGTTCCTGACCGGAACTTACCGCGTGAATGCCATTTACCCGGACCGCGATCAGCCATTTCGAGAGTTCACCGTAATCTTTCATGATGAGATCATCTCCCATCAAGCTTTTTTTGACGACTTCATTCTCGATCCGGTCCTGAGTAACACGCTGCATAGCGTCCGAGACGGCTTCGCAATCAACTACGGCTCGGCCGGAGTCGGCGCCGAAATTTTCGCCAATCGCAGAGGGCTTGGCCCGATGAAGGATTGCACCGAGTGCAAGTATGAAGAGTTTTTCCTGTCTTCCTGGGCGGTAGGGGATCCGGCGATGGTGGTCGATGTCCCCGCCAATGCCTCGGATCCGGGGGCAGGTCTTGTGGCCACGCAGGCTTTCTATCCAGACGACCCTTCCAACGTGCACCACAGCTACATCAACGATCACGTCAAGTTCCGGAACCTGCATGCTGGCCCCAAAGAGCACCACATTTTCCACTTGCACACGCACCAGTGGTTGCACACGCCCGACAGCGACAACTCCTCATATCTCGACAGTCAGGCCATCGGCCCCGGCCAGGGATGGACCTACGAGATTACTTATAATGGGAGCGGCAATCGCAACAAGGTTGTGGGCGATGCCATTTTTCACTGCCATTTCTACCCGCACTTCGCTCAGGGGATGTGGGAGCTATGGCGCAATCATGATGTATTTGAGGCGGGCACCCAACTCGATGCAACGGGCAGGCCCGCCCCTGGTTCACGCGCCCTGCCCGATGGCGAAATCTCAGTGGGCACTCCCATCCCGGCATTAGTACCCATCCCGACGTTGGCAATGGCCCCTATGCCGGAAGCCACGGTCTCGATCAAAAATGGCCAGGCCGTGATTTCGGGATCAGGGAATCCAGGCTACCCGTTCTTCGCTGCAGCAGGCTACGACTCGAACGGCAATCTCGTAACGCCAGGCGCCGTGGCCGGCCATCGGCCGCCACATCCCCCGCTCGACACCGAGTTCGACGGCGGCCTGCCCCGGCACATTATTGTCGGGGGAATTACCGAGCATGCCGAAACCTATCAGGACTTTCACAAGAAACTGTTGACAGCGAATGCCATTGCCGTCCCGGAGGGCGGTTCGAAGTGGGAGAAGAAAGCCATGGCTTTTCATGGAGTACGCCTTCACCCAACTTTTAAGCCCGATGGAACCCCCGACAATTTCGTGACGAACGGCCTGCCACCCCAGCCCGGTGCCCCCTTTGCCGATCCGTGCGTGGACGACGCTGGCAACGCCACTGGGGTAGCGCGTACTTACAGGGCGGCTGCCATTCAACTTGACATCAAGTTTAACAAGGCAGGGTGGCACTTCCCGCAAGCGCGAATGCTCACTCTCTGGAGTGATGTGGCTTCGACCCGTTCAGGAATCAAGCCACCCGAACCTTTCTTTTTCCGCGCCAACACCAATGACTGCATCAGCTATTACCACACCAACCTCATTCCCAACGAGTACCAACAGGATGATTTTCAGATCCGGACCCCCACCGATGTGATCGGCCAGCACATTCACCTGGTGAAGTTTGATGTCACGTCATCTGATGGATCCGGGAATGGCTTCAATTATGAAGACGGCACTTTCAGCCCGGACGAGGTCATTGAGCGCATCAATGCCATCAATGCCACAGGTGGGATGGGGACCGCCGGGGGAGGCGCTGTAAAGACCGTGCTCAGCCCCAAGCCGCACCCCTACTTTGGGACACTTGGCGCCCAGACCACGGTTCAGCGCTGGTATGCTGACAACACACTGAACAATGCGGGGGACGATCGCACCCTGCGCACGGTTTTCACACACGACCATTTCGGACCTTCCACCCACCAGCAAGCAGGCCTCTATGCGGGGCTGGTTGTAGAGCCGCAGGGATCGAGCTGGCGCAATCCGGAAACAGGGGCAATGCTTGGCACGAATCCGATCGATGGAGGACCCACGGGCTGGAGGGCGGACATTATCACCCCCACTACCGCGGCCAGTTACCGCGAGTTTATGTTCGAGTTTGCGGATTATCAGCTGGCCTACACGGCGGACGGCAAGCCGGTCAATCCTCCCAACCGAAACGAGGATCCGACCTTCGGGCTAGTGCCCGCGGTGGGTTGCCCTGCTGCAACCGCAGTACCGCCCTGTCCGGAAGCCATCTCCGCGGCCGACGTCGGCACGATGGTTGTCAACTACCGCAACGAGCCCATCCCACTGCGCGTCCGCGATCCATTCATGAACACCCAGGCCGCAGGAGCGGCCGGAGATCTCTCGCAAGTGTTTTCCTCCAAGATCACCCGTGCGGATCAGCTCATGAACGTACAGCCTGCCTTTTACCCGCCGCTGACCGGCGGCGTGCTACCGACCGATCCGTTCACCCCGCTGGTTCGTGTCTACGAGGAAGACAAGGTTCAGATCCGTGTTCTGGTGGGTGCCAACGAAGAGAGTCACAATTTCAGCATCGATGGAACCCGGTGGCTTTTCGAACCCTCCGACAAGAACTCCGGATATCGTAATTCGCAGATGATGGGAATTTCAGAGCATTTCGAATTCGACACACACAGAATAGACGAGCCGGGCAACCGACCGTTTATCGATCACCTGTACAGGGCGGGGTCGGGCGCGGACGACCTGTGGAATGGCATGTGGGGCCTGATCCGGATCTATGACGGAAAAGCTGCACCGCAGACTGACCTCCTCTTCATGCCCAATAACAAGTCCGGCCACACGGCGATCAACCCCACCCCCGCCGCACTCGACAAGTCTTGCCCCAAAAGCGCACCCAAACGCCAGTACAGCGTGACGGCGGTCACCGCGCAACAAGCGCTGGGCGGCCCGCTGGTCTACAACCCGCGCGTCAACAACACAGGACAGCTGAGCGACCCGACTTCCATCCTTTATGTCCGCACCCCCGACCTCGACACCACTGGCAGATTAAAACCCGGTGTTCCGATCGAACCTTTGATTCTGAGGGCGGCTGCAGGGGATTGCGTTGAGGTGACTTTGTCCAACAGCCTTCCCCCTACTCCGGCAACAGGCCTGAACCCCATGCTGGACGTGAACGGGTTCGATACCATGCCGCCGATCGTCGATTTTTTTAACGCCAATCAAGTAAAGCCGTCGAACCAGGTGGGCCTTCACCCGCAACTCTTGGACTACTACATGACCACCGGCGATGACGGGACGGATGTTGGTATGAACACCCCGGGGATTGTCGCGCCAGGTGCCACGATTGTGTACAAATGGTACGCCGGCGACATTAAGGTAGCTGCCGACGGGACCCGCAACTTTACTCCCATGGAATTTGGGGCAACCAACCTCATGCCGTCCGACCCCATCAAGCACGCCAGCAAGGGCGCGATCGGCGCGCTTATCATCGAGCCACAAGGGTCAACCTGGCTGGAAGATGTCAACTCGCGGGCTTCGGCGACGGTGACTCCTAAAAAAGGGGCTGCTTTTCGAGATTTCGTCCTGCTTATTCAGGACGATATAAACCTTCGGTACAACGGCGGGACCGACCTGAATTCGACGGTTCAGCTCCTGGCGGAAGCGGAAGACCCTGAAGACTCGGGTCACAAGGCTTTTAACTATCGGACCGAGCCGATGTGGAAGCGCATGGGCTTCTCTCCGGAAACTCAGTTAACGGACACTCGCACATTTGACTTCAGCAATGTGCTCTCCAACTCCCAGGTAGGCGGCGACCCGGTGACCCCCGTTTTTACCGCCACGGCAGGAATGCAAATACGATTCCACGTCCTCGAGCCCGGTGGTCACCCCCGCAACCATGTTTTCCAGGTTCATGGCCATGGCTGGCAGGAGGAACCCTTCATCAACAAGTCCACGGACATTGGCGACAATCCGCTTTCGGAATACCTGGGGTCCCAAATGGGGATTGGGCCGAGCGATCACCACACGTTCGTCATCAGCAAGGCTGGCGGCAAGTTTGGCGTGAGGGGAGATTACCTCTTCCGCGACCAGCAGTCCTTCATGTTCGACGGGGGACTCTGGGGAATCTTGCGAGTGAAATAAATGCTCATAAGCTCAAAGGGAGCCGCCCCTCCCGTGGCCCTCTTGGGGAATCTCACTGCTCATGAGGAAAGGGTTTACGGAAACTTTCACGAAGGAAATACAAGTACAGAGGAGCTCAGATGAAAAGACTCAGCTTGATCTTGAAGGCACTCATCTCTATCACCGTTTGTTTTTTCGTGTTTACACAAACGTTGTCGAGAACGAACGTTTACGCCGCAACCCTGCAAGCGGTTTCTCCCTTCCAAGTGACTGGGCTCATTCAGCAGGCGACCCTGGATCCCGCCTGCCGGTCCGATGTCGCCTGTGGAGGAACCCTCTCGGTGAACGGCACCTTGATCATGGTTCCGAAGAATACGCTGCTCCAAATGCCAGCCTTCGCGTTGACCTGGCAGGAACTGTTCAAGCTGGCTCCTTCCTCAACGACTCCCGCCAGTCTCGGTTGTGCTTCAACGGGGCTGCCTTGTTCCACCGGTCCATATGGACTGACTTCTGGGCCCCTGGGTGCAGACCAAACCGGGCTTGCGTTGAGCGACACTCCAATCCCTCTGGGCTCGTATGAGGTAACGGTTGTCGGCAACCGTGTGTTTGACGGGACCAATGACCGCTACCTCGCGGCGTTCATCTTCCTGTCGCAACAACTGCTGAACGTAGGGCAGGGTTTTGTCAACTATATTGATTATGCCAAAGGCGAGTTATGGGTCAGTTCGTCCCCCCTCGGCAGCATCACACCCCAAATCAAGGCGCGCGTGCGGATCAATACGCCAAACGGGCGTTATGGCAAGGCTCAATCAGCTGACCAGCGCCTCACGTCCGATGAGGACAACCCGACCATTCATGCGCAGAGTGGCTACCCCATGTGCATCCCGCGATCTGACCCAGCGGTCAGTATCGATCCACTCTGTCCCCAAACGAACCGCCCGATAGACCCCATCACAGGCGGCTATCAGACAATTTTCACCATGCTGGCGCCGTTGTTGGACCCTGTGACGGGCGCGAATACTGTGATCCCTGATGCAACGCAGCAGGCCCCCTTCGAGATCAACGATTACATCGATTATTCGGGCACTCTGTTCAAGGATACTGATCCCCTTTGCCTGCCCAGCGCCTTGAACAACTTTTGCCAGTACATCTCCGCACACACAATCATCGCCAACCTTGGCATCTTTACTGCACCGGGGTCCATGCCGGCATACCTCACCATCGAAGAGATGCTCCTGGGCATCGGCGGAATTCCCAACCCGCTGTTTCCACAGGAGGCGGTTGAGAAACTTCGCGTGACAGCCTTTTCGACGGATCCGACTCGGCTCGTTGACATCTATGCCATGGACGTCGATTCCTGCGGCCATCAGAGCGATCGGTTTTATGGATCGGCCGATCCCTTCGGCCCTCCCGTTGGAGGTAAAAAAGGCCGCGCTCGACTGAGGACCACGATTGGTAATTTTCTCCCGGCCACTCGAGAGATGCGCGTGGTAAGCCGCACGCTGACCGGCGGACAAGTGTCGGGCTCGGCGCTCGATACGCTGCTGACAACCGCAAAGAGATATGCCAACGGTTTGATCGCAGGACAATACCATGCACCTAACTTTACTTTCATCTTTCCCGAAAACTTGATTATCGGAAGCCCGCCGGTGCCGCTGCCGTTTCAGGAATTTCCGTTCCTGGTAAACGGTTCCGGGCCGTATTTTGGCGCAGGCTCGGATGCAAGCGCCACCTCGTTAGGTAACCTTTCACAACTGAACCCTTGGCCGGGACTGGTCTCTCCCAATCCTCCCTCGGGTTGCAGCTTAGACACCGTGATTACTGCGCCGGTCGCCAATGCCGGGCCGTCGCAGACGGTGAACTCCGGAGCGGTAGTGATCCTCAACGGCACCGGGAGCTTTGACACAAACACTCCGCCAATCCCTCTCAACTACACTTGGTTGCAAAGTGGCGGGGCGGCCCTCCCTAATCCCCCGGGCCTCCAGGATCCCGGATTCCCGAAAGCGTTCTTTACGGCCCCAGTAGTCACTGTGCCGACGGTGCTGACCTTCTCCCTTGCGGTTGACAACGGTTTCACCTCTTCGGCAATCTCAACGGTGAGCGTGACGGTGCTCCCGCTGGGAGCCCCGATACTCACCATGAGTGCCGACCAGTTCGTTAACTCCGGCACGGGAGGCGTGAAGATCAGCGGCACTGCAATCGACCCGAACACGCCCTTATTGTTCCAGTGGACTCAGGTTTCCCCCGCGACTCCGCAACTTGCATTGACCGTGACGAATACGGCATCGTCGTCAACAGCCACCTTCACAGTGCCGGCCTTGTTGCCCTTCCAGCCACCTTTTACCTTTACATTCCAGTTGAAGGTCACTGATGCGCTTGGTGCTAGTTCCACAGGAGTGACCAATGTGACGGTGAAGCCACCCCCCGATACCGTCGTTATCACAAGTGCGATTTGGCGCAGGGCGAAATCACGGCTGGATGTGACAGCGACCTCCAACGGCAGCTCAATCAATACCCCGAACACGGGGCAGCCACAATTGACCCTGCATTTGGCAGGCAAACCAGACGTGGTAATGATCTATGTTTCGGCTACGAATGTGTACACCGCAACACTTAACACAACAGCTCCGACGAGCGTTACGGTCACATCGAGTTTTGGAGGTACAGCCACATTAAGTGTCACCACTAAGTGAATGTGAGCCTGGATGGGCCGAGTTGGAAATTGCTGTGGGTGAAGAATGAGGACTATCCACCCTGTTCTTCACCTGCTGATGGTTAGATTAAGATCTTCCTTCCGTAGGTTCGCGGAAGGTGCTCCGGAGAAAAGGAAACATGAAAAACAAGGCCAACAACCATAAAGAAAAGAATCTTCGCTCCGTTCATCCGAGAAGGGGATTTGCCCACTGCCTGCTCGCCCTGGCGATGTTTCTTTCGATTTCGGGGCGCGGTATAGGGAACACCTTCGAGATTCCCGTGGTCCGCAACGACGCGACCGCGAAAGTGGGGCTGGCCCTGACCAACAGCGGCAGCTCCGCGGCAGACGTCCAACTGCGTGGCTATTCACGCGACCCCGGGAGTTCGGGCTCCACGCACTTCTCGGTCACGGTGACTACTTCCGTGACGATTCCCCCGCAGGCACAAGTTTCGAAATTTCTGAGCGAATACGATCCGCGCTTCGAAGGGTTCGTCGGAGGATGGGTCGAGGTCAGCTCCCCCAGTCCCGACGTGCATGCGATGTTTCTCAACACTCCCATGAATGTCCTCGCCTTCGCAGGCTCCTCGGATCCAACCTGCTCCTCCACGGAATTCACATTTCCGGAATCCAAGGTCGACCCCGTGGGGAATTTTGAATTCACGCTCATCAATGACAACCCGGTGCGGGCGAATGTTTCGCTTTCGTTTGTGGATACGGCGTTTTACCAGTTTGACAAAAGCATAACCCTGGAACCCCAGGAAGTCCTGGACACCACGGTGGCCGGCTTTTTTCCAAAGCTCGGAGATTTTCCGGGAGTTCCTTTGGGGAACGGTTATATGACGGTTCAATCCTCCCAGCCCTTAAGCGCCTTTCAGCAAATCTCGAATAGTCAGCTTCTGGTGGGTCAGACCCCTCCGGCAATGAACCACGGAGCGACCAGGCTTTTCATGCCGCAGTTTGTGGTGGGACCGGGCTGGTTTACGGAATTGAGCTTGGTCAATCCTTCTATTTTCCCATTGGAGGTGACGGCCAGTCTCCTGGACGAGCAGGGAAACTTGGTGACCAGCGGCGTTCTGACAAATCCCCAACGGTTTACCGTTCCGAATCAAGGTCAAGTGGTGGTTCAGGGCAAGACTCTGTTTGGCATTTCCGGGTCCGGCCTGGTGGTCGGGTCGTTGGAGATTGCCTCCCCGGGAGGGCCAGTCATGGGATCCGCTGTAATTGGCGACAGCGCACAAAATCGCTTCGCAACAGGGGTTCCGGTGGTAGGGCAAACCTATTCTGAGGCAGTGTTCGCCCAGGTGGCCTCGGGGGACGCAGGAGGCGTCGGTTATTGGACAGGTTTGGCCTTTCAGAACCCTAACTCGAGCGCGGCCACGGTCCAGATCCAGGTGTATTCCCCGACGGGCAGTCTCACGGGCCAAGGTTCGGTGACTCTCGCGGCAGGAGGACGTGTCTCGAAACAACTGATTGAGCTGGTACCGGGTTTCTTGCCTCAACTTGGCGGACATATGCATATCGTGTCTTCAATCCCCGTGACCATGCTTGAGATTTTTGGAAACGGACGACTTGATTTCTTGACCACCGTGACCGCTTCCGTGATCCGATGAATTAGACAAGAAGCGACACCATTTGGAAAGTTCCGGGGGGAACCACCCTGTTGATGGCGCGAGTTCTTTAGGTCATTTGAAACAAACCCCCATGCTGTCCCCGGCGCTTCGATCCCGTGTTGGTCAAGGCTGGTGATCACGGGATGCCACCCTGAAACCTGTCCCGCAATGAGGCCCCGTTGGCGTGCGGTCAAGGAATGTAATCCCACCAACCCACTTCGCAGGAATTTCTACACAATGGACTGAATTCTCGTTCTTCGTCGAGGTTCGGTATACCCCTCACAGGTCAAGTTTTCGCATTTGGAGAAAGGGGTCAGTGTGCCCATTCAGGTTGCCATTGGAGATTGACTCGACATCGTTAGATGAGGTATACCCAATCGCAAAATCACATCGCTTGGGGGCGCGCGCGATCTCGCCCTCGGAGAAAGGGAAGGTCTTCCCAAATGGACCGGTCGGTAGGTCACCGCTAATGGGGGTAAAGGAACAGCAGAAAGAGGAGAAAAACAACCCATGAATTCGGGATCTCAACGAGAAATCCTGGTGGAAATGCGCAAGTTATTTCTGCGAAATCTCGGTGTGGGTCTGCTCCTCGCGTTTCTGTTTCCTTCAATTTTCAGGATCGCCTCGGCGGCCTCGCAGCAGAGTGTGGGGGGTTCCAGGATACAGTCCGCCGCTCGTCCCGGGCAGGGTTCCAACATCGGATACCAGAAGCCGGAACCTGCCTTTGGTCCACAATCAGCAAACCCTTCTGGGGGCAAGAACAGCTCGAATCCTGCGCCCATTCTAGAACCCTATCCGCCTCCGGAAAAATTTATTCAGGAAGGGATCTCGGTAGAATTTTCCATCCGGTCCCTGACTCGAAGGGCAGATAAGGATTCAGGAGTGAGAGAAGGCGAGGATGCGGAGGTGCAATTCACTATCAAGGACAGCACCAGCGGGAATCCGGTAAGAGGCCTTCATCCGGCGGCGTGGATGGAAACTCGGCCAACCGCGAAGGCTTCCGACTCAAAGGATTGTCATGCCAAGGTCCAATCTTTTCTGAGCCCCAGTTTGAACGTCCGTCCTGAAGTCGATTTGAATGTCTATTTCGTCCTCTCTCTTAATGAAGATGCCAGTATCTCGGTGGTCGATCCGCTCTTTGGTTACGGGGGGAGCAAACTGCTGACCACGGTCCAACTGAGAAGTCCGGGACAAGACTGGGTGCTGACCGGCGATCGCAAGAAACTCTATGTCAGTATGCCGTCGGTGAACCAGATTGCGGTCATTGATACAGCGACCTGGAAGTCAGTGCTGGAGGTTGAAGCAGGTCCGAACCCCTTTCGTCTCTCCTTGCAACCCGACGAAAAGTATCTGTGGGTGGGCAATGATGCAGAGGGCGTCGACGCCCGGGGAGGGGTCACCGTTATTGACACGTCTCAGGACAAGGTGATTGCTCGAATTCCAACAGGGCCCGGACATCATGAGATTGCATTCTCGACGGATGGCGGATATGCGCTCGTCACCAACAAACGCAAGGAGGGAACCGTATCGATCATCGATACACGCCAGCTTCAGAAGGTCTCGAGCATCGAGGTCGGGGGCTTTCCCGTGTCCATCGCTTTCTCCAAATTGAGCCGTGCCGCCTATGTTGCCAATGAAGAGGACGGCACCATCACGGTGATCGATGGTCAGAATCACAGGATCCGCTCGATGATCAGGACGAAGCCTGGCGTGAAAGTCATCCGCTTCGCCGATAACGGACGTTGGGGGTTTGTGCTAAACGAGAAGGAAAGCATGGTTCATATCCTCGATTCATCCACGGATCGCATCATGCATTCTGTGGAGGTTGGAAGTTCGCCCGAGCAAGTGTCCTTCTCAAAAGCCTATGCCTACATTCGATCTCGCGGTACGGAACAAGTGACGATGATCCAGTTGGGATCGCTCGGCCGAAGAGAATCCCTGCCTGTCACCCAGATTCCCGGGGGTGAAACATCGCCCGAGAAGGGGTCAAGTCCGGCGAGCGCTGATGCTATCGTTCCAACGCCGGAAGGCAACTCCGTTCTGATTGCCAATGCAGCCGACAAAACAATTTACTATTACGAGGAAGGGATGGCCGCCCCCATGGGGAGTTTCAGGAATTATGGGCGCTTTCCCAGGGCTGTCCTGGTGGTTGACCGAAGTTTACGTGAAGTGGGATTGGGAGTTTACTCAACGAACGTCATGCTTTCTCGCGCCGGCACCTATGATGTCGCTTTTTTGTTGGATTCTCCACGCCTGGTTCATTGCTTCGACATGGTGGTGAAACCAAACCAGGCACTCAAAAGGAAGCAACAAGTTCCGCTCCAAATCGATCCCTTGTTGAAAGAGAAGAGAATCTCTGTTGGAGAGACAGTCCGAATCAAATTCAGGGCCATTGATCCAAACACCCAACAACCCCGGACCGGACTCAAGGACCTGGGGGTATTGATCTTGCTTGCACCCGGGACGTGGCAGAGGCGGGAGCTCGCGCGACCCCTAAGTGAGGACGTGTACGAAGTGACCTTCATCGCGCCACAGGCAGGTGTCTATTATGTGTTCTTCGAGTGTCCCTCATTGGGCGTCCACTATCAGGAACTTCCACAACTGATATTGCATGCCATGCAAGAGAAAACTCAACCTCCTGCGACTGTCCCAAACAAGTAGACAAGTGTCAGTGACAAAGCAGGTTTGATATGAGGCCCGGTGTGCTTGCATCAAGGATTTGATGGTGAATTTACGGCTGAAGTTTTTTCTGAGTGGCACCTAAGCAGGTCGGCGAAGGCGGAGACATTACGGGCGTCCATCCCCGCCTCTTAGAGCTTAAGCAGAGAAATTGTCAGGAAAGAAAATGAGGTGGGTCCGCGAGAGGGCTTCTCCATCATATCGACAGGGTGACTCAGCCGCTTCGCTTCACGGTTGGTCTTTCGGCACCAACCATTCACTGAGAGGGACATGTCTCTTATTCTTGAGATCGATTCCAACAACGTATGATCCAGAACAACCCACTCTTTGGTTGGGTCCAAACGTCACTGGGGGTATTACCCCTGTTTCAAAATTCCTCATTTGTTCCATGGACTGGACGAGTTCGGCGCGGCTGAGTTGCCTGCTGCTCCGCTTTGTTACCTCAACTATGATCTTCGCCGCCGCATAAGCTGAACCTTGAAACGGCGGGTTTCGGAACTCAACCTTGGCGTTCCGCAGGACTGCCATAAATTCTTCGAGCTCCTCTCGATGAGGGAAGGCTGCGGGATAAGCAAGAAAGCTTTTGGTAGCGATCTCAGGCGGGAGACTGAAGGCCTGACGACCGACTAGGGTCGCAGAACCCAGAAGCGGTAAAATAAAATCTTTTCGTTTCATTTCCCGTGCCAAATCAACGACGTCGTCCGCGCCACCAAAAACGAACACGTAATCCGGTTGCTGGGGTAGCATCCTTTCGATCACTGAGGCGGGGGAAAACCGCCCGGGTTTGTACGCTTCTTCAAAGACCAAAGTCATGGCATACATCTTCGCCTGAGCCCTCAGTCCGGTCAGCGCATCGCCATATATTTCCCCACTTTCGACGATGACTGCGAGCCGTGGCGATTCGCTCTTCATTCTCGAATGGATGAAATCCACAAGGACTCGCGCTTGATCGCTAAATGTGGGGAGAAGATAAAATACATAGGGGTTTGGCGGAATCGAAGGTTGGGGCAGGAGGGTTGTCGGACCGATGAGAGGGACCTCCTTCTGGCGGAGGTATTCATGAGTAGGTTCACTGCCCAGAGGCTCGAAGCTGCCAATCAGGGCGAATACCCCGGTTTCTTCGACCAGCTGTCGGGTCGCTTGTAGAGTCCCCTGGGCATCACCGTGGGAATCAGCCACGACGAGTTCGAACTTGCGGCCGTAAATTCCCCCTTGTGAATTAATCTGGGTGAA
This sequence comes from Terriglobia bacterium, assembly GCA_041494885.1. GTDB lineage: Bacteria > Acidobacteriota > Terriglobia > JAIQFV01 > JAIQFV01 > JAIQFV01. Next base: position 48,986 of record JBGQBO010000031.1, read on the forward strand.
ATAGGCATTCAAAGTCGCTTTGACATCTTCGCCCGCACGAGCCATAGGGCCTGTCATCGGCAACACGCTGCCCAGTGTAATGGTGGTATCACTAAGGCCTGGGTCGGCATCCGCTTCGCTCCCCAGCTTCTTGAGGTAGGCAATCAGGTTGGCCATCTGGTGCAGAGACATTCGATAGCGGGGCATGCCGGGATGAAGCGGTTGATTCCCCGGGTCGAGTCCTTGACTGATGGCTCGCGCCAGCGTCGCTTCGTTGTAAGGGCCTCTCTGATGTCCGGTCAGGAGGGATGTGTGTGGCGATTTGAGCCGAGCCCACGTCAAGGGAGAAGGCTCGAGGCCGCCTTCGCTTGTTCCTTCCCCCCGCAGTCCGTGACAGTTCGCGCACGGAAGGGAAGTTGCTGGCAACTCCAGGTCGCTACTCCCGAGAGTCGCTTTGATCTCCCCCCGCTCCCCCTCTTCTCCCTTGAGGTAGATTTGCTTCCCCCTCTGGTCCTGGGGTGAGAGGCCTTGCTTGACTTGGGCGTTGATCCAACAGCTGGGTGACAACAACATCGCAGCAAGACCGAGCGTCAGGAAGTGTCCGGCGGGCATGCGTTCGACTGGAAACTTAATTGTCATCTTCTGTGACTTGGGGAAACCCTGGCCTCATTTCCTGTTCGAGGGTATTGTCCGGAGGATTCCGGAGGCATGGAGAGGGTGAGGCTCGGTCTTCCTCTCCGCGCATTTCGCGAATCACGGACTCAGATACCCGCTGGGGACGGGTTCACACGTTGAGGGACACGGTCTTCAACGATCGGGTTTTGCTAAGAATTACGGATTCTTCTCCACCCATTTCAGGGCAGCCTCGGCGATGTCGGTGGGCCTTGTCATGGCCGATACCTTGATCCATTCGCCGGTCAAGTCATTTCCAATGAGAAGCAATCCGCTGTGTTCTGCTTTGTCTTCAACATACCCCCCCAGCCTGTAGAGCACCCAGTCAACATTCTCTTTTTTCCCGGTGAGAAAGTACCATCCCGGCCTGGCCTTGAAACTTTCGGCATATTTTTTGAGCCTTTCGGGGGTATCAGTAAGGGGATCAACGGTGAGGGAAATCATATTTATCTCTCGTCCGACATGTTCCCCGAGAAGGGATTGAACCTTCACGAGATTCGCGGTCATGGGCGGGCATATGCCGGTGCAAGTGGTGAACATGAAGTTGACGAGGACGATCTTACCCTTGAGCATATCTTCATAGAAGCGAATCGGTCTGTTATCCTGTGTCAGAAGTTGGAGATTAGTAAAATAGTGGGCTGACGCCTCGGAACGCGACGCAACGCCTTCCGCTGTCGTCCCGGATGACACTCCCTTGGTGTCGTTGCTCCTTTCGGTCCCCAGAGTGGATGGGACCCCACTCGCAGTCAAGTTATCTCCGTCGCCGCGGACCAGCGATGAATGGGAAGGTGCCGGAGGCGATTGTGTGAAGTCGCCCTTTCCTTTGGCCCCGCTTTCCGCGGCGTCTTTGAGGAGCCTCACAATAGACGATGCCGGAGCGAGCCCGTAGGTCCTAGTCCAGTAGCCTGCCGCCTGATTCCCGATCAGGATCATTGGGGTGTGGTCGTTTTTATCCGACACGTAGGCACCGAGCGATCGCAGAAGGGAATCGATCACACGCTTGTCTCCTGTCACAAAAGTCCAGCCGGGTCCTGCCTTAAACTTTGCAAGGAAACCCTTCAGGCGCTCAGGGACATCCGTGTTCGGATCCACGCTGATTGAGATTAGCGCAATGTCGCGTCCCACGCGATCTCCGAGCTCCGTCTGCACTTTGCGAAAGGTGGCAGCCAGAGGAGGACAAATCGTTGTGCAGGTTGTGAATATGAAGTTAATGGCTACAGTTTTGCCCTTGACCAGATCGGTGTAAAACCTTCGCTCTTTCCCGTCTTGATCAAGAACCGTCGCTTCGGGGATTTGCAGAGAGGGGAGAGGGTGTTCCGCTTCCTTGGTGCGGGAATCCGCTGGACTCGTTTCCTTCAACGTATCTTTGGATTCTCGAGTGAGAGTCATCCCGCATTGGGGGCATGTTCCAGGGGATCTTGACTTTACCTCCGGATGCATTGGACAGCTGTAATATGGATCCTTCTCCTGGGTTGATGCAGCAAGAGCGGCGCTCGGAGGAGAGGCTCCTAAGGAAAGGGAAGAGGCCATTAAAAGGAGTACCAAGAACACCAGAATCCCTGCCTTCATTCGTGGATCTCCTCCGGCTAAATTTTCTACCTCCAGCTCGAATCTTACTTTTATTGATTCAAGACCTGGCAAGGCTGCAGCGTGACCAAGGTAATATGGGACCTGCCTCGGAGATGACGTCCCCGGCCCGAGTTGAAACCCTCTTGGATTTCTAGTTCGGACCGTTTTCCTTTGGATTCCTTATATTAAGGTTGGTTACCTTGCAATCATACACCTGACTCGACAGCGATCCTAAGAGGAATTATGGTGGAATGAAGCCGGAGTGAGATTTTGCCGCCCATGAACACCATGAGTCTTGTCGTGTCGGCTTGGCCCGGCTCTTTATGCAAAGGAACTCTGCTTTCATTTTTCAAAGGTTTATGCGGTTCACACCAAACGCTCTTGATAGGAGGGAGGGAGAAAGCACAATTGGGGTTTCAATTGTACGCCCTCCTGTTTCGAGAGGTGAGGCGCTGAAATCTAATGCCAGGCGAAGCACTCCCCCAAAAAGTTTGGTGTCAGCCGCAATGCAGGATCGAAAGAAATGAGGTTGATCCTCGGGCTAGTGGGCTGAAGTTATGCCGTCCACTTGCTTGGGTTCTTCGACGGCCCGTTTGTCATGCGAATTGAAGCCGCCGCTGAGAGCATCCTTAAAGCTGCGGATCCCTTCTCCGACACCCTTTCCGAGCTCGGGTAACTTCTTGGGGCCAAAAATGAAGACTGCAATTGCTAAAATAACCAACAGATGTAAGGGTCGTAACAGTCCTTCTCCCATGATCTCCTCCTAGTTTTTCACTATGAATCGTTGACCAAATTTCAAGATGGGTTCCGACATCAAGACTTTTTTGAATTCCTGCTGATCTGGCTTGAGTGCCACCCATGACTGGAAATCAACAAACGCAAGTGCCTCCACAGGCCTACTTCAGGAGAAGCTGCATCGGCGGTGAGATAGAGCACAGCATTGGCCGCCTGGGGGGGAACCACCAGGGCGAGCAGGAACGTGACCGCGTTAGCGCCCACTTTCCGAACTTGACGACCGATGCCGCAATTAGGGAACAGGTTCATGGTTTCTTCCCAGGATCTCAAAACGATTGAAGTTCTCTTCAGCTTTGCGTTTCTTTCTTGCCTCTTTGGAGGCTTAATCACTTGGTGAACAGGACCGACCATTCCTCCGGCTTGAGAGTCAAGGGTCTTGCCACGAGAGCTCTTAGGCTTCCAGTTCCCACCGGATCATCATGGCATGGTCTTCATGGACCGTATTGTGGCAATGGAAAGGATACCTGCCCGTCCAGTCACGGAACCGCATGAAGAAGACCACTTGTTCGTTGGGGTTCAGTTTCACCACATCCTTGCGCCCCTGTTCCCATAATGGGGGAACCAGTCCATTGCGTGAGAGGAGGCGGAACTCTTCAAAGTGGATGTGCAGTGGATGACTCCAAGATCCGCCGGAATTCTGTAGGACCCAGAATTCGGCAGTATTCTGTTTCACATGCGCGCGGATGGTATTCACATCAAAGAACTGGCCGTTAATGGCCCAGCCACCATTCTGTCGCTCGAACCGCCAGGTCCTGGTCTGGACGACCTCGTTGGGGTTGATGGACGGCAGATCGCACAACTTGGCTGGGACCTGACTCGGGTCTTTGGCATCGTGATCCACGATAAACTTAAGCAGGAGGTCCCCGGGGAGGAGCAAGTTGCCCGTCGGTCCGCGACCATCGATTTGTTCCAGACGATTCTGTAGATAGACCACATCCCCGAGCTTATACCGGGAGAAATCAACGATCACATCGCAACGTTCCGCAACACCCATCCGAATCCCGCTGTCGCGGACGACGGGATTGGGCAGGAGGTTGCCATCTTCTGCGATCTGGATCATGGGCGAATCGTCGCTCAGGTGGAACTGCCAGAAGCGGGACGGACCGACCCCCAGGAATCGGAACCGATACTTGCGACGCGCCACCTTCATAAACGGCTGAATCGCGCCATTGACAAGCCATTTGTCGCCCAGCATGCCATCGAAATTGAAGTTATCGAAAAACAGGATTCCATTAGAGTCGAACACACGGTCCGCAAAAATCAAGGGGACGTCGTACTCGCCGCTAGGCAAACGCAGAGCCTGGGGGTTGGTGTCCTCCTCATCGCCGGAGTCCACATCATCGAACAGTAGGTGATAACCCACGAGACCGGCATAGGTGTTGGAAGCCGTAAAATCGGCGCGGTGATCGTGATACCACAGGGTATGCAAGGCTTCTCTCTTATCGCCAATTCCATTCGGATCGGTCGTGAATCCCGGAAGTACGTGAGGGTAATGATGATCGTGGAATTGACCTGAATTGATGAAGTCCCCTGGGAACCCATCGCTCTCCGATGCTGTATGACCATTATGCAAGTGAGTCGAAGTCGACGGAATTCCAAAGCCCAGGTTGCTCGCTTTGGGCAAGTCATTGTGGATCCGAACAAGGCAAGGCTCCCCATACCGAGACATGAATGTCGGCCCGGGGAATGATCCGTTAAAGCCCCAAATGGGCTGCGTCGGCAAATCGGGATGGAAGCTCCATGGCGCCTGCTTTTCATGAAGTTCATAGAACTTCTTCGGCAACAGCTTGCTATAGAGTTGATGCGGGGACCTTTGAATCGCATCCTCCGGAGAAATCCCGGCGACTGGGTCGATTGGAGCGCCGATCAGTTGACTTTCTGGTATCGGCTGAGCAATCGGCATTCGAGGTAATTCCACCACCCAAGGCCGGGTCGGCGGGCTGCAAAATGTCTGCGGGCACTGGTTTGCTCCTGTAATCACGCCACCGCTGCCAGCGCCTCCATCATTTCCACCACCTCCACCACCATTCCCACCTCCGCCACCTCCACCGCTGCCACCGCCGCCACTTACACCACCATCACCACCCCCACCGCCGCTTCCACCGCTGCCGCTTCCACCGCTGCCGCTTCCACCGCTGCCACTTCCGGTGCTGCCACTTCCGGTGCTGCCACTTCCGGTGCTGCCACTTCCGGTGCTACCACTTCCGGTGCTGCCGCTTCCAGTGCTGCCGCTTCCAGTGCTGCCGCTTCCAGTGCTGCCACTTCCAGTGCTGCCGCTTCCAGTGCTGCCGCTTCCAGTGCTGCCGCTTCCGGTGCTACCACTTCCACCGCTGGCACTTCCACCGCCACCCGAAGTTCCACCTCCAGGAGGAGTGCCCGGAGCAGTTGGTCCTACTGTTCGGCCGCGAAGACGGTTGAGAATCTCGCCAAGAATGCCATCATTACCTCCACCCCCAGTATGCTTCGCAAACAGTTTCAAAGGGGGCAGCGTAGCCGCTGCACCTCCCAGGAGTCCCAATTTAATTACCCTGCGCCTGGTGACATCCTTATCTTCTTCCTTGGGTTTCATTCTCTTGGCTACCTTCTTCATATTGTCTCCCCCCCAGTGCACCCTATCATCTGACATACGCACGCCCTGTCCAAAAAGAACATTGCCGCTCCTTCTCCACCCTCTGCTTGGAGCAGCAAAAATGTGGCACGAAACTCAAGTTCAAGGGTCTTCAAGGCTGAGCACGCTTTGACGTCCATTACGAAGGCCAATTCCTCCGGTAAAGCCATCTTGCCTTGGGTCCTTTGGAGGCAACGTCTACCCAGTAGATCTGGGCTCACAAATATCAGTGCAAGTAGGGGGCCAGAAGGAACACTTTCTATAAGGGGCAGATTTGAAAAGGTTAGCGGGAGGGAGGGTAAGAATCAGATGTAATCAGGTTGTTTTGACGTGAATCACAAACACACGTACCCTGTTTCAAAATGTGCTCACCGAGCACACGTCACCTTGAGCTTATTCCAATCGTTAATAAAGGGTAATGAACGGCGGTCAAAAATATACGCAGAGACGAATTTTTTTTGCCGGGAAGGCGGATGACGCAGAGATTGCCTGGGCGCATTTCCTGATCGTAGGATCATTTGGTCAAAATCGAATTATTCACGGGGCTTATATTCCCATGGATTTCCACAACCCCATATCTTAAAGTCCTATCCACGAGGTTCTCCAGATTCTTAGGGGCGAAGTACTGTCCCGCGCTGGTCAAGCCTTGTGGAGGGATACGAAGTGTGATTCCTGTTCGCCAGTTTTCGGGGTCTCCCGCACTAAAGACTCGGGACGGTTCCTCTGAGATGCATCAGTAATGAAAACGATATCGAATTTGGAAGAATACTTGGCGGGGCTCAGCGTAGTGCGTCCCTCCAAAGGTCGCGCTGTTATCGAGCAAGTATCGTCTGTTTGCAAGGTTCAAGGCGTTCAACGAGACAGAGAGATTGTCCTTCAGGGTCTTACTCAGGGTAAGATCGAGTGTGGTATGTCCCGGAAGATGACTGGGTCCATTGTTCTCCGCAAAGCCCGAACCGTAGTAAACATTTCCTGAGGCCCAGCTGTGCCATGGGAGATTGATATCGAAGCCAACATTCAGGGTATGGCGCTGGTCATGGTCCAAAAGGAATTGACCTTGAGGGGGTGAGAAGTCCGTTAATCCGCCACTGACCGCTCCAAATCCCTCGGCATGCTGGTTCGAGTAGGCCAAGTGGATCTGCCCACGATGAAGCACTTGGGGAGACCGCATGGTAACTTCCCAACCATGTATATTTGCGCCTCCAATCGTAAGCGGGAAGAAAATGTTGGAGTTTCCAAGCGCGTCGTGATCGAAGAAATTCTTTGCATGGGTATGAAAGGAACCAATATCGAAAACCCATCCTCGGAGAGGAATCGATAAGCCAAATTCATGCTCCTCATCCCGCTCCCCGTGAAGGGGCAGAAATCCAACCCCCTGATCCAGGGCAAAGGCGAGCAATGGGCCGGAAACAGTGGACAATGGGGGGGCTTGATAGTAACGACCATAAAACCCTCGAAAGACCCAGTTCCAATGCGGGATCCGAATGGACGCTCCCATTCGTGGGCTCACCGCGTTTTCAGACACTAATCCGGAGAAATGCGTCAGCCTAACTCCTCCGTTCAGCGTCAGCCAGGACGTGGTTTTATATTGATCTTCAAGAAAGAATGCTTCGAGATTGCCCGAGAGCTTTTCGGTTTGATGTATAGAGAGATCGCTGCCGTCCGTTGCCTGAAGCCCAAACAGGGTACTGTCCTGTTGGGCAAAACCGTAAAATCCGCCCCGGAAATTATGTTTCTTTAGCGCGGCGCTCAGGGTGACTTGCGCCCCGGCATAGCGGGAAGCGTGATTGTCCTGCGGGCTCAACTGGGGGTCATTGGGGCCGCCGACATAGTTGGCGCGATTAAAGTGATAAAACGGTGAAACAGTTAACATCTGGCCGGGTCCGGCGGTGTGCACCCAGGTAAAATTAGCGAAGACATCGCTCTCATGTTCAACATCCCCGACGCCGTCGGCTTGCTGGTTTGGATCATTGGGGATCTGATATTGATCTCTGCGGAGAGAACTCACCAAGCGAAACTGATTTCGCTCGTTGAGATTGTAAACGATCATCCCGAACCCACCGACCCCGCTTGCCACATCATGGAGGACTTCCGAAGTCGGCGCCTCCAGCCCCAGATCGCTCCGATTCCCATTGACGCTTCCATAATAGGCGAACCGTTCGGTGTGGCTGCCAAAGCTCACTTGATCATTGGTCTGGTTGAAATTTCCATAACTTGTGACGATCTCGATTTCGCGATTGCGCTCGAATCCCGTTCGCGGGACAACGTTGAACACACCGTATGTTCGGTCGCCATACTCCGCGGAGAAACTTCCGCGCTGCGCCTCGATGTAGTCGACGTCTTTGGGGTCAAACTGCGGCCCGACGTTGCTGGCAATGTTTGTGTTGGGGACGGTAACTCCATCCACCGACCACGACACTTGATGTCCCCCTCTAATGTGAAGCTGATCGTGGACCATATAAGCCCCTGGCACATAATTGGTAATCATGGCCAGACTGTTTGTGCGGTCTGCTCCCGGCGTGCGTTCGATTTGCTTTTGATCCACGAGCGTGACCGGAGCGGCAGACGTGGTGTTGACCACCTCTGCCGTCTCGGAGATTTCGATGGTTTGATTGACGGCTTCCAGAACCATCTGAAAATGTAAAATGGGGGTGTTGTCTGAAACGACAATTACCCGTTGTTCCATTCGGTTGAAGCCTGTGAAACTGACGACAGCACGATACTCTCCAATGGGAAGCGCTGAGAACTGGAACTCGCCATCCGAATTGGTTTGTGTCTTTTGCGACCATTCCGAGTTGACCGCGAAAAGCTCCACCTGAGCTCCCTGGATCGGTCGGTGGTCAGGATCGTGGACAATGCCCTTGATGTTGCCAAAGATTGTGGCGTGCGCCGAACCCGTCCAAAGGAGTATTAACAGAAGGATAGAATGGATTTGCTTCCAGCTCATTGGAGTACCCCTTAGTTCAAATATGAGGATGCCATGGTACGGAGAACTTGAGAATTCCAATCAGCAGGTGGGTGGCGGACGCTGGTAGAGGGTTGGAAAACGAGGAGGAAGAGGAGGATCCACATCGGTGGAGGAAACCGATGCTTCAATGAGGAAAAGTTGATTGACTGAAAAAGTCTGCGATGGCAAGGAGTGCAGGACACGGGCCGACAGAATCATCGGAAATCCACAGGTGCGTGGACAGTCCGGCTGGCTACCCCAAAGGAGGTCCTGGGAGTGATGGTGAAGGACATCCTTCCGGCAACAGCACGAATGCTTGATCTTACAGCAGCTTGTCTGTTGAGCCCTGAAAAGATAGACGGCTGAACTTAAGGGGAATGCATAGACTGCGTTGAAGAACAGAAGGAGTCCCGCAGCAAGAATGCTGCGCTGCAAACCTCCTTTTGAAATGCGATCAAGACGCATGGCGCTCTCTTCGTTCGATCAAGGAATTCCGAGCGGAATCCTGATTATCAAGGGCTGGTTATGTTTGAACAACGAGTATACTTGTTCACTCGGACCTTGTTCAACCCTTTTGTCGCTTGTGAAGGGGGGAGCGTCAAACAGAAGGCAAGGCTGCTCCCGCTCTTATAGGTCCTTTTGATCCCGCCATTCCCCCGTCACTCTTGAACCGCGCTTAATGCCCGCAATGCTTGGTTGGAGGGAGTTGGGAAACTCTGCGAGTAGTTATCCGCTGATCACACCGAATAAGCCGCGCGGTCAATTTCCACCCTGAGATCTTGGATCCAGCAAAACGACCCCTGCTGATTCGAACACAAGCACTCAGACAACAACCAGTCCGTTATTGCTTTTCAGGGTTTTTCGAAACTTCATTAGACTTTTGCTCAGCCGCACCATTGTTGCCGCTGAGGGCCTCTTTGAAGCCCCGAATCCCATCGCCCAATCCTTTGCCCAGCTCAGGAATCTTTTTGGGGCCAAAAACAAATAGTGCAATCGCAACGATGACCAGCAAATGTAAAGGTTGTAACAGTCCCTCTCCCATGATTTTTTCCCCTGGATTTGTATTTTGAATCTAGCCTCAAACTTTACGATCCAACCCCTCATTGACAGCTTGGTTTCAATCAGGACTCACGTGCTTAATTCCTTCCGAGATGTCATGCCTGCTCCGAATTAAGCCGACCCATCAACCCATCTCATGACTAAGCGATCGGGGCCGAATTCGCCGGGTCAACAACCCACCCCACATAGCGTATGATTTCCTCTGGTTTCGTGAGAGCGGGGCAGGCGGACCACATGTTGCGAGTCTCATTGCCATAAAGCACCACCCCGACATGTGAAGAGGTATCTTTGTCCACAATGGGATCGGGATCTCTAAAGCCGAGCTTGCGGCGAAGGATATCAATCTCTTCGGGTTTTCCGGTGAGGAATCTCCATCCGGGTTTTGCCCCGTGCTCCTGGGCATACTCTCTGAGCACTTCGGGCGTATCCACTTCAGGTTTTAAGGTGAGCGAATACATGAATACGTCACGGCCAAGGCGATCTCCCAGCAGATTCTGAACCTTAACCAGATTCATTGTTTGCGGTGGACAGAATTTCTCACATTTCGCATAGAAAAAGTTGATCAGGACCACTTTCCCCTTGAGCAAGTCCTCGTAAAATCGGACATTCTTGCCGTCATGAGTCTGCAAGACAAAATCGGGAAAGTAGTTCGATCCCGATCCACCCGACCGTTTTGGACCAACGGGTACTACAGTCTCAGCACCCAGACTCTTGGTCGCAGCAAGCGCGATGCCAACCGGGGTAAGGACTAAACCTGCGAGTAAGCTTCTTCTGGTCATTTCGAATTCCATGATTTGTTCTCCCAGGCGTGATCAACATCATCTATATTTCATTGTGCAGATTGCGAGCCGCCAAATTGCTGGAATAGGGCTCGACAGCAATCCTGCAACTTGCTAACCAAATGCGGCAAAGAAGCTAATATAAAGATTCTATTTTAGTTGGATTAAGAATTGGAGGGAATGTGCAGAGTTGTGGATGTAACAATATGATCCAAGATGGAATTTCTTGTTTCAAATACGCATACACACACGAACCCATCGAGAATTGATCGCTTTCTGAATATAGAGGGTGCTTTCGCACCAGATTGATATACCTATTTAAAAGTAAATTTAGGATCTCTTCGAGTTTTGTGAATCAGTGGGTGAGTTTTCAACTCCCCGAGAAAAAGGCAGTTTTTTAGCTTATTTAGCTTACTTCGCCCAAATCAACCCAATATAGCTCTCGGAAATTCTCTGTTTGCAATTAATGAAGGGCTTTACTTTTCATATATGAATCTTCCTTTTCCTTTCACCGCTGGCCATTTCAAGAGGGTCTGGGTCATCTCAGACGATGAATGAAAACCACAACAACCAGTTCACAAAGCCCTTTGATCTCGGAGAAACATTTACGAATTGGGCTCGTCGCCGCAAGAAGGCAAACCCCAATGAGATTCGCAGGAGCAAACTGGAGTTGGTACAAATGTTGCTCAACTGCCGAGATTGAAGGAGGGATTCATCTCTCGTAAGAGAGTTTCCGTGGTCCCGAGGAAACAGAACGGATCGGAATGGAAACGCTTAAGAAGTGCTGACAGAGCATTCTCAACCTAATGATAGTGTGTTAAGGGGAAGTTGATCATATCCACGAACACAATACCATCCATGAGGTTTATACCGTGAAGAACTGGTCGGATCCCACGGCCTGGCCGGCCGCATTGCCAGCTTGTGACTTGTGTCTAATGCCCGCACAGGCCAGGTGGCCGGATTTATAACCTCATAGGAAGTATCAAGGAGAAAAGCTGCCATGTTTAACAAGATGACAAGAAGGAACTTGATCAGAGGATTCGCACTTGCTCCGTTAGGAGCCGTTCTTGTTGGGCGATTGAGCTTTGCGGCGGAGAGCGAAGAGTCCTCATTAGGAAAATCAATGCGCTGGGGGGCAGACTTCTTTACTAATTTCGTCTTGACGACGCACGAAGAAAAGAAAGTTCGTTTTTATGATGACCTGATCAGGGGGAAAACTGTCTTGCTTAACTTCTTCCATGCGAAATGCGGAAAATGCTGTCCGCCACACATCATGAATCTGGTCAAAGTCCAGAATCTGCTGGGTGATCGTCTGGGTCGAAACGTTTTCATGTACTCACTCACGCTGGAACCACACAAGGATAATCCCAGGGTGCTCAAGGCATATACGGAGGAGCATGGAGCGAAGTGGCATTTCCTCACGGGAAAACCCAAAGAGGTTGAGATACTCCGGCGCAAACTCGGCTTTATGGACCCGGGCCCTGAACTAGAAAGGGCCACTGCGCAGCACATTGGCAAGGTGCTTTATGGAAACGAAGCCAGGAACCTTTGGGCTGCGTGTCCCGCTTTGACAACCCCCGAAGAAATTATTAGATATGTGGATGGAGTATCGGATGGGAGCGACTCGAATCCGATCGGATGAGAGCAGTGATGGTAAGCGAAGGCTGGTGAGCGTCTAAAGACATCGACACATCAAATCTAGAACGGCAGAGCCCGCCGGACGATTGGGCAGTCAGGAAAGGCCTGCTTCCAACTCGTACCTAAATGACCCTTAGGCCACAACATTGCTTGTGCATCTTCTACCAAGTCTGGAGGATCCTCATCCACCTCTCTTTTTCGTCATATCGGGGGGAAGAGAATCTCCTCCTCAGAGTAGGGACGGAGTGAGACGGTTAGCGGATCGTGACTTCAATTGGGAGGTTCAGATCTCAGCGCGCATAGACTCGTGCATTGCTTAAGTTGAATTTGACACTTTCAGGCGGGAGCTTGTCTGAACCCCATTAGCATTGTCGACGGGCTATTGCGAGTCATTCGGTCGGTTGGGAACCCAAGATTTGAATAATTCCTCAACCCATTGCGACGCTAGCCAGTATAAGAGGCTTTTTAAGCTTTATTCGCTGTTTTTTGCGTGAAAAGAATCACAAGAACACCAGATTCCTATCCCCAGCCCCACGGCCTCAAGTTCGATATGGTTGGTTAACAATTGGATGTTTACGCGTTTGTGTTTAGATTTCTTAGCTCTACCTTATGTTAAGTCATTTTATTGCTATCATATAATTGACTTGAATGGTCTCCAGTGACTCCTCCACCTGAGAGGACATGACTCATGCCATCCTCCTCCGTAGAAACAATTGGCCAAGACACCATTTGGTGATTGGCTTGCTTTTATATATTGAACAGGATCCTGGTTGTACTAGTGAGAAACCAGAAAGAGTGACAACGAAGGAGTAGAAGATGAAGGAAACAGGAAGGGTAGCGAACGGAAAGAATGGCACGCCGACGAGAGGCAGCTCTGTCTTTGGTAAGCGCGTCTGGGGGGGCCTCTTCATAGCGGCTTCATTGGCGTTTTTGATTCAACCGGGGTGGGCGCAACGGGGAAGGTTCGGGCCGGATCCGCCACCGCCTCCGGGATCG
>JBGQBO010000032.1:0-58576 GCA_041494885.1 Terriglobia bacterium
ACTCCGAGGCGGCGTCAGCGACTTTCGGCTGATCGCGGACATCTCCCGAAGTGGCCACCGATACGCCGAGCCGGACGATCCGCGTCACTTTGTCGAGCGATCCCAAATGCTGTCTCGCAACCGCGAGGACGTTGAGCGCCGCGAGGTGAGCCGCCTTGCGTCCTCCTTCCACATCGAGTTCCGCGCCGACGCGCCCAATGAATTTCGCCCCATGGCCTTCCGTGGGAAGCATCCCGGTCAGAAAAAGCAGATTGCCCGTCTGCACCGCCTCCACATAGGTGCCAAACAGCTCAGGGGGCGCCGGGAGCTTGATGCCAAGCTCGGCGAGACGGCCCTCGGCGGTTGTTGAGTTTGTGGTCATGACGAAAGCTCCTTTCAATTCAATTACCAGCGGCCAACATGAGCGCCGCCATCGACGTACAGAGTGTCACCCGTGACCGTTGCGGCGTCGGTCAGGTACATGACCGCATCCGTGATGTCCTTGACCGTCGAAGGCCGACCCATCGGCGACAGGCTCTCCATCACATCCTTCGGGGTCTCCCGGTGAAGCGGTGTGTAGACCACGCCGGGCGCGACGGCATTTACGCGGATGCCGTCTTTCGCGTACTCCATCGCCAGGTGCCGGGTGATCGTTTCAAGACCGCCCTTGGTGATCATCGGCACCGCCGCCGTGACGCCCCGCATCGGGTTGCTAGCCAGGGCCGCCGTGATCGTGACGATACTCCCGCCCCTCTTCTGCGCCAACATTTGCTTGATGGAGAGTTGGGTGACGTACAGGAAGCCCTCGAGGTTTGTTGAGACGAGCGACTTGAAGTCCTCGGCCGTGTAATCCGTGAACGGCTTGGTGAAGAAGAGGCCGGCGTTATTGACCAGCGCGTCGATCGACTCAAAGCGAGCCAGCGCCGTCTCGACGATCCTGGCGGCCGTTGCCGGCTCGCCGATGTGTCCGTCTACCAAAGCGACGCGGTTGGAAGCCGCGACCTCGGTGGATTGGGTCACTTTCCGGGAATTTGCAATGACGTTGAACCCGCGTTCAACAAACTCTTTCACAACTCCCGCACCGATCCCCTGCGAAGCTCCGGTCACGATGGCTGTCTTCCGTGGGCTGCTCATGGCTGTTTCCCAAATTAGAGGGACTGTTTGTTGCTCTTATCCGATCCGATCGGGCGGGATGGGCCGTTACCGCTCTCTATCGTAGAAGAACCGCTCGCGCGTGATCTTGTCGCCCTGGGCCGTCTAGACGCCGGTCTCTTCAAGCGTGATGCGCTTGCGCACGGCTGAGCCAGTCCTCGAAACGCGTCGGGCCGATACGCGGGTTGTCGCCGGGGGTGAGGCTTTGATCGTTCACCTCTATGCCGTAGTAGCCTGCGTGGGCGTCGGTGATCACCTTCCGTGTGTCTCGGTTTGCGCTCAGAAATCGTCGGACGAGTTCGTCCATACGGATCGGTTCGGGACCCGCCAGCTCGATCGTGCCGTTTAACGGCTGCTCGACAGCGATCTCGGCCAGCGCGGCGGCGACATCATTCGACACGATGGGCTGCATCAGGGCAGGCGGCAACCGAACCGTTTGGCCGTCTGTGGCGGTTTGGGCGATGCTTTCGACGAATTCGAAGAACTGCGTTGCACGGACGATCGTGTAGGGAACCAGGGAGGCCTTGATCAGCTTTTCCTGGGCCATCTTGGCGCGGAAGTAACCGCTGGCAAGAAGACGATCGGTGCCGACAACTGACAGCGCGATGTGATGTCCCACGCCCGCGACGGCTTCGGCGGCAAGGAGATTGCGGCCGGACGTTTCAAAGAATTCCAAAACGGCCTTGTCTTCCCACGAAGGTGCGTTCGCCACATCGACAACAACCTGAGCGCCTGCAACCGCTTCGGCCAGCCCCTTGCCGGTGATGGTGTTGACGCCCGATGAGGGTGAAGCTGCCACTACCTCGTGGCCCTGCTGACGCAGGTTCTTCACGACCTTTGCTCCGATGAGTCCGCTGCCGCCAATGACGACGATCTTCATCGTTGACCTTTCCTTGCTCATAATTGTTTCTTCGTTCTTCATAATTGACCTTTCTTTTTGTCGTCCGCAATGCGAACGAGGAACCTCCGAGATCGATGATTGAGCGAATTGTATTGTCGGCCGGCTTCACATCGTCAGCACGACGCGGAACTGGGCCTTGCCGCTCAGCATTCGCGCATAGGCTTCAGCCGCTTTTTCGAGCGGATATTTTTCAATCATGGGACGCACGCCGGTCAGTTCGGCGAAGCGCAGCGTATCCTCGGAATCGGCTGGAGTGCCTGCGGCCCAGCCTTGAATCGTGCGACTCCCGGTAATGAGCTGTATCGGTGTGACCTCGATGGGATCAAAGGTCGCACCGATCACTATGAGCTTGCCGTTCGGCCCCAGACCGTCGATCAGCTCGGACATGGCTTTCGAGCTTGGGGCCGTGGCTAGAATGACGCGTGCGCCGCCCAGTTTTTGCAAAGCTTCGGCTGCGTTCGTCGATTTGCTGTCGATGTACACTTTGGCTCCGAGTTTCTTTGCGAGCGAAGCGTTCTCGGGCCCGCGCCCGATGGCCGCGACCTGATAACCACACTTGTTCGCGAATTGAACCCCGAGGTGACCCAGACCGCCGATGCCCTGCACCGCCACCAAGTCGCCGGGAAACGCACCGCTGTGCCGCAGCGCGTTGAAGGTGGTAATTCCAGCGCACAGGAGCGGCGCGGCATCGGCGTCACTTAGACTTTCCGGTATCGGCACCAGGGCCTCCACGGGCGCCACCATGTACTGCTGGTACCCGCCGTCATAGCTGATGCCCGCAATCTTCAGATTCCGGCAATTGCGAAAATCGCCGCGCCGGCACTCGCGGCATGTGTTGTCCTGGCCGCCGTGCCAGCCGACCCCGACGCGCTGCCCCTTCTTCCACCCGGAAACACCGGCGCCCACCTCATCGATGAGGCCTGCGACCTCGTGTCCCGGAACGCGGGGAAACTGAATCCCGGGCCAGGCGCCTTCTTTCGTGAACACGTCACTGTGACAGACGCCACAGGCCTGCACCTGGATGCGCACGTGTCCGACTCCCGGCTTGGGAATCTCGCGCTCGACGATCTGGAAATCGGACCCCGCCTTGGAAATCTGCGCTGCCTTCATCGGTGCTATTGCGATTTTTGTCGTTGTCATGATTCCTCCTTTGAATTTTGAACTTTCTTCAAAAACGTTCACTCCTAACTGCTCATGCTGGCCTCTCTAGCTAGGGGGCGACGAGCTGCTGCCCGCCGTCGACGTCGTAGGTCGCGCCCGTGAGGGCCGTGTTGGTCATGATGTGTACGGCGAGCGCGGCGACGTCGGCCGGTCCGACGACGCGCCCAATGGGAAGCGTGGCGCGAAGCTGATTGCGGCGGTTTTCGAGTTCATCGCCGAGCAGCGATACCGACAACGGTGTGTCGACGAAGCCGGCGGCGATGAGGTTGACTCGGACGGGCGCGAGCTCGAGCGCCAGGCTGGCGGTGAGGGCGGGGAGTGCCGCGGTGACCGTCGACGTGATCCCGAGGCCGATGCCTGGGCGGCGGCCGCCGGTGCCGCCCATGAACAGCAGCGTGCCTCCCGGTCTCACCTTGGGGGCGGCGTGGCGGGCGACCATGAGCACCAGCACGAGGTGCTCGTCGAGGGCGCGGCGCGCCTCGGCGAAGTCCATGTCGACGAGGCGCCCGTAGTGCGGCCGGCCCGCTGTGACCATCACGTGGTCGATCGCGGCCGGCAGGGTCTGGAAGAAGCGCTCGAGGGGAGCAGGATCTGTGGCGTCAAAGGCCGCGGTGCTCAGCGCGTCGAGTTCGCTCGCGGCGCGGTGGAGGCGCTCGGGATTCCTGCCGGTGAGGATCAGGTTGGCCCCCTCAGCGCGTGCTCGTCGGGCCGTTTCGAGCCCGATGCCGGCGGTCCCGCCGATCACGACGACGGTTTGCCCGAGGAGTTCCGGTCCGCGCGGGATGGGAGAGGCGGTGGTTGCGGTGCTCATGATTCCTCCGATCAGCAGTCTAAAAATTGCGTTCGCCTTAAGGCGTGACGTTCAGTACTCCTTGCTTGCCACTTCAGCCAAACGTGAACGAAAAGGCTTGAACGCCGGGATCAAGGAACTCGATCTCAAAGAGTCGGTCTCTGGCCCGACCTTTTTGCCGAATGAGTTGATACATTCGCGGCTGCCGGATCTCGCCGGCCCCATCGGCATTGCAATCAACTCCGTGATCCTCGCCCGGAGTAGCGGCTCCCAGCTTCACTCGGAAGCGCACCGGCTTACCGTTTTTTGGCGGAGCTAACACCATGTGCAGATCGCGGCTGTGGAACCGGAACGCGATCTTGCCGGGAGCTTCCTGAAGCACAGCGCTTTCGGCGCCGACATTCCAGGATCCGCCCAATCCCCACTGATTCAAAGAAGGTCTCGCCGGAAGGCTGTAGATCCTTGATGAGTCCTGAGCCAATTGTCCGGGCGATGCGAACTTTTCCGCGCGAGCGTAGCCGACATAGGTTTCGGGAGATCGCACATCGTCGCTGGGCGGCGCCTCGGCTCCGTCAGCTGATAGACGGACCGTGCTCGCCTCCAAGCCAGTGGCTCCATTTTCCCGCAAAAGTTCCTGGATGACATGCTCGGACTTGTCATACTCGCCCTCGCCGACGTGGTGATAGCGGATTCGCCCCTTCCCATCGATGAAATAGTCCGCCGGCCAGGATTCGTTGCTGAACGCCTGCCAAATCCTGTGGTTGCTGTCGATGGGGACCGCGAAGGTAATGTTTAACTCACGCACCGCATTCTCCACGTTCGCACGTTCTTTCTCGAACCCGAACTCAGGGGCATGCACAGCGACCACAACCAAGCCCGCATCCTTGTATTTCGTTGCCCAGCTCTTGATGTAGGGCAACTCCCGCAGGCTGTTGATGCAGGAGTAGGTCCAGAAATTGACCAGCACAACTTTTCCGCGAAGCGGCTCCCTGCTCAAGGGAGCGGAGTTAAGCCAGGCGACGGCCCCGCCCAATTCGGGCATGGGTCCCCCGTCGCCGAGGGCGGCGTTCGCCGTCAGGACAACGGGTGTCTCTGAATGCAACAATACAATGGCAGCGACCAATAGCAGAATCATGCCTTTCCACCTTGTATGCTTTGCATTTCCCATGTGCTTTCCTCCTGCACGTGCTGCTTAATCTCCTCCATGCGGTATCAGGCCTGGACCAGCTGCTGGCTGCCGCCGATATCGTAGGTAGCGCCTGTGAGGGCGGTGTTGGTAATGAGGTGCACGGCGAGTGTGGCTACTCGAACCGCGTTATTTGGGAGGAACATGAAGGACCTCCTCCATGTAGCGGTCGGCGGCACCGGCTGCCTCCTCCGGACTGCTGCCGTTCTGACGCGCGCTCAGATAGGGCGCGTACCAGTCCCACCAGTGATGCTTCGCGTGCGTCTTCTCGTAGTGGTCGTGGTGCTCCGCCGTGTCGTGGAGGAGCTCTGCAAGGGTTGCGACGTCCATGGCTTGTGCTCGCGTCTTCCACTCGCGGCCGGGAAGCCGCGTCTGGATCTCCTGGAGCAGCCAGCCGTTCCCGTCCGGATCCTCGAACGAGGCAAATGAGAAGTAGGAACGACCTTGCGGGTCACGCCCGCCGACGCGTGGGTTCTCCACGGCGTTGTTGAAGGGACCGCCGGCGTAGTGGAAGACCTCGCTCACGTCGACGCCGTAGGCGATCAACTCGTCGCGGGCGGCAGCGATGTCGTACACTGCCAGGACCAATTGGTCGATCGAGCCACGCTTGGCCGACGTGATTCCCTTGCCGAAGAGGATCGACGCCTCCGAATTGGGAGGAGTGAACTGTATCGCCCGGAAGTTCTCGTTGGCGGCGTAGTCGATATCCAAGCGAAACCCCAGTTTCTCGTAGAAGCGCTTGGCCCGGTCGACGTCAGATACAGGGAGCACGAAAATTTCCAGTTTCATATCCATGATCCTTACTCCTTTTCTTTTATTTATTTGGTCCGGTTGTTTTCTCCGGCAACAGTGACGAATAGCCGCTTGCCGGAAAGAGAGACGAGATCGAATCGACGATTTCAACCGTGGTCACCATGGCACTGGCGTAGTTCGGGATATTGACGTCGAGAGCGGCATGCATCTCCTTATCCGAGTAACTCGCCGTCGCATCTTTGACCATCGTGACCTCGTAGCCAAGCTCAGCGGCATAACGAACAGTGGCCTCTACACACGTGTGTACGATGAGTCCCATGACGATGAGCTGATGGATGCCGTGTCTCTTGAGCTGCAAATCCAAATCCGTGTTGGCGAAGCCACTGGAACACCAATGCTCGAGGGCCACGATATCGCCCGGTTGAGGGGCGAACTCGCGGCGGATCTCGCCACCCCACGTGCCGTATTCGAACGCTTTGTGCAACCAAGCTGCCTTCTGAATAGGCGCAATGTACCGCCAGTTCTCGTAGTCGCCTGGACGATATCGACGATGCAAGGCATAGAAAACGCGAAGCTGCGCTTTCCGCGCAGCGTTCAAGACTTGCAGCATATGAGGAATGCAGTCATTCGCTTCCGCGACGGCCCGAATTCGGTCCCAGATCTTGCCACCTTGGGAAATGAAGTCGTTATATGGATCGATGACGAGAAGCGCAGTGATCTCCTTTTCAAACTTCAAATCTGCCACGAGCTCTCCTCCTGCCTGTTGCCAGAATCGACAGTTTGAGTTGCTGCATGCGAGCGCGCCAGCCAGCAGAATCACTTGTCCCTTAGGGCGTGTCGCTCGACACTCTTTGCGAACAGAGGCGTTTCCTGCCGGTTATGGGCCTCTGAAATCGGCTTACGGGCGGCCTGGAAGACCTCCCATGGAATTCCTTGTATGCCGAGGAAGTCCAACAACTCCGGCGTCGCAGAGCTGTGGACCATATTTGTGAACTCACACCTGTTGTCGTCGATCTTCTTGACGCTCAAGTCCCAGATCACGCCGATCTTTGTGCGGCCCGTAGGGGTAAATACGTCCGAGTTGGAAACAAGTCTCAGGTGATCAGGCTGGCCAATCTCCTCGATGTAGTGCTGCACCATCAGGCTTCCGCCGAGTATTTCGACATTAATGGACATGCGCCGGCCGTCAGGCGCCGTGGTCGCACCGGCGGATACGTGAGCCGGCGAGCAGGATTGGTATTCCGATTCCGAGAGACCAAAGCACCAGGCGGGAATGTCCACCTTCTCTATAGGAGCGTGGATCGTCGCTGAAAAACTGGACTGTACTAGCGTGTTGTCTTCCATTTTCGTCTCTTCATGATATCCGGACGGCACC
The DNA here is from genome assembly GCA_041494885.1 of Terriglobia bacterium. Lineage (GTDB taxonomy): Bacteria > Acidobacteriota > Terriglobia > JAIQFV01 > JAIQFV01 > JAIQFV01. Next base: position 7,298 of record JBGQBO010000032.1, read on the forward strand.
TCCGCGTATGCAATGCCGGTGAGGTTTCCTTCAGCAACCAGCAACGTCCTCCGGTTCGACCCATCGAGATTGGCGCTGTAGACCGAGCCGCCGAAGTCGGTAATGAACATTCGACCGCCCTTCAGGTCCAAAGCCAGGCCGATGCCTTCCATCAAATGGGTGAAAAGGATCTCAGGCTCCTTGCCATTTTCGGCCTCCGGGTCTATGGGTGCACGGTTCACCGTGTTGCCCCGTGGCGGGTCCCCGCGGTCGGTCCAATACAGCGTCCGATTAACCGGATCGAGGTCCAGATCGATCGGCTCCGGAAGATTGTCATAAAGAAGCTCAATGTCCCTGCGGTTCTCGGCCGACTGACCTTGCGGAACTTGGATGTTGGCCCGAAAAATTTGACCCAAACCCGCGTCGTGACCACCCTTCTGCGTCCAATAGAACTTGCCGCCGTCAGTGTCCACCGCAATGCCGACGCACCATTTCCTCTGATCCGATCCCGGCCGCGAATCGCCCAGGCTCGTATCCACGAGAGTTTCGATTTCCGACCCGTCCAGGTTTGCCCGCATCACCCGCATGCCTTCCCGATCCGACCAGTAAAGCTTGCCGCTCCTCTTCTCCAGCTGGAGCTGCTTCGGCGTGAACGTGCCGCCAGGTGGAACGATGGTGATCATGTTCTTGCCATTGAGATCCGACCGCATGATCGAGCCATCATTCCTCTTGGGATCACCCATATTGGTCCAGTAGATGTGCCCAGCGGCGACATCGAGCACTAGGCCATCGGGCAACCTCCGGCCTTCGTTGATGATGGTCTTCAAATCGGAGCCATCAGGGTTTGCGGACAGTATGCGGCCGGCGCCGAGGTCCAGGAAGAAGAGCCTACCGGACGTGGGTGCGTTTTTCGCCTCTGCGTCTATCGGTGTGGAAGCTATCGCGCTCATGTATCCGTGTCATCCTCGTCCGCCCGCCCGAGCGTAGGCAGGTGCTTGCCGAAGTTCAATTCGAAGTCGCTCGGAACGCCGTAACCCATACTGCGGACCTTGGCACGGCGCGCCTGCGCACCGGGCCAGGCCAGGGCTGAGAAGAACATGTCGGTGCTCGACTGAAGCTCGGTAGCTGTCGGCGTCCCGAACCGATTGAGCTGGGCCTTCGCCGCGGCTAGTGCTTCACGGTCGAACGAGGCCAGACGCCGGACGAGCGTATCGACAAACGAGTCAAGGTCGTCATCGTCCAGCGTGCGGTTCACCCAGCCATAGCGCTCGGCGATATCAGCATCGAAATCGTCTCCGCTGAGCACGATCTCAAGTGCCCGCGAGCGGCCGACCAAGCGCGGGAGCCATTCCAGCGCTCCGCCGCCCGGGACCAGTCCGACGCCGATCTCGGGGTTGCCGAACAGGGCGCTTTGACGGCTCGCGAAGCGCATGTCGCAGGCGAGCGCCAACTCGTTACCAATGCCGCGCGTGCGGCCGCGAATCTTGGCGATGCTCACGACTGGCGTGGACGAGAGGCGCAGCACAAAGTCGCGCCAAAGGCCCAGCACCTCTGGCCGCTCAGCTGCCTTGGATACGTCGAGATGGGCGATGAAAAAATCGGGATTCGCTGACTGGAACACTACGACCTTCACGGACGGGTCCGCCTCGAGGTCAGTCATTAGCGCCCCCAATTCGTCGATCGTTGTGGGAACAAACATGTTGATCGGCGGGTTGCTGAAGGTGATCGTCCACCGGCCCGGATAGGTGCGGTCGGTGTTGAACTGCGAAGGGTTAGGCATGGCGCATTTCCTCCTCTCTTGTGAAGAACCCTACCGCAGTGATCTGAAGCCCGCGCGAACCTCTTCTGAGAAGAGTTGCGGCTGCTCCCAGGCCGCAAAGTGCCCGCCTTTGTCGAGCTTTTTGTAATGGATCAGCTTGGGATATGCCCGCTCTGCCCAGCTCCGCGGGGTTTGATAGAGCTCGTCAGGAAATGCGCTCACAGCAACCGGGACGGAAACGCCTTTAACACTGAAAAAGCCGAACTTGTTCTCCCAGTAGAGACGGGCCCCGGAAATCGCCGTGTTCGTCAACCAGGTAAGCGTGATGTTGTCGAGGACATCGTCCCGGGTGAGGCCGGCAGCTTCTCCGGAAAAGACGCGTGAGATTAGCGTGTAGCTCCACGCATCGTGGTCTAGAAAATAGGCGGCCAGGCCGACGGGGGAATCCGCAATTCCGTACAACGTCTGCGGACGCAACCCCATCTGGTACCCGTAGGCGATTCCCTTTTGATATACGAACTGCAAACGCTCGTAAGCGACCTTCTCATCGGCTGAGAGACCCGATGGCGCCGGAGCGCCGGACTGGGCCGCCTTGTCAATATCGGGCGGGACCACGCCAGGCATGTTGACGTGAATGCCGAGCAACTCAGGAGGCGCCTGCAGGCCCAGTAGATCTGTGATGACCGCGCCCCAATCACCACCTTGGGCCACGAATTTCGTGTAGCCCAGGCGCTTCATCAGCACAACCCAGGCACGCGCGATGCGGACAGGGTCCCAGCCGGTGGTGGTTGGCTTGCCCGAAAACCCGTAGCCGGGCATCGACGGAATCACCAGATGGAACGCATCGGATGCGCTGCCGCCATGCGCCGTGGGATTGGTCAGCGGATCGATGATCTTCATCTGTTCGATGATCGAGCCGGGCCATCCGTGCGTAACGATCAGCGGCAACGCATTTTCGTGTTTTGAACGGACGTGAATGAAGTGAATGTCCAGCCCGTCGATCTCAGTGATGAACTGCGGCAGGGCGTTCATTTTTGCTTCGATCTTGCGCCATTCATACTCTGTCGCCCAATAGCGCGCGAGCGCCTGGATCGTCGCGAGCTGCACGCCTTGGGATGCATCTGTAACCGTTTCCCGTTCAGGCCACTTTGTCGCGTTGATGCGCCTGCGCAATTCGGTCAGGTCCACCTCTGGAACGTTCACATGAAACGGACGGATTGCATTCTTGTCATCTGCCTGCTCGCGGCCTCGTTGTGTAGCACTGGCTGGGGTCATGGTGTCCTCCTTTTAAGTAGTCTTGGATTTCTTGGTTTATGATGCAGTTGATTTGTGTGAAGTCATCGTCTCATTTCTTTCTGCTGTGATTCTCGGTATCAAGGTGCGTAACGGGTGAAGACCAAGTCGCGAGCTTTGACGGCCGCGTGGCAGGAAAAGCAGGTGTTGTGCACCGCCTCGTCGGCGGGTCTGCCGTCGTTAAATTGAGCGAACCCCCAGCCGCCGGTCGAGGCGTATTTTCTTGAGTCCTTGACCATGAACTGAACCCCGTTCTTGGGTGGCCCGGCCACGAAAGATTGAGGTCGGCCAAAGGCTTTGTTGTTTTCTTCCGACGGGTCGTAACTCCAGGCCAATCGGGCAATGATTGAGCCGTCCGGGAACGGAAGCTTTCCTTCGCGATAGGCCTTGATCGCCACGTCGTTGCCCAGAATGGCGCGCAAATCGTTGAGGTTGCCTTCTTCGTGGGCCACGGAGATCAACCTCCAGTCGCGGTATCCGGTGGGGATTTGGACTCCAAAGATCGGGGCGGCCTCTCCATCGGCCTGTACAGATGCGGGGGCCGCAAACTTTTCTGGAATGACAAATTGGACCGTGCCTTTGTCGAGGGTGTGGTGGTTCGCGTCCTCCAATTCAATGAGCACTTTGTGCGGACCGGGCGGAAGACCCATCAGGATGATTGGGTTGCCACTTGCATCTGCCCACACCCATGGGGCATCGTCGACTCTCACATGAAGGTGTCCGACGCGCGGCGAGACAGGCAGAGCATTGGCGCCGAACACCGGCACAAGGTGCAGGTTCTGAGTACAGTATTGGATAATCGCCACTCCCCGGGAGGCGAGGGGTTCGGCCAGCGGAGGATCAATGACGATCTTCGCTGGGGGCTCACTGGCGAGCGGGATAACCGCGGCGGGTCGACATGTGTCCCTTGCGCTTTGTGCCACAGCGGTCATTGCGTACAACACGATGGCAGCGACCGATAGCAGAGACATGCCTTTCGAGCTTGTAGACTTTAGAATTACCACGTTCTTTTCTCCTCACTGGCGAGGCAACCGACCATTGCTCGCCGCGCCGTTACCCCACCTCGAAAATCACTTCCAGCGCGACCGGGGTGCCGAGCGGAAGGCTTGCGACGCCATACACCAGGCGGCAAGGGTTCTTGTCCTTCCCGAAGACGTCTTCTAGCAACTCCGAAGCGGCGTCAGCAACTTTCGGCTGATCGCGGGCATCACCCGAAGTGGCCACCGACACGCCGAGCCGGACGATCCGCGTCACTCGGTCGAGCGATCCCAAATGCTGGCGCGCGACAGCGAGGGCGTTGAGCGCCGCGCGGTGAGCCGCCTTGCGCCCCGCTTCCACATCGAGCTCCGCGCCGACGCGCCCAATGAATTTCGCCTCGTGGCCTTCCGTGGGAAGCATTCCGCTCAGAAAAAGCAGATTGCCCGTCTGCACCGATTCCACATAGGTGCCGAACGGCACAGGCGGCGCCGGGAGCTTGATGCCAAGTTCTTTCAAGCGCTGCTCGGCGCCGGCCGGCTGAGAGCGGGTTACCGTTTGCCGTTTCACATTTGTGCTCATTTTTCTCTCTCCTATTAAATTTAAATGGGCGCTGCCGCGCGGGGCGGAGGAAGCATGCGCCCACGTTGTGCGCGCCGCCGCCTCGCTCCGATTAGCGCAGTGATCTGAAGGCCGCTCGGAGTTCGGCCACGAAGAGTTCCGGCTGTTCCCAAGCCGCGAAGTGACCGCCTTTGTCGAGCTTGTTGTAATAGATGAGCTTGGGATACGCCCGCTCCGTCCAGCTCCGCGGGGCTTGATAGAGCTCGTCCGGAAAGGCGCTCACCGCGACCGGGATGGCGATGTGTTTCGGGGCAAAGAAGGCGAGCTTGCTTTCCAATACAGACGAGCCGAAGAGACCGTCGTGTTCGTCAGCCAGTAGAGCGTGACGTTGTCGAGGACGTCGTCTCGCGTAAGCCCCTCACGCTGACCGTCAAAGACGCGCGCGGGGTTGGTGCCGGTGCCCGGGGTGCCGGGAGTCGAAAGCTTAACGTCCAGGCGGCCATCGTCGCTGCGGGAGGCGCCGTCCCAGCCACCCATGGTGTGGGCTGTGGCGGTGTACTGCACTTTTTCGGGTTGGGTCATGGTGTGTTCTCCTTGACAAAAAACTGTCCGTTGCACGTATCCGATTCATTCGGATGCAGAAATACCGCCGTGCTCTGTATGCTTATCTTTGGGAAATTGGCTTGCCCATGGGCTGCTCCTCGCACTAGCCTTTTGCTTCCTCGTTGCATTCCTGTGAAATCCACTGCCGTATATAGGGTGGGCAATGAAGGACCCTGACCCCTTCGGCTTCACAGGTCCCCAGGAATCGGACCACTTCCAAGTCCACCAGGCACACCTCGTCCAAGTCCAACGCAATCCACGACCCGCCGCCCTTGATTTGCGCTTTCAATTCCTCCAGATGCTCCGATCGAATTCGGCCAATCAGCCGGATAGTCGTGCTCGATCCGTCAGAGTCCCTTTCGATCCTTAAGGTCATCTTCGTTTTCTCTCGCGTGTCCCGTCCAGACTAAGCGCAATAACAGTGCCATTTGTAACCTATTGAATCGCAGACCACGAAGCACTGGCTGCAGGCCTATTTTTCGGCATTTGCTGAAAGTTCGGCCCGAGAACATCGGCGTCTGGGTCGCATTGGGTTCGCGCCGATCGGTCTGGGGTAGGACAAGTGTCGAGATCGAAGTCAAAAGGTGCAGGGATTGAAGAGGGGGTCCTAAGAAGTGCCGCCAGTTCCAGGAACTTGCTGTATGTCTTTGTGAGAGAAGCTATGCGGTTTTGAACCGGTGTTTGTTTATTCCCAGTTTTGTGATTTTTGATTCGAGGGTCTGCCGGGGAATCCCCAGCTTGGCCGCGGCGCCGGATGGGCCCGAGATCCGCCCATCACACTCTGCCAGTGCCATTTCGATCATTTCTTTTTCACGCTCGATAAGGCCGGCAACCAAGGGGACGGTCAGCCCGGCTGCCTTGGGCGATTCCCGCGTCAGCCAGGTTTCATCGACAGAGAACGTCCCGCCATCGCACAGGACCACGGCCCTCTCAATTACATTTTGTAGCTCACGAACATTACCGGGCCAGTTATAGGCTTGGAATATTTCCAGGGTCTTTCTATCTATGTTTCTGAATTTCCTTCCGGCCCTATTCCCATAACGGTCGATGAGGTATTCGACAAGTATGGGGATGTCATCAACGCGCTCGCGCAGGGAGGGGATCTGAATAGGAAAGACATTCAGCCTGTAGAAGAGATCCCGGCGGAATGTGTCCCCGACCACGGCAGCTTTTAGGTCGTGGTTCGTCGCGGCAACCACCCGGACGTCGACGGGGATCGATTGACTGCCGCCGACACGTTCAAATTCCCGCTCCTGAAGCACTCGTAGTAAAGCCACCTGTGTCTCCATGGGGAGATCACCGATCTCGTCCAGGAAGATTGTTCCTCCATCGGCCGATTCAAAGCGGCCCAATCGTCTCTGCAGCGCACCCGTAAAGGCGCCCTTCTCGTGCCCAAATAGTTCGGAAGCAATCAACGAAGACGGAATAGCCGCACAATTCACCCGGATGAACGCGCGCGTCGCGCGGTTGGATCGCTTATGAATAGCACGGGCAATAAGCTCCTTGCCCGTTCCGGTTTCACCCAGAATGAGAACTGTGGAATCGGTCGGGGCCACTTTGGCGACTTGCACCAGCACCGTGCGGAGTGCCGCGGACGAACCCACGATTTCCTCAAACATGGAAGCACGGTCGATCTCTTCACGCAACGCTAGGTTTTCGTTTTGAATCCGCTCCTCAGCCTGCTTCCGACCGTCGATGTCGGTCCCCGTGGCGTACCAGCGAAGGACGTCTCCCTGTTCGTCCAGGAGCGGGTTGAAGCGGGTGAGAAACCACCGATACTGCCCGTCCTTCCGCCGCACGCGTTGTTCCATTTCAAACGGCCGGCCGCGTGAGAGGGCCTGCCGGCGTTGGTCGCGGAGTCGTTCCACGTCGGACGGATGAAAGACTCGACCTCGAAAATCCTCCGCTAGGACATCTTCCAGCGTCATCCCGGCGTACTCGAGCAGTTTCGCATTCGCATACAGAGGACTCCCATCCGGTGTCAGGACAAGGATCAGCTCGGGGATGGCGTCGGTCATCCGCCGAGCCTCCTCCTCGTCCCGCCGGAGGGCTTCCTCAGCGTGCTTCCGGTCTTCAATGTCAGTATTCAAGTTGTACCAGCGGACGATACGGCCTTCCGTGTCCCGCAGAGGGAGAGCGCGTACGTGGAACCAGCGGTATACGCCATCAGTCCGGCGGATACGGTGCTCAATGTCGTACGGATGCCCGGTTTCGACCGAGCGCCTCCATGCAGTGATCACGCGAGGGAGGTCGTCCGGGTGGACGGCATCAGTGGTGACCCAACCTTTCAATTCCTCAAGCGTCCTGCCGAAATATTCCAGCACTTGGCGGTTGACGATTTCGACCTCACCTGCCGCCGTCATGGTACATATGAGGCCGGGAATGCTGTCGACGATTCGGCGAAAGCGTTCTTCGCTCTCCCGAAGCGCGTCCTCGGTGCGCTTGCGCTCAATCGCAATGAGGGCGATGTGTCCTGCCCCCTCGATCAACTGAAGATCACTGACGCTGGGGGTTCGGGGTTCCGGGTAATACATGGCGAAGGTACCGAGCACTTCATGATTCGTTGAAATAAGCGGCTGCGACCAGGAAGCGCGTAGTCCGTTGCGCAACGCCACGTCTCGGTAGTCGACCCATAAAGGATCGCTGGCGATGTCCGAGGTGATCACCGGCTTTTTCAGAAACGCGGCGGTGCCACACGAACCTACACAGGGACCGATCGTCACCGGAGTGATGGCCTCCCTCCACACCCTGGGAACCCGCGGTCCGGCTGCGGGCCACAGCCTTTCGCCGTCTGGATCCATCAGCAAGACGGTTGAAATGGCATTAGGAATCTGAGCGTCAATGGCGCGGCACAGATTCTCAAGAATATCCGAGAGGCTCGCACTACCGGCGATCATTTCCAGCGTTCGGTTTTCTGCGGACAAAAGAGACTCCGCCCGCATTCGGTCCTCAATGTCGGTATTCGTCCCATACCACCTGACCACAACGCCCTGTTCGTTGTGTACCGGTACAGCGCGAAACAGGAACCACCGATACTCCCCATCGAAACGTCGGAGGCGCGCTTCCTCCTCACCCGGCTCCCCGGAAGCAAGGAGACTCAGCCAGGTGTTCATTAACTTCTCTAGATCGTCGGGATGGACTGGGAGTTTCCATCCCCAGCCGAGTGCCTCTTCTAACGTGAGACCCGTATAGTCGAGCCACCGTTGGTTGAGGAATTCCGTGGAACCATCTGGCCGACAAGACCACGCCAGCGTGGGGATCTTGTCGATCATTATTCGCAGTTGGTCTTCCGAGAAGTTCATTTCTTCCAACGCTCCCGCCAACCCGCCGTCGCGTTTTGGTGCCCGGTAACACCTCTTGTTGTGCCGACAGACTGGACGACATCGTGCATCTTGAAATCTCTGACAGAAGATTCCTAAACAGCGCCGCCCGCTGTTCCTCGAAATTTGATTCCGGTGTTCGGGTCTCCGTTTTGAGATATTACTCAAAATGGCGAAGGACTTCTATCCAAATCACTTGGCGGAGAACAGGAGGGTCGGTCCAGCGTAACCGAAGACAGGTGCCCGAAATGGCTCGTCAGGTTCGCTTCGTGAGGGTGAGCCGCGGAAACTGCCAGCGTCAATCTGGCAGTCACAGAATTGTGCGCAACACCTGGAGCGGGCGCGGCCTAGGGTTAGCTCCATTGTTGAATCTGAAGGGCTCCAGGCGGGCTTTCCAAAAACTGGGCACCGACGGTGGTCACCCAAGAATCGGAGCTGTGAAGGAAGATCCCGTTATGGAAGGTGTAGCGATAACAGCAGAAAGGATTTAGATGGTGGACCTGATGGGGCTCGAACCCACGACCTCTCCGACGCGTCGGAGCACTCTCCCGGGCTGGAGGTGCCAGGGGAATTTTGAAATTTGAAATTTGTTTGGACTTTGGAGGTTTGGAATTTGGACTTTGCTTTTAATTGGTGGACCTGATGGGGCTCGAACCCACGACCTCATGACTGCCAGTCATGCGCTCTCCCAAACTGAGCTACAGGCCCACGCTCTCAGAGCGACCAGCATACTACTCGATGTAGGGAAGTTTTGCAAGAAGTGCGCGGCTTCTTCAGGGCCGATTAGCTCCGGAGTGATGAATCAAATCGTCAATGAAACGCCGGCTCTTTTGCTTCTTGATGAAATGCTCCCGCCGGCGTGCGACCGCAGGATCGGAATAGGATTCCACGTAAACCAGCTCGAAGGGCCTGCGGTATCGCGTTGCCGCTTGATTCCCCGCATTGTGTTGTTGCAGACGATGCCCTACATCGTGGGTCGAACCGATATAGTAACGCCCATCGTTCAGACTCTCGAGGATGTAAACGAAATGCATGCGAAAGAAACTTAGGGGGGAAGTTCGGTACTTGACCCAGGGAGTTCGCCACGACCTCTCCGACGCGTCGGAGCGCTCTCCCAAACTGAGCTACAGGCCCACGCTCTCAGAGAGAGCAGCATACTCCTCGATGTCGTAAACATTTGCAAGAAGTGTACGAACAGAAGTGTACGAACATCCCAATGCCTATCAGCTCCGGAGTGATGAATCAAATCGTCAATGAAACGCCGGCTTTCCCTACTTGTGGTAAGCCGTCATGACTAAAGAAGCTGGGCATTGTATTCGCTACCCGGCCTTATTCAAAAGGGTGTAGTTCTGCACCCTGCCATTCTCCATCTGGAGAGGGGGCCAGTTAGAAACAACCGAACCAGATGGGCAGGGGGTGGTTTCGCCAGATCGGCATCAAAGAACGGGCTCGCACCCTTCGCCCGACAGGCTCCAGGACAGGTCTCACACCGGAATGATCGGCAGCAAAACGTGCGACGGGTATCTTGCATCGTGGTAGACAGTCTGGTGTGCGACTACGAAATTCGTCTCCGTTTCGTTGTGCCCGCCGGTATTCAAGTTCCGCGAAAACATCGGGAAAGCCGCACTGGCGACCTCCACGCGGAGCCGCGAACCCGCGGTCACGCGGATGGCAGTGTGCCAGAGATCGAGCGCATATTCGTAAACCTCGTGCGGCTGAATCAATTCGGGGGCCTTCACGGATTTACGGAAGCGCGCGCGAATCTTCCCCTGGGCCAGCAGTAAAATTTTTCCCTCCGCGCCGATCTCGGAAATTGTAATGAACCAGTCGGTATCCCGGGCCGAGGTCGACGCATACAACACCGCCGAGAGCGGCCCGGCGAAGATCAAGGGGTTCGACAGCGGATCGGTATCGTACACAAGAATGTCTTTGCGCTGCTCGCAAATTCGAAGATGATACTCCTCCTTTTCTTTCTTCCGTTCTTCCGCGGAGCGCTCCCGGCTCTCATCCTCTTCCGACTCTTCGTAGGCCCGGGGATCCGGTGTCGGAGCGCCAGGGTCATAGGTGTAGTGGTCAGACGGCGTGCTTGCCTCCGGAGGTTCAAAAGTGAGTTTACCGTCTCCCCCGCTGGTATTCGCATGGCCCCCGCTGGTGAGATACAATTTCTGAAATTGGGTGGTCTCGAGGGGATAGGTCATGCCCTGCCGCCACTCGTTTGCTCCCATCACGAAGAGGCTGACCAACGGTTCCTTGTCGATTCCATTGTCGATTCCCTTGAGCCAGTGATCGAACCAGCGCAGGTAATCCCGCTGAAGGTCGATGATGGCGTTCTCGCCAAAATCCCTATCGCCGATCAATCGGGTTGCGACATCGGTGTGCCCCCAGGGGCCCAGGGTCAGCTTCTGATGGGGATGCCCATGACTCACCATCTTCAAGTAGTTCAACTTGGCGCCGATTCCATCGCCATCGAACCAGCCCGACTGATGAAACGCGGGAATATTGACGGCCTGTAAATTGTCCAAGAAATCAGCCGGCTCCCAATAGCTGTCATCCGTCGAATGTCGGATCCATTGGCGCCAGCACGGAATCTCTTTACCCAGGACCACCTTGTCGAGATCGATGACCGGGAGTGTCCGCAGCAGCCTGGTGTATTTCTTTTCCGAGATTCTAGCGAGGGCAGCACCGGAGATGTCTGCACCGACCCGGCTCTCCACGGCATCTGCCCACCAGATCGAAGCCCAGAGGAAAAACACTCCATACTCGTAAGGGACGTTGTGAAAAGGATCGGGGGGAGAGACATTGGGAATAATGGTCACCAGGTGGGGCGGACGTAGGGCCGCCGCCGACCATTGCACCGCCCCTGCGTAGGACCCGCCGATCATCCCCACCTTCCCGTTCGAGTAGGATCGGCCGGCCAGCCATTCAACCGTATCATAACCATCCTTGGCCTCGTTCACCATGGGATCCCAACACCCGGAAGAGCCGAAACACCCGCGACAATCCTGGGCAGCATAGATGTAGCCTCGCCGGGCATAGAAATTTCCCTGTAATTCCAACATCTCCTTCTTATAGGGAGTGCGCGTCAGGATGGCTGGGGCACGCTCCACTCCCACCGGGCGGTAGATGTCCATGGAGAGTTCAATGCCGTCGCGCAGGGGAACGCGCACACCCCGTTCGATCACGAACTCGTACTGGGGTGCGGAGAGCAGCGGGTCGACGGATTTCTCAGTGCGCAGAGCTTCATACCCCTCTCGCACCATGACTACATTTAGCGCCGGAACCTCGACCAGGTGGACCTTGCCTGTCGCGTCGGCCCAGACAGAGAGATCAGCTCCCGGGATGCCGTAACGATATTTGCTCACCTCAATATCCCTGCCAGCCATGGCTCGCAATGTTCTATCTTTCAGCTCCAGGGCCAAGACCACGGGCGGCCTGCCCCCGACCAACAAGGGGAGCCTCTGAACTCCACCCTGGCTCTGATCATAGAGCCGGAGCGCCTGACTGATCAGTGCTGGTGCATCGTCGTCGTACAGGACAGCGCCCTGCGGACACTCAAAGGTCGTCGTCAGCTCCTTGGTGGATCCTTTAAAGGTGCGCTTGATGGAGGTGCCCTCGCGTGCGCTGGTGCGGGTGCCTACCGCAGACTGATGCACAAACTCTTTCCAGCCACCGTCAGGATCAGGGACAATGGTGATCGTGGTCTCTGCCGTTTGGCCTGCCAGCGTGAGACGGCTGATGGCTTCAAAGCTGCCATTCGACCTCCAGATGGACTCCATCGTCCCCAACTTTGCTTCATTCAAGATTACAGAAAAGCTGGCCTCATCTTCAAAGCCCGCCAACCCTGCCGGCAGTCCTTTGGGAGGGTCTTCCTTATCCGATTTCCGGATGTTGCGATGAAAAACAAGCGGCAGCGAGGCGGTTCCCTGGCTCCATTCACCGGCAATCTCCGATCCCTCTGCGTTCATCTTGCCCTCGTACGCAGCAACCGCCCCGGCGAGCTCCAGCTTGATATGAGTTTCCCCCTGTTCGAGGGAGCTCAGGGGTATGCCCAACACACCCTGGTCCAGGCTGTCGATTGTGGCACTCAGCCTGCCCCCGGCGTCTCTGACGATCTTAAGCACCAGTCGCAGCGCCTGTCCCCCTGCCTGGAGGGTTCCACACCACTCGCCCTCGAGCGGGATACTCAAGTCCTGCGCGGCTTGCGACTCTTCATTCATAGGACTCAATCCTTCCTTGCGGTGACGGGAGGAAACCTTCTCCCTCAACCGAATCGACCTGAAGTGACCCGCGGGGTTCACCCTGGGCCCCTTCCGGGTGTATAATGTAAATGATGATTTACAACATAATGTAAATGTATGTTCGCATTTACTTTATGTCAAGCGTTTATTGATTGAACACTTTCCAGAAAAAAAAGGAAGGTCTATGGCCGGAAAAACATTGGCGCCCAAGCAGACCCGCAGTCGACAGTCACTGGAACGTCTCTCCAAGGCCGCTCTCGACGTGCTGGAGGACAGGGGCTTGGATGGGACCACCATCCCCCGGATCGCCGCAAAAGCCGGCCTCTCCCCGGGCGCGGTCTACCGACGGTTCCAGGACAAGGATGCTCTTCTTCAAACGGTGATGCTGAGAGCGCTTGAGGAGAACGATGAAGGAGTCAGGACCCTGCTCGCCCAAAAACTCGCCCCCCAGCTCTCCTTGCGCCGTTTTGCCGGACAGGTCGTCAAGACCTCTCTTGCCGGCCATCGCAAGTACGCCAACCTCATGCGTGCTTTGTTTCAATACGTTCTGTTGAATCCGAATGCGGCGTTCCGAAAAAGGGTTGACCAACTGAACATCCGGACCCTTCAACGCGTTTCCAATTTCATGCTGCAGTACCGGAAGGAGATCAAACATCCGGATCCGGAGACAGCCGTTCCCTTTGGCCTGATTCTTGTGGGGTCCACCCTGCGGGAAATCATCCTGATGGATACGACTTCGGAGGGATGGTCTTCCGTACTGCCCCAGGATGACGCACGGATCTCGCGGGAGTTGACCCGCGCCTTTCTCCGGTATCTCGGGTTGAAGTAGGACCGCATTGAATGCTTGGCGGGAAGGACCCTCGATGCCTTTGCAACATCAGGGTCACCGCGGCTACCCCGGACGGCAGCGCCCTCGCCATGGACACACCCTCACAAGGGAACGGTGAACCGCAGTCCGTGGGGAAAACTTGTCCGAAATCGCTTCCTGCCGCTGAACTGGAGATGGGAGATTCTGCTGCCAAACCCTCTTGGTTCGATCTGTGGAGAAATAACTCGCATTTAGAAGGCCGACAATGCATTTCTGTCGTGTCGGGATATTTTGGTGGTTTCCCGAAAAATTGATTCTTCTAGAAACTGGGGGGCTGCAGCAGGATCATTTGGAAAGGTACAACCTCAATTCATGATCTGTAATGAGACCTCAACTGAGCTTTGCTTGGTTCTGCCTTCCTGAGCAGTTCAGAAAGACCGACTGAGGGAATGCGGGAATGGAAATCGACCCTCCGGACCCCTAAGAATCTATCGAGGCTTGCCGCTTTCTACGAAAAACTGAAATTCAACGCGGCTGTTGTCAGTTCTCAGTCCTACGGGCCCCTCCAGACGGAGCGCCTGATTTCCCACTGGCCCTTCCCACACAACACGGTCGTCTACCATGACCGCGAGATCGTCTTTCTTCATTTCCGCCCGCAGTGAATGAGAGACACCGGGTACAAGTTCAGGAACGGGAGCCGCATGCAAAGGCTTGATATTGTGATAGCCTCCGTTTTCACACTCCGAGGAGGTCTGTTGCCCCGGGTTCAGCTTGATCGATACGACGATCCCCGCCTTGGGTTCCAGTCGCCACATAACATAGAGGAGGTTGCAGGGATCCTGGGCGCGCAGTTTCAGGCCCAATTGCCGACGAATCTCGCTCGAACCCAGGGTCGAGGCGTGTGCGGTGGGACCCAGGTATCTAAACCGCACCTCCGCGATCGGTGAGGTTGAAGAGGGCACCACTGCCCGCATCTTCGGGCTCGAAACAGACAGGTGGCCATTGGGCAGTTCTTCGATAGTCCCTTCAGTCACCTGAAATCCTGCAAGGGCCACGCTCTTGAGCTGCGGAGCAGCGGGAGGCTCGGCGCGCGTCCATCCTGCGCCAATAGTGGTCAATAAGATCATCGCTGTGCCGAACACCGACCTTTTCGCATGACCTGTCCATGACGTGGAAAGAAGTCGCCTCATTTTTACTCTCCCATCGAATGTCTCTTCCCCTTCAGGGGATCGATCTCCTGATTCATTCGTTCTTTGGCCCGGATTCCGAAGCTGGAGGTGTGATGGTGCACGGCTTGAGTGTATCCTTGTGAGTGTGGTCGTCGCAACTTTGGAGTGCGCCGCTCAAGGGGGGCCAGGCTCGAGCAGGCAATCCCTCTTGCGGCGCTTTGCCTTCTTCCCTTTCGTGTTTCCTTTTCCTTCTTCTACTGCCCGCTAACACTTCACCGGGGGATTGTCGGGACCAGTAGGGAGAGTGCCGCCAGCGCAGTGGAAAGGACTCCAGAAAGCCTGCGAGGTTGGGTGAATAATTTCATGATTTAAATTCTGACCAAATGAAAATTCTCGAGCCATTGCCCAAATACCCTTGCCAGAAAATGGATGAATCAGCGCCGAGAACTTGCTTTCATCCTGATGCTGTGCTCACTCAACTCCGTAGGGGTGGCTATTTATAGACCGGCTAACCCCCTTCTTTTCCTGTTGGGTTGAACCCCGTCAGGGGTGACATCTGAGTTGCTGTTCTTACCCACGACGAGGGAAACTATCTCAGCCTGTGGAGCGATGACGAGGTAAGATTAGCCGCCCCGATGTCACCCCTGACGGGGTTCAACCCAAGAGGGAGAGAAAAGCTATAAATAGGCCGCTCCTACGGAGTTGGATTATGGCAGATTCGAAATGAAAGCGTGTCTACGGCGAAGGCGGGGGCTGTTGCCATCGACCTGCGGGATGTTCCGTCGGTTGTAACGCGCTACGGCGACAGGTTGAACGACCCAGTCCGCCGGGACGGACTGGGTCCGGATGGCCCTTGCTTACCAAGGGCCAGATTGACTTCTCAATGGGCTCTCACTCGATATCCGCCGGGTTATTGAAGAGAACGGTCAGCTTGATGCTGCCGTGCCCGAATTGTGGAAAGCCCGCGGCCCCCCGATTTCCCGGGTCCAGGTTGGATGCCGTGTCGTCGGGAGGAAACAAGATCAGCGAATTGAGAAATTCAAGCATGGCGCTCCGATCCTCGGGTTCAAGTCGGGCAAAGGAATCCCGCGCGGCCTGAGCTTCCCCACCATGTCGAAGAATCACTTCTGTGAGAGAGATGCTCCGGCCGTCGTGTCCATAAGGCGAGGTGCTCCCGACACCCCACAGCGGGGTGGTCATGAACTCGGTTTGAAGCGTTCCATCATAGTTGCGCTCGTGAAAGTTGGGTCCAAGATCGTGCCGTTTGAGATCGGCATAGAAGCCTTTCACGAGGAAGGATTTCATCCTGGGCGGCTTCAAGGCAGGGAACCCGCTGTGATCGTCAATCACGTCATTCTGGGTCGTTGCGGTGGCGAAAAGGTTATTGAAAATCCCGTTCACAGGATCGTAGACGGTTTCCACGTTGGCGACGCGGCGGTCGCGATTGATCTTGAGGTTTTCGATGTGGCACGACGCACACCCGGTCCGTCGAAATATTCTATCGCCATCACGGGTCTGTTCGGTCTGTTGATGGGTGGCAGGGGTGAAGTAATTCAGCAGGTAGAACTCAAGAAAATCCACCAGGCTGGCAGGAACCTCGTTCTTGACTCCGTCGGCATCCGGATCGGCGTTCGGATCGTCGGTCGGAGGCCCATCGATTTTGTCTTTTGACCCGTCCAACACCAAGCCGGCTGGAGTCACGATCTTGCCGCCATTGTGAGCGCTCATGAGGTCGGGGTCAACCGACTGAAGCCCCATCTCGTTTTGCATCGCGCCGACCACGAATTCACGAATGGAAATGGTCCCACCATGCGCAAAAAAGGGACGGACCCGGAGATCCGGATCAACCCCCTGCACTTGCGAAGTGTCCACAAGGCCGCCCGGATGTGCGGTAATCGAACCATAATGAATCCCCTTGCTGGTCAACTCTTTTGTCACCTGATGGTTGGTTGAGTTCGCCCGGGCAATGGCCTGATCCCGGAGGGCGCGCAGGTCCGACGTAATTTCGTCGGCGAGCATTTCCTTGACGCCGAGGCCGAAAAGATGCGGTGCGTCCCGGCTGTCGGGTCGGGTGACCACATTTCCTCCGGCACCTGCAGATCCGCGAGGACGGCCATGGCACAAGGCACAGCTATCGGACAGTCCCGCGCCAATCGCCAGATTGGTATTGATATCGCCCGAACCATCCCCCACGATCGGACCCTGGCCCTCTCTCCTGGTGAACTTGCGCTGGAAGAGTTGCCGTCCCCGGCGCACTGCACGGAAAGGGTCACGAGCGATGATGAAAGCGGATGAGGTCGGCGTCATGATGTCGCCTCGGCCAGTGCCAATTTCATCAGCCAGCGATTTGTTGATCCCCGCATGGGCGTTGTTGGGCGCCTTTCCCGGCGTCGTGTCAACCAATTGTGAAAAAACCGGGGCAGTCATCAGCAACGGTCCCGCAACCAACATAATCCTTAAGAACCCAAGTCTCCTGTGAATGCTCATTTTTTTCCATCCTCCTTTGTTGTCCGCCATTGCCATCCGCTCATTCAAAGTGTTTCAGGCTCCAGGCACGCGATGATGGCTGGCAGGTTTTGAAGACGACGCTTAGACGCCTTCGTTCAGATCTTGCCAGGGTCATCCTGGCCGAGATTCAGCTGGATCGAATCGTGATGGGGAGATTAATACTATAGGAAGGAGGCTTTGTCACCGTCTATGTGGAGAGGGGGAGGAATCTGAGGGAATGGGGCGGGAGATAAATCATGCGGGTGCGACCTCAGTTTATTGCGGTTCAGACAATTCGATTGCGGAGGGCTTTGGCGACGGCTTCAGACTTCGAGTGGACTTGCAACTTCTCGTAGATGTTCCGCATGTGAAAGGCCACCGTGGTCACACTCACCCCCACTTCGACTGCGGCTGTTTTATAGTTATGGCCTTCGACCAAGAGCTTTAAAAGGCGCAATTCATTCGGCGTCAGCTTGTAGTCGGCCCTTTCAGGAAGATGGAGGTCGCGGAATAATTCGATCACCCGGCGCGCCACTTCCGGCGACATCGGCGCTCCCCCATTCATCACCTCCTGGAGGCATTCCATCAAGCGCGCCGGCGGCGTCTTCTTCAGTAGATAACCACAGGCGCCCGCACAAAGGGCGTCAAAAATCATGTCATCATCGTCGTAGACCGACAGCACCAGCAGAAGGAGTTTAGGATAGCGTTCTTTCAGAATCCGGATGCCTTCGATGCCGCTCATCCCGGGCAGGCCGATGTCAACCAGCACCACATCCGGCAGTTCGTAGGAAATTTTCTCCAGAGCCTCTTCCATCCACCGGAAACTGCCGGTACAACGGTACCCTTCGGTGCCTTTAATGATCGTGGCCAGCCCCTCACGGATGTCGCGCTGGTCCTCAATAATAGCCACTTTGATGACGCTGGGGGACGATGCCAGCTGCGGGTCTTTGATTTTGTCCAACATAGTCGCCTGCCTCAAGGCTGTGTGTGCCGGGATGATCAGCCTATTTCAAGAAAGCTTAATTGTCCCCGTCTGAACAGACGGGGGAGTTTCAGATCCATGGATCCGCCCCGAGAGGTGTCGGGGTTAACGCGTAGGAGGCCTTCCCCACTTGATCGCGTGCTTTAAAGGGACCCTCAGCATCACCGTGGTCCCAGCTCCAATGGCCGAAATCACCTGAAGCTCACCCCCCAGTCTCTTGGCTCTCAACCGCATATTCGCCATTCCGTTGCCGTCGCTCGCCTGTGCGGTATCAAATCCCTTGCCATCGTCACTGAGCCTCAACTCAAGCCCGCCGTTCGCGGTGTGCAGTTCGATGTCGACCCGCTTGCAATCCGAATGTCGGACGATGTTGTTGATGCTCTCTTTGAAGATCAGAAAAACCTCACGACGCAACTCCGCTCCGACTTTCAGAGAGTGGTCCGAGTCCGGCGCCCGAAAGCCGAACTCGATAGTGCGGGCCGTAAAGACATCGCTTGCGAACCGGCGCATCCGTTGGGTCAGGTCTTGCAACTGGTCCCTCTTTGGATTGATGGCCCAAACGATGTCGCTCATTGAATCCACCATTTCCCGTGACAAGCCGGCGATCAAACCGAGTTGCTCCGTCGCGGGAGAATGATCCGGCGCCAGATCCTGACGCGCCACTTCACTGAGAACTGCAATTCGAGACAAACCGGAGCCGATATCGTCGTGCAGATCAGCGGCGATGCGAGTCCTTACCCGTTCTAATTCGATGAGGTGGGCCACTCGAGATCGAAAGATTAAGTAAATCCCAGCACCCACAGACAAGGCGACCAGGGAAAGGAACCACCCTCGCTGCCAGACGGGTCCGAGAATTCGAAATATCAGCTCCGCAGGCTCCGGGCTCACCCTCCCCCGCTGGTTGATGGCGCGTACGAAGAAATGGTAGGATCCAGGGGAAAGACGAGCATAATTCACGGATCGCTGGTCCGTCGGAAGACTCCAGTCTGTGTCCACGCCCTCAAGCCGGTACTGGTACTTGAGTTCACGTTCGCCCTGAAAATCCAGACCCACGAACTCGACGAGAAAGTTATTGCGCGAGGCAGGCAACACGACTCCCTGAATCCGGAGCGTCCCAGTTTCTGCCAAAGGAAGGTATTCCCCCGCGACCTGTACCCGGCTTAGATAAATCGGTGGCGGGCGATCCACCACACTTTCGGCGCGAGGGTCAAACCGCGACAATCCCCTGGTCGTCACCACCCAGATGTTTCCCCTGCCGTCTTTCAAACTGTCACGGACCTCACCTCCGGCAAGCCCCTCCGCCGTAGTGAAATGATTGATGCGTCCGGTGGAAAGGTCGAGCCGGTCCAGTCCTCTCCCTGTTCCCAAATAGATTCGACCGAAATCATCCTCGGCAATCGTGCGCACGGTGTTGCTGGCCAGGCCATTTTCAGTAGAATAATTGACGAAACTCAAGGATGCCGCCGTGGGGTCTCTGGTGACGGAAACCCCTTTGTAACGCAATCCAATCCAAAGCCATCCCCGGCTGTCCTGGAAAAATGCGCGGGGTTCCGCCTCGGGCAACCCCTCCATGGGGTGAATAATCTCCATTTTTCCGTTTCTTAACCTGCCGAGGGATCCTTGTTGCCCCAGCCAGAGGTTCCCGGAATGGTCTTGGATCAGAATTCCAAGATCCAAGAAAGGCGAAATTGAACTCGCGGGGAGATGTCCGAAACGCAATCGACTCCCCGATTCCGGTTCCACCCAGTAAAGGTTGTGGTCATTGGAAAAGATCCAAATCCTTCCATTCTGGCTGGAAAACATGGAGTAGACAGCGGCCTGGGAAAATCCATCGGCCGGGGTGATTTTTCTGCCGCGACCTGTCTGCCACCCGGACTCTTCGAACCGATATAGGCCTTGAGCTGATCCCACCCACCAGCCTCCCCGTTTATCCTGGAGAACCCACGCGAAGTTGAAGGAGGGTGAGTGGGTCCACTTGAGGGGCATCGCTTCCCCTTCGAGGATCTCCACGATACCACCCCCGTGGGTACTCACATAAATATGTCCCCTGCGGTCCTCAAAGACCTTGAAGATAGTCTCCTGGGGTAGTCTTCCAGTTCGGGTGAAGGTGACAATCGTTTCTCCGGACAACTTATTCACCCCTTCATCCCTCGTACCAACCCACAGATTGCCGTCGTGATCTTCATGGAGCGCGATGAGATTGTTGCCGCTCAGTCCTTCGGCAGTGGTGTAAAGCGATTGGTTGCCCTCTTGGTACCTGATCAAGCCTATATAAGTCCCCAGCCACAAGATACCCGACCGATCGGTGATCATCGAGCTCACCACTTCGCCCGGCTTGAGATCGATTGGAAACTTCTTCCATCGGCCCCGACTCATCCTGATCTCCGGCTCTATAAACTCGAAGACGCCATGATCATTGCTGACGAGCACTTTCCCCTGACCATATTCCGCAATGCTCCGCACCCAGTTCTGCCCGACCTCTTCCGGTGGGCCATACGTAATGATTTGATCCTCCACGACCTCAATCAAAAACTCCTCCAGTCCAAACCAGAGGCGTCCCCGGCTGTCGGCAAACGCCGCCATCGAAGCAGCCATAGGCCTGTGAGGCACGATGACCTGAAACTTGAGGTGATTTTCCTCCAGGGCGTTTGCCTTGGCGCGATAAAGTCCGCCATCGGTGGCGCACCATAGGGAGTCGTTGGAATCGAAAAGTATCGCGTTGACGCGGTTCGGATACGGGGTGTCTCCGACCGGGAAACTGATGAACTTCAATCTTCCGGGGATGTTTGTGGAAGACTGCTTGGGTGTAAGTCCTTCGGAAGGGTCATCGAGGAAGCGAGACACCCCGCCTCCGTTCGTGCCCACCCAGAGGTGTCCGTGCCGGTCTTCGGCAATGGCGTTGATCGTAGAATTTCCCAGGCCGTCGCGGGTGCTGTAGTTGGTGAAGCGGTAACCGTCAAAACAACTGAGCCCTTCTTCGGTGCCGAACCAGAGGTACCCTTTGGCGTCTTGATGGATGCTTTGCACCGTGCTATGGGGCAACCCGTCCGGGACGTCGTAGTGACGAAAGGGAAGCTGTTGGCCCCAGATCACCCCCAGCAGGAATGTAAACAGGGGGACCGAGCACAGCAGCAGAGCAAAGGCCCTCAATCGATCTTGTCCTTTGAATAGATGACAAGGCATCATTCCACTCAAACTACCATAGAGGGCCGGTGGAGCAAGGGAAATGATAGAAATGATAGGGTCGGATCTCCATTATCCATTTTTCAAGATGCGACCCCCAAGCGTTCATCAGGTCCACCAATTAAAAACAAATTCCAAATTCCAAACCTCCAAATTCCAAGCTCCAACCTCCCAAGAGAGTCCAAATCTCTATTCCTGATTAGGCACCGGAGAGCGCTCTGCCACTTTCGCGAGAATAGCCATTGGCTCGGTCGAAGCCGCACTGGCGGAAGAGAGGGTTTACAGAAAATTCGGGATTATTCCGAATTTCTCATGAGCGAGAGGCGGTGGTCCGGCTTACAAGACAAGAAGGGTAATCGAACAGCCGCAATATTCCGCCGCAAACGGGGCATATGATATCGTTGCTGAGGTGAGTGCGGAGGGCAATGCTTCCCTCAAGAGAGTTCAGGAATAAGACCACCATGATGCCGTGCACTACGGCTTGCCTTGCGCCGCGCTATAACGCTTGCGTAGGTCGGCGACCATTGCGACAAAGCGCGGGTCGGCGCGCAGAGAGTCGAACTCTCTTTCTTTTTCCATGTCCTTTGCATTAGAAGGTGCAAGCCCATGCTCGACGGCATCCCGCAATAGGGAGAGAGCCTCGTCGCGGCTGCCCTGGACTGCAGCCACGCGAGCAAGATTGTATTTTGTTATCGCAGTACTGGGGTGATTCGGGCCGAGAACACGGCGCTCGATGGCAAGGGCCTCGCGAAGTTGCTTCCCCCCTTCCGGGTATTGGCCAGCTTCCAGCTCACAGGCCCCGAGGTTATTCATCAGCAGCAGTGTCGCCGGATGTTCGGGGCCGTACACACGCCGGGATACCTCCAGTGCATCCCGGGTCATACTCGCAGCCTTTGCCCATTGGTTCTCGTTTGAGAGGGTGTAGGCCAAGTTAATCATCGTGTCAATCACAACAGGATGATTGGGCCCAACCGCTCGCCGCTCAAGTTCGAGCGTTTCCCGCCCCAGTTTTTCCGCCTCGGCATACTTGCTTTCGCTCGTGAGCGTACTCGAAAGATTGCTCGCAATTTTCAGTGTCTTGGGATCTTCAGGTCCCATCACGCTGCGCGCGATGTCAAGGGCTTCATCAAAGAGCTGCTCGGCCTCCGCATAGCGGCCGAGGCCGTCCAACACACCCGCAAGGTTATTCATAGTTTTCATGGTCTCAGGATTTCTTGGCCCAAGCACTCGTCGCTGAGCCCCGAGCACCTTGCGATCAAATTTTTCAGCTTCGGCCAGATCCCCGTTATCTCCCAAACTAGCCGCCAGATTACGCATCGTAAGAAGCGTGTCGGGATGCTCCGGACCAAGAATTCGGCCCCGGATCTCAAGCGCTCTCTCAAGGAGGGACTTTGACTGGGAATAGAGCCCGAGCGAGTTATAGACTCCCCCCATCGTATCCATCATGCGCGCCTGCAATACCGGATCCTTCCCCAATCCCGAGCCAATCTCCTTGGACGCCTTGTCCAGAATCTCTCGAGCCGTGACGCTGTTGCCTCTCGCCTCGCCAGGATCCGCCACGTTGAACATTCCGGTCATGAACTCCGTCACCCGCCGCGAGGTTTCCGCTTCCAGGTTTGCCCGGTCTCTCTCCTGCGCGATTGGCCTCGCCTGAACTGTCATGGCGACTGCGAATCCCAGCAGTAACAAAACCGCGGTCGCCGAAACGCCCACCCCGAACCGATGGCGGCGAACGAATTTTCTCGCGCGGTAAGCCGCGCTGGGGGGGCAGGCGAGCACCGGTTCGTCCCGCAGATGCCGCGAGAGGTCGGCCGCCAGATCAGAAGGCGACCCGTACCGCCGGGTCCTGTCCTTCTCCAAGGCCTTCATTGTGATCCAATCGAGGTCACCCCGGAGGCGTCGTGCCAGAGACTCGGGCTCTTCCTTCCGGTTTTCCGCCGAAATTCTGGACTCACCCCCTAGCGCCATAATTTTCGTGCTCGGCCGGAGCGGGTCATCGTCCCGGATTTTTCGCAGCATGCCCTCGAATCCAGCCTCCCGCAGTTCTTTTGGGTCGAGGGGGAGAGCGCCAACCAGCAGCTCATACAGAATGACCCCGAGCGAATACACGTCCGTGCGAGTGTCAACATTGCGCTCCGTCATGTCAGCCTGCTCGGGACTCATATAACCCGGCGTGCCGACCATGACACCTAGTTCCGTAAGCAGCGTTCTCTCGGTCAGCCGCTGGGCCATTGCCTTGGCTAACCCGAAGTCGATGATCTTTGGGACGGCTTTATCGTCCTGAAGTACCACAAGAATATTTGAGGGTTTCAGATCGCGGTGGATAATCGCTTTTTGATGCGCGTGCTGTACTCCCTCGCAGACCAGGATGAACAATTCCAGACGCTCTCGCACTGCTAAGCGGTACTTGTCACAGTACGCGGTAATGGGTATCCCCGAAACGTACTCCATGACGAAGTATGGGCGTCCTTCGGGAGTTGAGCCCGCGTCAAAGACTTTGGCGATACTGGCGTGATCCATCAGAGCCAGGGCTTGCCTCTCGGACTCAAACCGTGCCACCACGGCCCCGGTATCCATTCCCGCCTTGATCAGCTTCAAAGCCACGGTTCGATGGATCGGTGTTGTCTGCTCGGCGAGCCACACTTCGCCCATGCCGCCTTCACCAAGCTTCTGGAGCAGTCGGTAGGGACCGATAGAGCCCTTGGAACTTGAGGCCGCATTTCCGGTGTGGGTCGCCTCGGACGGAGGCATCTTGTTCGCAGCGTTCGGGTCGTCGTTCACGCGTGCCTCCTTCAGGGGACGAATGTCACCACAGAAAACTTAAGGCCCGTGTTTGTTGAGGAGTGAGGGTGAGGAGACTAGTGCACTTTTCTGGCAAAAGCAACTCACGAGAGTGGAAGAAAATGAATGGGGTCGCATCTTTCCAATCTTCAGTTGGGATTTGGCTGGATGGAAGATCTCGGCCCCCTCCTTATCTTTCTCCACCCCTTCACCGAACCGACGGTGGGTGCGGAAGACGGTGACTTCGCCCGTCCCACCGGCCCGAATCCCCGGTGCGTGGAGGTGATACCGTCCCGCTGCGCAGACGATCGAAAGCGCTCCCGCCATGGAGACCCCGTCCCGAGGGAACAGTTGACCACGCTCCGGGGGAAAACTCGACCGAAATCATATCTTGCCACTGAAATGAAAATAGGAAAGATACGACCTCAATTGATGGTCCTCGACTCGCTCTTTGAGGTCTCCCGGAGAGCCTTATGGTGCAGAAAGTGAGGGGTTGCAGCGGGTCGCGACGCTAGGTCTTGGGCGTGGCCTGCCCAACAAGGTGGCGGAATTCCTCATCTTCGTGAAGGCAGGCAAGGTCAGAATCGCGGGCAATCCAATCCAGATTGTGATAGCCGGCGGCTATCGCTTTTTTGACCGATTCCAACGCCTCTTTCTTTCTGCCGAGAAGCCCATAGACACAGGCTGCATTATACAGAATGTTGGAATCGTTGGGACGAAGCGCCACGGCCACTTGAAGTTCCCGCCCCGCAGCCTCTGTGTCTCCGAAAGACGCGTGGTGGGCAGCGAGCAGGATCCGGGCGCGGACGTCTTCGGGAACGAGTTCAAGTTGCTGCTTGAGGACGCCCCGGTGGCGATCACGCAACTCCCGCGCCGCTTCCACCTGTTTCAGGTTCTCCAGGGAGTTCACCAGGGGGATGTACATGTTGTAATCATCCCCATTCACTTCCACGGCGCGATCGATTAAGGCCACGGCTTCCTTCCAGCGGTCCGAGGTAAAATAGCATCGTGCCAGAACATTGTAGGCCCCGGGACAATCCGGCTTGCGGTCGATGGCCAGCAGCGCATCTTGAATGGCTTCGTCGTACTTCTTCTGAGCATAAAGAATGCGCGCCCGGGCCACCAGCGCCTCGGCCAGCTGCGTTTCCAACTTCAAAGCTTGCTCGCATGCCGTCAGTCCCTTTTCTATCCAACGGGGAGCCTTCTCGTGCCATTCATAGACGGTGGCGCAAGCGTTTGCGATCCCGGCGTGCGCCTGTGCAAAATCCGGGTCGAGCATGATGGCCTGTTCGTACATCTGCATCGCAAATTCCATGTCCGAGCGGGTCTCTCGCCGCGCATGGCTCCGGCCCCGCAGGAAATAGTCGTAGGCTTGGGTGTTCTCGGTGGGTTTGCGGGCAATCGCTTTTTCTTCCTGCGGCGTGAGCGTGATGCGCAAGGCCTGAGTGATACTCCGGGCGATCTCTTCCTGAACCTCAAAAACGTCTTTTAGTTCCCGGTCATAACGTTCGGCCCAGGCCGAGTGCCCCAAACGAGTCTCGACCAACTGGGCCGTGATCCGCAGACGATTCCCGGCACGCCGCAACGAGCCCCCCAGCACATAGGTGGCGTTCAACTCCTGGCCGACGTGGGGCCCCGTGACGGGTTTATCGCGGTATGCCAGCACGGCGGCTCGCGGGAAAACGCGCAACTCCCGGATCTTGGAGAGTTCGGTGATGACGTCTTCCGTCATCCCGTCACGGAAGTATTCGTCCTCCTTGGCTCCACTCAGGTTCTCGAAGTAGAGCACGGCCACCGATTTTTCCACCGGTGCGACGGCCGTGACTCCCGCGCGTCCCGAATCTGAATCGTGCTTCAAACGCTGCAGATCCGCGCGCAAGGAGGCTGCCGTCTGATAGCGCGCCTGCGGGCTTTTCTCAATGGCTTTACTGATCACCTGCTCCAACTCAGCCGGCAATCTCGGGTTCAGCCGCACCGACGAGATGGGAGCCCGGTTGAGAATGGCATCAAAAATGACGGCGGAGGTGTTGCCGGAAAATGCGGGTTGACCGGTCGCCATCTCGTAGAGCACCACGCCAAAAGAAAAAATGTCCGTACGGCAATCCACTTCCTGGCCGCGCGCCTGTTCGGGAGACATATAGGCAACGGTTCCCAACGCCGTGCCCGGGGTGGTCAGGTCCTCCGGAGGCTTGACCACGGTCGCCAGAATCGAACTCCCGTCTTCTCCCAGCGGTCGCGACCGTCGCGGAGCCAGCTTGGCCAAGCCGAAATCCAGGATCTTGGCCTGGCCGCGTGCAGTAATGAAGATGTTGGCAGGTTTGATATCGCGGTGAACTATCCCCTTCGCGTGTGCGGCCTCCAATCCCTCGGCAATCTGGACCCCCAACGTGAGGAGTTCGTCGACCGCGATGGGTTGACCTTCGATTCGATGCTTCAGGGTCTGGCCTTCCAACAACTCCATGGCGATGAAAGGCCTGCCATTGTAAGCATCAATGTCGTGAATGGTACAGATGTTGGGGTGATTCAAGGCTGAGGCCGCCCGCGCCTCACGCTGAAACCGCTCCACGGCCTGACGATCCGCAGAGTATTCGTCCGGCAAAAATTTCAGGGCGACGTTGCGGTCGAGCCGGGTGTCTTTGACCTTATACACAACACCCATGCCACCGCCACCCAATTTTTCCAAAATGAGATAATGAGATATTGTCTCGCCGACCATAGGGAAATGGGCCTGAAGAACACGCATCCTAACCTCGCGCCCTTGGGATGTCAAGGAAAAGCCAAGTCTCTTGAAGATGAATGCGGTCGTAGACCGACTCAGATCAGGCTGCCGGAGGCTGCACTTCGCTGAGCCGCCGCTCCAGAAATCTACGTTCGCTGTTATTAGTCACCAGTGCCAGCGCCCGCTTGTAGCTCTCTGCCGCTTCGACTGAGGATCCTGAGCGACGCAGCAGATCGGCACGGGCGGGATGCAGCAGGTGATAATGGTCGAGATCGCCGGCTGCGACAAGGGCATCAATGATGGCGAGGGCCGGCCGGGGGCCCTCCACCATCGCGACAGCCACCGCACGGTTCAACGTGACAATGGGAGAGGGCTGCACACGGTCAAGAAGATCGTAAAGGCTGAGGATCCGGGGCCAGTCGGTCTCTTCGGCGCGCGCCGTCTGACAATGCACCGCCGCGATCGCCGCCTGCAGTGCGTATGCACCGGGCCCCTCACGGAAAGCCTCCTCCAC
Organism: Terriglobia bacterium; assembly: GCA_041494885.1. Taxonomy (GTDB): domain Bacteria; phylum Acidobacteriota; class Terriglobia; order JAIQFV01; family JAIQFV01; genus JAIQFV01. Next base: position 34,669 of record JBGQBO010000032.1, read on the forward strand.
GAGCGGCAGCGCTTCGGCGATCTGCCGCTGATCCCAGCGGCGGCGATCCTGCTCTTCGAGAACGATGAGATCCCCCGCCTCATCAAGACGAGCCTCGCGCCGCGCGTCGTGAAGCAGCATGAGGGCGAGCAGGGCCGTCGCTTCGGCCTGTGGCTGTGGCGACACCAACGTCCTTACCAGGCGTCCCAGGCGGATGGCCTCAGCACAGAGGTCCGTCCTCACCAGCGGCCCGCCTCGAGTCGCCGCATAGCCTTCGTTGAAGATGAGATAGATCACGGTCAGCACGGCGTCGAGCCGCGAAGCCATGTCCACCGTCTCGGGCACGACATAAGGAATGCGGGCGTCGCGAATCTTGCACTTCGCGCGCACCAGCCGTTGCGCCATGGTCGTTGCGGGCACAAGGAAAGCCCGCGCAATCTCGTCGGTCTCAAGCCCGCACAGCGACCGGAGGGTCAGCGCCACCTGCGCCTCCAGGGCGAGCGCCGGGTGGCAACAGGTGAAGATCAGCCGAAGGCGATCGTCGGGAATCTCACTGGTGTCGTAATCCGGCTCTTCGCTGTTGCGGACCGAGCCACTGATGGCGTAGGATTCTAGCTTTTCCTCAAGCCGCGCTCTGCGCCGGATGCGGTCGACGGCCTTGTGCCGGGCCGTCTGAATGATCCATGCGCGCGGAAACTCCGGGACGCCGGAAACCCGCCATTGATCCACAGCGGCTGCAAAGGCTTCCTGCGCAGACTCTTCGGCAAGGTCGAAGTCACCGACGAGCCCAATCAGGGCAGCGACAATCCGGCCCCAATCGGAGCGGTAAACGGCTTCGACGGCCTCAGTGGGATCAGGCGGCATGACTGAATTGTAAATATTTTCCGATGGGGGTGTCAATTTGACCGCTTGCCGTTCGATTAACGGATAGAAGCACACAAATCAGGATGCTTCAGATCATCAAGGAGACCATCACCATGCGATTTATGATTCTGATCAAGGCCAACAAGAATACGGAGGCGGGCGTTCTCCCCGACGAGAAGCTGCTCACGGAAATGGGGAAGTTCAACGAAGAGCTGGTGAAAGCCGGCGTAATGCTCGCGGGCGAGGGGCTCCACGCGAGCTCGAAAGGTGCGCGCGTCAAGTTCTCCGGAGGGAAGCGCACCGTGATTGACGGGCCCTTCATCGAGACGAAGGAGCTGGTCTGCGGCTTCTGGCTGTGGCAGGTGAAATCGAAGGAAGAGGCCATCGAATGGGTTAAGCGCTGCCCCAATCCCCAGGGCGAGGAGACCGAGATCGAGATTCGCCAGGTGTTCGAGGTGGAGGACTTCGGTGCCGCCCTCACTCCTGAGCTCAGGGAGCAGGAGGGGAGTTTGCGCATGCAGGCGGCCGGGAAGAAATAGGGGAAGCGCAGACGGGCGGATTCGGAGCGAACCACAGCTTCGACTGCCGAAAAGTCAGCGAGCCAGGTGTTTTATTCTTAGAGATTTTTAATAACAGGGTGTCGATTTGGCCCCCTGCTATTCGATTTACTCATGGAGACACGCCAATGAAATACATGTTGCTGATTTACGCCGACGAGCAGGCCTGGACCGAGATTGAGCGGGAGGACTGTTACCAGGAGTCGACCGAGCTTGCACATCAGCTCAAGTTGAAGGGACAGTACCTGGGCGCCAGCCCGCTGCAGCCTGTTTCGACGGCGACCAGCGTCCAGGTGCGCAACGACAAACGCCTCGTGACCGACGGTCCGTTCGCGGAGACGCGCGAACAACTCGGCGGTTACTTCATGGTCGACGCCCGGGATCTCGACGAGGCGATCGACATTGCTGGACGAATTCCCGGTGCACGCAAGGGCACCGTCGAAATCCGGCCGGTGGTGGAGATCCCGGACCTGCCCGCGAATTAAGAGAGGACCTTGCCGAGGAGAGCCGTCGGCCATCAAATCGTGTCTGGAGGGAATCATGACCACAACTGCAACAGGAACCCTGGGTGAAATCGAGGTCTTCCGCAATAACGCGCGCACAACGCACACGGTGGTCAGGCTTAACGTCGAAGGTCTGATCCATGAAGACACCTTGATCCAACCGACGCCCGGTGGTAATTGCCTGAACTGGGTCGTGGGCCATCTCGTCTGCATTTACGACGAGGTGCTCCCCATGCTGGGACAAAAACCGGTGATGGAGCGAGGCGCGCTTAAGAGGTATGCCCGCGGCACGCCTCCGTTGCGCGACCCTGCCGAGGCCTTGCAATTGCGGGAGCTCGTGAGCGCATGGGACGAGGCCTCCAAACGTTTCGACGCCGGCCTCTCAGGCCTCACCTCGAAGGCCCTGGACGCGCCCGCTCCCGCGTCGCCCACCAAAAATCCGGATGAGACCGTCCGCTCGCTTTTGGCCCTGGTTTCCTTCCACCAGGCCTACCATGCAGGCCAGACGGGACTCCTCCGGAGGATCGCCGGGAAGGATGGGGCGATCCCCTGAAACAATTAAGGAGCACTCTTTTGGAGTGCGCAAGCTTGCTTGCGCTCGAGTTCCTCGCTGCCTGATCATGCGGTGTAAATTGAAAAACACCTGGAGGAGACAATTTATGCAATCGGCTACACAAACTGTTCCGGTCTCGAAGCGAGGACTCTGGGCCGGACGCATCATGAGCGGCCTGGTGGCGGCGTTCCTGCTCTTCGACGCCATTGTCAAAGTGATGAAGTTGGCTTTTGCTGTGGAGGGGACCGCGAAGGTCGGGTATCCCGTGAGTGTGGTTCTACCTCTCGGCATCGTTTTAATGGCGTGTGTTGTGTTCTATGTGATTCCCCGGACCTCCGTCTTTGGCGCCATCCTGTTGACGGGGTATCTTGGCGGCGCAACCGCCACTCTGGTGCGCGTCGAGGATCCAAAGTTCTTGTTCCCCGTCGGTTTCGGCGTGCTGGTTTGGGGAGGGCTTTACTTGCGCGACGCGCGATTGCGGACGCTGCTTCCGATGCAAAGTTCTGGTGCCTGATGCGGCCGTGTTGAGCTCACGACGAAAAGAACGCTGATGACAAATGGCAGTCCTTGAAATAATCTTGAAGGATCAGGTCAGGATCGTGGAAGCGAATCCGCGCGTCTCTTAAAGCGCTCGATATTTTGTGACACCTATAAATAAGGAGGAAGTGAGCATGAGCAAGGTACGAGTACTGGTTGGCACACGCAAGGGCGCATTCGTCCTGACGTCGGACGGCAAGCGCGAACAGTGGGAAGTCAGTGGTCCTCACTTTGTAGGCTGGGAGGTCTACCACCTCAAGGGGTCACCCGCTGACCCCAATCGGTTGTACGCGTCGCAGTCCAGCGGCTGGTTCGGGCAGGTGATCCAGCGCTCCAATGACGGCGGCAAGACGTGGGAGGCGCCCGGGGGCGGGCCCACGATCATGCCAGGCGGCATGCCGGTTGGTGAGAGCAATAAATTCGTCTACGACACAACGCCAGAAACCGGCAAACCCCTCACCACACATCAGTTTTACGACGGTACGCCGCACCCCTGGGTGTTCAAACGCGTCTGGCATCTTGAACCCTCGCTGACTGATCCGGATACCGTCTACGCCGGGGTGGAAGACGCCGCCTTGTTCCGCTCGACCGACGGCGGACAGAGCTGGCAGGAACTCGCGGGACTGCGCGGCCACGATTCAGGACCTCACTGGCAGCCGGGCGCGGGAGGCATGTGTCTGCACACGATCCTTCTCGACCCGAGCAATTCGCAGCGGATGTTCATCGCCATCTCGGCGGCGGGCGCCTTTCGCACCGACGACGCCGGCAAGACATGGAAGCCGATCAACCGCGGGCTGAAGTCCCAATACATCCCCGATCCGGATGCCGAGGTCGGTCACTGCGTTCACCGCATTGCACTGCACCGGTCGCGCCCCAGCGTGCTGTTCATGCAGAAGCACTGGGACGTCATGCGGAGCGACAACGCCGGAGATTTGTGGAAGGAGGTCAGTGGGAACCTGCCGACCGACTTCGGATTTGTGATCGACGTGCATGCGCACGAGCCGGAGACCATTTACGTTGTCCCCATCAAGAGCGACTCGGAGCACTTTCCGCTGGATGGGAAGCTGCGCGTGTACCGCAGCCGGACGGGTGGAAACGAATGGGAGGCGCTAACTAAGGGTCTGCCGCAACGCGACTGCTACGTTAACGTGTTGCGCGACGCGATGGCCGTCGATTCGCTCGACAAATGCGGTGTGTATTTTGGGACCACGGGCGGGCAGGTGTACGCCTCGGCGGACGCCGGAGACAACTGGGCCCCCATTGTCCGGGACCTTCCGGCCGTGGTTTCTGTCGAGGTCCAGACGTTGCCATGATCCGAGTCATCCTCCCCCAACATCTGCGAACCCTGGCCCACGTCGGCAACGAGGTGGAGCTCGAGGTCGGGGGTCAAGTCACCACGCGCTCGGTCCTCGACGCGCTCGAGGCTTGCTATCCGGTGCTGCGCGGCACGATCCGCGACCACGTTACACAACAGCGCCGACCCTTCTTGCGCTTTTTCGCCTGCGAACAGGACTTGTCCCATGAGCCGCCGGACGCCCCGCTGCCCGACGCGGTCGCGTCCGGGGCCGAGCCCCTCTTGATCCTGGGAGCCATTGCCGGGGGATAGGCGCCGCGGTCAGGTCTAAACCGGCTTTTCCCCCAACCTGGGAACGCTGTCCCTTCAGGCCCTACAGGGTTGATCTGACTCTCTTTCCATCGCTGACCCCACCTCGCTCTCCCGCGAAAGACGTGGGATGAACCGTTGATTCTGCTCCCCTCGGTCTTCCCTCGATTACTCCCTTGACATTGCCGGCTCCGTTCAAGGATTATTATCGGGTTCGATCAACCAAAACTCATCGGCATCAGGTCTGCATTCTTCAATTCTTTGCGGCGGTCTCATCTTTCAGCCCCCATGAGACTCGTGGCGGAATTGGAGAACGAGGTTTGATAGACGACCGATGGGGCTCGATGCATCCCGCTTACGGCGGATGTTGGCTCCGATCGCCCGGCAACTAACAGAGCTTTCATTGATGCCAGGCAACACACGAAACCATCTTGTTGTTTCTGGAGGAAAATATGAAACGAATATTCACTCTCACCGCTTTTTCGTTGGCCCTCTTGATTTCCCTCGCGATTCCGGCCGCATCACAGACGCAACAATTCCGGAATCCCCATGAGCGCAAAGAAGCGATGAACCATTGCAAACACGAATACAAGGAGGCCATGGAGCGAGCGAAGCACAGGCGCGGACATGAGCGCCGGGAGGCCGTCGAGGAGGCCAAGAGGAATCGTGACCGGTGTATGAATGAAGCCCGCCGATAGCGAAGGTGTTGGACTCAACTCTTTTAAACGGTAGAGCGCCTCTTCGGTGAATTGTGCTGGGATTTCAGAAAGCCGATTCTAACCGGCTGAAGGTCCCACGTGCGCCCACAATCGCGGGATTGCGCCTTCCTCTCTTTTCACTCACTTTCAACCAACTGCTGATAATTTAGAATCTGACCCTGCCATCTCCGCCTCCTTGACCACTCTCTTTCCATACGCAGGGCCTCTCCATCTTTCAATTGGCCGTCCGGCGCTCTGCAAATGAAAATAAAATAGACATGACCCAAGGCATTCCTTGTTTCTTTGACAGATCTTCTGTCTTCGCGGGCTGGGATCATCGAGACGCCCGAGGAGTTGTCTAATCAGATCGCTTTCCTCCCGGCTCAGTAAACCCGATATTATCTCGAACGTCAAAATCCAGCTTGAATATCACCAGCGATTTCACTTCCCGCCCAATGACCTTGGAAATTGGGATGGCAGGATCCTTATAGCCGAGTCGGACACCGATGTGATTGGACCCCGCCGACGGCAAGCATTGCGTGAACTCTATCCCCGGGCTGGACTCCACACTTACCATAACGCCGGCCATGCCCCGATGTTTTCACGCTTTGACGAATACCTCAGCATGGTCAGAAGCTTTCTTGGCCGTGGATAGGCAGTCGACATTTGAAATAGGGGGGAGAAACGTCGTTGGGTTCGCGCGCATCCACTGAACCGGAGTGAAGAGGGTTGTATCCTTCCAAGTTCGATTCAGATTTGGATGGATCGAAGGCCTTGGTTTACAGCTTGCCTTTCTCCATCCTTTCTTCGAACCGACGAAGGCGCAGGAGACGGTGATCTCGCCCGTCTCGCCTCCCCAAATCCCCGGAGTGGTGACAGCATACGCTGCTCCTGCGCAGGCGACCGTCATCACTCCCCCACATTCACTCTGTCCCGGGAGAACGAAGGATCGTACTCAGGGGGAAAGGTCGGCCGAAATCATCTCATGTTACAGAAATGGAGCTTGGAACGAAACGACCCCAATTGATGTTTCCGAGGCTGTCCTGACCCGGGGTGCCGCAGGCATGTGTTCTGTGCATGCCTGCGTTTGCCAACGTCCTGAAGACCTTCTTTAAGCGTGATCCTCTGGGTGAACTGACGCGGGGTGCCGCAGGCATGGGTTCTGTGCATGCCTGCGTCTGCCAACGTCCTGAAGCCCATTTGTAGGCGTGGCCCAAGCGGGGATCTGCAGGTGGCTTCGCCGAAGGGAGTAGCGGAATCATGGACCGATCTTCGCGGACATGTTCGGTAACCCGACTAATCGGGAGTTAGCTCTTCGGTCGAATAATGGGAGGTTCGTTTAGCGGTCAAGGGTTAGAGGCCGCACCTGCTCGACGAGCACCTTAAGCGTCACTTCCAGCTGAGCGGCCGAAGGTTCATGGCCAGTGCCAGACACCAGATAGAATTGCTTGCGCGGCGCCTTGATGCTGTCGAAATAGGCTTTGGCCAGCTCAGGCAGGGCGTTCAGATCTTCTTGACCTTGAACAATGAATATCGGAATTGTAAAGCCCGTGCCCAGCGCTGGAAGATCAATATCCGTAAGCGGCCCAGACAGTGTCAATCCAACAAAATGTAGAAAAGAAAAATCGCCCGCCGCCTCGTACTGAGCTTGCTCCTCAGGCGAGGCATACGCAGGGCTGAGTGTCTCGGGAGCGGGCGGTGCGGTCACTCTCTTTTTTTGGTAGGCTCGTTGCCATTTTCGGAATACAGGCCACGTTGAAATCGAATGCCAAGGCGGCGGACCGATCGTCGTCAGTGCGGTGATCGCCTGCTGATCGCCAGCGGCGCGCGCCAATTCAAAGACTCTCGCATAGCTTGCAGACAGACTCTTGCGCCAATCCACCAATTGGGCCCAACCAACATATGCATAGAACAGATCCGGTCGAGCGTGAGCCATATATATGCCGAGGATCGAACCCCAGGAACCGCCCACAATAATGATCTTCTTCTTGTTGAGATGTTTGGCGAGAAACTCGGCCACTTCGATGCCATCATCCACCATGCGCCGGACAGTCATGGTCGGTTCGATCGATGGGCCGCTCTTGCCGTAGGTTCTGCCAGCGCCACGCTGGTCCCATTGGACGAGTGTGAATTCTTTCTCCCATCCTCCGAACATGGCATCGGCGAACGGACTCAGGGCGTCTCCGGGTCCTCCGTGCAGGAAGAGCACGACCGGATTGTTGCGATCATCCCCTTTGATGCTGATCCACTGGTCGATGCCTCCGATCCGGACAAACATTTCCTCCTTAACCCGCTGTGCGGACTGGGCACGCAAAGGTTGCGCGAATACAGGCTGGAGAAAGACATGATAAGCGAGACCCAGGACGAGCACGGCTACAAGCCTTTTGAGAATCCACCGGGCTGGTCTCACAGCATCAGTTAACCCCATGTCAGACCACCTCAAGAGCAAGACAGCGAATCTGTTCGGGCTGCAACTCGTGAGCCACGTAGTCGTCGATGGCACCGGTCGCCCTCGATTGTTGTGGGAGGCCGACGTCTAGGAGTTCTGCGAGCATCAAGGCGTTTATATGTGATTTCATCGATTGACCCGAAGAATCAAGGGCAACAAGGCTCCAACATGGTAATCGTTGCAGACGTCTAAAACTTTTTACCCTCGATGATACGAATGAAGTCGGATGAGAGTTCCGTGGTTTTAATCACCATGCGCACGGTTTTGACACCCAATGCCTGATAAAAGCGGAACCCTGACAAGTGCTCCTGGTGCCGAGAGGAACTTGGAGTCAGCTCCCAGATTCCATAAAGCAGAGACGGCCGCAGCCAAGTCCTCATTTTCCTTCATCCGCTGCTGAAACCGGCGCACCGCCTCGCCGACGGTGCTAAGCCAGGGTCCCCCCGCCGCCTGGCCCAGCTCTTTCAGGGTGAAGCCGCAGCACTCCCGCGCCACTCATCGCACCAGATCCCTGCCCCGAGAATTCAATCCCCCCAATGGGAGTTGGGGGATAATTCAGATACCGCCTACTGAGGCCTCTACCCCGCTCCCTGTCAATCCCCCCGAAGGAAGTCGGGGGATCATTCAAGTACTACCTCTCAGGGGGATCTACACAGCTTTCAAATACCCTCATCCCCTTCGATGCCGGGGACTGCACAACTTCCGGGTCCCGCTTTACCCCTTGGAGTGCTGGACTTCCAAGTCCCGCTTTGCCGAAAGAAAGGATTGAAACGCTCCACTCCGCCTAGACTGGTGGTATTTTCAGCTCAGGTCTTGTTGGTGGGTACGCTGGACCTGAAAGATTCCCCACCTCCCGGTGGGGGGATTCGAGTTTTGGCATGGGGGGGTCATTCACAAAAAGAATTTCGGGGTAAGCTTTCAAGTTCCATGTGGAATTGTGATTGCCTGACCCCAAAATTACGAACGGCTTAGCACAAACAATCTCACGTCCTATTTTTAATCTAAGACTCAATCGGCTCGATTTTGACCTGGTCTGAATCTCCATTTCAGAGTTGGTTTGTTGGCGAGGGAATCCATTCCATTGTGGATCCTTGGTGACAAAGCGACATGTACTGCGCTATAGAAATGACAAAGGAGAGTCGGCGTGTCCACACAAGCAGCCGAAAGGTGTTTCCGCGAAGGCTTGACCCTTTTCCTCAAAGGGGAGCACCGGAAAGCCGAGACCGCATTCCGTTCCGCATTGGCAGAGGACCGCAACCACCCCGACGCCCTTCACTTCCTCGGGTTCGTCGCTTTCAGGACTGGCCAGAGCGCGCGGGCGCTCAGGCTCGTAAGGCGATCCATTCGGCTAAGACCGGCGCACGCCGCCTTCCGTTACAACCTCGGCCTCATCCATTATGAGCACAATCGTCTACGAGGCGCCCTGGCTGCGTGGCAAGCAACCATACGGCTCGACGAAACAAATGAAGATGCTCACACGAATATCGGCATAATCCGTCTGAGACTCGGCCAGTTCGAAAAGGCTGCCGAAGTGTTCAGTAAGGTCACCACCTTGAACCCCTATTCGGGCGTGGCGTGGGGAAACCTTGCCGTTGCTCTTGAGCAATCCGGTCGAAAGGACGAGGCTCGGAAAGCTCGCACTCATGCCTGCAATCTGAATCGGGATTATGAATCGCTTGTTCAGCTAGGCAATACCCGCCTCCGTGCAGGTTCCTGCGATGAGGCACTTGTGGCGTTCCGGTGGGCGGTGAAACTTCGACCTTCGAACCCCCTTGCTATCCTATACCTTGGCCACACCTGGAGCGCGCTCGATCGCCACGACAAAGCCTTGGAAGCCTACCGGCGAGCCCGCACAGTGGATCCAGGCAACGCCACCATCAACTACTTCATCGCCGCTCTCGGAGGCACCTCAGTCCCGCCGGCACCGCCCAGGGATTATGTGAGGGCTTTCTTTGACCAGTTCTCGCTCGATTACGATAAGCATTTGATCTGGAAACTTCAGTACAAAGTTCCTGAGGCGCTTTGCAGGATGGTCAGGCAGCAGTGGGCAAACGACAGGAGGGCGTCTAAGGGGCCTTCTCTAAATAACAGAACAGCCAATCGCCGGATAGCTTCTCCACGAGATCTCAAGATTCTCGATGCCGGCTGCGGGACCGGATTGGCCGCACCTTTGCTAAGGCGATTGGCCGCTCGTCTGGTCGGCATCGACCTATCGCCCGGCATGATCAATAAGGCCCGGGCCCTGGGGACTTATGACGAATTGATTGTCGGCGGGTTGGCTGAACAGATGCGCACTCGCCCGCGAGCCTTTGATCTGGTCTTTGCGGCCGATGTCTTTTGCTACCAGGGAGACCTGGTGAAGATTTTTGGCGCCGCGTTCAACACACTCAGGCGGGGGGGCCTGCTGGCATTTTCGGTCGAGTCATGCTGTGGATATAATTACGTTCTTCGACCCAGCGGTCGTTACGCCCATCCCCAAGCCTACATCCGGCGACTGGCTAAGGAAGAAGGACTGGTCGAGCGTCGAGTCCGTTCGGTTACCCTTCGCATTGAGAAAGGTCAGCCGGTCGCCGGTGATTTGTTCATCTTCCAGAAAATCTGAAAAATTGGAGGACTTGGGCTGCTGCTCATTCGCAGACGACCGGCATTACGCTCGTAATGGCGCTCTGCTCCGAAGGAACGATTGATCACAATCATGAAGATGACTCGGCCGAAGTCATGGCATGCCGCTGAAATGAAGATTTGGAAAGAGACGATCCCAAATGATGTAATGGGTTAATTTCCGTGAGCGGCAGTGAACCGCCTTTACTTAACAACCCTGGAGTCTCCACACAGCTGGGCAATCCGGAAGATTATGAACTCCGCTGGTTTCATTGGAGCAATGCCGATCAAGAGAATCAATCTGCCATTGTCAATATCATTCTGGGACATCGTTGTTCGGTCGCATTTTACGAGGAACGCCTCTTCCGGCTTTGCCCCCATCAGCGCCCCATCCCGCCACACATTAATCAGGAAATCTGTGACGGATGCCCGGACCCTCGCCCAGGTGGTCTCTTGATTCGGCTCAAACACCACCCACCGCGTGCCGTTCTCAATCGATTCCTCAATGTAAATTAAGAGACGGCGAACATTGATGTACTTCCATTCGGGATCGTTAGACACCGTCCTTGCTCCCCAGACAAGAATCCCTCGGCCCGGAAAGCTGCGGAGACAGTTGATTCCCTGACTATTCAGGGAATCCTGCTCGCCCCTGGAAAGCGAGACCTGGGTTTCCAGTGCCCCTTGAACCAGGATGTTAGCGGGAGCTTTGTGCACGCCTCTCTCCAGATCGGTCCGCGCATAGATTCCGGCAATATGCCCGCTGGGCGGAACAAAATCCTGAATCAGGTGCATTTGTCCCTTCTCTTCGACCTCTATCGAGACTCTTATCCAGGGATAATATAAGGCGCCGGATCCACTCGTAGAAGACACCCTACTCTTCTGGGCTGCTACTGCATCCGGATTTGCATTCGCTTCAGAGTCAAGAACACAAAACCGGTATCTCAAATTTTCGCAATGAGTAATCATCGCCTGCTGAATTGCAGAGGAGGTCCCTCCTGGAACACAAACAATCTTGACTTCATCGACTCCTATGAGTGCATGCAGGCCTGTTCTCTTCCCGTTGCCTCCATCAGTTCCCACATAATCTCCATCGGTGGCCCCCTGCCTTACCCGGACAACAAAACAGCGAGTCCCACCATTTTCAAAAAAACCTTTCACCGAGGGAGGCAAATAGGGAGCCTGATCCTTGTGGTATCTCCCAAACCGTGTGACAAAATCTCCCCAGTTCGTGATGAGGGTAGGGGTGTCAAGCAAGGTATCATTATCAACGTCGCCATTCCTGACATGTTCCGTCATTCCCACAAATCCAACGGTGCTGGTGGGGACTCCGTCAATCGGTTTCACCGCTCCTTCAATCTTTTCCACATAGACCCCCGGCGCTAAGTATTCTGGCATGATGGATTATCCTTGTGCTTTCCAATTCTTCGAGTGATTACCAAGGGGGCTAAAAATTCCAGGATCAGATCGCGACTTTAGACATTCAGTGGATCGGCATCGGTCCAGCGGAAGCGTAAAGGACTTTTTGATCATCCCCTATTGGATCCCTGTAAAAAGGGATCAACATACCCCAGCACGGAGACGATCTTTTATTTCCAACCTTCCCCCGAGGCCGAGTTCCCATGGCCTGGCCTTTGCGCATTCAGTGGAAAGGCGGATGGTATCACATTACTTTGAGGGAGAATGAGCGGCAGCTGATTTTCCGGGATGTCGAGGATCGCCGCGAATTTCCGGGCAGGCTCAGCCGCGATCGCGGCTCAGATTCCGGTGGTCCAACTTTGGTAGCCACGCCACTCCGCCAAGGCGGACTTGTGGCGAGGGCTTTCCCCTGCGTGTGGCAGGACCGTTGATTTCTTGTAAACCGCAAACAAAAACCCCTGCCGGGTAAAAAGTAAGCCGCGGCCGAGGGCTACCAGAATAGACTCTCCCACCCCATTGCAATGGCCAAAAAGATCTGACCCGAAAATTCCTGACTCGGGGTGCCGCAGGCATGTCCGCCGAGGCGGACATGCCTGCGGCACCCGCAATTGTCGGACAGTGAGAGGAATCCGTTGCCTGTGTGGACAGCCTCTCCCAATCCGGATTTTGGGGCGCCTCTGGCCGTCGTTCCACGTTTTGGTTCTCGCAGTTTCCAGTTCTCTGCACGGATCGAATTCTAGCGGGGTCGTTTAAGCAACTAATTTCAAATTGAGGTCTTCTTGAGGTAGGCAGTTTGCAAAAGGGATCCGGCTGCCATCCCATTTGGTCTTAATCCCCCCAATCCGCCACGGCGGAGGGGATGATTCAAGTACTACCTCCCGAGGGAACCTGCACACTCGAATCCCCTCATTCGCACTGCGGCCAAGGAGTGCGGGCTTCCGTGTCCCGCCTTACTGAATGGCCGCATCTGAACGAACCACCAGCTCCCGCTGGTGGCATTTTCACGTCAGGCCCGGTGTGTGTGTAGGCTGAAACTGAATGATCCCCCACCTCCTGGTGGGGGGATTTCAGTTTTGGCATGGCGGCGTGATGCGAAACCTGCCAGAGTCCTGGAAACCATCTGCAACGTGGCCCTGTGGGGGTATCTGCTCGGGGTGCCGCAGGTCCGCCGCGGCGGACATGCCTGCGCCTACCAGAGTTCTGAAGACCGTCGGTGGCATGATCTGATCGGGACGGGCACCGGTTCTTATGGAAATTTGAAAAATGCCTGTGAAATTCGGGCCTGCCCCGAATTCCTGAGTAGTTCCTCAGAACCTTGACCTTGAAACTTTGAACTTCTCCTTCCCTACCACCTATCACCTAACACCTATAACCTACTACCCTGGCACCTGACCCCTGACACCCGGCACCTGTTCTTGAAATACAGGGCTATCCCGAGTTTCCCTGTTACTTTTTCGTGGGGGCGACCACCAGGATCATGAACGAATCGGCCTTCATCACGGGTCGGGCGCGCGCATCGGCGGGTGTCTCAAACTCCGCCGTGGGAAGGTAAACGGTGTGCGTGGAGGGATCGACGTCCATGGTGCGTGCCCCTTTAGGCGTCTCAACGGTCTGGACGACTTCAAACTTCCCCGGTGAAGTCTCCCGGGCGATGGCGAGCGAGCCGTCGCGGCAACTCGCAAAGCTGTAGCCGTCAAACCGCGTGGCGTCGACGCCAGCGCCGATCGGAAGATCGGCCAGAATCTTGCCATTCTCGGCGTTCATCACAATCAGTTTTTGCGGGTTGCGGCAACCGATAAACAAGCGGTGGTGCTCCTGATCGATCGCCATGCCCACGGGCGCGCCACCGGGCGCTGTCGGCCACCGCGCTTCAACCTTCATCGTCTTGCTGTCGACGACTGCAACTTCGTTCTTGTCGACGAGGTTGACGTACACCTTGCCGTGGCCGTCAGCCGCGAGAAACTCCGGCTTTCCGCCCAACTTGACGGCGGCATCCGCCTTGCCCGCCTGGGGATCCACATCCGGTGAAATCGGGATCATCACTCCGGCGTCCCCGCACACCACCAGCACCTTCCCGCTCGCCGGATCGTAAATGATGCCATCGGCATCGTCCTCCGCTTTGACCTTGCCGAGCACCTGGTAGGTCTTCAAATCGAAAATGGTCACGGAGGCGTCCTTGCCGTCGGTAATGAATCCGCGCCCGAAACTGGGAACCAAGGCGACCCCGTGATTGCGCGCCTGGCCCGGAATATCTGCGACCAGCTTCCCGGTTGTTTCACTGAGTACCATCGTGTGTGTGGTGCGCGGAACGAAGAGCAGTTGATGCGCCGGATCGACGGTGATGTAGTCCCAGCCGCCTTCGCCCCCCACATGAAACGTCTGCGCCAGGTAATAGGGGCCGGCTTTCGCAGGCGCCGGTGGTTGCGCCTGAACGGACAACACGGCCAAAAAAACCAGTGCGAGCGCGAAAAAAACAATCTTCATTTTGCTCATGAAAATCTCCTATGCGTTACGGCCCAAATTCTGAAAGAGAATGAATGGAGCCATGTCCTTGCCATCTTCGATTCGGATTGATCAGAGGAGAGAAAATTCGGCCGAAATCATATCCTGCAGCTGAAATGGAGATTGGAAAGAAACGACACCTGTCGGTGTGGACAGTAGCAACGGATGTGCGGGCGGCTCCGGAAGGAAGGGGAGGCAGCCTTGCTACATCGCAGCCGTGGGGAACCGTCTCCATCAATCATCATTTCGCCAGTCGCCGGCTCCTCCGGCTCTGGCACCACCTCTTCAGCTCCAAAACCACCTGATCGACCGGCCGTCCCAAAAGCGTCTGCGTGTAATTCGCGAGGGCGAGCGCCTCGATATCTTCGTCCACTACATCGGAGCGATCGAGCGACCAGACGACCTGATAGACGTATACTTTCTGATCGCGCGCCGCGGCGCTCACCATGCGTTTTAGGATGTTCCTTGCGCCTGATGCATCGCCCGACTGGACGTAGGCAAGTGCGGCGTTGAAATGCGCGTCGGCAAGCCATTCCCCCTTGCCCTGGGTAGAGTACTTACCAATGTAGCCGAGGTACTCGCGTTGCGCCTGCTCAAGCAGCGTGGAATCGTCTCGCCGGTAGCGCTGACGCTGGATATAGAATTTGCGCTGGTAATAGCAGCCCAAGTAGTACTGTGCCTTCTCCGCTTCGGCGCTCTGGGGGTAGCCCCTGATCACTGCGCGAAACTGTTGCGCCGCCCTGTCGCTGATGTCGTCGTTGTTAAAGTAAAACAAGCCGAGTGACAGGCACTGGCTGGCGCTGCTGCACGGTGTCGCGGTGGCCCGTTTCTTTTGCGGCTCCGCGGCGGTCGGCAGCAATGAGACGGGCACAAGCAGAAAGGCGGCCGTTGCGACGCAGAGCCGAATCATTAAGCGAAGCTGACCCCTTGGGCGGATTCCAGACACGGCGGACGCTCCTTTACACGTTAAGAGTAACTCCTCGGTGGTAGCCTATGGGTGCGCGGGCGACGCGCCATCGGCCGCTTTATCCAGACCGAAGAACTTTTTCAGCAACGGGGTGCCACTGACCGTCGCGAACAGGCTCAACAAGAAAAGCACCACCGGTTTATCGTAAGAGGCGCGAAGGTTAAAAGCGCTGATGTTGAGCTCGCCCTCCAGTGCCAAAATCGAGACGATCAGGCCAATGCTGACGGTGCTCACCACGACCGACACCTTGTGCTTAAGTGCGCCCTCGAATTTCAGCATCTTCCAAACCGACATGATGAAAATCCCTCCCGCAATGCCCAGGATGATCGAGAACACCAGCACAGTCGGGCTCGGTTCCAGGCGTAGTGGCCGGCTGTAGCTGTAGTCCGAGACCACGCGCCCCAAGCCGTCGTCATAGAGGAATTTAAAGTTGATGTGCGCATCGTCGCCGAAACCGGAGATGAGGTTGGTATACGACATGCCGACCATCTTCAGGTCGACCGTCAGCAGTTCGTCCTGCGCCGACGCAATATCAAGAGGCGTGTTGAAGAGGACGGTCAGCGGTTTGTCGGGGGCGACCTGATCTATGGCCCCCGAAGAACGCTTCACACCGACAATGCCCGACACTAGCCCTCCGGGTTCGGAGCTCACGAGCAGTCTTTGCACGTTCACGTCGTACTCGTGAAAGCCGTTGTGCAGGATGAGCTCGAACGAGTGCGTGCGGCCGCTCGTGCACAGTTCTGGCTTGGGCTTGGTGATCTCCTTCACCACCAGCCGCCCGTTCTCGCGCACGCCCACGAAAAGCGGGAAATACACAAGGCTATCTTCGCCCTGGGCCGGCCTGAAGCGAAGGGCGACATTGTACTGCTGTGGGTCAACGTCCGTCTTGATGCTGGCGGTGAGGCGATAGACGCGCTTCCACGTGTTGTTCATGCTTGGCGTCCCAAACTCCTCCAGCTCAGGCTTGATGTCACAGGATAATATTGAATTTTCGGATTTCTCACAGCCAATCAAATCCAGGGTCTGTGTCCCGATGGTCTCGACTGTGATGTTCAGATTCAGGTGCGTGTTGCCGACCCAGGCTTGCCGGAAATCGTAGTCCACACTGACGTTGTAGTCCTTGCCATTTTGGTGGACCGCATATCTGAACGTCTGTGATGGATTCTCCGGATTGGGGTTTGGCGCCTGCGCGGCGCCAGCAAAAGCCGGGCCGAACAGCAGCGCAACGAGTGCAGCAGCGGCAAGCCTCGCATGCATACGCCAGTTCCTCCAGTCGAGACGCATTGTTGTCGACGGGCTTTGTGCCGGCACCTGGGGCGCTAAGTGTCGAACGCCCATCATGCGCAACAAAACTGCGGAGCGACGGATTAGGCCAATGGTACATCCGTCATTGAGCAACTCGTTCTCCTTTATAAAGACGATAGCACATAATGGAAGAGAAATGAATGAGGCCGCATCATCCCAATCTTCAACTGGGATTTCGCGGGATGGAAGATCTCGGCTCACTGGTTGTCTTTCTCCGTCTTTCCGTCGAACCGACCGAGCGCGCCGGAGACTGCGACCAAGCCCGTCCCTTATGTTTCCTGAGATCCAGCCAAGAGGGTTTTCGAGCAGAATCGAATCCGAAGATACGACCCCAATTCATGGTGGAATTGTGATTGCCTGACCCCAAAATTTCTCTTGTACTTGGAATCAGGAATCGGTCCTCGGTTGACGGTTGTGCCAGTCCGTCTCCCGCTCGTATGCGTACGCGAGACGCAGCACTAATGCTTCCCCTCTTGGGGGACCGGTGATTTGCATGCCGATCGGCAATCCCGTGCGGGTGAAACCGCAGGGAACGGAGATGGTCGGCAGCCCCAGTATGTTGAAAGGCCGCGTGTTGTGCAGCATGAGGATTTCTTTGGGGCGTAGCGTGCCGAGGTCTCCTAATAAATCTGATATCGCGAATGGAGGGACGGGCGCCGTCGGAGTGATCACCAGATCCACGGTGTCGAAGATCCTGGGTGCCAAGCGGCGAATCTCCTCGAGCTGTCGACGGGCGTGAATATACGCCGTGGTCGCGATGTCCGCGCCGGAACGAATTCTCTTCAGAGTTTCAGGGTGGTAAAGCTCCGGCGTCTTCGCGATGTACTGCTCGTGGTAAGCATAGGCTTCTGCGGCGAGAACGGTCCTACCGGGATCCAGGATCGAGGTGTAGTCGTCGTTGTTTGCCAACGGTCCAATGTCACGATGACTCGCAGTGAGTTTTTCCAGAACGGAAAGAGCCCCCTCCAGGGCCGCCTGAATCTCAGGATCAAGTCCCTGATAGAAGTAGGCACGCGGAATGCCCAGCCGTAAGGATGAAGTCTTTTCGGTGATTGTCGCCGTGTAATCCGCGACTGGAGTATCCGTGCTGCTCGTATCGGCCGGGTCGTAGCCGGCGATCACCTGAAGCATGAGGGCTGCATCATTTACGGTACGCGTCAGGGGGCCCAAATGATCCAAAGACCAGGACAGCGGAATCGCCCCCCTGGTGCTCACCCGTCCGTAAGTGGGCTTGAGCCCCACGATCCCACAATATCCCGCCGGCTGCCGGATGGATCCTCCGGTGTCGGAACCGATCGCCCCAAAACAGAGCTGCGCCGCGACCGCCACGGCAGACCCGGCGGAAGAACCGCCTGCGCTGTGGTCGGGTGCCCATACATTCCGAACCGGGCCGAAATAACTGATCACCGAACTGCCGCCATACGCGAATTCGTGCATATTGAGCTTGCCCAGCAACACAGCCCCGCCCACCCGCAGGCGACGGACAACTTCTGCATCCTCGGTGGGAATACGATCTTTGAACAATCCACTGGCGGCAGTCGTGCGGACTCCGGAGGTATCCACGAGGTCCTTCAGGGCGACCGGGATTCCATGGAGCGGGCCTCTCCAATGGCCTTTCTGGATTTCGGCTTCGGCCTCCCGAGCCTGTGCCAGTGCAGAGTCAGGCGTGACAGTGATGAAGGCGTTCAGCCTCGGGTTGAGTTCTTCTATTCTCGCGAGACACTCTCGTGTCAACTCGACCGGCGAAATTTTCTTGCTGTGGACCAGCTGAGAGACCTCAGTGAGACTGAGCTTGCCGATGCTTGATTCACTCGCCTTTTCCAAAGGGGCCAGACCGGACAAGCCGGTGGCGCCCCCGATTCGGGCAGTCAAGGTGCCCGCTGCTCCAGCCATAGCCGTTTTCACAAACACCCTACGAGATAATGTCGCCATTCTGATGGGCCCTCCCTTGCGCGAAAAGAGAAGCTGCCGGAGACCTGTGAAACCCCTGCAGCCGTGCTCCTACTTTGCCAACTGGACGCCCCGCGAGGAATAAAACGGGGTCAAGCCTAAATTTTCAATTTTGATATTTGCGGAGGAGAACAATTGAAGACTTAGACTTGACCGTAAAATTGGTGGAGATGCGATCCCAACATTTATTCGTTCCTGCGCGACCGGCAAGCCTGGATCGGCTGGCTTTCTGCGTCATCAGCGAAATCTGTGGATGAAAACAATATCGAGTGTCGGTGCCTGACCCGATTGTGTTCCCCTCGTTAGGCGTCCTACTCCGCGCTTACGGTTTTCTCTTCAGGACCCGCCTCCGCCATCTCAATCTTTTGAATCCTTTTAACCCAGTGCGTGCCAAGATCAGTCAACTCCGCATAGGCAGTCAGGTCGAAGGACATGTTATCTTTCATAGAACTAATGTGCTGATCAGGAAGCATTCTGATCAATCCAAGAGAGCGAAGCCGGCGGAGTTCAGCCCGAAGAGCGTAGTTACCTTTGTAACCGCGAGTCCGGTTTTCGGCCAGGTTGACCACGTGTATACGCTCGTTCGCGGGGAGCAATAACGGGAGCATCAGGGCGATGTCCTCGATTTGGTCCTCCTGACGGGCTTGTTTTTCCCGAACTCGCTCGATCATCTCCAACTTGTAACCACCAAAAGACAGGCTCTTGACCTGGCGCAGCAGAAGGAGTGCTCCGGCGACGCCAAGGTAAAGCAGCGTCGTGCGGTCGAGCCTTTCCAGCAGGCGAGCGTCCTTGGCAAAGCCGATTCGGATCACAGCACCGAGACCAGCGAGGACTGCCAAGGCGACAAAAAACCAGGGCGTGATTTCCTCCACGATCCCGGGCGGTGTCTCTTCACGGTGATCCATAGCTCAATCCTCCTCGAGGCCATTACCTCGCTCAGGTCGGCCCAACGAATACGGTTTTATACACTCTGCCGTCACAGGCCGAGAAGAGCAAAAAAGTGTTGGGGGCAAGGCGGATAAAACCGGTTTTAACTGACCCGCGGCGTGCGGGGTGGAAGTTAGCGCGTTCCACAAGGATTGTAAAGCGGAATGCAGGTTGGATCCCCTCTCATTGATCCATCCCGATCATCCTTCCTGTTCTGCTATGACTGCCTCCCTGAGTCGTAGCACTCTAATAGAGGACAATGCCTGGGGTCGGATCTATTTATTTTTCAATCATCATGTTCCGATCTGACGTTTCACTCTGTTTGTGCCCCCAAGAAGCTTATGAGGTGTGCCAATGAAAATAAAATAGACCTGGCCCCAAGCGCTTGCGTAACCTGTGTAATCTGCGGATCGAATCGCCAGGAGGAGCAGAGGACTGGCGCTGACCCGTAAGGGTGAGCGCCAGTCTGCCGCGGGCGGGGCAAGGGAAACGTTCCGGTCGCTATTTGTACGTGGCGTTTGTCCAATCCAAATCATCGCGGTGGTCGCTGAAATCCACCATCGAAACGAATGCCGGGCCACCCAGCGGGTTCATCTTCTGCGCGTCGCGCAAGGCGGCGTTGTATTTGTCCAAGCCATCCGCGTTGGACGCAATAAAGACAATCCAGAATGTCTGGGCCGATTCCGTGTGGATCGCTTCGGTGTCAACCTCATATTCGAGAATCGTGCCTGCGGCCAGCAACTTCTCCAAAAGCGGCACAAATAGATTCTTGCTCAGGGTACCAATCGCATCGTCCGGCGCATCGGTCTTCAATTTGTACGACGACACGCGAGTATACGCGCCCTTATACGAGCCCGAGCGCCAGCTGTAATACCGGCTGACAAAGATATTGTCCCAGTGCTTCGTGGCGCTGGCTAGGACGGGAGCAGTGGCGCCGCCGTTCTTGTAGAATTGGCCCAACACATTCAACACTCCGGCCATGGACATCGCCGACCACCACTGGTCATGCGTGGACCCGTCCGGCCGGTGAACCAGGCTGGTGTCGTCGCCGTAACCCACGATCGTTCCATCGGCCAGCGCCTTCGCGAGGACCGTCTGATCGGCGGCGTTGTTCTTCTCCATTTCCCCCCACTGGGCTCGGGGAATGTTCCAGTTCCCGACGTAGCTGTACATGGGCGGCTTTTCCTTCGGCCCCTCCTGCGCGCGCGCCGGCGAGGCCCAGAGGGCCACCATCGCAAGCGCGAACACACCTGTAACCATTCTCCACCTTTTCTTGTTCATCATTTTCTCCTCCCGTGAGTTCACCGGCCAGTGCGGATATGCCGGTGTCGTGCCGATCCCCGGAACACACTTGCCTCCTTGTTGTCTTGGTGGGAACCAAAGGCAGGGGGCCCGGATTTGGACAGGGCAACCCTCGATGTCCAAATTGTTGTCTGTTGCGATATCTTGGGTACAGAAAATGCTATGGCGGAGAAAGATCGTTTGTCAATGAGTTTCCAATTTGTGAAGAATAGAGCAAGACCGTGCGGTCGAGGACCTTGGAAGTCTTGAGGGTTAAGTCCAAATCTTCAATGAACGGCACCTACATTCCCCGATGTCGGCGATGGAACGATCCATGATGGCAGGTTTTCATAACCGGCGGCTCGCCTCACTGACCGCTCTATGTTTCTTGAGATGTGTGGCCTCATCGTGTGCGCCCCCAACACGCTTCTGCGCCCTTGGCGCCTTTGCGGTGATTTCCGAACCGTAATTGTGGAAGCCTGGCCCCGAAATTCTAGACTGAAACTTGCCAAATCGAGGCCGCACCTCCTTTGTCCCCTTTTGAACAGACAGGTCAAGGCTCGACCTGTTAACTTCTCTAAAGACTCGAGACTTCAAAATGAGTGGAGATCCCGAGGTAGTCGTAGTTGCTGCGGGGGAAACCATGTTGCTTAGGGTAGTGCGCGGGAAGACTATTCTGCTCGCGGCAGTGAACGGAGCGTTCTTGCGGGTTGGCAGGGTGACGCCCACCGTGCCACGCGATTAGACCGACAAATGTTAGGAGCGCATCCACTCAAAAAGGTCAGCGCCCGGCGGCACAGGCGGTCCGACCTCTAACCACCGTTGTTGCGGATCTCCATGGAGAGTTTACTTGAGCCCCAAAAAACATGAACGCTTCAGCCCCCTCGGCCTCATCGGGCGAATCGTGCTCCCCTTCGTTTTGGTCTACGGGACCTGGAACCCGTGGGGCCGCTCGTTCTATCACTGGGCCATCGCGCCTCTCTTCTCGCGCACGCCGGCGATCGGACCGGTGAAGGTGCTTGTGGCTTTGCTCCTGCTCGCGGGCTGGGTTGTGGTGATCCATGCGACGAGCCGGTCGCTCGGATTCGGCGGCGCGATCCTGATCGCGGCCATATTCGGCGCTCTCGTCTGGCTGCTCATCGCCAAGGGGGGTGTCTTCCAACCACAAAGCGCGACGGCCTTTTCGCACCTGGGACTCGTGGCGCTCAGTCTGCTCCTGGCTATCGGGATGGGTTGGGCCATCATGCGCCGGAAGCTGACCGGCCAGGTCGAGGTGGATACAGAGTAGCGCTAGGCAACAGCTGTTGGGATCAGATCGGGATAAGCGGACAATTGCGAATAGGCTTGATAATGTCACGGGTTTATCCCAGCAGTTTTCATTGGTCCAGTTGTCCCGATGTGACTCCATACATTTCCCCAGTGATGATTCCTTCGCACCTCGGGCTGTGGGAAAGTCCATCGGGTCTTGTCGAGAGGGTTAACGAGTTTATAATTTGACCATGACACTGAAGAATACGGCATTTCTTGCGCTTGTGGGAATGGTTCTGGTGACGATCCTGTTGATCGCGGGTCTGATCGGCGATGTATTAGGCGTGGTGCGAGGTGTAATTCCTGCGATGAGAGTGCTGATATCTTTCATCTATGCCTTCGCTGCCCTGAGTGTTGTGGTTTTTCTGTACGCCTTTCACAAAGCCCAGCCTTGAATGTCGCCGAGCCGTCCTACCCAATCCGCCAAAGGGGCAGGGGCGAGTGTGTTTCGATGGCTTCATCTTCCCGCGACTGTCGAAGGCCAAACCCGTGACCCGACTTCGATCGCGGCGAAGATCGAGAGGGGTGGAACCTTGTCGTGGATGATCGATTTCAACGATTGGAGGCAAGATGAGAGCAAAACGATTCGTTGTTGTGATCCTGATGTTCTGCGGTCTTGGGATGGTCCGCGTTTTTCCGCAGACCGAGGGCGCTCAAGCCGAGCCGTCCAAGGAGGTGTTTACAGGCACTGTCGTTGGCATGGGACCGGGAGGAAGCTTGGTCTCGCGAGGATTCACCCTCACGATCGAAGGATACACGGCGGATGCGGACGCACGGAAATTCGCGCGTATTTTAAAGTCACAGGGTGAGGAGGGCTTGCTTAAGGCCATCGCCAAGGAAAGGAAGGGCACCTTCGCACTCGATGGTCAACTCAGCCATGATATCAACACCGTGCGCATCCATCGTAACCCGAACGGGCGCACGTACACGATCGTCTTCGAACGCTGGCTCAGTTTTTTCGAGGTTCGCTACGGGACCCGGTCCGAAGATTATCCTTTCACCTACATTGAACTGTTCGTCGAAGAGGCCAAGGGATTGGGCGGGACGCTTCTGCCGGCAGCGAAGATTCGATTTAATAAACAGAACGTGATCGAGATCGAAAACTTCGGCCTCTACCCGGCGCAACTGATGGGGGTCAGGAGGCAGCAGTGAGTACGTGCCAAAAACCCAATTCTCTCAGTTTCAAACCATAATGCTGACGCGCCAAGGCCAGAACCATCGTGCGGCCCCAATCCTTGTATCGACCGGCAAATTGATTCCAGCTTTCCCCCTAAATGGACCCCGCCGCCACTTGCGAAAACTGGGGCGCATGTCCAGAGACCTTGCGGCGGGTTTCCACTGACCCGGGGTGCCCTAGGCATGTCCGCCTCGGCGGATGCCTGCGTCTGCCAAGGTGCCGAAGACCGTCTTTGAGCATGATCTAATTGGGACAGGCGCGGGCGGGGTGCCGCAGGCATGTGTTCTCTGCATGCCTGCGTCTGCCAAGGTGCCGAAGACCGTCACTGAGCATGATCTGATGGTGCGATTTTAGGGTCGGGCTTCCACATTCCACAATGTGGAGAGGCCTGAGCGAAGGGGCCAGACAAATCCTCTTTCCTTTCCATCCGCTGCCAAAATCTGCGCACCGCCTCGCTTACGGTGGTAAGCCTGAGTTACCCCCGCCGCCTCGCCCAGCTCCTTCATGGTGAGGCCGCAGTTCTCCCGTGCCCGGCATAACACCCCATCCCGCCCCTCGTCTCCCAAGGCATTCTGATTGAGCCGAAAATTCAATAGGGGTAGGAAGAGCCGATTGGCTTCGGCTCCTCCCCCCTCCGAACCGGACAGGCGGTTCTCCCGCATCCGGCTCTCCAGTCAGTGGGTCACCCGCCGTGGCGGGGTTGACAGAGACAGGCATGGGCATTGACAAGT